>NZ_JBIVFL010000016.1:0-201624 GCF_044748125.1 Streptomyces sp. NPDC090025 | reverse complement strand
GGGGTGGTGTGGGGGGGGGGGGGGGGGGTCCGGGCCGGGGCCGCGCCCCGGCCGCCCCCCCCCCCCCCCCCCCCCCCCCCCCCCCCCCCCCCCCCCCCCCCCCCCCCCCCCCCCCCCCCCCCCCCCCGCACCAGACACCGGACACCGGACCGCACCCCACAACCCGCACTCGGCACCCGGCACCCGCTACTTCTTCCCGCCCCCCAAGATGTCCCCCAGCCCGCCACCCTTCTTCCCCGCCGCCCGCTTAGTGATCACCGCCAACACCACCGGCACCAAAATCTCCACCGCCCGATTCACCGTCGCCGGCGGCAACCCCGTCTTCCTCGCCACCGCATTCGCCGCCGGCCGCGCCAGCTTCCCCAGCACCCCCGCCATCAACCCACCCCCCACCAGTCCCCCCAGCGTCGCCACCCCCTGCAACGGCGGCTCGGCCGACGACACCTCCGCCACCGCCGCCCGCACCTCATCCGCGCTCAGTGGCTCGGCCGCCGCCGAGCGCAGTTCGCCGGAGAGCTCGGTGAGCGAGTCGCCCACCATCTGCTGGGCTCCGCCGGTGTCGGTGCCGAGCAGGCCGGCGATCTCCTGGAGCTGGTCGTCGCCGAGCTCCCGCATGACGTCGTCCTCGAAGGAATCACTCATGACTGAAACGCTACGATTCGTCCGCATTATCGGCATGCGGAGAACGGCACCCGAGGAGCAACCCCACCTCACCCCCCAACCTCCCCCCCCGACCTCCCCCCACTCCCTTGTCCACAGGTGGTTATCCACACCCTCACCACGCTGTCCGACACCTTCGCTACCTTCGGTTCATGTCCCAAGGAACTGTGGTCGAGGGGGTCCTGGAGCGGATCACCTTCGCCAGCGAGGAGAGCGGGTACACGGTCGCCCGCGTCGACACCGGCCGTGGTTCCGGCGAGCTGCTGACCGTCGTCGGGGCGCTGCTCGGCGCCCAGCCGGGGGAGTCGCTGCGGATGGAGGGCCGCTGGGGCTCGCACCCGCAGTACGGGCGGCAGTTCACCGTGGACAACTACACGACCGTGCTGCCGGCCACGATCCAGGGCATCCGCCGTTATCTCGGCTCGGGTCTGATCAAGGGCATCGGCCCGCGCATCGCCGAGCGCATCGTGGATCACTTCGGCACCGACACCCTCGATGTGATCGAGAAGGAGCCGCAGCGGCTGATCGAGGTGCCGGGGCTGGGCCCGAAGCGGACCAGCCTGATCGGTGCGGCCTGGGAGGAGCAGAAGGCGATCAAGGAGGTCATGGTCTTCCTCCAAGGGGTCGGGGTCAGTACCTCCATCGCGGTGCGGATCTACAAGAAGTACGGCGATGCCTCGATCTCCGTGGTGCGCAACCAGCCGTACCGGCTGGCGACCGACGTGTGGGGCATCGGATTCCTGACCGCCGACCGGATCGCCCAGGCGGTGGGCATCCCGCACGACAGTCCGGACCGGGTCCGCGCGGGGCTGCGGTTCGCGCTGTCGCAGTCCACCGACCAGGGGCACTGTTTCCTGCCGGAGGAGCGGCTGATCTCGGACGCGGTGAAGCTGCTCCAGGTCGACACCGGGCTGGTCATCGACTGTCTGGGGGAGCTCGCGGAGGATCCGGAGGGGGTCGTACGGGAGAGGGTGCCGGGCCCGGAGGGGCTGCCGGTGACGGGGGTGTTCCTGATCCCGTTCCACCGGGCGGAGCTGTCGCTCGCCGCCCAGCTGCGCCGCCTGCTCACGGCGCCGGAGGACCGGCTGCCCGCCTTCCGCGACGTGGCCTGGGACAAGGCGCTGGCGTGGCTGGCGGAGCGGACCGGGGCTTCCCTCGCGCCGGAGCAGGAGGAGGCGGTCCGCCTCGCCCTGACCCGTAAGGTCGCGGTCCTGACGGGCGGCCCGGGCTGCGGGAAGTCGTTCACGGTGCGGTCGATCGTGGAGCTGGCCCGGGCGAAGCGGGCGAAGGTGCTGCTGGCGGCGCCGACGGGCCGGGCGGCGAAGCGGCTCGCGGAGCTGACCGGGGCGGAGGCGTCGACCGTGCACCGGCTGCTCGAACTGAAGCCGGGCGGTGACGCGGCGTACGACCGGGACCGGCCGCTGGACGCGGATCTGGTGGTGGTCGACGAGGCGTCGATGCTGGACCTGCTGCTTGCGAACAAGCTGGTGAAGGCGGTGGCGCCGGGGGCGCATCTGCTGCTCGTGGGGGATGTGGACCAGTTGCCGTCGGTGGGCGCGGGGGAGGTCCTGGGTGATCTGCTGGCCCCGGACAGCCCGGTTCCGGCGGTCCGGCTGACCCGGATCTTCCGGCAGGCGCAGCAGTCGGGGGTGGTGACGAACGCGCACCGGATCAACGCGGGCGCGCCGCCGCTCACCACCGGTCTGCCGGACTTCTTCCTGTTCGCGGAGGAGGAGACGGAGGACGCGGCCCGGGTCACGGTGGAGGTCGCGGCCCGTCGTATTCCGGCCAAGTTCGGCCTTGATCCGCGCCGGGACGTCCAGGTGTTGGCCCCGATGCACCGGGGTCCGGCGGGGGCGGGTTCGCTGAACGGGCTGCTGCAGCAGGCGATCACCCCGGCCCGTCCGGATCTGCCGGAGAAGCGCTTCGGCGGCCGGGTGTTCCGGGTCGGCGACAAGGTCACCCAGATCCGCAACAACTACGAGAAGGGCGCGAGCGGGGTCTTCAACGGCACGGTGGGTGTGGTCACCGCCCTGGACCCGGTCGAGCAGCGCCTGATGGTGCGCACGGACGAGGACGAGGAGGTGGCGTACGACTTCGACGAGCTGGACGAGCTGGCCCACGCGTACGCGGTGACGATCCACCGTTCGCAGGGCAGCGAGTATCCGGCGGTGGTGATTCCGGTGACGACCAGTGCCTGGATGATGCTCCAGCGGAATCTGCTGTACACGGCGGTGACGCGGGCCCGGAAACTGGTGGTCCTGGTGGGTTCGCGCAAGGCGATCGCCCAAGCGGTGCGTACGGTTTCGGCCGGTCGGCGCTTTACCGCACTCGCCCATCGGCTCACAGGGGGCACTCTCGTGTGAAAGATCACGGAGGACTTCCGGAACCGGGGCGAAGGGGGCAGGATGAGCAGGTTGGCGGCACTGAGTGCCGCCGTTTGGCCCAATGGTCGACCCCGAGTGCACTCTCCTGAGCCAAATGGGGGATGGTAGAGACAGTCAGGGCACCTCGAAGAAGAGGCACTACGTCGGTGAGGGATGACGTGAGCGACAACTCTGTAGTACTGCGGTACGCGGACGGTGAATACACCTACCCGGTGGTCGAGAGCACCGTCGGCGACCAGGGCTTCGACATCGGGAAGCTCCGAGCCCAGACCGGTCTGGTCACCCTGGACAGCGGATACGGCAACACAGCCGCCTATAAATCCGCCATCACCTACCTCGATGGTGAGCAGGGGATCCTCCGGTACCGCGGCTACCCCATCGAGCAGCTGGCCGAGCAGTCCACCTTCCTTGAGGTGGCGTACCTGCTGATCAACGGCGAGCTGCCGAAGGCGGACGAGCTGTCCACCTTCCAGAACGAGATCACCCAGCACACGCTGGTCCACGAGGACGTCAAGAACTTCTTCCGCGGCTTCCCGCGCGACGCCCACCCGATGGCGATGCTGTCGTCGGTGGTCTCGGCGCTGTCCACGTTCTACCAGGACAGCCACAACCCGTTCGACGAGAAGCAGCGTCACCTCTCCACGATCCGGCTGCTGGCGAAGCTGCCGACCATCGCGGCGTACGCGTACAAGAAGTCGATCGGTCACCCGTTCGTCTACCCGCGCAACGACCTCGGGTACGTCGAGAACTTCCTGCGGATGACCTTCTCGGTCCCGGCCCAGGAGTACGACCTCGACCCGGTCGTGGTCTCGGCGCTCGACAAGCTCCTCATCCTGCACGCGGACCACGAGCAGAACTGCTCGACCTCCACGGTCCGCCTGGTCGGCTCCTCGCAGGCGAACATGTTCGCCTCGATCTCCGCCGGCATCTCCGCCCTCTGGGGCCCGCTGCACGGCGGCGCCAACCAGTCCGTCCTGGAGATGCTCGAGGGCATCAAGGAGAACGGCGGCGACGTCGACTCCTTCATCAACAAGGTGAAGAACAAGGAGGACGGCGTCCGCCTGATGGGCTTCGGCCACCGGGTGTACAAGTCCTTCGACCCGCGCGCCAAGATCATCAAGGCGGCGGCGCACGATGTCCTGTCGGCCCTCGGCAAGTCCGACGAGCTGCTCGACATCGCCCTGAAGCTGGAGGAGCACGCGCTCTCCGACGACTACTTCGTCTCGCGCAACCTCTACCCGAACGTGGACTTCTACACGGGTCTGATCTACCGCGCCATGGGCTTCCCGACCGAGATGTTCACGGTCCTCTTCGCCCTCGGCCGCCTGCCCGGCTGGATCGCCCAGTGGCACGAGATGATCAAGGAGCCGGGGTCCCGCATCGGCCGCCCGCGCCAGATCTACACCGGCGTCGTCGAGCGCGACTTCCTCCCGGTCGACGCCCGCTGACCCGAGGTCGCTGACCTGAAGTCGCTGACCGAGGTCGTCGACCCCAGGCCGTTGACCCGAGGCCGTCGCACCGCCCGTCGCCCACGGCGCCGGGCGGCAACGCGCGCGCCCCGCGCCGCGCGAGGTCAGACGAAAGCGCCCCGCCGCCGATCCCCCCACGGGTCGACGGGCGGGGCGCTCCCATATCCCGGTGCGGATTCCCCCCACGGGATCCTGGCCGGGCGCCTGCTCGCGCGGTCTGCCGGGGTACGTACGGGAGGGCCGCTCAAAGCTCCCCGGTGCACGTGCCCCGGCCGCGCTTGCCAAGGGACGTCCCCCAAGACATCCCCGTGAACGTCCCCCAAGACGTTCTCGGCATCGCCCACTTAGACTCGCGAACAGCCCAGATGGTTACCCCCCAATATCTGTGATCTAGATCTCTTTGTGAAGGTCCTGTGCGTCACGTGTAGGTGAATTCACGTGATCATGCGCTGACCGGTTCAGCGGAACGTCCGCAGCCGGAGGCTGTTGGTCACCACGAAGACCGACGAGAACGCCATCGCGAGCCCGGCGATCATCGGGTTGAGGAGCCCGGCTGCGGCCAGTGGCAGCGCGGCCACGTTGTAGCCGAAGGCCCAGCCCAGATTCCCCTTGATCGTCGCCAGGGTGCGCCGGGACAGCCGGATGGCGTCCGCCGCGACCCGCAGGTCGCCCCGTACCAGCGTGAGGTCGCTCGCCTCGATGGCGGCGTCGGTGCCGGTGCCCATGGCCAGGCCCAGGTCGGCGGTGGCGAGCGCGGCGGCGTCGTTGACCCCGTCGCCGACCATCGCCACCGTGCGGCCCTCGGCCTGGAGCCGCCGCACCACGTCGACCTTGTCCTGCGGCATGACCTCGGCGATCACCTCGTCGATGCCGACCTCGGCCGCCACCCGCTCGGCCACGGCCCGCCCGTCGCCGGTCAGCAGCACCGGCCGCAGCCCCAGGCCGCGCAGCCGGGCCACCGCCTCGGCGCTGGTGTCCTTGACCGCGTCGGCGACGGTGAGGGTGCCGCGGGCCCGCCCGTCCCAGGCGACGTGCACCACCCCGGGCGCCGCCTCCGCCGGGATCTCGATCTCCTCGGCGGCCAGCAGCGCCGCCCGCCCGACGAGCACCAGATGCCCGTCGACGGAGCCGCGCACGCCGAGCCCGGGCACGTTCTCGAAGGACTTCGGTACGGGCAGCTCGCCGACCCGTGCGGCGGCGCCGGCCGCGACGGCCCGGGCGATCGGGTGCTCGGAGGAGTGTTCGAGGGCGCCCGCGAGGCGCAGCAGCTCGTTCTCGTCGGTGCGGTCGGCGGCGCCGTAGGCGCCCCCGTACACATGCACCCCGGTCAGGGTCATCCGGCCGGTGGTGACGGTGCCGGTCTTGTCGAGCACGACGGTGTCGACGCGGCGGGTGGACTCAAGGACCTCGGGGCCCTTGATCAGGATGCCGAGCTGGGCGCCGCGCCCGGTGCCGACCATGAGGGCGGTCGGGGTGGCGAGCCCGAGGGCGCAGGGGCAGGCGATGATCAGGACGGCGACGGCGGCCGTGAAGGCGGCGGTGGTGTCGCTGGTGACGAGCAGCCAGCCGACCAGGGTGCCGAGCGCGATCAGCAGCACCACGGGCACGAAGACGGCGGAGATCTTGTCGGCGAGCCGCTGCACCTCGGCCTTGCCGTTCTGGGCGTCCTCGACGAGCTTCGCCATCCGGGCCAGCTGGGTGTCGGCGCCGACCCGGCCGGCCTCGACGACGAGACGGCCCGAGGTGTTGACGCAGCCGCCGGTGACCGGGTCGCCGGGGGCGACGTCGACCGGCACGGACTCGCCGGTGAGCAGGGAGGCGTCGACGGCGGAGGCGCCGTCGACGACGGTGCCGTCGGTGGCGATCTTCTCGCCGGGCCGGACCACGAAGCGGTCGCCGACGGCGAGGGTGCCCACCGGTACGCGTACCTCGGCGCCGTCGCGCAGTACGGCCACGTCCTTGGCGCCGAGCCGCAGCAGGGCGTGCAGCGCGGCCCCGGCCTTCCGCTTGGCGCGGGCCTCCAGATAGCGGCCGAGCAGGATGAAGGTGATCACCCCGGCGGCCACCTCCAGGTAGATGGTGGCGGAGGCGTGGTCGCGGGAGACGGTGAGGTCGAAGTCGTGGCGCATCCCGGGCAGGCCCGCGTCGCCGAGGAACAGCGCCCACAGCGACCAGCCGAAGGCGGCCAGGGTGCCGATCGACACCAGGGTGTCCATGGTGGCGGCGCCGTGCCGCAGATTGGTCCAGGTGGCCCGGTGGAAGGGCAGCCCGCCCCAGACGACCACGGGCGCGGCCAGGGTCAGCGACAGCCACTGCCAGTTGTCGAACTGGAGGGCCGGGACCATCGCGAGCAGCACGACGGGCAGCGAGAGCAGGGCGGAGACGGTGAGCCGCTGCCGCAGCGCGGCGAGTTCGGGGTCGACCGGACCCCCGCCGCCCGCGGCCCCGGCCCCGTTCGCGGACTCCGGCTCCGGCTCGGGGTGCGGCGGCGGGGGTTCCTCGGCGGTGTAGCCGGTCTTCACCACGGTGGCGATCAGATCGGCGACCGGCACGTCCGCGGGGTGTTCGACCCGCGCCTTCTCGGTGGCGTAGTTGACGGTCGCGGTCACCCCCTCCATCCGGTTCAGCTTCTTCTCGACCCGGGCCGCACAGGAGGCGCAGGTCATGCCGCCGATGGTCAGCTCGGTGGTGGTGGAGGTCATGGGGCGGTCCAGGGGGAGATGCGGGTGTCCGTACGCGAGAACACGTCCGTACGCGAACAGGGCCGTACGTGGTCACCGTACGGCCCTGCGGGGTGCTGCGCGGCGGCTGCCGGGGATCAGGCGGCCGGGCCCACCAGCTCGTAGCCCGCCTCGTCGACGGCGGCGCGGACGGCGGCCTCGTCGAGCGGCGCGGCGGAGGTGACGGTGACCTCGCCGGTGGCGGCGACGGCCTTCACCGCGGAGACTCCGGCGATCGCGGAGATCTCCTCGGTGACCGCGCCCTCGCAGTGGCCGCAGGTCATTCCGCTGACCTTGTAGACGACGGTGGTGGACATGTCGGTCTCCTGTTCAGAGGGCGGTGCGTCGGTCCGGCGGTTTCGCCGGTTCCGTACGCCGTCATACCATCCACCCTACCCCTAGGGGGTATTTTCTTGGGGTGTGCCCCGGCCGGGCCGTGCCAAGGACCGCAGCCACAGCAGCCCCACCGCTGTCACCAGGACCAGACCGCCCACCGAGAACAGGGTGAACAGATGCTGCTGCTGGCTGCTCGGATCTGGCAGATAGCCCTCGGCGAAGAGTGAGCGGTCCAGGTCGGTGGTGGTCAGCTGGAGCACCAGCCACAGGGCGATCCCGTGCATCGAGTCCCACAGCGCGTGCAGCACGGCCACCCCGAGGTACGCGCCGATCACCGGTCCCGCGAAGCGGAACCTCCCGTCGGGGCGCCGGAAGGCGAACAGCACGCCGCCCGTGATCGCCGTCCACAGGCCGTGCCCGAACGGGGCGAGCACCCCGCGCAGGATCTCGGTCTCCAGGAGTGAGCGCAGATCGATGCCGTCCAGGGTGACGGCCGCGTTGAAGGCGTATCCGGCGCTCTCGAAGGCCGCGAAGCCGAAGCCGACGGTGCCGCCGAGCACCAGACCGGCCCGCACCCCGCGCAGCCAGGGCCGCCGCCGCACCACGAACATCAGGGCGGCGAGCTTGACCGCCTCCTCGATGAGGCCGACGCCGAGGAACATCCACAGCGACGGGTGCAGCAGGTAGTACTCCATCACCGACGCGCCGAGCACGCCGAGCACCCCGCCGGTGACGAAGCAGCCGAGCACCGCGGGCACCCCGAAGTCCTGGCCGTGCCGCTCGTACGCCCACAGCACGAAGACCGCCGGCACCAGGAAGCTGCCCAGCAGGATCAGGGTCGGCAGCAGGGTGGTGTTCTCGGTCGTGTACGTGACGATCGCGGTCAGCGCCCAGAGCGCCAGACCGCCCCACAGGCAGCGCTTCCACAGTCCCGGGCGGACGGCGTCGACCCGGCGCGGCGCGGCCGGGCCCGCGGCCGGGGGTGGGGGTGGCGGCTGGGTGCGGGGGTGCGGGTCGTACACAGGAGACCTCCAAGTCCCTCCACCGACAGGGCAGCTGACTGGAGCTTATGGTAAATACCCGATATGTCGCATTCGGGGACCACGCTGATCCTGATCATGACGATCGCTGTTCTGGCGCCGCTGCTCGCCTACGGAGCCGGGCGCTGGCTCCCCGTACCCCTGGTCATCTTCGAGATCCTGCTCGGCATCGTCGTCGGCCCGGACGTGCTGGGCTGGGCGAAGCCCGACGAACTCATCGACGGCCTGTCGGAGCTCGGCCTCACCATGCTGATCTTCCTCGCGGGGTACGAGATCGAGTTCGGCAAGGTCCGCGGCGACACCCTCAAACGGGCGCTGTGGGCCTGGGTGATCGCCCTCGCGCTCGGTCTCGGCGCCGGACTGCTGCTCGGCGGCGGGTACGAGAAGGGCGTCTTCATCGGGGTGGCGCTGACCAGCACCGCGCTCGGCACGGTGCTCCCGGTGCTGCGCGACTCCGGTGAACTGCACGGCCGGTTCGGGTCGGTGGTGATGGCGTTCGGCGCCGTCGGCGAGTTCGGGCCCATCATCGCCATGGCGCTGCTGCTCAGTGGCCGCAACCCGGCCGAGTCGACCGCGCTGCTCGCGGTGTTCGCGGCGCTCACCGCCGGGGCCGTGGTGTGGGCGCTGCGCCCGCGCCGCCCCTGGTTCGCCCGGGTCGTCGCCCGCACCCTGCACAGCAGCGGGCAGTTCGCCGTCCGCTTCGTCTTCCTGCTGCTCGCGCTGATGCTGGGCGCGGCCACCGCGCTCGGCCTCGACGTGCTGCTCGGCGCGTTCGCCGCGGGACTGATCACCCGGCTGGTGCTCACCGGCGCCGCGCCCGAGTCCGGGCCGCAGATCCTGGAGAAGATCGAGGCGGTCGGCTTCGGTTTCCTGGTGCCGGTGTTCTTCGTGGTCACCGGCATCGAGTTCGATCTCGACTCGCTGCTCTCCGGCGGCCGGACACTGCTCCTCCTGCCGCTGTTCCTGGCCCTGTTCCTGGTGGTGCGCGGCGCCCCGATCTGGTTCCTCGCGCCGCGCGACCTCGACCGGAAGGACCGCGGCGGGCTCGTCCTGTACGGCTCCACGGCGCTGCCGCTGGTGGTCGCCATCACCACCATCGGCGTGGACGACAAGGCGATGACGGCGGGCGAGGCGGCCGCGCTGGTCGGCGCGGGCATGGTGTCGGTGCTCGTCTTCCCGCTGCTCGCGCTGAAGCTGCGGGGCGGGGCGGGCGACGGGCCGCGGCCGGTCGATCAGGTCACGGGCTCGGAATCGTGGTGAGCGCGGCGCCCACCAGCGGGTCCAGATAGCGGTGCAGCACGGTCTTCGTCTCGGCGATCATCGCGTCCCGCTCCGGGCCCTCGGGCGCCGCCAGGATGAGCGCGAGACCGGCTTTCACGATCGCGAAGGTCATGTCGGCGATCCGGGCGTGCTCGGCCGGGGTGCCGTCGGGCAGGTAGTGGGCGAGGAGCTCGCCGACCCTGGCGAGCAGCGAGGCGTGCAGGGCGTCGTGCTCCTCGGCGATCCGGCCGGGGACCTCGGAGCCGTGCATCAGCGCGAGGAACGCCGGGTTCTGGCAGTTGAACTCGATCATCGGGTCGAGGACGGCGTCGAGCAGCTCGGGGAGCGGCAGCGCCAGGTTCGCGGGCGTGAACGCCTGGCCGTGGGCCGCGCGCATCTCGGCGAGCAGTCGCTCGCCCAGCTCGATCGCGATGGCCTCCTTGTTGGGGAAGTACTGGTAGAGCGTGCCGGGGGAGACATGGGCCTCGCGGGCGATCGCGTTGGTGCTGGTCGCCGTGTAGCCGTTGGCGCAGAAGACCTGCGCGGCGGCCTGGAGCAGCTGCGCGATACGGCGCTCGCCGCGCGCCTGGCGGCGGCGCGGGCGCGGCTCGGGGGCCTCCTCGGGCACGGCTCCGGCGGTCTCGGACATGACTGTCCCCAGCTCTCTCAACGCGTTTGACAAACACGAGACATCGCTCGCATTCTTGTGAAACGCGAGCGATCACTCGTGTTTGCCAGTCTATGGGCAATGGGCGACTCCGGCACGGGCTCGTGAGCGGGTCCGTGACCCGGGGTCACGGTGAAGGGGACACCGCGGCATGTCCGAAGTCAAGAAAGCGCTGCCCGCCGGGGGTGCGCCGGGTGGCTGGACACGATTCGTCACGGCCAGACCACGCCTCTCGCTGCTCGTCGCCCTGGTCCTCACCGCCCTCGCCGTGTTCGCGGGCAGCGGGGTCGCCGACCGGATGGGCAGCGGCGGCTGGGAGGACCCGGACGCCGAGTCGACCTACGCGCTCGACGTCCTCCAGCGCGAGTTCCCCGCCTCCCAGCCCAATCTGCTGCTGCTCGTCGACACCGGCCGGGCCGGGGTCGACGCCCCCGGGGTGGCCGCCGAGGCCCGCCGCCTCGCCGCCCGGCTCGACGCCGTCGACGGCATCGACGCGGCCGGCTCCTACTGGGGGACCGGCTCTCCCGCGCTGCGCTCCGAGGACGGCAGGCGGGGCCTCATCGCCGCCCGCGTCGAGGGCGACGAGAAGTCCGCGGGCGAGATCCTGGAGCGCGTCGCACCCGAGTTCCGCGGCGCCCACGGCCCCCTCCAGGTCTCCCTCGGCGGCCCGCTCGCCGTCCGCCACGAGATGCAGACCACCATCCAGGAGGACCTGCTGCGGGCCGAGCTGATCGCCCTGCCCGTCACCCTGGTGCTGCTCGTCATGGTCTTCGGCAGCGCCGTCGCCGCCCTGCTCCCGCTCGGCATCGGCATCGTCGCCATCCTCGGCGCCAACGCCGTCCTGCGCGGCATCACCGAGCTCACCGACGTCTCCGTGTTCGCCCAGAACCTCACCACCGCCCTCGGCCTCGGACTCGCCATCGACTACGCCCTGTTCGTGGTCCGGCGCTTCCGCGAGGAGCTGGCCTCCGGCGCCGACACCCGCACCGCCGTCGGCGCCACCCTGCGCACCGCCGGCCGTACCGTGCTGTTCTCCGCCCTCACCGTCGCCGTGTCGCTCGCCGCGATGCTCGTCTTCCCGCAGTACTTCCTGCGCTCCTTCGCCTACGCGGGCATCGCCGTCGTGCTGCTCGCCGCCGCGGCCGCCCTGATCCTGCTCCCGGCCGCCCTGGTCCTGCTCGGCGACCGGGTCAACGCCCTGGACCTGCGGCGGCTGCTGCGCCGCCGGAAGGCGGCAGGGGCGGCCGGGGACGGGATCGACGGGTCCGCCGCCGGAGCGACCCCCGGAGCGGCCGAGGGGGCGGCCTGGGCGCGCACGGCGGGGCTCGTGATGCGCCGGGCGCCCTGGTTCGCGGTCGTCACCGCCACCGGCCTCGTGCTGCTCGGACTGCCCTTCCTCGGCGTCCGCTTCGGCACCGCCGACGACCGCCAGCTGCCCACCAGCGCAGAGTCCCGGGTGGTCCAGGACCGGATCCGCGACGACTTCCCCGGCAGCCCCGGCGGCGCCCTCACCGTGCTCGCCGAGGGCCCGGCCACCGCCGCCCAGTACGCCGACTACCGGGCCCGGATCAGCGCCCTCGACGGCGTCGCCCGGGTCGAAGGACCCGCCACCGCCACGACCCCCGCCACCGGCGCCGGAACCGCGCGGCACGCCTTCTACACCGTGGTCCCCGAGGGCGAGAGTTTCGGCACCGGAGCCCAGGACCTGGTCGGCGAACTCCGCGCCGAGCGGGCGCCCTTCGACACCTCCGTCACCGGCGCCGCGGCCATCCTGGTCGACTCCAAGAGCGCCATCGGCGAGCGGCTGCCCTGGGCCGCCGCGATCATCGCGCTCGTCACCCTGCTCCTGGTCTTCCTGCTCACCGGCAGCGTCCTCATCCCGCTCCAGGCCGTGCTGCTCAACGCGCTCAGCCTCACCGCGATGTTCGGCGCCGTCGTCTGGGTCTTCCAGGACGGCCACCTCTCCGGCCTGCTCGGCTTCACCTCCACCGGCGACATCGAGACCACCCTGCCGGTGCTCATGTTCTGCGTCGCCTTCGGACTCTCCATGGACTACGGGGTGTTCCTGCTCTCCCGCATCAAGGAGGAGTACGACACCACCGGCGACCACGAGGGCGCCGTCCGGCACGGCCTCGCCCGTACCGGCGGACTGATCACCGCCGCCGCCGTCATCCTCGCCGTGGTCATGGTCGCCATCGGCACCTCCCGGGTCACCAACACCAAGATGCTCGGCCTGGGCGTGGCCCTCGCCGTGCTCATGGACGCCATGGTGGTCCGCAGCCTGCTGGTGCCCGCCGTGATGAAGCTGACCGGCCGCCTCACCTGGTGGGCCCCCGGCCCGCTGCGGCGCTTCCACGACCGCTTCGGCGTCAGCGAGAGCGGCGGCACACCCGCGGCGGCGCCGCCCCACGAGGATCGGTCGGAGGGCGGGCGCGAGTCGCCTCGGGAGGAAGCCCGGCAGGGCGTCTGAGACCGGGCCGGCCGGTCCCGGGACCGGGTCAGTCCCGGCGGGGCCGGTTGCCGGGACGGTTGGCGACCCAGGCCCGGATGGTGTCCGCGTACCAGTAGGGCTTCCCCGACTCCACGACGTCGGGGGCGGGCAGCAGTCCGTGCTTGCGGTAGGAGCGGACGGTGTCCGGCTGCACCTTGATGTGCGCGGCGATGTCCTTGTACGTCCAGAGCCTTCTGTCCGTCATGCGTGGCACCTCTCCTGCGTGCCCGGCAGCGGCGGCGGGGGCGCCGTCGGGGGAGCTGCCGGACCTCACTGGCGATCACCCAGCGGTGATCACTGAGCCTGTGCCCGGAGAACGCCCGCCTTCCCCGGCCGGAGAGCGCCTGTCGAACGCCTGTGACCAAAAACCCGCGTAATGGAGATATGCGTGACGAAGGAGCGACGGTCATGACGTACGTGACACATCGTCATCACCGTGATGAGTCACCCCGGAAGGGCCGGAGCGGTCACACGCCGCAGGAGCGGAGGAAACGCCGGGTGCGGACGGCGATCGGATAAGGAGCGTCCGGCTCGCACGGGTACATGTCCTGCTCGACGATGGCGAACAGGTCCACGTCGAGCGCCGCCGCGGCGGCGAGCACCGGCTCCAGGGCGGGCACCCCGGCCGGCGGCTCGCACATCACCCCGCGGGCGACCGCCGGACCGAACGGCACCTCCTCCGCGACCACCCGCGCCAGCACCGCCGGATCCACCTGCTTCAGATGCAGATAGCCGAGCCGCTCCCCGTACGTCTCGATCAGCTTGACGCTGTCGCCGCCGCAGTACGCGTAGTGCCCGGTGTCCAGACAGAGCGAGACGAGCGCGGGGTCGGTGGCGTCGAGGAACCGGGTGACGTTCTCCTCGCTGTCGATGTGGGTGTCGGCATGCGGATGGACCACGACCTGGAGCCCGTACCGCTCCCTGACCTCATGGCCGAGCCGCTCGGTCAGCCCGGTCAGCGACCGCCACTGTCCGGGCGTCAGGACCCGGTCCTCCAGGACCTCGCCGGTGCGGTCGTCGCGCCAGAACGACGGGATCACCACCAGGTGGCGGGCACCCATGGCCTGCGCGAGGGCCGCGTTCTCCGCCACGTGCGCCCAGGTCCTGTCCCACACCTCGGGGCCGTGGTGCAGCCCGGTGAACACGGTCGCCGCCGACACCTTCAGCCCCCGGCTCGCGGTCTCCTCGGCGAGCAGCGCCGGATCGGTCGGCAGATACCCGTACGGACCGAGCTCGATCCACCCGTACCCGGCGCCCGCCACCTCGTCGAGGAACCGCTGCCACGGCACCTGCCGCGGATCGTCGGGGAACCACACCCCCCACGAGTCCGGGGCGGAACCGATCCGGATCCGGGAGGAGACGGGCGACGACGGGACCTGGGCGGCGGACGGATTCGTCATGAAAGCCACCTTGCGGGCGCCACCGGAGGCCGTCAAGACGTCGTCGGGACCGGCTCCGGACCCAGGTCCGAATGTCCGGACATACCGTTGACAGCGTCCATGACCCTGGATAGACCTGGGCACATGGGCCCTTCCCGGGCCGGAGGCGAGAGGTGACCGCGATGACGGACCAGGGCGTGCCGTACGACCTGATCACCATGGGGCGGCTCGGCGTCGACCTCTACCCGCTGCGGACCGGGGTGGAGCTGGCCCGGGTCGAGACCTTCGGGAAATTCCTGGGCGGCTCCCCGGCCAACGTCGCCGTCGCCGCCGCCCGGCTCGGCAGCCGCACCGCGCTGATCAGCCGGACCGGGGCCGACCCGTTCGGCGACTACCTGCACCGCGAACTGCGGGCGTTCGGCGTGGACGACCGCTGGGTGACCCCGGTGCCCGCCTACCCCACCCCGGTGACCTTCTGCGAGCTCTTCCCGCCCGACCACTTCCCGATCCACTTCTACCGCCACCCCAAGGCCCCCGACCTGGAGATCCGGCCCGAATCCCTGGACCTGCCCGCGCTGCGGACCGCCCGCGCGCTGTGGGTCACCGGCACCGGCCTCAGCGCCGAACCCAGCCGCGCCGCCACCCTCACCGCGCTCCGCGAGCGCCCGCCGTCCGCGCCCCTCACCGTCCTCGACCTCGACTGGCGCCCCGCCCTCTGGGACGGCACCGCCGCCGACGCCCGCCCGCTGTACCGGGAGGCCCTGCGGTACGCCACCGTCGCCGTCGGCAACCTCGACGAGTGCGAGGTCGCCACCGGCGAACGCGAGCCCTACGCCGCCGCCCGCGCGCTGCTCGCCGCCGGGGTCCGGCTCGCCGTCGTCAAACAGGGCCCCAAGGGGGTCTTCGCGCTCGCCGCCGACGGCACCACCGCCGAGGTGCCACCGCTCCCCGTCGACGTGGTCAACGGCCTCGGCGCGGGCGACGCGTTCGGCGGCGCGCTCGCCCACGGACTGCTGTCCGGTCCCGGCCAGGAGCCGAACCGGGACCTGGAGACGGTGCTGCGCCGGGCCAACGCGGCGGGCGCGATCGTGGCGGGCCGGCTGGCCTGCTCGTCCGCCATGCCGTACGCCCACGAGATCGACCGGGCGCTCGCCGCGGGCGACGCCACCCTCCCCGACCCCTACGGGCCCGCCGCCCCGGTCTCGGGGTCGGGAACCCGGGAGAACCCCGAGGTGAGGGCGGCGGACAACGGGTAGGCACAGATCATGGACACCACGCTCCCGCTCCACGTCCCCGCCGGGACCGCCGCCCGCGGCCCGTACGCGCTCGACATCGACCCCGACCGGGCCGGCTGGGCGCACAGCTCGCTGCGCGTGCTCGACCTGCCGCCGGGCGGAAGTCACCACTTCGAGACAGGGAACAGTGAATGGGTGGTGCTTCCGCTGTCCGGGGGCGGTACGGTGCGCGTCGAGGGGGAGATTCTCGAACTCGTAGGCCGCGCAAGCCCGTTCGACAGCGTGTCGGACTTCGCCTACGTGCCCAGGGACGCCCACGCCCAGATCGCCTCCGGTGCGGGAGGCCGCTTCGCTTTGGCAGGAGCGAAGTGCGAGCGACGACTCCCCGCACGCTACGGCCCCGCGCCGGAGGTTCCCGTGGAGACCAGGGGCAGCGGCAACCGCACCCGTGAGGTGCGCAACTTCGCCGCGGCGGGCGTGTTCGACTGCGACCGGCTGATTGCCGTCGAGGTGATCACCCCCGGCGGCAACTGGTCCTCCTACCCGCCGCACAAGCACGACGCGCACCACCCCGGCACCGAATCGGTCCTGGAGGAGATCTACTACTACGAGGTCGCCGGACGCCCGCTCGCCGGACGCCCGCTCGCCGGACGCCCGCTCGCCGGGCCCGAGGTCGCCGGGCCAGGGGCCGCCGGAGCCCGCCGCGACGGCTTCGCCTACCAGCGGATCACCCCCTCCCGCCCTGGCGGCGCCGAGCTGCTCGCCGAGGTCCGCACCGGCGACGCCGTCCTCGTCCCCGACGGCTGGCACGGCCCGTCCATCGCCCAGCCCGACCACCCGCTCTACTACCTCAACGTCATGGCGGGCCCCGGCCCCGAGCGGGCCTGGCGGATCAGCTTCCACCCCGACCACACGGAGGGATACGCATGAGCAGCGTCGTCCGGCTCACCGTCGCCCAGGCCCTGGTGCGCTTCCTCGCCGCGCAGCACACCGAGCGCGACGGCGTGCGGCGCCGCCTGATCACCGCCACCTGGGGGATCTTCGGCCATGGGAACGTGGCGGGCATCGGCCAGGCCCTCGTCGAGCACGCCGACCTCATGCCGTACCACCAGGGCCGCAACGAACAGGCCATGGTCCACGCGGCCGTGGGCTACGCCCGCCAGTCCCGCAGGCTCAGCACCCACGCCGTCACCACCTCCATCGGCCCCGGCGCCACCAACCTGGTCACCGGCGCCGCGCTCGCCACCGTCAACCGGCTCCCGGTGCTGCTGCTGCCCGGCGACACCTTCGCCACCCGGCCCGCCGACCCGGTGCTCCAGCAGCTGGAGGTGCCGTGGGCGGGCGAGGTGTCGGTCAACGACTGCCTGCGCCCGGTGTCCCGCTACTTCGACCGGATCACCCGCCCCGAGGCGCTGATCCCGGCCGCGCTCGCCGCCGCCCGGGTGCTCACCGACCCGGCCGAGACCGGCGCGGTGACCCTCGCGCTGCCGCAGGACGTGCAGGCGGAGGCGTACGACTGGCCGGCCGAGTTCTTCGCCGAGCGGATCTGGACCGTCCGCCGCCCCCGCCCCGACCGGGCCGAACTCACCGCCGCCGTAAGGGCGCTGCGCGCCGCCGAGCGCCCGCTCGTCATCGCGGGCGGCGGGGTCAAGTACAGCGAGGCCGAGGACGCCCTGCGGGTCCTCGCCGAGCGGGCCGGGCTCCCGGTGGCCTGCACCCAGGCGGGCAAGGGCGTGCTGCCGTTCGACCATCCGCACGACGTCGGCGGTGTCGGCCACACCGGTACGGCCCCGGCGAACGCGCTGGCCCGCACCAGCGACCTGGTCATCGGCGTCGGCACCCGCCACTCCGACTTCACCACCGCCTCCGGCACCCTCTTCCGCCCCGACGCCACCCTGCTCAACATCAACATCACCGGCTTCGACGCCCATAAACAGGCCGCGCTGCCCCTGGTCGGCGACGCCCGCGAGACCCTCACCGCGCTCACCGAAGCCCTCACCGGCACCGCACCGGCCGCCACAGCCGCGGCCGTCAGCCCGGCCCCCGCCCCCTGGTCGTCCGCGCGGCGCGACTGGCAGGGCTCCGTGGCCGCCGCCTACGCCACCCCGGACCCCGCCGCCCGCCCCACCCAGACCCAGGTCCTCGGCGTACTCGACACCCTGGTCACCGGGGACGACATTGTGATCAACGCCGCCGGCTCCCTGCCCGGCGACCTCCACAAGCTGTGGCGGCCCCGTTCGAGCGACCAGTACCACGTCGAATACGGCTACTCCTGCATGGGTTACGAGATCCCCGCGGCCATCGGCGTCTGCCTCGCCGCACCGGGGCGGCCCGTCTGGGCGCTCGTCGGCGACGGTACGTACCTCATGAATCCCACCGAAATCGTCACCGCCGTCCAGGAGCGACTGCCCCTGAAGGTGGTGATCCTGCAGAACCACGGGTACGCGTCGATCGGCGGCCTCTCGGAAGCCGTCGGCGCCGAACGCTTCGGCACCGACTACCGGTTCCGCGACCCCGACGGCCACTTCACCGGCCCGCCGCTGCCGGTCGACCTGGCCGCCAACGCGGCCTCCCTCGGGATGCGGGTGCTGCGCGCCCACACCGTACGTGACCTGCGGGAAGCCCTCACGGACGCGCGCGCCGCCACCGTTCCCACATGTGTCTACGTCGAGACCGAAACGGCAGACAGTGTGTCGGGCGCGCCCCCCGCCCAGGCGTGGTGGGATGTGCCCGTGGCCGAGACGTCGACCCGCCCGTCGGCGGTCAAGGCCCGCGAGGAGTACGACCGGCACGTCACCGCCCGACGGCGCCATCTCTGAAGGTCTCTGAAGGAGCAACGCAATGACGAAGACCGTCCACCACTGGATCGGTGGGAAGACCGTCGAGGGCACGTCGGGCAACTGGGGCCCGGTCACCGACCCGGCCACCGGCGCGGTCACCACGCGGGTGGCCCTCGCCTCCGTCGACGAGGTCGACGCCGCCGTCGCGTCCGCCAAGGCCGCGTTCCAGACGTGGGGCACCTCCTCGCTGGCCCAGCGCACCACGATCCTGTTCCGCTTCCGCGCG
Source organism: Streptomyces sp. NPDC090025 (assembly GCF_044748125.1). Taxonomy (NCBI): domain Bacteria; kingdom Bacillati; phylum Actinomycetota; class Actinomycetes; order Kitasatosporales; family Streptomycetaceae; genus Streptomyces; species Streptomyces sp. NPDC090025. The sequence goes on along the minus strand of NZ_JBIVFL010000016.1, from coordinate 182,914 downwards.
CTGCTCGACGCCAACCGCGACGCGATCGCCGAGCTGATCGTCGCCGAGCACGGCAAGGTCCACTCCGACGCCCTCGGCGAGGTCGCCCGCGGCCTCGAGATCGTCGACCTGGCCTGCGGCATCACCACCCAGCTCAAGGGCGAGCTGTCCACCCAGGTCTCCAGCCGGGTGGACGTGGCCTCGATCCGCCAGGCGGTCGGCGTGGTGGCGGGCATCACCCCGTTCAACTTCCCGGCCATGGTGCCGATGTGGATGTTCCCGCTGGCCATCGCCTGCGGCAACACCTTCGTCCTCAAGCCGAGCGAGAAGGACCCGTCCCCGGCGATGAAGATCGCCGAGCTGCTCGCCGAGGCGGGCCTGCCCGACGGCGTCTTCAACGTGCTGCACGGCGACAAGGTGGCCGTCGACCGCCTCCTGGCGCACCCGGACGTCGCGGCGATCTCCTTCGTCGGCTCCACCCCGATCGCCCGCCACATCCACACCACCGCCTCCGCCAACGGCAAGCGCGTGCAGGCGCTCGGCGGCGCGAAGAACCACATGCTGGTGCTGCCCGACGCCGACCTCGACGCGGCCGCCGACGCGGCGGTCTCGGCGGCGTACGGCTCCGCCGGTGAGCGCTGCATGGCGATCTCCGCGGTCGTCGCGGTCGGCTCCATCGGCGACGAGCTGGTGCAGAAGATCCGCGAGCGCGCCGAGAAGATCAAGATCGGCCCCGGCAACGACCCGACCTCCGAGATGGGCCCGCTCATCACGGCCGTCCACCGTGACAAGGTCGCCTCCTACGTGCACGGCGCGGCGGCCGAGGGCTGCGAGGTCGTCCTGGACGGCACCGGCTACACCGTCGAGGGCCACGAGAACGGCCACTGGATCGGCCTCTCCCTGCTCGACCACGTGCCGACCACGGCCAAGGCGTACCAGGACGAGATCTTCGGCCCGGTGCTCTGCGTGCTGCGCGCCGACACCTACGAGGAGGGCCTGGCCCTCATCAACGCCTCGCCGTTCGGCAACGGCACCGCGATCTTCACCCGCGACGGCGGCGCCGCCCGCCGCTTCCAGCTGGAGGTCGAGGCGGGCATGGTCGGCGTCAACGTGCCGATCCCGGTGCCGGTGGGCTACCACTCCTTCGGTGGCTGGAAGGACTCGCTCTTCGGCGACCACCACATCTACGGCAACGACGGCATCCACTTCTACACCCGCGGCAAGGTCGTCACGACCCGCTGGCCGGACCCGTCCGACGCCCCGGCGGGCGTGGACCTCGGCTTCCCGCGCAACCACTGAGCGAGGCGGGTCTCCCGTGATCTCTTGAAGGTCCGGCCCCCGGTGCGCGTTCCGACGCGCGCCGGGGGCCGGACCCGTTCCGCTCCCCGAGCGGCCGGACACGACCTAAGGGGCGTCCGGCGGGAAGGTCCAGCCCCGCATCGTGAACGTGCCCTCGTCGACCGCGCCCGCCGCCGTGTACGTGCGCAGCGCCGCCTCGTTGTCCAGGTCGACGCCGACCCACATGCCGTAGCAGCCGCGCGCCCGCGCCTCGGCGGCGAGGGCCTCGGTGAGGGCGCGGCCGAGACCCTGGCGGCGGTGGGCCTCGGCCACGCACAGCTCGTACAGACAGAGTTCGACGCCCTTGTCGGGGTGGCGCATCTCGATGCCGGAGACGAAGCCCGCGACGGAGCCGTCCGGCGCGTGGCCGATCAGCATGAGGTGCCCCGGCGCCGCCAGGAACGCCGCCGCCCACTCGGGGCGCGGCGGCGCGTCGTACAGCGGTGCCGCCGCGAGGAGTTCGGGCACGGTGGTGGCCCGCCGGATCTCAAAGCCGCCCATGAAGCCTCCGCGTACCGCGTCTGGTGTACGCCGACGCTACCGCGTACGCCCGAAGGAGGCCGCCGAGTTCCGCCCCGGGGCATGCGTGTCCGCCCACCCGGGCCGCCTAGGCTCGATGACATGCAGCTGCGACTTCCCCGGAGGGGCCTTCCGCGGTGGGCCGCGCTCGGCGCCGTCCTCGCCGTGCTCGTCGGCGGCGCCGGTACCTGGACCGCCGTCGCCTCCGACGACACCGCGTCCGTCCGCCGCGCCGACCGGATGCTCGACCTCGACGGCGTACGGCTCGACACCTCGTACTTCACCTCCGGCGGCGACGGCCGCCGCCCCGCGGTCCTCATCGGCCACGGCTTCGGCGGCTCCAAGGACGACGTCCGCGCCCAGGCCGAACGGCTCGCCCGCGACGGCTATGCCGTCCTCACCTGGTCGGCGCGCGGCTTCGGCGCCTCCACCGGCCGGATCGGGCTCAACGACCCGGAGCGCGAGGTCAAGGACGTCAGCAGGCTGATCGACTGGCTCGCCGCACGCCCCGAGGTCCAGCTCGACAAGAAGGGCGACCCCCGGGTCGGCGTCACCGGCGCCTCGTACGGCGGCGCGGTCTCGCTGCTCGCCGCCGGGCACGACCAGCGGGTCGACGCGATCGCCCCGCAGATCACGTACTGGAACCTCGCCGACGCGCTGTTCCCGGACGGCGTCTTCAAGAAGCTGTGGGCGGGGATCTTCTTCTCCGCCGGGGCGGGCCCGACGGAGGGCAGGAGTGGGCCCCAGGACAAGTCTCAGGCCGGTGCGTGCGGGCGCTTCAGCCCCGAGGTCTGCGCCCTCTACGAACGGGTCGCGGTCTCAGGCCGTCCCGACGCCGCGGCCCGCGCCCTTCTGGAGGCCCGCAGCCCGTCCGCCGTCGGCGACCGCATCAAGGTGCCCGCGCTGATCGTGCAGGGCCAGACCGACTCGCTCTTCACCCTCGGCCAGTCCGACGCCATGGCCAAGGCCCTCACCGCCAACGGCGCGCCCGTCGCCGTCGACTGGACGGCCGGCGGCCACGACGGCGGCGACCGCGAGACCGACCGGGTCGAGGGCCGGATCGGCGCCTGGTTCGACCGCTATCTGAAGCAGGACGCGGCCGCCGACACCGGCCCGGCGTTCCGCGTCAGCCGTACCGGAGGAGTCGACTCCACCGACGGCAGGGCCACCCTGCGCGGCGCCACCGCCGACCGCTACCCCGGCCTCGCCGGCGACCCGGTCCGCGTCCCCCTCACGCCGACCGGCGCCGCTGCCCGTACGAGCTCGGGTACGGGCTCCGCCTCGGCCTCCGCCACCTTCGCCAACCCCGCCGGGGCCAACCCGCCCGCGATCTCCGCCGTGCCCGGCCTCGGCGGCGGTCTGGCGCAGTTCTCCTCGCTCGGTGTCGGCCTGTCCCTCGACTTCCCGGGCCAGTTCGCCGCCTTCGACGCCCGCCCCCAGGCCACGCCGCTGCGGATCACCGGCTCGCCGACCGTCCGCGTCAAGGTCACCTCGACCGCGCCCGACGGCGCCGCCGTGCTCTTCGCCAAGGTGTACGACGTGGGCCCGGACGGCCGCCGCCAAGTGCTGCCCGGCCAGCTCGTCACCCCGGTACGGATCGACGGCGCCGCCGCACCCGGCCGTACCGTCGACCTCACCCTCCCGGCGATCGACCACGAGGTCGCGGCCGGCCACCGGCTGCGGCTGGTGCTCTCCGCGACCGACCTCGGCTACGCGTCGCCGGTCGCCCCCGCCACGTACACCGCCGCCGTCGAGGGCCCGCTGACCGTGCCGACCGCGCCCGCGGTCACCACCCAGGCGGCCGGGCTGCCCTGGTGGGTGTGGGGTCTGCCGCTGATCGGCCTCGGCGTCGCGGCCGCGCTGCTGCTGACCGCCCGCCGCCGGACCGCCGCGCCCGCGCCGGACCCGGCGCTCGCCGAGGTGCCGCTGCAGATCACCGGCCTGTCGAAGAAGTACGCGGGCGGCGAGCGCTACAGCGTCCGCGACCTGTCGTTCCGCGTCGAACAGGGCCAGGTGCTCGGCCTGCTCGGCCCCAACGGCGCGGGCAAGACCACCACCCTGCGGATGCTGATGGGCCTGATCACCCCGGACGAGGGCGAGATCAGGGTGTTCGGCCAGGCGATCCGGCCGGGCGCGCCGGTGCTGTCCCGGGTCGGCGCGTTCGTCGAGGGCGCGGGCTTCCTGCCGCACCTGTCGGGCCGGGCGAACCTGGAGCTGTACTGGCAGGCCACCGGCCGCCCCGCCGAGGACGCCCACCTCGACGAGGCGCTGCGGATCGCCAACCTGGGCGGCGCGCTGGAACGTTCCGTCCGCACCTACTCGCAGGGCATGCGGCAGCGCCTCGCCATCGCCCAGGCCATGCTGGGCCTGCCCGACCTGCTGATCCTGGACGAGCCGACGAACGGCCTCGACCCGCCGCAGATCCGCGAGATGCGCGAGGTGATGATCCGGTACGCGGCGGGCGACCGTACCGTCATCGTCTCCAGCCACCTCCTCGCCGAGGTCGAACAGTCCTGCACCCACCTGGTGGTGATGGACCGCGGCGGCCTGGTGCAGGCGGGCCCGGTCGCCGAGATCACCGGCAACGGCGAGACCCTGCTCGTCACCGTCGACGGCCCGGTGTCGGACGAGATCGTGGCGAAGCTGGACGCGGTACGGGTGGAGGGCGGCCTGCTGGTCCGCCTCACCGACCGGACCGCCACCGCCCTCATCGCCGAACTCGTCCGCCTGGACGTGCCGGTGACCGGGGCGGGCCCGCACCGGCGTCTGGAGGACGCGTTCCTGACCCTGATCGGAGGAGAGACCGCATGACCGCCGCCCAGGCCCCCGCGCCCGCCCCCGCTGTCACCGCGCCGGGCTACGCCCCCGGCCGCACCCTGCCCCTGCGGGTGGAGGCGGTGCGCCAGCTGAAGCGCCGCCGCACCCTGGTGATGGGCCTGATCCTGGCCGCCCTGCCGTTCGTCCTGATCGTCGCCTTCGCGATCGGCGGCGACCCGGACGGCTCCGAGACCGGCCGGATCACCCTGATGGACACGGCGACCGACTCGGCCGCCAACTTCGTGGCGACCTGCATGTTCGCCTCGGCGGGCTTCCTCCTGGTGATCCCGGTGGCCCTGTTCTGCGGCGACACGGTGGCCTCGGAGGCGGGCTGGTCCTCCCTCCGCTACCTCCTCGCGGCCCCGGTCCCGCGCGCCCGGCTGCTCTGGTCCAAACTGGCCGTGGCCCTCGGCCTGAGCGCCGCCGCGATGATCCTCCTCCCCCTGGTCGCCCTCGCGGCGGGCACCCTCGCCTACGGCTGGGGCCCCCTCCGCATCCCCACGGGCGGCGAACTCCCCGCCGACACTGCCCTGCTGCGCCTCGGCATCGTGGTGGCCTTCGTCTTCGTCTCCCAACTCGCCACCGCGGGCCTCGCCTTCTGGCTCTCCACCCGCACCGACGCCCCCCTGGGCGCGGTCGGCGGCGCGGTCGGCCTGACGATCGTCGGCAACGTCCTGGACGCCGTCACGGCCCTCGGCGACTGGCGCGCCTTCCTCCCGACCCACTGGCAGTACTCGTGGATCGACGCGCTCCAGCCCCAGCTGGAGTGGTCGGGCATGGCGAAGGGGGCGGCGATCTCGGTGACGTACGCGGTGGTGCTGTTCGCGTTCGCGTTCAGGGGGTTCGCGCGGAAGGACATCGTGTCCTGACGGCGTGACGGCGTGACGGCGTGACGGTCGTGGTCGTGCCCCGGCGGGAGCGGCCCCTGGAGATTGTTCCAGGGTGTCGAGATCGATGATCGCGTGGAACTGGACGCGCCATACTGTGGGGACGGTCCGTGGGGACGGACCCGAACATCACGTGCCTTGGGGGAGGCCATGGGGAGTTTCGCGTTCTCTCTTGGGACGAACGGAACGAAAAGGGAAGTTCTCTGGCGAGGGTCCTACCGGATTCTCTCCGTCGTGCTTCCCCTGGGGGCGATCGCCGCCGCCGCGGGGTGCGCCCTGCGGATGCGGGATTTCGGCGTCGACGGTGACGGTTTGGGGGTTTTGGCGGTTCTCCTCGCGCTCATCCCGCTGGTCCGCCGGATCTGCGGATCGCGCGTCGTGATCGAGGCAGGGGTCATCACCGTCGTGAACCCGCTGACGACGTACTCGATTCCGGCGAGTTCCGCGAGATACGCGGCCACCGGGCGGGATGGCACCCTGACCCTGTTCCTTCGCGGGGACGAGTCCGTCCGGTCCGTGGGATTCGCCGGATCGATCGTCGACGGCCTTTTCGGCAGCTCGGCGGAGCGAGCGGCGGGGCGGGTCGACGACTGCATCAGGTCGCGGAGGAAACGATCTCAGGGCAGTGGGGTGAGCACGCATTTCACGGTGTCACCGCTCGCCGACCTGGCCACCGTCGCAGCGGTGGGCCTCGGCATCGCCGCCGTCGTCGTCGGCAACTGAGTCAATGCGGTGCGGCGCCTCTCGGCCTCGTGGCTGGTTTTCGATGTCAAAGGTTTCCGGAGATCTGCGATCCAATGGCATGGCGAGCGTGATGAGGAATGCAGAGGTATCGGGTTCCGGCGATTCTGGTCGGCGCGGTGTTTCTTGCGATTTCCGGCGCGATCGTCGTGGCCCAGACCATCCACCTGATCCAGAGCTGAGCGCGAGCGGCACCCGCCGCGCCCTCACACCCACCCCCTCCGAGCCGCTTCCGCCCCCGCGCGGAAGCGGCTCGTCGTGCCCAGGGCCGCCATCAGGTCGCCCACCCGGCGGCTGTACGTGCGCGGGGACATGCCCAGGCGGGTCGCGGCGGCCTCGTCGGTGAGGCCCGAGAGGAGGGCGTCCAGGACCGGGCGGAGTTGTGGGGGGAGGTCGCGGGCGGGTGGGGTGAGGCCGGTGAGGTCCTGGCTGGTGTCCCAGGCCGTGTGGTGGGTCCGGACCAGGGCCTGGACCACCACCGGGTCGCGGATCAGGAGCAGGCCGTTGTAGTGGAGTTCGAGGTCGAGCGGGACCGCCGCCACCGTGCGGTCGATCACGATCATCTTGAACGGGATGGTCTCCGCCACCCGCGCCCGGCCCGGCAGCCGGAGCGCGCCCGCCACCACCGGCAGCGCGGTGCGCGGCACGATCCGGCGCACCTCCCCGGCCCGCTCCGCCGCCGCCCGCATGCACGCTCCCGCCAACTCCAGGAACGGCTCGGGGATCGCACGCGACGCGGAAGCGGCCGGATCGTCGAACGTCAGCAACTCGTGCCGCGCCGACGCCGCCAGACCTGCCAGGGCCGCGCTGACCCGGCGGGTGCCGCGGACCGGGCGCCCCGGCGGGCGCTGCGGCTCCGGGCCGGCGCGGCCCATCGCCGATCGCGCGAGCATCACGGAGCCCGCAGTCTCTCCCACCGCTGACCACCCCCGCCCGATCGGTGTGCAACTCCATGTACGCACGTGACTGCGTACGGTGACAACCCCTGTTGACAAGGATGGCGAATCCCTGCCACCACCGCGCGCCCCCGGCGCCGTTGCCGCATTGAGATCCATCCGCAACTCCTTCGTCTGCTCCTTCCCGCCCGCTCGCGCGTCACATTCACAAGTGCCGCCTCCCGCACGGGAGATGACGAGATGGGGGAACCGATCATGCGACGACGACCCGAACGGGCAGCAGGAGCGGCGCTCGCCGCCCTCCTCGCCGGAGCCCTGCTGCTCACCGGCTGCGGCGCGGGCGCCGACGGCGGGCGCACCAGCGCCGACCACGCCTCCGGCAAGCGCCCCGCGCCCGCCCCCGGCCAGGTCGCCCCCGACCAGGACCGGCCCGGCCAGGAATCACCCGGCTCCCGCGACATCGCCCCCGCCCCTCGGCTCTCCACCTTCGCCCTGGACGTCGACACCGCCTCGTACGGCTACGCCCGCCGCACCCTCGCCGAGGGCCGGCTGCCCGACCCCGCCGACGTCCGCTCCGAGGAGTTCGTCAACAGCTTCAAGCCCGACTACCCGCGCCCCAAGGACAACGGCTTCAGCGTCACCCTCGACGGCGCCCGCAGCGACGCCGCCGACTGGTCGCTGCTCCGGGTCGGCCTCGCCACCCGGCCCAGCGAGGGCGAACGCCCGCCCGCCGCCCTCACCTTCGTCGTCGACGTCTCCGGCTCCATGGGCGAACCCGGCAGGCTCGACCTCGTCAAGCAGTCCCTCCGGCTGCTCGCCGACGAACTGCGCGACGACGACTCCGTCGCCCTCGTGACCTTCAGCGACCGCGCCGAGGTCCGGCTCCCCATGAGCCGGGTGGGCGACAGCCGAGGCCGGATCCGCGACGTCGTCGACGGCCTCGCCACCAGCTCCTCCACCAACGTCGAGGCGGGCGTCCGCACCGGCTACGACACCGCCGTCGAAGGCCGGCGCAAGGGCGTCACCAACCGCGTCGTGCTGCTCTCCGACGCCCTCGCCAACACCGGCGACACCGACGCCGACGGCATCCTCGAACGCATCGACACCGAACGCCGCCGCTACGGCATCACCCTCTTCGGCGTCGGCGTCGGCAGCGACTACGGCGACGCCTTCATGGAACGCCTCGCCGACAAGGGCGACGGCATGACCACCTACGTCGCCACCCCCGCCCAGGCCCGCAAGGTCTTCGTCGACCAGCTCCCCGGCCACCTCGAACTCCGCGCCCGCGACGCCAAGGCCCAGGTCGCCTTCGACCCGCGGACCGTCGCCGACTTCAAGCTCATCGGGTACGAGAACCGCAAGGTCGCCGACGAGGACTTCCGCGACGACCGCGTCGACGGCGGCGAGATCGGCGCCGGGCACACCGTCACCGCGCTCTACGCCGTCCAGCTGAAGCCCGGACAGCGCGGCAAGGTCGCCACCGCCACCGTCCGCTGGCTCGACCCCGCCACCCGCGCCCCGCACGAGCGCTCCGCCACCGTCGACACCGCCGCGCTCACCGCGCCGATCTGGGGCGACGGCCACGACAGTCTGCAACTGACCGCCATCGCCGCCTACTTCGCCGACCGGCTGCGCGGCGGCCACGTGCCCGGCGCGCCCCCGCTGTCGTCCCTCGCGGGCCGCGCGGGCACCCTCGCCGAACGGGCCCGCTCCGCCTCCGTACGGGAGCTGGCCGAGGCCATCCGGCAGGCCGACGCCCTCGGCGGCGGCGACGACCCGTACGCGAGCTGATCGGCCATGATGGACCGCATGGCCGCCCTGCTGCTCGCCCTCGCCATCGTCTCCACCGGCCTCTACGCCGGATTCATGCTGATCTTCCAGACCGGGATCATGCCCGCCCTCGCCCGGCTCACGGACGAGGAGTTCGTCCCCGCCATGCGGCGGATCAACGAGTACGTGCCGAAGCCGGTGTTCCTGGTCGTCTTCCTCGGCGTGGTGGCCTTCCCGGCCGCCGCGCTGTTCGTCCCCGTCGACGGCCGCACCGGCACCCAGAAGTGGCTGGTCCTGGCCGGCCTGGTGGCCGCCGTCGCCAACCACCTCGTCACCGCCGCCGGGAACATCCCGCTCAACAACGCCCTCGCGGCCTCGACCGACCAGCCGGCGGCCGCCGTCCGCGGCGCCTTCGAGCGCCGCTGGAACGGCCTCCACCGGATCCGCACGCTGCTGATCCTCGCCGCGTTCGGCCTCCTCACCGCCTCGGCGGTCGTCACCGGGGGATGAGGACGCGGGGTCCGGGGCACGTACTCCGGTACGGCTCCGGCCCCGGCCCGTACCCCGACCGGAGGGTCGGTTTTCTGGTCGCCCTCTGTGACAGTCCAGGCTTCCGGTATACCGTCAGGTTGGTGCCAGATTCACCGACCTGACGTTCTCTTACCTGGCGTGCTCGAAATCGTCGCAGGTCAGAGCAGTATGGGAGGAGGTCGGCGGGCTTGTGGGTTCACTGCGAACATGGCTTCGGGTATCTTCCAGCTGCCGGAAAATAAGGTACCCCTAGGTTTGTTTTCTCGGGCCACCGGGATGCCGGTTCGGGCGCGATGAGAGGGACGTGACTCCCATGGCGAAACAGGATCGGGCGATTCGCACCCGCAGGGCGATCCTGGAGGCGGCGGCCGCCGTCTTCGACGAGCGGGGCTACGAGGCCGCCAAGCTCTCCGACATCCTGGCGCTCGCCCAGGTGACCAAGGGCGCGCTCTACTTCCATTTCGACTCCAAGGAAGACCTCGCGCACGCCGTCATCGACGCCCAGGTGTCGGTGGTGCCCACCCCGCCGCCGCAGACCAGCAAGGTCCAGGAGTTCGTCGACGTCGGCATGGTCTTCGCGCACCGGCTCACCGTCGACCGGGTGCTCAGCGGCAGCGTCCGGCTCACCCTCGACCAGGGCGGCCACGACCTCAACCGCAGCGGCCCCTACCGGGAGTGGACCGAGATAAACCTGGCCCTGCTCCAGGAGGCGAAGCGGCGCGGCGAGCTGCTGCCGCACGCGGACCCGGCAGAGGTGGCCCCGCTGGTCGTCGGCGCCTACGCCGGGCTCAATCTGATGACCCACGCCCTCGAGGGCGACCGTTCCTCGATGGAGCGCTGGGCCTCCGCGCTCTACCAGCATTTACTTCCCAGCATCGTGGTCCCCGCCGTCCTGACCATGCTGGACCTGGAGCCGGGCCGCGGCGCCCGCGCCCTCGGTGACGACGGCGAGGAGCCGGACGGTGAGGACCCCGACGGCGGGGAATCCGGCGTTCAGGAATCCGCCACCCCGGCCACCCCCGGCCCCGGGACCGCGCACCCCTCCCACCTCGTGCCCCGCGCCGCTCATCTCCCCCCGGCCCCCCACCTCCCCCCGGCCCCGCGCGTCCCGCACTGACGTCCCCGCGCCCCGCCCCCTCCGTAGCCCCGTACCTCTGAGGCCCGCTGCCGTGCAGCGGGCCTTCACCGTGTGTGCTTCCGCGAGTGCGCAGGGCATGCCATGGTGAACGGAAAGAAGACCGTAGTGCCGGTTTTGGGGAACTCCTGGCCGGAAGGTGCCCGCACCGCTGCCTGAAAACGAGTGCGAAACCATACCCCCGGGTTCTGTTAGTCGAGGCGTGAGTACGTTTCCTCACCCCTTGACGACCTGTTGATGGCCCCAAGTCGGCCTAAATGGGACAAAAATACCGTCCCAACGGTCCAGTGATTCCGTACCGTCCGGTTTCTTATTGACATGCCGCGCGGTCTCTTTTCTAATCGTCCAGGGTCATCCCGCGCACAGACACTGAGGGGGCAAGGTGGACGTCCGGATCCTGGGGGGACTGTCGGTCAGCGAGAACGGGGTGTCGGTCACCCCGACCGCCGCCGCGCCACGACAGCTCCTCGCACTGCTCGCCGCCTGCGCCGACCAGGTCGTGCCGGTCTCCGTCCTGATGGACGAGATCTGGCCGTCCGGCGCGCCGCGCGGCGCGCGCGCCGAACTCCACTCGCACATCCTCGGGCTGCGCGCGCTGATCGCCGCCGCCCTGCCGGAGGCCCAGGACCGGACCGCCGGTGCCGCCGGGACCGCCGGTGCCGCCGGGACCGCCGGTGCCGCCGGGACCGCCGGTGCCGACGGGCCCGACGGGTCTGACGGGGGCGCCGGCCGTACGCCGGAGACCGTGCTCTCCGCCCAGTCCGGCGGCTACCGCCTGGACACCGGCGGCGGTTCCCACGACGTCTGGCAGTTCGAGCGGGCGGCCGGTGCCGGATACCGCGCCATGGAGGCGGGCGACCTCGCCCGCGCCGCGCTCCGGCTCGGCGAGGCGCTGGCGCTCTGGCGCGGCGAGCCCTACGCGGGCGTCGACGCCGGACCCCGGCTGCGCACCGAGGCCGAGCGTCTGGAGATTTCCCGGCTGAGCGTGCTCGACCAGTGGGTGGAGGCCCAACTGGGCCTCGGCCGCCATGCCGAGATGGTCCCCGAGCTGGCCGTGCTCGCCGCCCGGCACCCGCTCAACGAGTCGATCCACGCCCAGTTCATGGTGGCCCTGCTGCGCTGCGGCCGCACCGACGACGCGCTCCTCGCTCACCAGCGGCTCTGCGCCGCGCTGCGCGCGGACGGCGGCCGGGAGCCCTCGGCCCGGCTGCGCCGACTGCACCGTTCGCTGCTGACCGTACGGGACTCGGCGCGGCCCCGGGTTCCGGCGCAGGCGCAGGGCTCGCGGCCCCGTACCGCCCCCCGTCCGGCGTCCCACCCCCAGGCCCAGGCCCCGACCCAGATGCAGCCCCAGACCCAGGCCCAGGCTCAGCCGGTCTCGCTGCCTCCGGTGGCCCCGTACCGCCCGTCGGCGCCGAGGCCGGCCCTCGCGGGCGCGGCGGCCGTCGGTGCGGCGGTCTGAGCCGCCCGCCGGACGGCGGAGCGGCGACCGGACCGGGCACCCCGAGGTCGGCGCTCCCGGGGTACCCGGAAGCGGACACCGCGACCCGGTTCTGACGCACCGTCGGACGAGTCCCGGCCCACGCTCACGCCTCCACCCCGCGATGGGCAAGGTGCCCGCGGCACTGTGTGACCCGCTCCGGGCGGTGGCCCCGGCACACTGGCCGGGTACGGATGCGGCAGAAGGGGCGCGAAGGGTCATGAAGTGGTCGATCTCACCGTTGACCGCCGTGCCCGGCGGATCTAGGTTCGGCGTGCGGTCCGGATGCCCACGGCGGCGTCCGGCACTGCTCGGCAGCGGGGGTTGAGGCATGTCCAGGTACGGCGCGGACGAGAGCGACGGCGCGGACATGGACGCCCTCGCCGTCCTGGAACTGCTCGCCCGGCAGGCGCCGCCCGAGCACTTCGCCGAACTCCTCGCCGGTGCCGAGGCGGCCGGCCGGACCCCCGAGGCACTCGCGCGGCTCGCACGCGCGGTGCACCTCGCGACCGGTGTCAGCCAGTCGCTCGCCCGCCGCGAGCAGCGCGAGGCGGGACTCGACGCCCTCGCCGACACCGCCCGCGACCTCACCCACCCCTATGAACTCGACGACCTGCTCCGGCTGATCGTCCGCCGGGCCCGCCGCCTCCTCGATCTCGACCTGGCCTGCGTCACCCTGCGGGACGCCTTCGGCGTCCGGGTGCTGCACCACGCGGACGGCGGACTCGGCGTCTTCGACCCGCCCGAGCGCGCGGCCGAAGCCACCGGCATGGGCATCGACATGGGTACGGGCATGGGTACGGGTCCGGGTACGGGTCCGGGTACGGGTACGGGGACGGACCTCGGTACGGGGATGGACCTGGGCGCCGGTACGGGCATGGGGCGGCCGGAAGCCGCCCCGCACCCGGAGGGCCTGGGCGCCCTGGTGCACACCCTCGGCGGGCCGGTGTGGACCGAGGACTATCTGACCGACGAGCGCTTCCCGCACCTCGCCGACGTCGACGCGGCCGTCCGCGAGGAGGGGCTGCGCGGCGCGCTCGCCGTACCGCTGCGGGTCGGCGACACCGTCATCGGCCTGCTCTACGGCGCCGACCGCAGGACCCGCCGGTTCAGCGACGGCGAGGCGGGACTCCTCGCCTCGCTCGCCGATCTCGCGGCCGTCGCCACCGAGAAGGCCGGACTCCTCGACCAGACCAGGGCCGAGGTCACCGAACTCGAACAGGACAGTTCGCGCGCCCGCACCGCGCTCACCCGGATGCGGTACATCGGCGAGGCGCACCGCCGGATCATGAACCTGGTGCTGTCCGGCGGCGATCTGCTCGGCGTCGCCAAGGCCGCCGGGGACGCCCTGGACGCCTGCGTCGTCATCCGCGACCCGGGCGGCCGTACCCTCGCCGCCACCGGCACGCTGCCCGGACTCGACGAGGACGCGGTCGCGAAGGCATCGCTCGACGCCCACGCGGGCCGCCGCCCGGTCCGCACCCCCGCCGCCCCGGCGACCCGCCGGTACCAGGCGGGGGAACCGTACGAGGCGGGGGAACCGTACGGCACCGGAGGCATGGCGGGCACCGGCGACGCGTACCCGGCCGGTCTCGCCGGTGGTGTCGTCGGCGGTGTCGTCGGCGGTCTTACGCCCGGCCCCGGGTACGGGATCGGCGGTGCACTCGGCGGCGGGATCGGCAACGGGCCCGTCGGCGGACTCGACCGTGGCCCCGGGGACGAGGACCGGACCTGGGTCGCGCCCGTCATCGCGGGCCCCGAGGACCTCGGCGTGCTCGTGGTCCGCGCCGCGACCCCGCTCACCGGCGAGGACGAGCGACTGCTCGAACTCGCCGCCCAGTCCGTCGCCTTCCTGCTCCTGATGCAGCGTTCCACCGCCGTCGCCGAGGGCCCGGTCCGCGACGACCTGCTCGACGACCTGCTCGCCGAGCCGCAGCACGCCCCGCAGCAGATCGCCCAGCGCACCCGCCGCCTCGGCATCGATCTGCGCAAGCCGCACGTCCTGGTGGTGGCCCGGCCGGAGGGCGGCGAGCAGGGCCGGGCCGTGGTGTGGGCCTCCTCGTACGCGTACCGGCTGGGCGGTCTGAAGACCGTGCAGGGCGACTCCGTCGTCCTGCTGCTGCCGGGCGTCGAGGCGTCGGCCGCCGCCAAGGCGGTGTCCGGCGAACTCGCCCCGCTGCTCGGCCATCCCGTCTCGGTCGGCGCGGCCGGACCCGGCTGGAGTCCGGACAGTGTGAGCCGCCTCTACCAGGAGGCCATGCGCTGCCTGGACGCGATGAGCGCGCTCGGCGGCACGGGCGCGGCGGCGTCGGCCGAGGACCTGGGGTTCCTGGGGCTGCTGCTCTCCGACGACCATGACGTGGACGGCTTCATCGAGACGGCCATCGGGCCCGTACTGGACTACGACGCCGAGCGGTTCACCGATCTCACCCGCACCCTGGAGGCGTACTTCGCCTCCGGCGGCAGCCCCACGAACGCGGCCGAGGCGCTGCACGTCCACCCCAACACGGTCTCGCGCCGTCTTGAGCGGATCAGCGAACTCCTCGGTCCGGAATGGCAGAAGCCCGGCCAGGTCCTGGAGGTCCAGCTGGCGCTCCGGCTCCAGCGCACCCGGGAGGTCCTGGTCCGCCGCCGCGCCGCACTCGGCGCCGACCCGAAGGAAGCCCCCTGAAAGGAAGCTCCCTGAAGGGACGCTTCCTGAGGGTCGGCCCACCGGCTGATATGCGGCCGGTATCCGGCCAATGCGCCACCAGTGCGCCACCGATGCGCCGCCAGTACGTAGCCGGTACGCCGTCATCACGCGGGTACGCCGTCGGTACGCCTTCGGTACGTCGCCGATGCACAGTTCGTACGCACCCGATGCGTGGCCAGTACGACAGGCGGCAAAGGGCAGAAGTACGGGGTCCGGGAGCCCCAACTCCCAGACCCCGGTCCATGGGGCCCCGCCTCAGCCCGCCGCCGGCGGGCGGGGCGTCAGCTCGCCGAGCGGGCGATCGGCACCGTCGCCCCGGCGTACGGGACGATCTCCCGGTCCGCCGCGAGCACCGTCGCCGCGTGCGCGGCCGAGGCCAGCGTGATGTGCCGGTGCCAGCCGCGGAACGAGCGGCCCACGAAGTCCCGCAGGCCCGCGCCCTCGCCCACCGCGCGGAAGTCGCGCTCCACCCGCCGGGACAGCTTGGTCAGCCGCAGCAGCGGGCCGACCGCCGAACCGGTCAGGTCGGTGATCCACAGCCGGGAGGGGGAGCGGCGCGGGTCGTCCCACTCGCCGAGCAGCAGCAGCGGACGCTGCCGCTCGCCCGCCGGGACGGGCAGCGTGACCCGTACCGCCGTCGCGAGCGAGGTGCGCGACGTACGCATCCCGGCCGCCGAGTCCACCCAGCTGACCGGGCGGCGCAGCCCCTTGAGGGACTCCAGGATCTGCTGCGCGGTCAGCGGGCCCGAGCCGAAGCCGGGCAGCGAGCGGTCCGCGACCGTCAGCCGGCAGCCCGCGCCGATCCGCGCCACCACCGGGACCCCGGCGAGCGCGAGCCGGTGCAGGGCGGCCCGCCCGGCGCCGCCGCGGATGTCGAGGAGCAGCGGCTTGCGGGCCACGTCGGGCCAGCGGGCCGCGTCGAGCGCCGCGTTGACCGCGCACTCCTCCATGGTCTCCTCGGCCGCGCCCTCCGGCACCTCGGCGCGGTCGCGCCGGGTGCGGTCCTTGACCCACGGATCGGGCAGGAACAGCCGCCAGTTGACCGGGACGCTGGTCTCCTCCGACGCGAACCAGACACCGAACGCCTGCTGGCCGCGGAACACCTGGCCGCGCTCGGGGTCGAAGCGCCGGTCGACGCCGACCGAGTGCTGACCGGCCTTCGGTATCGGCATCGGGCGCACCACCCACGCCTGCGGCGTGCTGGTCCGCTGCAGATAGCGGGCCAGCTCGGCACGCATCGGCCGCCAGTCCCAGGTGGAGCTGGAGATGAAGTGGTGCAGGCTCTGCTCGGCGGCCGGGCCGCCGATCTGCGCGGCGATGTTCCGGATGGACTTGCGGCCCTGGGCGGTCAGCAGACCGCGCAGATACTGCTCTGCCTTCAGTCGCTGGTCGCGGCGCGGGAAGCCGGAGAACAGCGCGGCGCAGAGTTCGCCGTACACGTCCTCGCTGGCGGTGTCCCGGTGCTCGGCGACGGTCCTGAACCTGGTTGCGACGGATGTACTCACGACACTCACGACACTCCTGCCCTACGAGGTGCGCAGCTCCCTCCCGCTGCACCTCCACGGTCCCGCGTCGCGGCCGCCAGGAGGAGGTGTACCCGGCACCCGTCTGGGCCGAATGATGGTGGCCGGACCACACCCCTCCCCGCCGCGCGCCCCTGACATGCCCCAAAGGCGTTGCGGCGACCGGCTCGTGGCCGGTTCCGATATACCCCGAGGGGGGATCTGACAGACTCGCCGGACGGACTTTGACCGGTGCGTGGCGGCGATCGGAACATCAGGGCGAGGCAGCACGGGCCGGACTCCGGTTAATGCCCCAGGCCGGGGTCCGCGCCTGTGCGCCTCGTCCCGTCCGCCGCCCGGCCGGTTCCGTTCCGGGCGCGGCCCGACCTCGTACCCTGGGCGCATGTCCCAGCGGTCCCAGGCATTCCGCGCGCAGCTCCCCGTCGTCGGGGCGGTCGCCGCGGGCGGCGCCCTGGGTGCGGCGGCGCGCTACGCGGCGGTCCTCGCCTGGCCGACCCCGGCCGGTGCCTTCCCCTGGACGATCCTCACGGTCAACGCGGTGGGCTGCGCCCTGCTCGGCGCGCTGCTGGTGCCACTGACCGAGACCTGGCCCTGGCCCCGTTCCTGGCCCGGGCCGCCCTGGCCCCGGCCCGGTGCCCGTACCGCCGTGGAACCCGACGAGGGCGAGGGCGCCGCCCCGCACCCCCTGCTCCGCCCCTTCCTCGGCACCGGCGTCTGCGGCGGCTTCACCACCTTCTCCACCTACGCGCTCGACACCCAGCGGCTGCTCGCCGACGGCGAGACCGCCCGCGCGCTCCTCTACCTCGGCGGCACCGCCGTCACCGCCCTCGCCGCGGTGTGGACGGGCGTCGCCCTGGCCCGCCGCGCGGTCCGGGCCGCCACCGGCGCCGACGTACGGGACCGGGGGCCGCGCCGGTGAACTGGCTGCTCGTCGTCCTGGGCGCCGCCGTCGGCGCGCCGCTGCGCCACCTCACCGACCGGGCCGTCAAGGCCCGCCTCGGGGACGGCTTCCCCTGGGGCACCTTCACCGTCAACGTCGTCGGGTCGTTCGTGCTCGGGCTGCTCACCGGAGTGACCTCGGCCCGCGCCGGACTGCTGCTCGGCACCGGCCTGTGCGGCGCCCTCACCACGTACTCCACCTTCTCCTTCGAGACCCTGAAGCTGTACGAGTCGGGGGCCAGGGCCCGGGCGGTCGGCAACGTCCTGGGGAGCATCGCCGCCGGGCTCGGCGCGGTCTGGCTCGGCGTCGAGGCGGCGGGCCTGCTCTGACGGGGCCGGGCGTCGCCGCTCCACCCCTTCTCCACCCGTTCGTCCCGTCCCCCGTCAAGATCGCGTCAGGACGGCCGCTCTTTGCGTCAAGACGGCGGGAGGAACGCACGGCCCTGGCCGGATCCCACCCCACGCTGGGGCAGTCCTGCCGAGAACCGCCGTGAAAGGGACCGGAACACCCATGGCCGTCCACCACCTCACCCAGCGCGAACCCGCCGCCGAGGAGCCCCCGGAACCCTCGCGATCCCCGGAGCCCCCGGGCGCCGACGCCGCCGGGTCCCGGCACCGCCTCACCGCGCTCCAGGGGCTCGCCGCCCTCTCCCTCGACGCGATGGCGTCGGTCGCGTACGGGCCCGAGGCCATCGTCCTGGTCCTGGCCGCCGCCGGGGCGCACGGGCTCGGCTTCACGCTGCCCGTCACGCTCGCCATCGCGGGCCTGCTGGCCGTGCTCGTCGCCTCCTACCGCCAGGTCATCGCGGCCTTCCCGGACGGCGGCGGCTCCTACGCGGTGGCCAAGGCCCATCTCGGCCGCCGGGCCGGGCTGGTGGCCGCCGCCTCGCTCGTCCTCGACTACGTGCTGAACGTGGCCGTCGCCGTCACGGCCGGTGTCGCCGCGCTGACCTCGGCCTTCCCCGCGCTGTACGACGACCGGCTGGTGATCTGCCTGGGCGTGCTCGTCCTCGTCACGGCCGTGAACCTGCGCGGGATCGTCGACTCCGCCCGCGCCTTCCTGCTGCCGACCGCCGTGTTCGTGGGCGCGATCCTCGCCCTGGTCGTGGTCGGCCTGTTCCGGGACGCGCCGGTGTCCACCGCCGCCTCCGCCGGGCATGCCTCCGTCCTCGCCGACAACGCCACCACGGTCGGCGCGATGCTGCTGCTCAAGGCGTTCGCCTCCGGCTGCTCCGCGCTGACCGGGGTCGAGGCCATCGCCAACGCGGTGCCGTCGTTCCGCGCCCCGGCCGCCCGCCGCGCCCAGCGCGCGGAGCTCGCCCTCGGCGCGCTGCTCGGCGTCATGCTGATCGGCCTGTCCGTGCTCATCTCGCGCTTCGGCCTCCAGCCGGTCGAGGGCGTCACCGTCCTCGCCCAGCTCGCCGACGCGTCCTTCGGGCACAACGCGGCCTTCTACGTCGTCCAGTTCGCCACCATGGTGCTGCTCGCGCTGTCCGCCAACACGTCCTTCGGTGGACTCCCGGTGCTCCTGAAGCTGCTGGCCAGGGACAACTACGTGCCGCACGTCTTCGGGCTCAAGGCGGACCGGCAGGTGCACCGGCACGGGGTGCTCTGGCTGGCCGTCGTCTCCGCCGCGCTGCTGGTGTTCTCCGGCGGCGACACCAACGCGCTCGTGCCGCTGTTCGCGATCGGCGTGTTCGTCGGCTTCACCCTCGCCCAGACCGGCATGGTCCGGCACTGGGCGGTCCGCGGGCAGTGGGGCAGGGCCGCGCTGAACGGTTTCGGCGCGCTGCTCACCGGGGTGTCGGCGGTGGTCGTCACCGCCACGAAGTTCCACGACGGCGCCTGGCTGATCGTCCTCGCGCTGCCGCTGCTCGTCGCCCTGTTCGAGGCGGTCCACCGGGCGTACGGGCGGATCGGCGAGCGGCTCGGTGTCGGCCGGGTCCCGGAGCCCCCGCACCGCGCCCGCTCCCTCGTCCTGGTGCCGGTCTCCTCGCTGACGCGCGTCACCAGCGAGGCCCTGACCGCCGCCGTCTCGCTCGGCGACGAGGTCCGCGCGGTCACCGTCTGCCACCCCGACCCCGAGGACCTGGCCACGACCGAGGCCCTGGAACGCGACTGGGCCCTGTGGGACCCGGGCGTCCCGCTGGTCCGGCTCACCGCCGAGCGCCGCTCGCTGGGCCGTCCGATCACCGCGTACGTACGGGAGGTGGGCGCCGAACTGCCCGGCGTACGGGTCACCGTGCTCATCCCGGAGGCGGAGCCGGAGCGCCTGTGGCAGCGGCTGCTGCAGAACCAGCGGGGCGCGGTGGTCGCGCACGCGGTGCGCCGGGACACGGACGCGGCGGTGTGCCGGCTGCGGCTGCGGGTCTGAGACCGGGCGCGGGCCCGACACCGACGCCGACACCGACACCGAGGTGCCGCCCCTCCGGGAGGAGGAGCGGCACCTTTCCCGTGTCCGGGGCGGAGGGGAACTCAGAGGCCGGAGACCTTGAACACGTTCTCGGCGGTCTCCCGGTCGATGCGCTGCCGCACCTGCTTCAGGGCGGTGCCGCCGCAGAGCAGCGAGCCGCGCTCGTCCGAGACGCGGGCGGCGGCGTCGACGAGCCGCCACAGCGGCGGGTTGGCGACCAGGACCCGCGGGTCGAGCTCGACGTGCCCGCCGTCCGCGTCGCGCAGCACGAGGTGCTGCGCGACGCCGTTCGACCAGCGGACCGACACCAGCCGGTCGGTCCGTACCGAGCGCCGGGCCCACAGGCCGCGGACGGTGAGCCGGTCGGGACCGGCGCTGACCCGGGCGGGCAGCAGGATCACGAAGAGCAGCGCGGCGAGCCCGATCCAGCCCACGGCGCCGAGGGGGGTGGTGCCGCCGTCGGCCGTGTCCACCGCCAGGGCGACCGCCAACAGCAGCGCGGCGCAGCCGGCGGCGGCCCGCGCCTCGCCGGGCCAGGCCATGTCGTGGACTTCGGTGATTCCGGCTCCGGCTCGGGCTCCGGCTCCGGCACGGGCGTGACCGGCGTCCGGGGCGTCGGGGGGTTCGGCGGGCTCGTGGGTCTCGGCACGTTCCGTCATGCGCTTCATGCAACGGACGCTAGGACCGCGCGGGCTCCCCGACGTGCCCTCCATATGCACCGTTTACGCCGCGTACGGCAACCTTGACGCCCGGCTGACGGGCCCCGTCACGTAGTGCGTGTACTCACGGGCGAGCCGGAATCCGGCCGTCCAGGCGAGCAGCCTGCTGGGCCGGTTGTCGCGGGAGCAGCACCAGCTGGCGGTCCTGCCACGGGCCCGGATGTCGGCGGTGAGGCCGACGACGCAGGCGAGCGCGAGACGGCGGCGGCGCTCCGCGGGATGGGTCACGCAGGCCACGTCCTCGTACGCGCTGCCGGTGAACCGGCCGCAGGCGAGGGCGAGGACCCGCCCCTTGTGGAAGGCGCCCCAGGCGTGCCCGGACCCGGCGAGCCCGGCCGGGCCGCCCCAGCTGGCGTGGATCCAGGCCATGCCGGGGTCGAGGGCGCCGAGCGCGGGCGCGTCGGCGGCCTCGACGGGCCGTACGGTCACGCCCCACGGCGGGGCGGGCGCGGTGGCCTCGACCCGCTGCACGTACAGCATCCGTTCCCACGGGGTCAGCCGTGGGAACGCGGCGCCGAGCGCGGGCAGGAAACGGTCGGCGGCCTCCACGCACTGCCCGGCGAACGGGGCGAGCGCGCCGGGGACGATCGCCGTCGGGTCGCCCGCGAGCAGGGTGTGTCCCGCGCAGGAGACGGCGACGACGCGGGGGCGTTCGGCCCGGTCGCTCCACCAGTGGCCGTGCCCGGTGCCGAGCACGTGCTCGGCGAGGGCGGCGGTGCCGGCGGCGGCGGGGAACACCCGGGCGGGGGCGGGCGGTTGGTCGGCGGGGTGCTGGATCATCAGGGTCTCCGGGGCGACGGGGGTCTGGGCCGTGCTGGGCTCTCGGGACGGGTGGCTCAGGTGGTGGTGCCGACCAGGACGTCGGCGAGCCGGGCGAGGCGCCTGACCGTGCGCTCCTCGGTCGCCGCCGCGGCCGGGGCGACCCGCCGGTCGCGGTCGTAGTAGGCGCCGTTGACGATCTCGACGGCCGGGTCGCAGAGCCGTACGACGTGGGCGGCGCCCTCGGCCGGGGCGGTGCCCTCGTGCGCGTACAGCGGCAGCAGGCTGGTCGCGCAGATGCCGGGGTGCACGGAGACGGCGGTGACGCGCGGGTCGGCGGCGAACACGGTCAGGGCCAGCTGCGACTGGGCGTAGGCGGCGAGCCGCGAGTAGCGGCGGGCGCGCTGGGGGTCGGCCCACTGGATGGAACCGGACCGGTGCAGCGAGGAGGACACGTTGACGACCCGGCCGCCCCGGTCGCCGGAAAGGGCGGGCTCCAGGAGGTGGGTGAGCAGGTAGTGGGCGAGGAAGTTGACCTGGAAGGCGATCTCGTTGCCGTCGGCGGTGACCGTGTGCCGCTCGGGCGCGGCCATGCCCGCGTTGTTCACGAGCACGTCCAGGCGGGGGTGGTCGGCGATGACCCGGACGGCGAGCCGTTCGACCTCTTCCAGGCGGGTGAAGTCGGCCCCGTACCCGCACAGCCGCTCGGCGGGCACCCCGGCGAGCGTGACGAGCCGGTCGACGGCCGCGTGCGCCTCCTCGGTGGTGCGGCCGTGCACGAGGACGGTCGCCCCGCGCTCGGCGAGCAGCCGCGCGGTCTGGTGGCCGATGCCGGACGTGGCACCGGTGACGAGGACGGTACGGCCGCCCAGGTCCGACGCGGGCGGCAGCGGCGCGGACGCCGACGTGGACGCGGAAGCGGACGACGGCAGGGCGGACGGGAGTACGGACATGGCTCCTCCAGGGAGCGGTGGGGCGGTGGGAAGGCCGGGCCGAGGGCCGAGGCCGGAAGGTGGTGCGGAGAAGCCGAAGGGGCGCCGGACCTCGATGGTCACGGCGCCCCGTACGGCGGAGTGCGGGCGGACGTCAGCGCGGGGCGGACGCGCCCGGGCAGCGGGGCGTGCGACACGGCGACGCCTGATGAGGCGGCCGGTCGAGCAGGAGCCACGCGCTGTTCACATCGCTGATCGAACCCCGGTCCTGGGCCCCCGGCAAGATCCTCGGGCTTTCCCTGATGCCGCCCTGATGCCGCCCTGATGTCGTCCTGACACCGCTCTCACACCGCTCGCGCACCGCTCTGACACCGCTCTGACGACGGGGTGCGGCCCCGGTCGGCCGCCCGCTCCCGCCCCCCTCGCGGGGTCCCGGTCCCTCACTGGCCGGATCCGGCGTAGAGGAAGCGTCAAGACGGATCCCTCCGGCGTTAGGGGAGCGTCAACGGCGGCGGTGACCTGGCCGGAAAGCGGTTTGCTCGATCACGTCAGAGAATCCGCTCGTTGTCAGGAGCTCACGATGGCCGACGTGGCCTTCGTCGTCACCACGATCGCGATCTTCGCGCTGGTGGCCTTCATCGCCAAGGGGGTGGCGAAGCTGTGAACGCAGAGAACATCGTCGGCCTCGTCGTGGCCGTCGCCCTCCTCGGGTACCTCGTCCTCGCCCTCCTCAAGCCGGAGAGGTTCTGAGCCCCGACATGAGTCCCGTCCTCGCCGGCGCCCTTCAGCTCCTCGCCCTCGTCGTCGCCCTCGGCCTGTCGTACCGGCCGCTCGGTGACCACATGGCGAAGGTCTACTCCTCGGAGAAGCACTACAAGCCCGAGAAGTGGATCTACAAGGCGATCGGCGCCAACCCCGACACCGAGATGCGGTGGCCCGCCTATCTGCGCGGGGTGCTCGCCTTCTCCGTGGCCGGCGTCCTCTTCCTCTATCTGCTCCAGCGCGTCCAGGGTTCGCTGCCCGGCTCGCTCGGCTTCGTCTCGATCGACCCGGACCAGGCGTTCAACACCGCCGCGTCCTTCGTCGCCAACACCAACTGGCAGTCGTACTACGGCGAGCAGGCCATGGGCCACGTCGTGCAGACCGGCGGCCTCGCGGTGCAGAACTTCGTCTCGGCGGCCGTCGGCATCGCCGTCGCCGTCGCGCTCGTCCGCGGCTTCGCCCGGTCCCGTACCGGCGAACTCGGCAACTTCTGGGCCGACCTGGTCCGCGGCTGCCTGCGGATCCTGCTGCCGATCTCGGTGGTCGGCGCGCTCGTCCTGGTCGCCTGCGGCGCCATCCAGAACTTCGCCGGGATCCACGAGGTCGGCCAGTTCATGGGCGGCACCCAGCAGTGGAACGGCGGCGCCGTCGCCTCCCAGGAGGTCATCAAGGAGCTGGGCACCAACGGCGGCGGTTACTTCAACGCCAACTCGGCCCACCCCTTCGAGAACCCCAACGGGCTCTCCAACCTCTTCGAGATCTATCTGATCCTGGTCATCCCCTTCGCGCTCACCCGCACCTTCGGCCGCATGGTCGGCTCGCTCAAGCAGGGGTACGCGATCCTCGCCACGATGGTCACCATCTGGCTGGCCTTCACCGCCCTGATGATGTGGACCGAGTTCGCGGGCAAGGGCCCGGCGTTCGAGCTCGCGGGCGGCGCGATGGAGGGCAAGGAGACCCGCTTCGGCATCGGCGCGTCCGCGATCTTCTCGGTCGCCACCACGCTGACCTCGACCGGCGCGGTGAACTCCTTCCACTCCTCCAACACGGCCTTCGGCGGCGGCATCGACCTGCTCGGGATGCAGCTCGGCGAGATCGCGCCCGGCGGCGTCGGCTCCGGCCTCTACGGCATGCTGATCATGGCGGTCATCGCCGTGTTCATCGCCGGTCTGATGGTCGGCCGCACCCCGGAGTACCTGGGCAAGAAGATCGGCACGCGGGAGATCAAGTTCGCCGCCTGCTACATCCTGGTCACCCCGGCGCTCGTGCTCTGCTTCACCGCGGCCTCGTTCATGCTGGACACCCCGGCGCACTCGATGACCAACTCCGGCGCGCACGGCTTCTCCGAGATCCTGTACGCCTACACCTCGGGCGCCAACAACAACGGCTCCGCCTTCGCCGGGCTGAACGCCGACACCCAGTGGTTCAACTCGACGATCGGCATCGCGATGCTGCTCGGCCGGTTCCTGCCCATGGTGTTCGTGCTCGCGCTGGCCGGCTCGCTCGCCGAGCAGAAGCCCGTCCCCGAGACCGCGGGCACCCTGCGCACCGAGAAGCCGCTGTTCACCGGCCTCCTCGTCGGCACCATCCTGATCATCACCGGTCTCACCTACTTCCCGGCCCTGGCCCTTGGCCCGCTCGCCGAAGGACTCGCAGCATGAGCACCCTCACTCCCACCCGGGCGCCCCACCCGGACGCACCCACGGGGCACGAGCCCGAGGCGGCCACCCGCGTCGGCGGCGGACTGTTCGACCCGAAGCAGCTGGTCAAGTCGCTGCCGGACGCCCTGCGCAAGCTCGATCCGCGCGTGATGGTCAAGTCGCCGGTGATGTTCGTGGTGCTGGTGGGTTCGGTGGTCACCACCGGGCTCGCGATCAAGAACCCGGGCGACTGGTTCGGCTGGGCGATCACCGTCTGGCTGTGGCTCACCACGATCTTCGCCAACCTGGCGGAGGCCGTCGCCGAGGGCCGCGGCAAGGCGCAGGCCGACACCCTGCGCAAGGCCAAGACCGACACCGTCGCCCGCCGCCTCACGAAGGACGGCGAGGGCGAGGAGCAGGTGCCCGGCACCGAGCTGCGGATCGGCGACCTGGTGGTCTGCGAGGCCGGGGACGTCATCCCCGGCGACGGCGACGTCGTCGAGGGCGTGGCCTCCGTCGACGAGTCCGCCATCACCGGCGAGTCCGCGCCGGTCATCCGCGAGTCCGGCGGCGACCGTTCGGCCGTCACCGGCGGTACGAAGGTGCTGTCCGACCGGATCGTCATCAAGATCACGACGAAGCCCGGCGAGACCTTCATCGACCGGATGATCAACCTGGTCGAGGGCGCCGCCCGGCAGAAGACCCCCAACGAGATCGCCCTCAACATCCTGCTGGCGTCCCTCACCATCGTCTTCCTGCTGGCCGTCGTCACCCTGAAGCCCTTCGCGATCTACGCGGGCGCCGACAAGCAGACCTCGATGATCGTGCTGACCGCGCTGCTCGTCTGCCTGATCCCGACCACCATCGGCGCCCTGCTCTCCGCCATCGGCATCGCGGGCATGGACCGGCTGGTGCAGCGCAACGTCCTCGCGATGTCCGGCCGCGCCGTCGAGGCCGCCGGTGACGTCTCCACCCTGCTGCTCGACAAGACCGGCACCATCACCCTCGGCAACCGCCAGGCCGCCGAGTTCGTGCCGGTCAAGGGCACCACGGCGGCCGAACTCGCCGACGCCGCCCAGCTGTCCTCGCTGGCCGACGAGACCCCCGAGGGCCGCTCGGTCGTCGTCCTCGCCAAGGAGAAGTACGGGCTGCGCGAGCGCCACCAGGGCGAACTCGCCCACGCCCACTGGATCGAGTTCACCGCCCAGACCCGGATGTCGGGCGTGGACGTGGACGGCAAGCAGACCCGCAAGGGCGCCACCGGTTCCGTCATCACCTGGGTCGAGGAGCAGGGCGGCACGGTCGCCCCCGACGCCCGGGAGCTGACCGACACGATCTCCCAGGCGGGCGGCACCCCGCTGCTCGTCGCCGTCAAGGACGGCAAGGGGGCCCGGGTCCTCGGCGTCATCCACCTCAAGGACGTCGTCAAGGAGGGCATGCGCGAGCGGTTCGAGGAACTGCGCCGCATGGGCATCAGGACGGTCATGATCACGGGCGACAACCCGCTGACCGCCAAGGCCATCGCCGAGGAGGCGGGCGTCGACGACTTCCTCGCCGAGGCCACCCCCGAGGACAAGATGGCCCTCATCAAGCGCGAGCAGGCGGGCGGCAAGCTGGTCGCGATGACCGGCGACGGGACCAACGACGCCCCGGCGCTCGCCCAGGCCGACGTCGGCGTGGCGATGAACACGGGCACGTCGGCCGCCAAGGAGGCCGGCAACATGGTCGACCTCGACTCCAACCCGACCAAGCTCATCGAGATCGTCGAGATCGGCAAGCAACTCCTCATCACCCGAGGGGCCCTGACCACCTTCTCGATCGCCAACGACGTGGCGAAGTACTTCGCGATCATCCCCGCGATGTTCGCCGTCGCCTACCCGGGCCTGGACACCCTCAACATCATGCGGCTGGCCTCGCCCGAGTCCGCGATCCTGTCCGCCGTCGTCTTCAACGCGCTGATCATCGTCGCGCTCGTGCCGCTCGCCCTCAAGGGCGTGCGCTACCGCCCGAGCAGCGCCGACAAGATGCTCCGCCGCAACCTCGCGGTGTACGGCCTCGGCGGCCTGATCGCCCCGTTCGTCGGCATCAAGATCATCGACCTGCTCCTCTCCCTCATCCCCGGCCTGAGCTGACCCGGAAAGCTGCTGACGACCATGAACAACTCTGTGGGAAACGCCGGACGACTGCTCGGCGCCGGCCTGCGCGCCCTGCTCGTCCTCACCGTGGTGCTCGGCGTGCTCTACCCGCTCGCCGTCACCGGCCTCGCCCAACTCGCCTTCCCCGGCAGGGCCAACGGCTCCGAGGTCAAGGACGCGAGCGGCCAGGTCGTCGGCTCCGAGCTCATCGGCCAGCGCTACGACCTGCCCCTGAAGGACGGCCAGGAGACGCCGAGCCCGGACCTCAAGTGGTTCCAGCCGCGCCCCTCCAACGGCCTCGGCGCCAACTCGGTCAACACCCAGTACAAGATCATCCTGTCCGGCGCCACCAACCGCTCCGGCGACAACGCCGACCTGATCAAGTGGGTCACCGACGCCAAGGCCGCCGTCGTCAAGGACAACTCCACCGCCGGGTACACCGTGCGGCCGTCGGACGTCCCCGCCGACGCCGTCACCTCCTCCGGCTCCGGCCTCGACCCGCACATCTCCCCGGCGTACGCGAAGCTCCAGGTCCACCGGATCGCCGAGCGCAACGGGCTGACCGTCGCCCAGGTGGAGCAGCTGGTCGCCGACCACACCGACGGCCGGATCCTCGGCTTCGTCGGCGAGCCCCGGGTCAACGTCCTCCAGCTCAACCTCGCCCTGAAGAACCTCGTGGCGGCGAAGGGCTGATGGCCTTACGGCACCCGCTGGACGAGTCCAGGGGGCACGGGAGCCGGCGGACCGGGAACGCCCCGGCCGCCGGCTCCCGGCACGCACCCGACGCCATGCCCGCGACGGGCGACGAAGGAAGGAAGGCGGAAAGCCGATGACCCGGGTACTGGTCGTGGAGGACGACCCCCGACTGGCGCGGGCGCTGGTCATCAACCTCCAGGCACGGTCGTACGAGGTCGACGCCGCGCCCGACGGGGCGACCGCCCTGCGGCTGGCCGCCGACCGCCGCCCCGACGTCGTGCTGCTCGACCTCGGGCTGCCCGACATGGACGGCACCGACGTCATCACCGGACTGCGCGGCTGGAGCCGGGTCCCCGTCCTGGTGCTCTCCGCCCGCGCCGCCTCCGAGGAGAAGGTCCGGGCCCTCGACGCGGGCGCGGACGACTACATGACCAAGCCCTTCAGCATGGACGAACTCCTCGCCCGGCTCAGGGCCGCCGCCCGCCGCCGCGAGACCGGCACCGGCACCGGCACGGGTACGGGCACCGAGATCACCGTCGTCGAGACGCCGGACTTCACCGTCGACCTGGTCGCGAAGCGGGTCCGCCGCGACGGCCGCGACGTGCGCCTCACCCCGACCGAATGGCACCTCCTCGACATCCTGGTCCGCCACCCCGGACACCTCGTCGCCGGGCGCCACCTCCTGGCGGAGGTGTGGGGCCCGGGCTACCGCGGCAACAGCAACTACCTGCGCGTGTACATGGCCCAGCTGCGCCGCAAACTGGAGCCGGACCCCTCGCACCCGCGCTACCTCGTCACCGAACCCGGCATGGGCTACCGCTTCGAGCAGCCCGAGCAGCCCGAGCAGCCCGAGCAGCCGGAGCAGTCGGAGCGGTCGGAGCGGTCGGAGCAGCCTGATCGGCCTGATCGGCCTGATCGGCCTGATCGGCCTGATCGGCCCGAGGCCGCCCGTGGCTAGGCGCGGGACGCTCCGGATCTATCTCGGTGCCGCGCCCGGCGTCGGCAAGACGTACGCGATGCTCTCCGAGGGCCACCGCAGGGTCGAGCGGGGCACGGACGTCGTCGTCGCGTTCGTCGAGCACCACCACCGCCCCCGTACCGAGGTGATGCTGCACGGCCTGGAGGTCGTACCGCGCCGCGAGATCGCGTACCGGGACACCGTCTTCACCGAGATGGACGTCGACGCCGTTCTGGCCCGCCGCCCCGCCGTCGCCCTCGTGGACGAGCTCCCGCACACCAACGTGCCGGGCTCGCGGCACGCGAAGCGCTGGCAGGACGTGGAGGAGCTGCTCGCCGCCGGGATCGATGTCGTCTCGACCGTCAACATCCAGCACCTGGAGTCGCTCGGCGACGTCGTCGAGTCCATCACCGGCGTCCGGCAGCGCGAGACCGTGCCCGACGAAGTGGTGCGCCGCGCCGACCAGATCGAGCTCGTCGACATGTCGCCGCAGGCCCTGCGCCGCCGCATGGCGCACGGCAACATCTACCAGCCCGACAAGGTCGACGCCGCCCTCGCCAACTACTTCCGCCCCGGCAACCTCACCGCGCTGCGCGAGCTGGCGCTGCTGTGGACCGCCGACCGCGTCGACGACCACCTCAACGCCTACCGCAGCGAGCACCGGGTCTCGGCCATCTGGGCCTCGCGCGAGCGGATCGTCGTCGGCATCACCGGCGGCCCCGAGGGCCACACCCTGATCCGGCGGGCCGCCCGGCTCGCCGAGAAGGGCGCGGGCGGCGAGGTGCTCGCCGTGTACGTCTCCCGCAGCGACGGCCTCACCTCGGCCTCGCCCAAGGAACTCGCCGTCCAGCGCACCCTGGTGGAGGACCTCGGCGGCACCTTCCACCATGTCGTCGGCGACGACGTGCCCACCGCGCTGCTGTCGTTCGCGCGGGGCGTCAACGCCACCCAGATCGTGCTCGGCGTCAGCCGCCGCAGGACCTGGCAGTCGCTGCTCACCCCCGGCGTCAGCGCCACCGTGGCCCGCGAGTCGGGCCCCGACCTCGACGTCCACATCGTCACCCACGACGCCATGGCCAAGGGCCGCGGCCTGCCCGGCGTCCGGGGCGGTCGGCTCAGCCGGGTCCGGATCGCCTGGGGCTGGCTGATCGGCGTCGTCGGCCCGCTGCCGCTCGCGCTGCTGCTCGGCACGGTCGCCCCCGGCATGGGCCTCGCCAACGACATGCTGCTGTTCCTCGCCCTGACGGTGGCGGCGGCACTGGTCGGCGGACTCCTCCCGGCGCTCGCCTCGGCGGCCGTCGGCTCGCTCGTCCTCAACTGGTTCTTCACCCCGCCGATCGGGCGGCTCACCATCGCCGACCCGGAGAACGTGGTCGCCCTCGCCATATTCGCCGGCGTCGGCGCGTCCGTCGCCTCCGTGGTCAGCCTGGCCGCCCGCCGCACCCACCAGGCCGCCCGGCTGCGCGCGGAGGCGGAGACCCTGTCCTTCCTCGCGGGCAGCGTGCTGCGCGGCGAGACCGGGCTCGACGCCCTGCTCGAACGGGTCAGGGAGACCTTCGCGATGGACTCCGTCGCCCTCCTGGAGCGGGCCGCCGACGGCGGTCCGTGGAGCTGTACGGCGAGCGTGGGCGCCGCCGCCCCGGTGGCCAGGCCCGAGGACGCCGACGTCGGCCTGCCGGTCGGCGACCGGCTCGCGCTCGCCCTCACCGGCCGGGTGCTGCCCGCCGAGGACCGCCGGGTGCTCGGTGCCTTCGCCGCCCAGGCGGCCGTGGTCCTGGAGCGGCAACGCCTGGTCGGCGCGGCCGGGGAGGCCCGCAAGCTCGCCGAGGGCAACAAGATCCGCACCGCCCTGCTGGCCGCCGTCAGCCACGACCTGCGCACCCCGCTGGCCAGCATCAAGGCATCCGTCAGCTCGCTCCGCTCCGACGACGTCGAATGGTCCGACGAGGACCGGGAACTCCTCCTGGAGGGCATCGAGGAGGGCGCCGACCGGCTCGACCACCTGGTGGGCAACCTGCTCGACATGTCCCGGCTCGACACCGGCACGGTCACCCCGGTGATCCGTGAGACCGACCTGGACGAGGTGGTGCCGAGGGCGCTCGGCGGGGTGCCCGAGGGCAGCGTGGTCCTGGACATCCCGGAGACCCTGCCGATGGTCGCCGTCGACCGGGGCCTCCTGGAGCGGGCCGTCGCCAACATCGTCGAGAACGCGGTCAAGTACAGCCCCGCCGCCGTCCCGGTGCTCGTCTCGGCGGGCGCCCTCGCGGGCGAGGTGCAGATCCGGGTCGTCGACCGGGGCCCGGGCGTCCCCGACGAGGCGAAGGACCGCATCTTCGCGCCCTTCCAGCGGTACGGCGACGCCCCGCGCGGCGCGGGCGTGGGCCTCGGCCTCGCGGTCGCCCGCGGCTTCGTGGAGGCGATGGGCGGCACCATCACCGCCGAGGACACCCCCGGCGGCGGCCTCTCGATGGCGATCACCCTGCCCCGCACCCCGGCCCCTTCACCCGAGCCCCCGGCCCCGGACACGGCCACTTCGCCCCCGGCCCCGGACACGGCCACTTCGCCCACGGACACGGACACGGACACTTCGCCCACGGACACGGCCCCGGACCCCGCGCCGTCGAGCGCGTAGGGCCGGGGCCGTCGGGGGCGGTCGGCATGATCGGGGGCGGGTCGGGCCTCCGGTCGCCGGTCGCCGGTTGCCGGTCAGGCGGCGGTACGGGCCGGGCGGCCCGGCAGGAACAGCGCGGGCACGACCGCCAGGGCGAGCAGCAGGGCGGCGACCCCGTACCCGAGCCGGAAGCCCTCGGGGCCGGTGCCCGCGGCGGCGAGCAGCACCGAGCACAGGGCCGTGCCGACCGAGGCGCCGACCTGCGAGGTGATGCTCAGCGCGGTGCTCGCCGAGGGCAGCCGCTCCTTGGCCAGGTTCCGGCTCGCGGTCGTCATCGTCGGCATCATCACCATGCCGACGCCCACGCCCATCACCAGGGCCGCGCCCACCACCCGCCACGGCGCCACGTCGGGCGTGCCGGTCTGCAGCGCGCCCAGGCCCATGCCGAGCGCGGCGAGCAGCACCCCGGCCGGGATCAGTCGGCGCGGCGAGCTGGTGTCGATCCGGCGGGCGGCGATCTGCATGGTGGTGCCGACCACCAGACCGATCGGCGCGGAGAGCAGTCCCGCGGTGCTCGCGGTGAACCCGCGCGCCTCCTGCCAGTACACCGGGCCGAGCAGCATCGAGCCGAAGTAGCCGCAGGTGAACAGGGCGAGGGTGCCGATGCCCGCGGCGAACGTGCGGTCGCGCAGCAGCCGCAGGTCGAGCAGCGGCTCACGGGCTGTCAGGGCCCGCCGGACGAACCCGGCGACGAGCAGCAGGCCCGCCACCGTCGGCAGCAGCGCCCCGGGCGCCGTGAACCCCTCGCCGGGGCCGCCGCCCGCGCCCTCGCCGCCGCGCGCCAGGCCGTACAGGAGCAGGGCGAGGCCGGGGGAGAGCATCAGCAGTCCCGGCACGTCGAGGCGCGGGGCCGGGCCGCCGGGGCGCGGGGCGTCCGGGCGGAGCAGCCGCCAGGCGAGCAGCAGCGCGAGTCCGCCGAGCGGCAGGTTGACCAGGAAGATCCAGTGCCAGGACGCGACGTCGACGAGCCAGCCGCCGAGGGTGGGCCCGAGCACCGGGCCGATCAGGACGGGCAGTCCGCCGACGGCCATGGCCCGCCCCATCCGGGCCGGGTCGGCGGCCCGCATGGTCATCGTCATGCCGACCGGCATGAGCAGTCCGCCGCCGAGCCCCTGCACGGCCCGGAAGGCGATGAGGCTGGTCGCGTCCCAGGCGAGCGCGGCGAGCAGCGAGCCGAGGGTGAACAGGACGAGCGCGGTGAGGTACGTGCGCTTGGCGCCGATCCGGCTCATCGCCCAGGCGGCGGTGGGGATCACGGCGGCGAGCGCGAGGGTGTAGGCGGTCGCGGTCCACTGGATGGTGGTCAGCGGCGCCTGGAAGGCGTCGGAGAGGCTGCGCAGGGCGACATTGACGATGGTCATGTCGAGGACGGACATCATCGAGCCGAGCACGACGACGGTGAGGACGGCGCCGAGGGGTGTGGCGGAGCTTTTCGCGCCGGGCCCGGTGGCGGGGGTTGCGGTGGTGGGGCTTGCGGTGGCGGGGCTTCCGGGGGCGGCGGTGGCCGCGGTCTCCCGGGTGGCGCGGTGCGGGGCGGTGGTCATGACGGAGTTCCCCTCAGCCCTGGTACGGCAGGGTGGTCCGGGCGTCGCGCAGCACCCGTCCCCACCACAGGAGCTGGCCCAGCATCCCCTTGGCCGCGCCCTCGGCGACCGCCC
The DNA here is from genome assembly GCF_044748125.1 of Streptomyces sp. NPDC090025. NCBI lineage: Bacteria > Bacillati > Actinomycetota > Actinomycetes > Kitasatosporales > Streptomycetaceae > Streptomyces > Streptomyces sp. NPDC090025. The sequence continues at coordinate 150,324 of NZ_JBIVFL010000016.1, read as the reverse complement.
GGTCCCGCGGCCGGCCGGCCTCGTCGAGCCCGGACCAGGGGCCGTGCAGGCTGACCGAGTCGCGCACGGTGGTCGCGTGCAGCTCGGCGAAGACCAGCCGGAGCTGCTCCACCGCGCGCAGGCCGCCGCCGAGACCGCCGTACGAGACGAAGCCGACGGGCTTGGCGTGCCACTCGGCGCGGTGCCAGTCGAGGAGGTTCTTCAGGACGGCCGGGAAGCTGTGGTTGTACTCGGGCGTGATGACTATGAAGGCGTCGGCGGCGGCGAGCCGCGGCGAGACCTCGGCGAGCGCGGCGGTGGCGCGCGGGTCGGGGGTGCCGCCCCAGCCGGGCATGACCAGCGGCAGGTCGACGTCGGCGAGGTCGATCACGTCGAGCGCGAGGCCGCCGTGCCGGTCCGCGAGTCCGGTGAACCAGTCGGTGACGGCGGTGGCCTGGCGCCCTTCGCGGACGCTGCCGACGAGGACGGCGACGCGCAGCGGCGCCCCGGCGGCCGTGGCGGTGTCGCTCGTGGCCTCGGCCGTCGTGTCGGTGCTCGTGGCGGTGGTCGCGGTGCTGCTCGCGGACATGGCGGATCCCCCTCAGGAAGGGGCCGGGACGCCCGGTGCGTCCGGCCCGGGCAACAAAGTACAACGCTCGTTGTAGAAAGTGCAACGTGCGTTGTACTTCGAGGGGTGCGGGGACGTAGGCTGCGGTCATGAGCAGCCTCACCAACGACTCCTGGATGGAGCGGGCCCGCCGCGAGGTCCCGCCCCGCAAGCTGGCGAAACAGCTCGCGATCGTCCGCGCCGCATGCGGGGTCTTCGGCCGCGAGGGCTACACCCGCGCCCCGGTCGACGCCATCGCCGCGGCCGCCGGTGTCTCCACCCGCACGCTCTACAACCACTTCCCCGGCGGCAAGGCCCTGGTCTTCCGCACGGTCATCACCTGGACCGCGAACGAGGTGCGCGAGGCGCAACTGGAGCGGCTGCGCGCCGTCCTGGACCCCGAACGGCCACCGCACCCGGACACCCTGGAACGCGATCTGGTCGCGCTCGCCCGGGCGTTCGCGGCCCTGGTCGCCGACTACCCGGACCACTTCGCGCTCGTCCGGCACATCCACGCCGAGGTCGAGCACCTGCCGGAGGAGACCCTCACCGCCTGGCAGGAGGCCGGACCGCTCCCGGTCGCCACCGCGCTCACCGCCGCCTTCGCCGAGCTGGAGAAGGGCGACGGACTGCTCGACCTGCACGGCGACCCGGCGCTCGCCGCCGTCCACTTCGTCGCCCTGACCTCGGCGACCATCGTCCAGCGCTCCCACTACGGGGTGCGGCCGCTGCCCGAGGCCGAGAACGACCGGCTGCTGCGCGGCGGCGTCGCCGCCTTCCTGCGCGCCTACCGCCGCACGGGGGGCAGATAGACCCGGGGCGCGGGCGGCGGGGTGCCGTCCGCCGCCGGGGCGAGCGTGACGGCGAAGCCGTGGTTGGCGGCGACCGAGCGCACGTACGCGGCGGACAGCGAACCCTGCCGCTCAAGAGTCAGCGCGGGCAGCCCCGACCGGCCCCGCCCGGCCGCCCGGTCGAAGGACAGGATGCTCACCGACACGGGCGCGTGGTGCGGATGGCGCCGCCGCGCCGCCTCGTCGTCCGGGTGCGCGAGGACCCGGACACCGGGCTCCGCGTGGAAGTCGCGCAGCGCGGCCCCGCCGCGCCAGTGCGGGAGTTCGCCCGGGCGGTTCGCCGAGGTGACGAAGAGGTACGCGGCGCCGGTACGGTCCAGGGCGGCGGCCAGGAACGCGTTGGACGGGCAGTGCCGGCCGGGCGCGACCACCTGCACCGACCGCCCGCCGGACCCGGACGGGGATCCGGCGGGTGTTCCCTGGCCCGCTCCCGGTGCCGTCAGATGCTCCGGTACGGCCGGGGCGGCCGGGCCGCGGAAGCCGAACGGGCCGAGCTCGTACAGCTCCGCCATCAGCGACCAGATCTGGCGGCGCGGCAGTTCGGCGGGCAGCCGGGTCCAGTCGAAGAGCGCGGAGAGGCCGGACGGCACGGTGACGACGCTCCCGGTCCACCCGTCCGGGCGGCCCTTGAGCCGGTTGACCCGCGTCACGGTCTCCCGGTCGGCGCGCGCGGTCAGCGCGTAGAAGTTGGCGAACCCGTGCACCACCGCGCACCCCTCGGCGAGCGCGTCGGCGGCCCGCCGCACCGCCTCGGGATCCCCGAGGACCTCCGTCGCCCCGGTCGTCCCGCTGGTGACGGCCGTTCCGCCCGTCCCGGCCGCCTCGGTGAGCCCCGTCGCCGCCCCCGTCAGCAACGCCGTCCGCTCGTCTCCCACCGCGTACCTCCATTGATCGTTTACGGCGTGCAACGAGCCCGGCACCTTCCGGTCACCGTGCTCCGCCCCCGGTCGGGAACACCGCCGTGCGGAATGCGTCGCGCAGCCGGGTGACCGGACCCGTCTCGCGCGTGAAGTAGAGCTTGTTGGTGAGCAGCACCGCCCAACACCCGTGCGCGGGGCTGACCCACATACCGGTGCCGGTGAAGCCGTAGTGCACCCAGATGTCGTCGGCGGCCGTGGTGCCCGGCGCGAGATGCCAGAACAGGCCGCGGGGCGGATCGAGTCCACCGGTCCGCACGCGCAGCGAGTCCGCCACCCAGGCCGCGCCGAACGGTGCCGGGCCCTGAGCGGCCCCGAGCGGGTCGGGCGGTGCGGGCGGGGCGGGCAGCAGACGGCGCAGAAAGCGCCCGAGGTCGTCGGCGGTGGCGAAGGTCCCCGAGATCCCGCACGCCCCGCCCAGCAGCCGGGTCGAGAAGTCGTGCACGGTGCCGCGCAGATGACGGCCGGTCTCCTCGTCGTACTCGGTCGGCGCCGCCCGCGCCGCCAGCGGGCCGGTCAGCGGCCCGTACCGCGTCTCGGTCATCCCGAACGGGCCCCAGACCCACTCCTCGGCCAGTGCCCGCAGCGGCCTGCCGGTCAGGAACTCGGCGAGGTAGCCGAGGACGAGCGCGGCCCGGTCGGTGTACTCGACGGCCTCGCCGGGACGCCGCCGCAGCCGCTCGCGCAGCACCCCGTCCCGTACGTCCTGCGGATCCGTGCCGTACGAGGCACGGAGGTTGGCCCGCAGCGGCAGGCCCGCGGTGTGGGTGAGCAGCTGGAGCGGGGTGACGTCGCCCAGCGGATGCCCGGCGGCCTCCGGCCAGAAGCCGCCGAGCGGCGCGTCGAGCGTCAGCTTGCCGCGCGCCACGAGCGCCCCGATCACCGGCCACACCACGATCACCTTGGTGAGGCTCGCCAGGTCGAACAGCGTGTCGGGCGTGGCCGGTTCACCGCCCGGCGTCCGACTGCCCACGCCCCCGCCCGCCAGCCCGCCGGCCGCGTCGCCGACCGCCCAGACCGCGCCCGGGCACACCCGGGCCCGCACGCCGTCCTGGAGGAGCCGCTCGACCCGGGAGGCGGCGCGGGTGGTGTCCACAACGGCTGTGTACCCGCGCCACGCCCGTCCCGACCGCGGAGGCGGCCAGTCCGGCGGGAAGGTCTCGGGAGGGCCCGGGGAAGGCCGGGGGAACGGCGGGGGAACGCGGGACTCCGCTCGTTCTCCTGGCCCCTCGCGCCCTCGTGCCCGCGCACAATGCCCTCATGGACCCCGACAGGAACACCGCCCCTGTGGAATCGGAATCCGAACCGGCATCGGAATCCGAACCGGCATCGGAATCGGCATCGGAATCCGAACCGGAACCGGAATCCACCGACCTGCTCGTGCTCGGCGGCGGCCCCGCCGGGTGCGCCGCCGTGCGGATGGCGGCCGGGCTCGGGATGCGCACGGTCCTCGTCGAGCCGGACGCCCTGTGCCGCAACCTGCGGCGCATCCCCGCCCTGGAGAACGTGCTCGGCGGCCACACCAGCGGGATCGCGCTCGCCGAGGCCGTCGAGGCCGAGCTCACCGCCACCCCGTCCTGCCGTCTGCTGCTCGGCCGCCGGGCGGTCGGCCTGCGGGCCGGGGCCACCGGCGAGGGAGCCACCGACGAGCGGGTCACCGTCACCCTGGACGACGGGACCCGGCTGACCGCCCCGTACGCGGTCGTGGCCACCGGCGTCGGCCCGCAACAGCCGTCCGACGTGCCCTGGATCGACGCACCCGGCCGCCTCGAACTCCCGCCGCTGTGGCGGGCGGACGGGGCGGCGGCCGAGGGCCGCACCCTGCTGGTGCTCGGCGGCGACCGCCCGATCGGCACCTTCCTGCGCGCCCACCCGGAGACGGCGACCCGGCTGCTCGTGGCGTACCCGGCGGCCGACGCGTACAAGGTGGTGGAGATCGCCGACGACCCGCGCGTGACGCTGCTGCCGGTCGCGCGGGTGGCTCTCGCGCGGGTGGTCCTCGCGGGCGGCGGCGAGGGCTGGTCGGCCGAGCTGACGGGCCCGGACGGCACCCGCCGTACGGTCACGGTGGCGGCGGACGCCGCGTACGTCAGCATCGGCAACGCCCCGACCGCCCCGCCGGGCGACCTCGCCCACGGCCCCGACGGCTACTGCCCGCCGCCCGAGCAGCACCCCCGCGTCCTGATCGCGGGTGATCTGCGCTCGGCCCGCTACCAGCGGATCATGACGGCCATGGGTTCGGGCGCGGAGGCGGCGCTGCGCGCGTACTACGCGACGCGCTCGTAGAGCGTCACCCGCCGTCCGCGCGTCTCGGTGTCCGAGAGGGGGGTGAAGTACCGCTCCAGTACGGCGTACTTGACCCGGTCCCGTTCGCCCGCCGCGCCGCCGCGCGGTCCCGCGTCCGTGACGAGCACGATCCGGCGGCGGGCCAGCATCGCGGCCCGGATGCGGGCCGGGCTCGCCTCCACGCCCTTGAGGGTCGCGGACCGGGTCGGACTCGTGGCGAGCGCGAGGTCGGTGAGGCCGGTGAAGGCGTCGGGGGAGACCAGGCCGGTGTCCCGGCGGGCGGCGGGGACGTAGACCACACCGTCCCCGTCCCGCGCGACCCGCCGCACCTCGTCGGCCGCTGAGAGGACGTCGTCCACCCGGGCGGCCGGGGTCCGCGCGGCCAGCGCCCCCGGCAGCAGCGCGAGCCCGGCCGCCGTGAGCACGGCCGGGGTCAGCCAGCGGGCCGCCCGGGGGTGGCGCGGCCGGACGGCCCGTACCGCCGCGTCGGCCAGCGCGCCCAGGAGCAGCGCCAGACCCAGCTGGCTGAACAGCACATAGCGCTCCTGGAACACCGGCCGCACGAGCGAGAGCCCGATGAGCCCGAGCTGTGGCACGGCGAGCAGCGGCAGCCCGACGGCCGCCACCGACAGCCCCCGCCGGCCGGAGTCCGGTCCGAGAGAGCTTCGCGCCCCGGCCGCCCCGGCCGCCTCAGCCGCCTCAGCCGCCCCAGCCGCCCCGGCCGCCTCAGCCGCTCCGCCCGCTGGGCCCGCCCCGCGCGAGGCGAGTGCTCCGAGGGCGCCGATCACGAGCAGCACCGCGGGCCCGATCAGCTTCCCCGGCGTCAGCGGCGGGATCCAGTCGATCTGCCCGGACTGCCCCTGGCTGTAGCGGACCAGCGGCGCGACCCCGACGACGGCGACCCCCGCGACCGCCGCCCACCCCCGCCACACCGCGCGCCCGGGCCGCACCCACAGCAGGGTCACCAGATGCGCGGCGAGCAGCAGCAGCGACAGCCAGTTGAGCAGTCCGCAGAGCAGGACGGTCGTCCCGTACGCGAGCCACGGACCCCGACGCGGCTCGGGGCGGCCCAGCTCGCGCACGAGCAGCAGGGTGGCGACCGCCGCCCCCGCCGCGACCAGCGCGAACGACCGCCCCTCCTGGAGCTGGAACTGCACCGCGGGCAACAGCCCGAGCAGCAGCCCCGCCACCAGCCCGATCCGCGCCCCCGACCCTGCCCCTGTCCTTGCCCCTGTCCCTGTCCCGCCGAGCCGCTGCCCGAGGACGGTCACACAGCCCGCGGCGACCGCCGTGGCGAGCACCGACGGCAGCCGGAGGGTGCCGAGGCCGGGCCCGAAGGCCATGAACAGGCCGTGCATGAACAGGTAATGCACGCCGTGCACGACATCGCCGTGCTCAAGGAGCCGCAGGATGTCCCCGGTCGACCGCCGCGCCACCTCCCAGGTCACCGCCTCGTCCCGCCACATGCTGCGCTCCCGCGACAGCCCCCACGCGCCGAGCCCGAGGGTCCACACCACCGGGACGAGGAACAGCGGGGGACGGCGCGGGCGGCGTAACGGCATGGGGGTGTCCTGGGTCTGCGTACGCGTACATACGGTCATGCGTACATACGTACGGGGGCGGGGGCGGCACAAAGGCCCCTCCCGGGGGAGGGGCCCAAGTCCGGCCGGTTTATTGGCGCGTTGTGTGTGCCGTCGGGCGCCGGGCGCCGGGCGCCGGTCGGCGGTCAGTCGGTGATCTCGATCTTTCCGTGAGAGCCGTTCGCGGCTGCGGCCGGGGCGGCCTTCCCCGTGAGGCCCTGGAGCATCGTGGACAGGTCGACACCCGTGGTGGAGCTGAGGAGTTCCATGCCCTGGGCGACGTTGTCGGCGACCGTGCGGGGCAGCCGGCCGGCGCCGTCCGTGGAGATCACGGTCATCTTGTCGATGGCCGCGAGCGGTTCGGCGGCCTTGCCGACGACCTGCGGCAGCACCTCGACGAGCATCTGGAGCCGCGCCGCGTCCCCGTACCGCTCGAACGCCTCGGCCCGCTTGCGCATGGCCTCCGCCTCCGCCGTGCCCTTCGCGGCGATCGCGTCGGCCTCGGCGTCACCCTCCAGGCGCACCGCCTCGGCGATCGCGGCCCGGCGGGCCCGCTCGGCCTCACCGCGCTTGGCGCCCTCGATGGCCTCCGCCTCGGCCAGCGCCTGACGGCGCTGCTTCTCGCCCTCACCGGTCAGCCGGGAGCGCTCCGCCTCCGCCTCGGCGGCGGCGATCGCGGCCAGCCGCTCGGCCTCGGCCTGCTTCACCCGGGCGGTGCGCTGCGCCTCGGCCTGCTGCTCCGCCTCGTAGCGGCGGGCGTCGGCGGGCTTGCGGACCTCGGTGTCGAGCTGCCGGTCCGTCAGGGCGGCCTGCCGGGTGGCGACCTTCTCCTGCTCGGTGAGGATGTCCTGCTGGCGGGCGGCCTCGGCGAGCGGGCCCGCCGCGTTCGCCTGGGCGGCGGCCTCGTCCGTCTGCGCCTTGATCTCGGCCTGCTTCAGGTACAGGGTCCGCTGCGCGACGGCTATCTCCTCCTCCGCCTTCAGGCGCGCCTGCTCGGCGGCCCGCCGGGCGACGGCCTCGGCGATGTCCGCCTCCTGCTTGGCCCGGGCGGCCTCGGGGCGGCCCAGGTCCTCCAGGTAGGAGCCCTCGGTGGTGATGTCCTGGATCTGGAACGCGTCGAGCACCAGGCCCTGCCCGGACAGGCTGGCCTCCGCCTCCTCCGCGACCTGCCCGGCGAACGCCGCACGGTCCCGGATGATGTCCTCCACCGACATCCGGCCCACGATCGAGCGCAGCGCGCCGGAGAGCACTTCCTGGGTGAAGCCGACGATGCCCTGCTGCTGCATCAGGAAACGCTGGGCGGCGGCCCTGATGGAGTCCTCGGTGCCGCCGACCTTGACGATCGCGACACCCTCCAGGTTCGCCTTCACACCGCGCAGCGTGACGGCGCCGCGGACCGCGATCGGGATGTGGCGGCTCGACAGGTCGAGGCTGAACTTCTGCTGCACGAACGGCACGACGAAGACTCCGCCGCCCACGACGACCTTCTGACCGCTGTTGTCGGTGTAGACGCGGCCGGTGTCTGGATCGGTGGTCTTCTTGCCGCGACGGCCGGTGATGATGAACGCCTCACTGGGACCGGCGACCTTGTAGCGCGTGACGACGACGAGACCGAGCAGGACGAACAGGACGACGACGCCGACGACGGCGATGAGAACAGGGCTCATGACGAGACCCCCTTTGGTCGAGAAGAAGGTTGATCGAGAAGAACGTTGGTCGAGAAGAGCGGAAGAAGAGCGGAAGAAGAGTGCGCGGGGCGCGGGGCGTGAGGCGCGGGGTGGGGGACGGCGGCCCGGTTCTGGGCGCCGGGCCTCAGCGGTCGACCGCGCGGACGGCGACCGAGGTGGGCGAGAGCACGGCCTCGACCCACACCTCCGCGCCGTGCGGCACCGGGCCGGTGGCCCGTGCCGCGTACTTCACCGGCTGGCCGCCGAGGTACAGGAGCACCTCGCCGTAGCCGCCGCCGGCCGGGATCGCGGTGACCACGGAGCCGGAACTGCCGGTCAGATCACCGCTGCGCGGTGCGGGTGCGGCGTCGTCGCGCATCAGCGCCCGGCTGGCCTTCCAGGTCAGCCAGGCCACGACGACCCCCGCCGCCGCCCCCGCACCGGTGGCGGCACCGGCCCCCGCACCGGTGACCCCCGTGGTGATCGCCCCGGTGAACCCGAGGGCCGACACGAATCCGGCGATCACCGGCAACGACAGAAGCCCGTCCAGTCCCCCGAGCATTCCCCCGAACAGTCCCTCCAGGGCCCCCTCCCACACCCCGTCCAGGACCAGGCTCAGGACGAGCAGCACGAGCCCGACGATGCCGAGACCGAGAAACCACGTCATGTCCCCGTCCCTTCGGGCGTGCTGTGCCATCTGCCGTCGAGACGATCGTGCCACCGGGGGGTACGCGTTTTCATTGCCGGACTCCGGCAGTCTTTACGCGTTCTTGATGCCGGGCAGGGCTGCGAAGTCCCGACTCCCGGCGCGGAGCCACCGGGACGCCGGGTCGCGGAGACGCCGGGTCGCCGGGTCGCGGGCCCGGCGACCGTCCCGCGTCAGAGCTCGGCGTCCGGCCAGCCGAGCAGGCGGGCGCCGATGACGGCGGTCTGCAAGGTGTAGCGCTGCGTGGGGTCGCCGGGGTCCGCGCCGGTCAGCCGGTGGATGCGGTCGAGCCGGTACGTCATGGCCCGCACGCTCAGGGCCAGCCGGCGGGCCGCCTCGGTGGTGACGCACCCGGCGTCGAAGTACGCGGTGAGGGTGTCGAGCAGCGGCCGGGCGCCGCCCCGGGCGCCACGCAGCGGATCGAGCACCGTCCGCACCAGATCGGCCATCGCCTGCCGGTCCCGCAGCAGCACCGGGAACACCATCAGGTCGGCGGCGTACAGGACCGGCCCGTCCAGGTTCATCCGGCCCGCCAGGTCGAGGGCGTTGAGGGCTTCCTCGTACGAGTGAACGACGCCGCCCGCACCGGCATGCGGGCGCCCGATCGCGACGAGGCCGCCGTCGGTCGCCGCGTACGCCCGCTTGGCGAAGTGGCTGAGCACCTCGGGCTCGTCGGCGGGCGCGATGCAGATCAGCCGCCCGTCCTTGGTGGTGAGCAGGATCCGGCGGGCGCCGAACCGGGCGAGCAACGATGCCTCCACGTCCCGGGAGACCGGGAACCCGTCCCCGTACGGCTCCGGGCCCTGCGCCACGGCCACGGCGTGCGCGTGCGACAGGAGCAGCCCGAACCGCTCGGCCCGCTGCGCGAGCCGCCCGAGGTCGCTCCGCCCGTACAGCAGGTCGTCGATGAACTCCCGCCGCATCGCCTCTTCCTGACGGACCGCCAGGCGCTGGGCCCGCTCGTGCCCGGCAGCGAACGCGTCGACCGCCTGCTCGACGGCGGCCAGCACGTGCCGCTGCCGCTCCCGGGGCAGCTCGCCCTGCACCTCGCGCGCGGCGGACAGCTGGGCCCGCACCAGCTCGCGCAGCCCGATCCCGGCCTCGGCCGCCCGCTCGCCCCGGTCGCGCAGCCCGTCCAGCTCGGCGCGGGTCAGCCGCCGCCCGGTGGCGCACACGGTGGACAGGATCTCGGCGTACCCGTCGAGGTACCCCTCGCCGCCGCCGCTCTCCCGGCCCCGGCCGCGTCCCTGCTCCCGCTCCATCGCTCCTCGCCCGTCGTCGACCGACTGTCGAACACCACATTGTCCCAGCCGACCGGCGGGGGTGCTCCCGACCTTCGGCCGGTGCCGGGACGACGCCCCCGCGGCCTTTCATGGGAGCGCACCACCCAGCACCACTCGCACTCTCGATTCAGGAAAACCGCACCATGAAGATCTCTTCCCGCGTTCCCTCCCGCGTTCCCTTTCTCCTCCACTCCCTCGTTCCCTCCCGCGTCCACGCCGTCGGTCTGACCGTCGCCGCGCTCGCCGCCACCCCGCTCCTCGCCCTCGCCGCCGCTTCCCCGGCCGCCGCGGGCGCCTGTGACATGGGCGGCGGTGTGGGCGGCAGCTGCAGCTCCCGGTTCGAGCCGACCGCCTCCAACTGCGAGGGGATCTACGGCTACCTGCGGTCCCACGGCGGCAACCTCGGCAAGATGAACAGCACCTTCCAGACCGAGTGGCGCCAGTGCGCCGCGGGCCCGATCGCGGGCGGCTTCGGCAAGGGCTGACGGGAGCCGTCCCGCGCCGCACCGACCCGCCGGTCCCGGACGTAGCGGGGAGCGCCCAACGGGTCCGGCGGGTCAGTGCGGCGCGGGGAGGGCGCTGATGGCGCCGATGGCGTGGAACGCGCGGGCGACGGTCGCGTCGTTCCCGCCGACCGGCGCCACGTAGTCGAGGACGTCGCGCGCCGCGTCCGTCCCCAGCGTCCGGGCGATCACCCAGGCCCCCAGGTACTGCGACGACAGGCACCCGCCCGCCGTGGCGATGCCGCCCTCCTCGTGGAACGGCTCGTCGAGCACCTCGATCCCGTACTCCGCCAGGTACGGACGGGTCTTCCGATCCGTGCACGCGGGCATCCCGGCGAGCAGCCCGAGCCGCGCGAGCACCAGCGCGCCGGAACACTGCGCGCCGATCAGCTGCCGGGCCGGATCGAGCGCGCCCGCGAACCGCGCGACGAGCCCGTCGTCCGCGACCACCTCGCGGGTCCGTACGCCGCTGCCGACCAGGACCACATCGGCCTCGGCCACGAACTCCATGGGCCGCTGGCCGCCGACCTCGACGCCGTTCATCGAGGTGACGCGGGGTGTGGGCGTGGTGATGAAGGCTTCGAGACCGTCCGCGCGGCAGCGGTTGATCAGCGCCGACGCGATGAAGCTGTCGAGCTCGTTGAACCCGTCGAAGGTGACCACGGCGACCTGCATCGGCGTACTCCTCGTCGTCCTCGTCGTCCTCGTCGTCCTTATGACGTCGTCCTCGGGACCAGCCTCGCCGCCGGGCGCCACCCTGGCCAGGGCCAATCCCCCCGCAATGGCCGGTCGGCTCCAGTACGGTGTCGGAGACCTGAGCTGACCTGGTCGGTGTTCGCGGAGGTGGTGTCCCATGGGCGATCAGCACGAACCGCACGAACCGCATGAGCCGGACCAGCCGGGTGGACCGGAACAGCCGTCCTCGGACGTGGTGCCCGATCCCCGTACCGAGGTCAGCAACAGCGCCACCGGTGAGGGCCCGATCACCCAGGCGGGTGTCGTGCACGGCGACATCACCGTCAACTACCACGCGGCGCCGTCGCCCGAGGGCCCGGCGGCCCTCCTGAAGCACCGCCCCGACCAGGTGCCGCGCCCGCCCGTCTGCTTCGTCGACCGGCACGCCCCGCTCGCCGCACTTGACGAACTCGTCGCCGCGACGGCCGGCACGTCCGGCTGCCCGATCGGCGTCTTCAACGGACTGCCGGGCATCGGCAAGTCCGCCGCCGTGAGCCAGTGGGCGCACCGCAACCAGCACCAGTTCCCGGGCGGCGAGCTGTTCGTCGACTTCGCCGGGCTGCGCCCGGGCGGCGCCGTGGGAACCATCGGTACGGGATCGGGTACGGGATCGGGCACCGGCCCGGGTGCGGGATCGGGCACCGGCCCGGGTGCGGGCTCGGCCTCCGCAGCGGTACCCGCACCCGCACCGGGCGGCGACGTGTCGGAGGCGCTCGGGCAGGTGCTCAGGTCCCTCGGGGTCCTCGACGCGTTCCTGCCCGCCGCGGTGGCCGACCGGACCACCCTCTTCCGCACCCTGTCCGCCGAGCGGGGCGCGATGCTGGTGGTCCTGGACGACGTCACCCAGCGGGCCCAGGTCATGAGCCTGGTGCCGCAGGGGGCCGGCAGCGTGCTGCTCGCGACCAGCGCACGGCGGCTCGGCGAGCTGGCGCTCGACGACGTGGCCCTGCTCCAGCTCGACGTCCTCGACCGGGACAGCGCCCTCGAACTCCTCGTCGCGCTCTGCGGGCAGCACCGGATCGACGCCGAACCCGACGCCGCCCGGCGCCTGGTGGAGCTGTGCGCGGGCCTGCCGATCGCGCTCCGGCTCTGCGCCGCCCGCCTGATCACCCGCCGCCGCCTGACCGTCGGCGCCCTCGTCGCCGAACTCTCCGACGAACAGAGCCGCCTGAGCCGTATCTCCGTGTCCTCCGCCCCAGAGGAGCGCACCATGTCCGCCGCTCTCGAACTGGCCTACCGCGACCTCCCCGAGGCCGCCGCCCGGATGTACCGCGCGCTCGGCCATGTGCCGGGCCCCAGCTTCGACGCCGAGGTGGCGGCGGTGGCCGCCGACATCACCCCGGCGGACGCCGACGAACTCCTCGCCGTCCTCGACGACGCCAGCCTCCTCACCGTCCTGCCCGACGGGCGCCACGGCCTGCACAGCCTGGTCCGGCTGCACGCGCGCGCGACGTCGTCGGCGTACGACCCGGCCGGGACCGACCGGGAGACGGTCGGCCGGATCCTCGACCACTACCGCCGCCAGGTGGTACTGGCGGACCTCGCCGTCCGCGAGGACCGGCTGCGGATCCTCGACCCGGCGCAGGCCGCGGGGCCGGAGACGCTCTCCGGCCGGTTCGGTGAGGGTTTCGGCGAGGGTTTCGGTGAGGGTGGGGAAGCGGACCGGAAGGCGGCCCGGAAGGCGGCGGCGCTGGCCTGGCTGGAGGCGGAGCGGACGAACGTGCTCGCCGTGCTGCGGGCCGGGGTCGTGCTGGGTTTCGACCGCCGGGTCTGGGAGACGGCGGAGTCGTTCACGGTCCTGTTCCTCCACCACCGCCACCTCGCCGAGTGGCGCGAGTCGCTGGAACTGGGCATCGACGCGGCCGTGCGCGATGGCGCCGGTGCCGCCGAGGCCAGGCTGCGCAGCCTGCTGTCCCGGCCGCTGCTCGACCTCGGGCAGGACGAACGGGCCGCCGAACAGCTCGGCCTCGCCGAGCGTCTCGCGGTCGAGTCGGGGCACGTCGTGCTCCAGGCGTCGGTGCAGGAGTTCCTCGGCCGCTACTGGGACCGGCACGACCCGGCGCGGGCGATCGACGCCTACCGGGCGTCCCTCGCGCTCAACGCCGAGGCGGGCGAGGCCAGGGGAGAGGCACTGGCCCGGTACTTCCTCGGCTGCGCCCAGCGGGCGACCGGTGAGCCGCACCGGGCGCTGACCACGCTCGTACAGGCGCATGCCGAACTGCTCACCCTGAACGACGCGCGGATGGCGGCCAGAACCCTCGCCGACATCGGCAGGACCCGGGCGCTGCTCGGCGACCGGGCGGCGGCGACCGCCGACCTGACCCGGGCGGTCGACCTCTTGAAGCAGGCCGACGCGTCCCACTACAAGGCGCGGGCCCTGGAGGACCTGGCGGACCTCCGGACGGACCCGGCGGAGGTCAGGGACGCGCTGCGCCGGGCGCTGGAGATCTACGAGGCGGGCGGCAGCCCGCGCGCGTCCGTGGTGCTCGCCCGGCTGACCGACTCGGCCGGACCCGCCAGGGACTGAGCGGTCGGTCGTACGGTCAGCTCCCGGCGCCGCTCACCGACCTGGAGCACGGCGGTGGCGCCCGGCACGGGTACACCGTGCCGGAGCAGGGCGTAGACGAGGGCGGCGCCGAGCCCGGGTTCGAGGGGTTCGGGCCCGCCGCCGACACGGAAGACCGATGTCGTACGACGCCCGCGCACGGCGACGACACACTCACCGTCACCGTCACCGTCACCGGGCAGGGCGGCGATCAGGGCGCCCGGGTGGTCGGCGAGCAGCCGTTCCAGGGTGTCGGCGGCCGTTCCGCCGTCGGACCAGATGACGGAGGCGCTCTCGGCCATCCGGGTGTCGGGTTCGTCGAGGTGGCAGGCGAGGTGCCCGTACGTGGCCGGGCCGCCGTCCGGCACCGGCCCAGCGGTCTCCGCGGTCTCGGCGGTCTCCACGATCTCCGGGGCGAGGAGGGCCGGCAACCGGCGTACTCGTACGACGAGGGTCCCCGTGGCGTCCCGCTCGACCACGACCCGCACCTGGAGGGCGGTGGCGCGGTGGGTCGCGGGTGGCGGCGGGGGGAGGGCCAGCGGGCCGCGCGGGGCGCCCGTGGCGGCGGTGGACTTGTGGGGCGGGAGGTCGAGGAGCTGGTACGCCAGGTCGCGCAGCCGGGAGGTGGCGGCGCCGGGCTCGGCGAAGGCGGCCTCGGTGACGGCCGCGAACCGGTCGGTACGGTGCCCGGTCAGGGCGGTGTGGAGCTGCGCGGCGAGCGGCCGGTCGGGGTGCAGCGGGTCGGCGGCCGAACGGAGGGCGTGGCCGGCCGTCCCGGGCACGGCCTCGGAACCGAAGGCGCCGAGCAGCACGGGCCGCCCGAGCGCGGCCCCGTACAGGGTGACGGACCCGTGGTCGCCGATGACCAGGTCGGCGGCGACCAGGGCCTGCTGCCAGCCGTCGGTGGGGTCGACCAGGACCAGCCCGGCGTCGAGGGCGGACCGCTGGATGACCCGCACCTGGAAGGTGCCGTGGGCGGACCAGACGTTCGGGTGAAGCACGAGGGCGACCCGGAACTCGTCGACGGGCAGCTGCGCGAGCAGGTCCCCGGGCAGCGCGGGCCACCGCCCGGCCAGCGACTCGCCGCCCCAGGTCGAACTGACCAGGACGAGCCGCTGCCCGGCGCGCACACCGAGCGCAGCCCGGTAGCCGTCCCGCCGCCGGGGCCCGGCGCTGACCCGCAGCCGGTCCAGACACGGATCCCCGACCAGCACCGTCCGCCCCACCGTCCCGGGGTGCGCGGCGCCCAGCTGCGCGGCCTGATCCGGATGCGACACGGCGAGCCAGGCCCGGCGCGCGGCCAGCAGCTCATCGGGCACGAGCCCGGAGAGCCGGGTCCCGGCGCCCTCGGAATCGGGCACCAGCTTGTGGAAGCCGACCCCGTGCGGCAGCACGAGCACGGGGTAGTCGCCCGGCGGGACCTTGATGTTCTCGGAGGCGGAGATCAACAGGTCGGGGGAGACCTCGGGGAGCTGCGACCAGGGCATGGTGCGGCAGCCGCGGGCCCTGAGGAGGTCGAGGACGCCGTCACTGAAGGCGGAGGTCGGGTCGTACGCGAAGACCACGGTGACGCGCGGGTCGTCGCGGAAGAGGTCGGGGACGACATCGAGGACGCGTACGAGCGAGGTGACGGTCCTGGCGGCCACGACGAGCGTCCGCTCGCCCTCGAAGGTCCGCCAGCGCCCGGCATCGGGTCCTACCGGAACGAGGATGCGTCCGTCGGATTCCATGGTGCACCTCCGCCTGACGGCAGGATCGCACATCCCCTCATCCCCGGCTCCCGGCTCCCGGCTCCCGGCTCCCGGCTCCCGGCTCCCGGCTCCCGGCGATTTAGCATAATCATTCGGGCTTGGCAACCGGCCCACCGCCTTCTCTCCGGTGGAGAGGCTACTGTCCGCCCCCTCGATCGACCAACGCGCGACCAATGCGCGACGGACGCACGGCGGGCGCCCGCCAAGCGGGCGACCCGCCAGGGTCCATGGCGAACCGTCAGTTCGAGGGTCCGTCGCGCCGCCACGGCTGCCACCACCGCCGCCGCCCGGCAGGCCGCGCCGCCGTGCCCGACCGGCCGAGAGCGGGCGCTTCGGCCTCCCTCGACCTCGGCAGGAACAGCTCAAGGCGCACCCGCTCGGCGGCCACCACCTCCTGCTGCTCGTTGTATCCGACGGTCAGCGAGAAGTCGTGGAAGGCGGAGCGGTCCGAGGCGATCGCGACGAGGAAGCGGTCGGCCTCGCCGCTGCGGATGAACTGGGAGAGGGGCACCGCGACGCGGTAGTCACGGCCGGTGGCGGGAAGGACCGTCGAGTACCGGTGAGCGGGCGGCAGGTAGCCCCCGATCCTGGGCCGGCCGTCGTCGGTCAGGCCCAGGCACCCCCGTACCGGGTTCGCCGCGCGGACCGGAGCGCCGTCCGGGCCCGGGTGGGTGTATTCGAGCCGCCCCACGAGGAATGCCTCGCCCCGCCAGGCGAAGGGGCCGAGTGCGGCGTCCAGGAGCGCCCGGTTCGGGGCCGGATACCGCGCCTGGCCGACCGCGCTTCTGACCGCCACCGGGTCGGCGCCGCAGGCGCGCAGCGCGTCGGCCATCGGCCACTGCTCCTCGGGTCGCCCGCCCGGACCCTCGCCCTGGACGAGATCGGCGGAGCGCAGCACGAACGGACCGCCGACCGGCCGGGCCGACGGTTCGGGGGAGGCGTGGAGTGTGAACGTGAGGGTGCAGTCGTCCAGCTGCCCCCAGCCGTCGTTCTGGAGAGCGACGGCCATGCTGCGGCCGAGGACGATCGGGACGGCCCGCAGGTCCGGCTCGGAGGAGCTGACGTGGAGGACCGCCTCGTGGAGCAGCACCGCCTCCGCGGTGTTGTTGACCACCTTGACGTCCAGGACCGGCCACCGGTGGGACCCGGGGGCGCCTTCCAGCGGTCCGCCCGCGCGCAGGCGGTCCAGGTAGTCGTCGGACGGGCGGATCTCGCGGCCCCGCGCCGGTCCCGACATCTCGTAGGCCATCGTGAACAGGGGAGCCCCGTCCGGGGTGATGCCCAGGACCACGGTCGGCCGGGCGGGCCCGGGTGGGTCGGACGCGAGGTGGATGCCACCGTGGACCGTGGTGGCGTTGATGATGACGGGGCCGGTTGTCCCGGAGCGGTTCAGCCCTGTGTCCGCTCCGGCGGGGGAGGGGGGTTGATCACGGCGCCCCCGTTGATCACCCCGGCCGCGATCGAGCCCGGCATGCTGTGGAAGGTGATGTCACCGCCCGCGGACAGACCGCCGTCGCCGCTGGAGGTGCCGCTGCCGCCGGGCGGGGTGCCGCCGAGCAGTGCCCGCAACTCCTCCGCCGCCCGCTCGCGCTGGACGGCGTCCCGTACCGCTTCCAGCGCGTCCGCGAACCGGACCCGCCAGAGGGCCTCGTGATGCGCGGCGACCTCGGCGAGCTGGTCGGGCGCCGCCGCTCCGAGCGACCGCGCGGTCTCGTCCAGGAGCTCGAGCTCGCCCGGCACCCGCGAGTCGTCCGAGCGGCCGAGCCATCCGGCGACCCGTTCCCTGGTGCCGGTCCAGGCGTCGGTGGCGGCGGCCTGCACCACCGCCGTACCCCCGGCGGCGGCCAACGCCGCCAAAGCCTCCGTCAGCATCCGTCCCCCTTCGAGCCGTCCGATCGACTGTTCACGGACGGATCATAGGACGGCCTGCTTCGCCAACTCCCGTTCCCTGTCTCGTGGTTGGCGACTGATGGCTGATCGTCGATGGCTGGCGGTCTGAAGCCCGGGTCGCGGGCGGCGGGTGCCGGGAGACGGTCGGCCTCAGCGGCGGCACCGAGCCATCGCTTCCCGAATCCGAATCCCGAATCCACGAGGGAACGAAGAGAGCGCGGGGCCGGATTCACCCGGACAGATCCAGCCATCCGAGTGGTTGTCCCGGCGCCCCCGCCACCGTCCGAAAAGAGCCATCGACCAGCAAAAAGACCCTCCCGAAGGAGGGTCCCGGTACTGCGCCCCCGGCAGGACTCGAACCTGCGGCCAAGTGCTTAGAAGGCACTTGGTGGGTGGGGATGTGGGGCGGCTCTGAACTGTGGGAATAGGCCCAGATGCCTGCCACTCTCCGGAAGATCGGGCGTTTTCGGGACGATGAGGTGTCTAGCTGAGCGCCGGTGGCAACCGACTCGACGTGCGTAGGTCCCAGCCACCCCGTGGCTGGGACCTACGTTGCGCTGTGCGGTTGATGCGATGGCGAGCGCGGAGCGTGGGAGACTCCTGCTCTACGAGGGAAGCAGATGTTCGTCGAGGCTGGGCGCCGATCGGGCGGCGGGCGGCCCCCAGGTTCGGAGGCGGTTGCTGCGGCGCCCCGTGTTGTAGATGACCCTGATGACCTGGTCGACGCCTTGCGTTACCGTGCACCCGGTGGCAGTTCGGAATCCCCGTCCCTTGCCCAGCAAGCTCGACACGCCGCCGTCGTGGCCAGCCAACTTCTTGACGAGTGAAGGCACGTTGACGTTCGGGGAGTCGTTCAAGACGGATGCCAGACCTTGGAGAACGTTCGCGTTGACTGCCTCTGGCGTGTGCCCCCAAGCGTTTGTGGCGACTGAAAGAGTCAGACGCAGGGTCGCTCCTGGGTGGTGGGACGAGCGGTAGATGGCGCTCAAGGCGGAGACTGCGTGGATGCTGGCTGCGGCGCCGTCCGACACGGACCAGCCGAACTCCTTCGCGATCTGCTTAATCTCCAGCGCCTCTGGCCGACCCGCTGTTACTTCCGCCAGGAACTTGTACATGGGGGCGACGCGGCGATTGTCGTTGAGACCCAGGAAAAGCTCCGCTTCCTCGCCCAGCGTCAGCCCTCGGAAGACTTTCATGTGGATCTTTTGGCCGCCTACGCCTGCCTTCGTTGACAGTGCGCCGCGATTCTGGCCGTCAAGCCATACGATCGTCCCGTCGGAGCGCATTGAGACGGTTGGAACTCCCACCCGATTTTCATCGTATCCAGCCTTGAGCTTTCGGGAGACCCATGCTGTGTCCACCGGCCTCGTGTTAACTCGTGAATCCGTAGTTACAGCGTCCGGTGCGATCAGTTCTACGCTTGCGGTGTGCGGATAGTTCTTCATCGAGTCCCTCCGGGAAGGCTTCTGAGCATCTGGCGGATCATTTTCTGGCTCTGCTTGAGTTGCTTCATCATGTGTTCGGCGTCCTCGCCTGTGGGGAGATTCTGATACATGAGACTTTCGAGTCCGGTCAGCGCCCCAGAGATGATGTCTACGCCCTTTCTGAACTCGGCTGACGTCCTCCGGCGAGGATGGGATGGATTCATGCTTTCGATAGTTCCGGGTTGATAGGGGATGACCCTCTCGTTAGGGGTTCTCTTGCCCTTCGGGAGTTCGATATCGAGTAGAGATCCGGGAACGTCTCCGTGATGGCTGAGGGTGTGGTGAAGATGTTCGATGACCCGACTTGGCGAGTGCTCCTCGGCGGGGGCATCGATTGCCTGCAGCATCAGCTTTAGGGCCTGGCGAGCTCTGATCGAGTTCGCGTCCGGAGCCGTGTCCCTTTCGTTTGCCTTGGCTAGTGTGGAGCGAAGGCGCCAAAGGGTTCGCGAGGAAAATCCGATGGACGGTGCAACATGTTTGTCGTGAGAGAAGCTCTGGTGGGAGAACTCTGCTGGTCGAGGTAGGGATCCGATCAGCAATGCCAGTTCGAGTCGTTCCCTGGAGTTCATGGGAATCGCGTACATCGAATCGGGGGTTGTGACGTGCTCTCCAAGTTCCGAGCATGCTTCCAGGACGTCGCTCGGGAAGCAAACTCGAACCATGCGCATTCCGGATTCTTTACAGGCGTAGTACCGGCGATTCCCGCTGATGATTTCGAAGCTTGCCGGGTTTACCATCAACGGCTCTCGTAGTCCGAGGCTCTTGTAAGAGACGACCAAGGGTCGAATGTTGCGAGTGCGGGCCGTCTGCGGTGCCGGCTTGATGTCGTCGAGCTTGATCGTCTTATTCATCGATAGTATCTTCCGCGAACCGGCTGGATGAACCTTCGGTGATGCGGGAGACTATTCATATGTGCCTGGAGTTTCAAGGCGGCTCATATCTGGAGGGTGTCTCTCTCGGTTTGTAGCTCGATTGGCGGGGTTGTATTAGTGATTCTTCTACTGGTGGTGAGTGCTTCAGATTATTAATTGCCGCACCGTGGAAACGTTTCCCCGGCTTACTCTCTAGCGGATACGCCTATGTGATCGGTGAGTGGGCTCGGGCTTGTGCGTCCTGCTTGGGCGCAATCTGCTTGGTCGCAGGCAGGGAAGCGGGTGTATGGGGCCTCGGCGGTCGGTACTCTGGTGGGCATGTCTCCCACCGCCCCTGTTCGCGTTCGTTTCGCCCCGTCCCCGACCGGCATGTTCCATGTCGGTGGTGCGCGGTCCGCTCTCTATAACTGGGCCGTGGCGCGACAGTCCGGCGGCACGTTCGTCCTGCGGATCGAGGACACCGACGCGGCCCGGAACCAGCCGGAGTGGATCGACGGGATCATCAACGCGCTCGCGGCGATCGGCATCCACGGCGAGGACGCGGCCTTCGAAGGGCCGTACTTTCAGTCGCACAACGCCGACCGGCACCGTGAGGCGGGTCTGCAGCTTTTCGTGGCCGGGCGGGCGTACTACTGCGACTGCACCCGGGACCAGCTGAAGGAGCGCACCGGGTCGGATCACCTCGGGTACGACGGCTTCTGCCGGGAGCGGGGGCTGGCCTTCGAGGAGGGTCGGGCGCTGCGGTTCCGGACGCCGGATGAGGGCGAGACCGTCGTGGTCGACCTCATTCGTGGGGAGCCGGCGTTCCCGAACAGTGCGATCGAGGACTTCGTGATCGCCCGCGGTGACGGGTCTCCGGTCTTCCTGATCGCGAACGTCGTCGACGACCTGGACGAGGGAATCACGCAGGTCGTCCGTGGTGAGGAGCACCTGTCGAACACGCCGAAGCAGCAGCTGCTGTGGGAGGCGCTCGGCGCGAAGCCGCCGGTGTGGGCGCATCTGCCAGTGATCGTGAACGAGAAGCGGCAGAAGCTGTCCAAGCGCCGTGACAAGGTCGCGCTGGAGGACTACCTCGCCGAGGGCTTCCTGCCCGAGGCGATGGTGAACTACCTCATGCTCCTCGGCTGGGGCCCTGGTGACGACCGCGAGATCATGCCTTACGAGGAGCTGGAGCAGCTCTTCCGGATCGAGGACGTCAACACCGCGCCGGCGTTCTTCGACGTGAAGAAGCTGACGGCGTTCAACGGCGACTACATCCGGGCCCTGGCGCCGGAGCAGTTTGCCGCCGCCTGTGCCCCGTGGCTCGTCGCCCCATACGCGCCGTGGGCCCCGGAGGCGTTCGACACGGACCTGTTCGAGGTGGCGGCCCCGCTGGCGCAGACCCGACTGGCCCTGCTGTCGGAAATCACCAACTACGTGGACTTCCTGTTCCTCGACGAGCCGGTCGAGGACGAGGCGTCGTGGAACAAGGCGATGAAGGCCAGCGCCGGCGACATCCTGTCCGACGCCCGTGCCGAGCTGGCCACCGTCGCGGAGTGGAAGGCGGACGACCTGAAGGCCGTGATCCTCGCCGTCGGCGAGAAGCACGGTCTCAAGCTGGGCAAGGCCCAGGCGCCCATCCGGGTCGCGGTCACCGGCCGCACGATCGGACTCCCGCTGTTCGAGTCCATGGAGCTGCTCGGCCGGGACCGCGTGCTGGCCCGTCTGGACGCGGCGGCCAAGAAGCTGGCCGCCGCGGACGCGTAGCTGCCGGTCAGGCGACCTTCGCGAGAAGGTCGCCCCAGGCGTTGCCGAAGTAGTTCAGATCGAACCGGGCCAGGGCCTCGTACGCTGCCTTGGCCTCGGTCTGGCGTGCCGTCGAGCGTTCCCGGACCTGCGCCGGAAGGCAGCCGAGGTCCGGGGCTGGCTGGCCGGTCAGCGCGGCGAGGTCGCCCAGGCCGGCCACCGGACGGATCAGGCAGGGCATGCCGAGGAGCAGGGCCTCGGCCGCGCAGCGGCTCCATCCCTCCCGCATACGCGGGAGGAAGAGGCCGACGTCGCATGCGCAGAGCAGCCGCAGGTACCGCTCACGGTCGACGTCGTAGTGGGCACCGTCGAAGCCGATGGTGTTGCTGCCGCTCGTGATCACCCGCAGCTCGGGGTTGCTGGCCAGGGCTGCCGAGACCTCCTCGGTTCCCTTCCAGTGCACGGCCTTGCCCGCGTACACGCCGATCACGTCCGGCGACAGACCGAACTCCGCGCGGCACTCGGTCCGGTCGAAGCCGCGGGCCCGCTCGACCTCCGTCATGTCGAAGGCGTTGTAGATCACCCGTACGTTGCCCACACCTCGGGCCCGGAGGAAGTCGGCCCAGTAGGGGGCGACGCAGACCACGGCGGCACACTGGGGCAGTACGCGGAACAGGTGCTCCCAGAGCATGGCCTCGACGGGGGCGGAGTCGTGCTGCAACGGCTCGTAATGGTGGAGGAGGAACACCGTGCGGGCCCGCATCTCGGGCGTGAAGAGCAACAGGCTCAGGTCGTCCCACACGAAGGTGCCGTTGGCGCTGTCGAGCGCCCGGACCGTCGGTGCCAGACGGGCGAGGTGGCGCAGCTTGCGCCAGCGGCGGACGCGGTAGGTGCGCTTGTGGTCCGGGACCGTGCGCCATTCCACGTCGTCGGCCGTCGCCTCGTGGAGCATCCGTAGGTAGACCCGGCCGCCGGTCCGGCCGACCGGCTCCATCGAGTAGACGACCCGCTTCACGGACGCACCTCCTGTTGGTGCCGGACGTACTCGGCGCGGAGCAGCGAACGCATGGCTTCCAGGTGGGGGCTGCGGCCGCGGGCGGCGTCGGCGAGCGGGAGGTAGAAGTCCTCCAGGCTCCGGAGGAACCGTCGGCGCCGGTCGGCGTTGGGCGAGGCGGCGACATCGCGCAGATTGTGGACGCGGTCGGCGAGCCGGACGAGGAGGTCCTCGGGAGGGAGCGCGGCCTGCTTGAAGCGCCAGCGGGTCTCGTCGCCGGCGGCTTTGGGGCGCCGTTCGAGGCGGTGGTCGGCCGTCATCGCACGCAGGCGGCCGGTGAACGGGCCGCCGAGGTGCTGGACGAGCAGCGCCTCCGATTCGGGGGCAACCTCCAATGCGTCATGGAGGAGGGCGACGAGCAGGGTCTCGACGTGGCTGACCCTGATCTCCGTGGCGAGCAGCGTGATGATGGTGAGCGGATGTTCCAGATAGGGGGTGCCCTGATCGCGGGTGTGGCCGTCGTAGATGGTGAGGGCGAGGGCGCCGGCGACGCGGGCACGGGACTGCTCGTCCGTGCTCCACGCGGCGGCGCCGAGCACGGACAGGACGTGGTCCAGGTCGATGCGGTTCATCCGACTCACCTCGTACGAGAAGTCGTAGCGCGGGGGTCGGGCACGTGGTCGGCGAGGAGCAGGGTCTCGCCGACCGCCAAGGCGTCAAGGCCCAAAACGTCAGTGGCTGACACTGCCTGCCCGGCGGTCCGCAGGATCGGGGTGCCCTTGCAGTTGAAGGAGGTGTTCAGCAGCAGCGGGAGACCGGTGCGGTTGTGGAACTGCTCCAGGAGCTCGCGCAGGCCCTGGTGGTCGGCGGCTACGGACTGGACGCGGGCGGTGCCGTCGTGATGGGTGACCGCGGCGATGCGGTCCGCTCGGCATCGGCGGACGCGGGCGACACGGTTCATGAAGGGGTCGCCTGCCGACATGAACCACTTCGTGGCGTGCTCGGTGAGGACGGCCGGGGCGAAGGGGCGGTAGGTGGCTCGCTTCTTGATCGTGTTGAGCCGGTCTCGCGTGGCGGCGTGGCCGGGGTGGGCGAGGATCGAGCGATGCCCGAGGGCTCGCGGGCCGAATTCGAGCTGTCCCTGCACCCAGCCGACGATGTGGTGATCGGCGAGCAGCGCGGCCACCGCGGGCGCCAGCCCCGGCCCCAGGCCGGTCAGGGCGCGGTACCCGGACGGCACCCGCGTCGCCGGCAGCGAGCCCGGGTGTGGGCCCCAGGCCGCGTCGGTCGGCTCCGGAAGGCGCTCCTGCCCGAGCTGGTAGTGCCAGCCGTACAGCGCGGCACCGACTGCGGTGCCGGCGTCGTGCGGGGCCGGGGCCACGAAGAGAGTGTCGAAGCCGCTGTCGGCTGCCAGCTGGCCGTTCAGGTGGGAGTTCAGGGCGCACCCGCCCGAGAACACCAACGCCGAGGCCCTCGTGAGCCGTTGCAGGTGGCGGGCGATGTGGACGACCGATTCGGCGAAGACCTCCTGGACGGCCGCGGCCAGGTCGGCCCGCTCGTGCTCCGGCTGCTCCGCGATGTTGTCGGCGGTCCAGACGCGGCCACCGAGCGGCAGCGGTGTGCTGCTGTCCGCCGAGCCCCAGGGAGGAACGATGCGGACCTCGCCGTCGTCACCGAGCCGGACCAGCTCGCGGACCTGCGCTCCGTAGCGCTGGGGATCGCCGAAGGCCGCGAGCGCCATCATGCTGCCCTCCGGCTCGTCGCCCGGCAGGATCACCCGCCGAGCGAGGTTTCGGTAGAAGTGCCCGAGGGAGGAATGGACGCGCCGGGGTCCGGCCGGGCTGGGCACGACGGTCGGCATGCCCTGGTGGAGGCGGTCGATGCGATCGGGCCGCAGTTCGTACCCGGTGATGCGCTCGCGTCCCGGGCCGAAGTCGGAGCCGAGGGAGGAGCCGCCGGCGTCGATGACGAGGCCCGCCGCGTGCTCGTGGCCGGAGAGCAGGTAGCCGGAGAGCACGTGGGCTGTGTGGTGGGAGAGGAGACGGAGGTGTTCGCCGAGCGGGGCGGGCAGGAGAGCGGCGAGTTCGTCTCGCTCCTCGGCCAGCCACCAGCCGGCGGCCGGGTTGGGACGCATGGAGGCGGCCCAGACGGCGTCGACGTCCTGCGGTGCGAGGCCGGCAGCCTCCAGGCACCACTGGAGCGCGCGGGTCGGGGCGGTGAGCGTGCCCTTACGGGCGGGGTGGTTGTGCTTGACACCGCTCCAGCGTTCCTCCTCGGCCGCGTAAAGGCGGCCGTCGACGACTAAGGCGGCGCTGGTGTCGTGATGAAAGTTCAGTCCGAGGACTGCGGACATGGTCGTGTACCTCCGGTCTGGGGTCAGACGGTGAGGGCCGGGGAGGGGAGGAGGGCGGCGCCGGAGTCGGTGTACTCGTGGCAGCGCAGGCAGAACCGGAAGTGTTGGCCTCGGGGCTCGAACACCTTGGCCGCGAAGTCCTCGTCCCAGATGCTGAATTCGCTGTCGTCCTTCGCCATGGCGTTGAAGCAGCGGTAGCAGGAACCGTCCATCTCGATCATCAGGTGCTGGTCGAGGTAGCGGTCGCAGATGCCGCGCAGCTCGTTCGTCGGCTGGCCGACGTCGACGTGGTGCACGTGGTTGGTGACGTGGGTGGCGCCGTACGTGTCGCACAGCCTCGCGAGCTGCGCGAGACGGGTGGAACTGATGCCCTCCAGGACGCTGTTGACGACCACGGTCTTGCCGGCCTCGCGGAGACGGGGCACGACGGCGTGGACCTCGTCGTAGTTCTCGTGCTCGTCGTCGCAGCCGATGAGGACCTGGTCGTACGAGCGGAGGGTGGCCTCCATGATCCGCTCGTTGCGGGCCAAGGTGATGGCGTTCGTGCCCAGGACCATGACCTTGTCCGGCAGGCGGGTGCGGGCCGTCTCGCTGAGGGCGGGGAAGTCCCGGTGCACGGTGGGCTCGCCGCCGTTGATGTGAAGCTGCTGGAAGGGGATGGTCTCCAGCCGGGCCAGGATGGTCGAGAACAGCTCCTGGGACATGTTCTCGCCCTGGGCGCCGTCGGCGAAGATGCAGAAGTCGCAGGACCGGTTGCACTTTGTCGTGATCTTGATCTTCGCCGTCTTCAGGGCGCGGGGCAGGGGCGCACGCGCGGGCATGGCGGGACTCCTTGTGTCAGGGGTGGACGTCACCGGGGGCGAGGCTGAGGAAGTCCTGCACGGTGGACTTCTGCCGGTGCCAGAGCGAGAGGGTCGTGCGCAGGCTGTCGGCGGTGGTCGGTCCGGTGGGGATCAGCGCCGCCATCCGAGCGGCCAGACGCTGGGCGGGGGTGGCTTTGTCTGCCGCGAGCGTGTTCAGGGTCTGTGCGGCTGCTCGGAGCTCCTTCGCCTCGCGCCGGATCAGGTACTCGGTCGCGACACCGGGCGGCGGGGCGAGGTAGTACAGCCAGCGGGCGACGCGTACACGGAGCATTCCGGCAGTCATCACCCAGTCGGTACGGACGTCCTTGTCGCACCGGCCGGCGGGGCGGTTCGCGTCGGGGACGCGGCGCATCGCCGACTCCAGGGCGACGTGGGCTGTGCGGAGTAGGTGACGCGGATTCAGCGGACGGGCATCGGGTCGATCTTCGGCGTGCCCGAGGAACAGTTCGGCGTACCCGTCCAGCCCGTCCGGCCGCCACTGGGTGAGGGCGGCAGTCTTGCCGGGACAGCGGGTCCGTGTCGCGAGCGCGGCTGCGGCGAACCAGCACGGGGCGAGGTAGTGCCACGCCACGCAGTGGCGCCGGTACGCGGCGATGTCCTCCACCACGTTGTCGGTGCTGTCCGCCGCCAGCTCGTACCGGCCGCCCAGCCGCCCCTGGAGGATTCCCCGGTAGAACCGCTCGTCGACCTCGCACCACGGCGCCATCTGGGCCCGGGACTTCCAGCGCTGGAAGTCCCGGGCGCTCCCGCTCATCAGCGACCAGGTCGCCAGCTCGGGCGCGGAGACGAGCCGCCCGTCCGCCTCGGCCACGGTGAACGCGAAGCCGGGCGGATGCTCCAGGAGGCGTCGGTGGGGGACCTTCCGGCTGACCGCGGCGGCGTGCGCGGCGGCCAGCCGGTGGTTCCACTCCTCCCAGTCCGCCGGGGGCCGGGGGAGGAGAACTCGCACGTCGATGTCGGAGTGGGGAGCCAGCAGGTCGGTCGGCTGCCACTTGTGGGTGAGCATCACCGCACCGACGCCGTGGGCGTCCAGCTCGCGTTCGTACAGCGCTCCGAGTCCCGAGTAGAAGGGCGGAGCTTCGACCACCGCCATCAGCGATCCCTCGTGGAGGCGCGGGTGCAGACGGGCTGTGCCGCGTCCGTGGTCAGGAGCGGGAGCAGGGGCAGGACCGGGGTGCCTTCGGGGCGCTCCAACCGGTCCCAGCGCAGGTCGTAGTCGACGTAGTGGAAGCCCTGCCAGGCGTCGTTGGTGTTGCGGTCGAGCATGGACTGGAAGAGGTGGGCGAAAGCGTCGCCGAGAGTGCCTTCGGCGAGGTGGGGCCTCAAAGGGATGTCGCGGTTGTGGAGGATGCACGGGCGGGCCACACCGGTGGGTGTGATCTTGATGCGGTTGGCGTCGGAGCAGGTGGCGCAGCTGGAGTTGGAGATGAAGCCGATCGAGCCCGCCCAACCGTCGGGGCGGAGGTACTGCCCGGGGCTGCGGACGCCGAGTTCGTCCCTGCGGACCTCGCCGGCGTTCGCGAACCACTCGTGGAGACGGTCTCGGACCTCCGCCTCGCTGATGAACTCGGTGTCGAAGAGCGCCTGCGCAGGGCCGATGTTCTGGAGTTCGATCAGCCGGACGGCGACGGGCAGGTCGCGGGCGAGTTCGGCCACGGCGAAGGCGTCGTCCAGGTAGGTGCGCTGGAGGACGCAGTTGATTTTCACGCGCAGGCCGAGGGAGAGGGCGGTGTCGAGGGTGCGCCGGGTGATGCGCGGGTCGCCGCCGCCCATGATCTCGGCGGACCGGGCGGGGTCGAGGCTGTGGAGGCTGAGGTTGAGGTACGTCAGGCCGGCGCGGTGGAGCTTCTCGACGCTCAAGCCGCGGCGCAGGTTGCCGTGGCTGGTCATGCCGATCGCGGCGTCGGGACCGAGGCCGTCGGCGAGCCCCGCGATCACGTCGAGGATGTCCGCTCGCAGAGTCGGCTCACCGCCGGAGCAGTGCGCCTTCCTGATCTTCCAGGCACCGGCCTCGGCGGCGATGGCCGCGTAGTCGGAGGCGGTCAGGGGACGGTCCTTGTGCCCGTAGTCCGGCATGCAGCGGGGCTTGCAGAACACGCAGGCCAGGTTGCAGAGCGAGTTCAGGGTGAAGGCCAGGTAGGGGTGGTTGCGGCCGGTCGCAGCGAAGGCGGCGGCCAGGTCGCGCTGGGGTGCGGTGGGCATCGGTCAGCCTCCTACGAAGGGAAAGCGGGCAGCGGGCACCTCGGCCAGGCCGTTGAGCGGCTGGTCGGTGAGGTAGCAACGCAGGTTGTCGGCGAAGAACGCGACCGCCTCGTTCATGTACGTGCGGCTGAGCGTGGAGCTCTTCGGCGTGAGGACGACTCGGGGGTGGAGCCGCAGGGGATGGCGGGCGGGCAGCGGCTTCGGGTCGAAGACGTCCAGGGCGGCGCCTCGAAGGCGGCCGGCGTTGAGGGCGGCCAGGAGAGCCGCCTGGTCGACGGTCGCGGCGCGGCCGAGGTTGAGGAATAGGGACCTGGGCTTGAACGCCGTGAAGAGACCGCGGTCGAAGAAGCGGTCCGTGGTCCGGGTGGCGGGCAGCAGATCGACCACGACGTCGGCGACGGAGACCGCTTGGTGAGCCGCCGACGGGTGCATCCACGTGATCCCACCTGCGGCAGTCACCGGCGGCGTCCGACGTACGCCGATGACGTCCATTCCGAAGGCGCGGGCCGCACGGGCGAGGTGTTCTCCGATGCTGCCGCAGCCGACGATGGTCATCGTCGCCCCTCCCAGGTCGAAGAACTCCTCCGCCAGGTCGTCCTTCCACCAGGTCCGGTTCCGCTGGGCGAGCTGGCTCATGAACAACCCGCGGGAGAAGCCCAGGACCATCCCCATGGCGTGCTCAGCCATGGGTCTGCCGTGGAACCCGGACGAGCGGGTCAGAGCCACCCCGACGGAGTGGGCCTCGGCGACGGGCAGATGGTCGGTGCCGGCGGCCGGGGACGCGATCCACCTCAGATGAGGCGCACCGAACAGCCACGACGGCTTGAACGTCCAGCCGAAATAGACGTGCGCCTCGGCCAGCTGGTGCGGCACGGACTCCTCGCTCGCCGTACGGAACTCGACACCGGGGAAGGCGGCGGACAGCGCCCGCTCGTGCTCGCTGGACAGCCGCCAGAAGGAGTGCGGGGACTCCAGGCTGATCAACACCACCGGCTGGTTCATCGCGTTCGGCCCTCCGCGTTGGACGCCGGCACCAGAGCCCAAGGGGCGAGGCGTTCGATGACGGAGCCGATGCTGGCTTCGTAGTCGTGGCGCGAGCGCACCAGGGCCGCCCCGGCGCTCCGGAGCCGGTCGCGTTCGCGGGGCAGGACAGTCAGGGCGCGGTGGAGCGCGGAGGCCAGGGACCTGGCGTCGCGTGGTGCGGCGGTGAAGCCGGTCTCGCCCTCGACGACGGTCTGGGCCAGCCCGCCGGCGGTGGTCGCCACCACCGGGCCCGCTCCAGCTGCGAACGCCTCCAGGGGGATGCGCCCGAAGGGCTCCTCTCGGGAAGGAACGACGACCGCCCGCAGGGCAGGGTTGTGCAGCCAGGCGCGGATCGCGGGGGTGAAGCGCGTGATCAGAGTCGCGTCCAGGCCGTACGCGCGGATGCGCGCCGCCAGGTCCTCCTGGTACGAGGTAGGGCGCTCGTGGTCGTCCGAGGTCACGGCCGCCAGCACCAGGTGCGGGGCGCGGACCCCGCGCTCCTTGAGGAGGTGCAGCGCCTCCAGGAGGTCATCGAAGCCCTTCGTCGGCACGGCACGGCCCATGGCGAGAAGGAATCCGGCGCGGGCCTTGAAGGGCAGGGGCGGCGCGCTCGTCGGCCGGGCCATCTCCTCCTGGATCAGCCCGTTCGGGACGCTCACGATGCTTCCCCGAGGAACGGCGTAGCTGACGACGAGGTGGCCCCGCATGTGGGAGGAGATGGCGCCGATCCGCCCGCCTCGGACGGTCGCCGCCCGCAGGGCGTCCCGCTCCCAGCGGACGCGGGACATGTCCTTGGGCCGCGTCAGCGCAGTCGTCGAGCGGGGTACGAGCAGCAGATCCGTGGTCGGCGACGTGTAGGGGGCCAGCCCGAGGAACGGGATGTCGAGGCCGATGAGAAGGCACCGGCTCGCGTGGTCGGCGATGCGTACGGCCGCCTCGCCTGCCAGATCGCACAGCTGCACGGAGCCGTGGATCGAGTCCGGCGCCGCCTGGACCTCCGGGATCGTGATGACGTCGGCCTCGGCATGTCGCAGCATCTGCTGGACCTCGCCAGCCCACCGTCGGTCGTGCGCTCCTGCCGTCTCCGGCACGTGCGGCGTGATCACGACAAGGCGGCCCGGTGGCAGCAGGCGGGCCAGCGCCGTGAGGAAGGCGCGATTGCTGAAGCCGGTGCCTGACGCAGCGCCGTAGAAGCCCTCGTGGAGGGCGACAACAACACGGGGCCGGCGGACCACCTCCGGTATGGCCGTGGGCGGGGGTGGTGGAGTCGCATGGTCGATGCGCACCGTGTGGTGCCTCCTTCGAAGACGGGATATCGCGGGAGTGGGCTTCAGGTGTTGGCGGTCGAAGGGCGGACCCCGCGGGTGAGCCGGCACCAGGCGCGGGTGCCGTGGGCGGCGGTCGTCAGCGACCAGGCATCGGCCAGGGCCTCGACGATGACCAGCCCTCGTCCCGATTCGGCCTCCTCCTCGGCAGCTGGAGGAGAGGACGGCGGGCGGTGGGAGCAGCCGCCGTCCGTAACGGTGATCTCGACCTCCAGACCGCCAGTGGTCGGTGTCGTGCGGTCGACGCACAGGACAAGGGGCGGGCTGCCCGAGGCGAACGCGTTCGTCGCGAGCTCGGACGTGATCAGCCGGGCGTCATCGAGGAGGTCCGCCTCGGTGCCATGGAGTGCGACCGTCACGGCCTTCCGGGCGACCTCGGCCGCGTTCGGCCCGTACGGCAGATCCGTGATCAGCGAGGTCGCGCGGGCGGCGCCGGCGTCGGTCTGCCCGGCTATGGGGGCCGGCCGTCCGACGCTGCGCTCCAGCACGCTGCCCGGACGGGCTCGGGAGGTGCTCGTGCGGTGTCTCAAGGCCCACCCCTTTCTCCGTCGGCACCGAAGGCGGCGCCTTCCGCCGGGATCCAAGAACACCGGAGGAGGCCGGTCGCGCAGGACCCGATCAACGGGTCAACTCAGTCAACTTCCTTGAGGAGGAGGTGAATCAGCCGCCAGAGGGCGTCACCATGAGGGAGCGCGAGAAGTGATGGACGAACCACTGGGGCAAGAGGTGGTCGAACGTGGCACCGCAGGCAGGGGAACCCAACGCCGTACTGGCAGGGTGCCTCGACGAACTCGGGTGGAGCCCGAAAGCGCTCGCTCGCAAGCTCAACAGGGTGTTCGGAGCGGGGACGGTGGCCGAGTCGGCGCCGTACCACTGGCGGGACGCCGGTTCGCTGCCGCGCTCGCCGTTACCGATGATGGCCGCCTACGTGCTCTCCCAGGAACTGGGTAGACCTGTCTCGGTGGCCGAACTCTGGCAGGGCCGCGTGGGCGACTCCTCGGCGCTCTTGCCGGCCGATACGGATCTCGCACGGCCCTGGACCGTGCAGGGCATGGAGGCGATCGTGGAGGACTGGGTGATGGGAGGGCTCGTCGACCGACGCCGGTTCCTCGCGATCTCGGGCGCGGGGCTCCTCGCGATCGTCGCCCAGTACCTCGACGGCACTGCGGGGCGTGGCCAGTACGCGCCTCGGATCACGCCGTCCCTGGGCGCCGATCCACTCGTGGACCAAGTCGAACAGCACCTGCCCATGCTCTCCGCGCTCGACGACGAGCACGGTGGAGCACGTCATCTCCCGTACGTGGGTGCCCAGTTCCGTGCGGTTGGTCTGCTGATCCGCGAAGGCGGTCATGCTCCCGCCGTCGCGAGCCGCCTCATCCGCGCGCTCGCGGAGATCGGCCAGCTGGCCGGCTGGATGGCCTTCGACGCCGCCGACCACGGTCTGGCGCAGCGCTACTTCGCCACGGCGCTGCGGGCGGCGCATCAGGTCAACGACCTGCCCCTGTGTGCCCACATCCTCGGCGACCTCTCCTTCCAGGCCGCGAGCAGGGGACACCCGGCAGACGCCATCGCTCTCGGCGAGGCCGCCCGCCGCGCCAGCGACGCCGCCCCGCCGGTCGTACGGGCATCCGTCCTGTCCCGGCTCGCGTACGCGTACGCCGCTGCCGGCCGTGACAACGACTTCGCCCACACCCGCGGGGCCGCCCGCGAACTGATCGCCAGCCGGGACGGCGGCCAAGAGGAACCCCGCTGGATGTACTTCCTCACCGACAACCACCTGGACTGCCAAGCCGGTTACGGCCTCATTCAGATGGGCCGCGCCCAGCTGAAGGCGGATGGCGGCGCGAGGGGACGGCGCTTCCTCGCCCAGGGGTCGCAGATGCTCCGATCCGGGGCGTACGACGTCCCGCGCGGCGACCCCAGCCAGCGCAGGGCCATGTTCGAAGGGGCCTGGCTGGCCCTGGGCCACAGCGGTCATGGTGATCTGGAGGCCGCCTGCGAGGTCGGCCAGATCGTCGCTGACCGCCTCGATGTCGTGCGCTCGCCTCGCAGCGCGGCCCTGCTCCACCAGCTCGCCGCAGACCTGCGCCGCCGACAGCGCAACGCCCACGTGCGCAGCTTCCTGCCAGCCCTGGAGCACGCCCTCGCCGAACACGCCCCGTCGACGCCGCCTGGCCGTTAGGGTCGGGATCATGACCGCAGGGGAGCGCGTTGTCGTTGTCGGGGCTGGGGTGGCAGGGCTCACCAGCGCCGTCGTTCTCGCCGAGGCCGGTGCCTCGGTGCACGTGATCGCCGAGCAGGTGCCGGGCGCCACGTCGCTGGCTGCGGGGGCGATGTGGGGGCCGTACCTGGTCGAACCGAAGGAGAAGGTCGACCGGTGGGGGCAGCGGTCCCTGGAGGTCTTCCGCGAGCTGGCCGAGGACTCGACCACGGGCGTCCGGCTCACCAGCGGCATCGAGGCGTCCCGCACGGCCGAGGCACCACCGGACTGGGCCACCACCCTGCCCGGCTTCCGGCTGTGTGAGCCGGCCGAACTGCCGACCGGGTTCTCGGCCGGCTACCGGTTCACGGTGCCGCTGATCGACATGCCCACCTACCTCGAATACCTCCTGCGTCGGCTCGAAGCTGCAGGGGGAACGGTCGAGCGGCGTCGCCTGGCTTCGCTTGCGGATGCCGAACCTGCTCCAGTGATCGTCAACTGCACGGGGCTGGGAGCCCAGGAGCTGGTCCCTGACCCTGACCTTCGGCCCATCCGCGGACAGCACGTCGTCGTCACCAACCCGGGACTGACCGAGTTCTTCTCCGAGGACACCGGTCTCTCGCCGGAGCTGCTGTGCTTCTACCCCCACGGCGACACCGTCGTCCTGGGCGGTACGGCCATCGACGGTGAAGGCGACCTCAACACCGACGGCAAGGCGGTAGTCGGAATCCTCTCTCGCTGTGCCGAGGTTGAACCCCGTCTCGCAGAGGCCCGCGTCCTGGAGCACCGGATTGGCGCCCGGCCGACCCGTGCCGCAGTCCGCGTGGAGGCGGAGCGGCGGGAGGACGGCACCTTGGTGCTGCACAACTACGGGCACGGAGGCGCCGGCGTCACGCTCTCCTGGGGCTGTGCCGAAGAGGCCGCGAACCTCCTGGCTGCCGACGGGGGAGACCGGGCGGGAACGAACTGCCGACGAAGCCCTTCCTCGACGTAGTTGTCTGTGCCGCCGGTATCGCGGGCGACGCCCACCAGCTGATCACTAGGGTGAAGACGTCGGCGCCGAGGTAGGTATCGGTTTCGGGCATGGGTGCTCGCCTCACATGGTGGGGTGGGTGCTGATAGGTCCACGGTGCGGAGAATCCCCGGTTAGGTTAACCGGGGATTCTCGGCTATGTGTCGCCGTCCGACCTGCGGCTTAGCCCCGTCGCCGGGGCCTGTTTGAGGCGTTGATTCCCAGTGCCTCGGTTGTCCGTGGCGCAGCGAGATCACGCTTGTGTCCGGCGGCAGCCACGTACTCGGGATACGGGTGGGCGGGCAGATTGGCCATGCGTCGTACGCGCCACATCAGCACGTCGCTGACTGACTCTGCGGTGCTCAGCTCGCGGCGTCCTGCCACGTCGGCGAGAACGCTGACAGAGGTGTCACCGGCGGCCTCGGCGTCAGCGAGTGTGGCGGCGAGGGCTGGCCAGCCGGGCTCGGCCATGACCTGCTCAGCCAGCTCGGGGATTGCCGCCCGTACGACGTCGGCCTGTCGCTGCAGAAGTGGGCGTGCGAGGTTCCGGCCGCGCTGGTGGAGGACGGCGAGCGGCTCCTCGGCGGCGACGCGGTAGGCGACGCGCAGGTGCTCGGAGGCCCGGTGAGCTGCTTCGGCCTGCTGGGCGTGGCCCTTCCTGGCGTGCCAGTGGACGGCGGCGGTGATCAGGAAGAACAGCATGTCGATCGCCATCGCCGTGGTGGCACCGTCCTCCCCGCGGCCGAGGGCCGGCCCGCCGCGGACGAGCTCGCGGGCGGCCTGTCGCAGGGCACGGTCGTGTCCGCGGGTGCGGATGTGGGAGCGGGTGGCGCGCTCGAACGCCCGGGCAGCTTCTTGTAGTTCGTGGCGGGTATGGGCGGCGGAGGTCTTGGCGAGCGCGTCGAGTACCTCTCCGGTGGCGGCGATGTGGGCGGCGGCGACCGCGTCCTCGCCGCTGCGGATGACGAGGATCGCTTCCGAGAGCGCAGCCGCCGCACGCCGACGTGCGGCAGCCGGTGCCGTCGGCCCGGCAGGCGGCGGAGGCTCGGGCTGGTCCATGGACCAGCGTTCGCGGATGCGGGGCAGGGAGAGGTCGGGGGCGAGGCGGGCGCCGGGGTAGTAGACCGGCTCGCCCTGGGCGTTGCGGTCGTCGGGCAGCGCGACCTTGTAACCCAGGAGGTCACCGGAAGGGGCGACGCGTTTCTTGACCAGGAGGCCGGCGGCGGTCAGGCGGCTGAAGAACTCGTCGTCGGTGACCGCGCCGGCCGCGGCTCGTCGTACGGTCTCGCGGAGTTCTTCGCGGGCGGTGCGCTCGCGGCCGTGGCGTCCGGCCTTGTGGCGTTCGGCGCTGGTGGGGCGCTGGGCGGCGGTGCCGTCGCCGGGTGCGACCTGGTGCAGGCCGAGCTCCTGCTCGATGATCCGGTCCTCGGCCTGGGCGCGCTTGCCGGAGCGGAAGTCGTCGGGCCGGGTGCCGTCCTCGCACACGAGCGTGGCGACGATGTGGATGTGGTCGTCCGCGTGGCGTACGGCGGCCCAGCGGCAGCCGGGCTGCCCTTCACCGGGGTCGATGCCGGTGGCGGCGACGATCCGGCGGGCCACCTCGGCCCATTCCTCGTCGGACAGCGTCCGGTCGCCGGGTGCGGTGCGGACGGAGGTGTGCCAGACGTGCTTGGTGGGACGGGCGTGTTCCGGCAGTGCCTGGACGGGCTGGTCGAGGAGCTGCTGGAGGGCCTTCAGCGTGGCGTTCGGGTCGCGGCCGGGGTCGGGGGCCATGCCGTCGAACGAGGCGACGAGGTGCGGGTCGACGTGCTCCTCGTGCTTGCCGGGGCCGTAGAGGTAGGCGAGCAGGCCGATGGTCCGGTCGCCGGCCGGGTTGATGCTGGGGATCACGCCGCCTGCTGTCGTTCGAGGATGCTGGTCGCGGCGGCGTGCACGGCGTCGGCGGCACGCCGGACCGCCGCGGCGGTGGCGTCCAGCTGAGGTGCGTCCGCGCCGGAGTTGAGGGCCTTCACGGCCTGGTTGAGGTTGCTGCCGGCCCAGCCGAGCTTGCGCCGGCTGTCGAACAGCGCGGTGAGCATGTCGCGCTCGGTGGCGATCTCGGCACTGGTGCGGCCGAGGTCACGGGCTGCGGCGAGGGCGGCACGGGCGAGGAAGCCGCCGACGGTCAGGTGGCACTGGGCGGCGGCGGTGACGACGAGCGCGTACTCGTCGTCGTTGAAGCGGGTCGAGTGCTGGTGACGGCGCTTCTTCTCAGGCGGCTGACGTGGACGCTGGCGGACACGACGCTCACGACGGCGAGGCTTCGGCTTCTTCTCGTTCCCCGGCTCCGATCCGCCCCCGGTCGAAGCCTTCCGGACCTGCGCCCCCTGGTGCAGGCCCTCTCCCGTCCCCGCGGGGACGGGCACGGCGGAAGCACTGCTTCCGCCCCAACTTGCTCCGCTGTGGACAGGACTGACGGGCTTTGGGGACCGTGGGGGCTGTCCGGTCGGCTGAGGCGGCAACGTCGTGGCAGGGGTGGGGTGCTGCGGGTCGGGTGTCATGTGGGAAACCTTCTGTAGGACGGCGTGGAGGGATCTCCGTGCTTCGTGGACTCCTCGCTGGGGACGGAGGGTGTCCGGAAATACGGAGGGGACGGGCTGGTCGGTCCTGACCGGTGTGGTCCGGACCGACCGGAAGGCGCGTGACCTGCGGCTATTTCCGGTCAGTCGTCCTTGGGGGTTTCGGACGGGCGATCGGGGACCGTCCCGTCGAGGAGGTCTCGGAGCTCCGTGATGCGGTCGTTGCTGATGGTGTGGCCGGCCGCGCGGAGGGTTTCCCGGATGGCCTTTCGGGTTTGATCGCCCTCCATCTGCTTGACGATCGGGACGAACTCGTCGAGGTCTCCGGTCGTGGGACGGCCGACCTTGCGCGGACGTGCCTGAAGCTCCTCGTCGACGGCTGTCGGCGAGCTGCTGCCCGTGTGCGCGGATGCGGCCTGGACAGGGGTCGGGTGCGGGCGGGAACGGTCCCCTTCGCGCGGGTGCTCCGGGACGGCAGGGCTTGTGGCCCGGCGCTGATCGGTCCGGGGCTCACGGTTCGGTTGCGCGAGGTGCTGGTGGATCTGGCGCATGAGGACGCCGAAGGCGAGGAGTGCTGCGGTCGGGGGTACGGCGGCGACGACGTAGTCGAGGACGGGGACGTCGGCGGGGTCGCGGGTGCCGGTGACGCCGGCGACGTTGAGGGCGATGGAGCCGAGGGAGCCGGTGGTGGTGAGGGCGATGGCCCAGCCGTCGGGCCGTCGGCGCAGGCTGGCTCGGAGCATGAGGAGTTCGCCGGCGACGATGAAGGCGTCGAGGGTGGCGGGCCAGGCCCACATGCGGGCGGGGGAGTTGCCGAGGCCGTGGTCTCCGGCGACCTCGGCCAGGTGGGCGTAGGAGAGCCAGAAACCTGCGGCGGTGAGGGTGAGGATCACGGCGCCGGCGGCGAGGAGGGTGTACCGGTCGACGGGGTGAGGGGCAGGTGAAGGAGTGGTCAAGAGGGGAAGCTCCAGGGCAGGGCGTAGTGGCGAGGCGTCCGTTGCGATAGGACCGGATGGCCCGGGAGAGGGTCTGCGGTGTAGCGGCGAGCGTCAGGCGGCACGTCTGGGACGGCGGCGGTCGGGGCCGTCGAGGGTGACGCGTTCGGTCATCTGGGCCAGGCGGGAGGAGACTCGGTCGCCGAGGGCCGTGCGCAGGGCGTCGGTGGTGAGGTTGCTGGTGATCAGGGTGGGGCGCAGGTGCTCGTACCTGTGGTTGATCAGCCGGTAGGTGACCTCCTCGGTCCACTCGCTGGTCTTCGTCGCGCCGAGGTCGTCCAGGAGCAGCAGCGGACAGCGCATCAGGCTCTGCAGGTCGCGTTCGTTCTCGAACCCGGGCCGTGGGCGCAGGCGGGCGTACAGGTCGGCGGCGGTGACGGCTTCCCAGCGCAGGCGGACCCCGGCGGCCAGCAGGCTGCGGATGGCGCCGTACGCCTGGTGGGTCTTGCCCGTGCCGGTCGGGCCGACGATCCGCAGCGAGGGGCCCTCCGCGATGCCCGGCGCGCCGGCGGGGCCGGGGCGTCCGGCGCGGGCGATCGTCTTCGCCCAAGCGGTGACCTGGGGGTGGTCGGCGAGGGCGTGCCGGAAGCGGGCGGGTATACGGGCCTCGGCCAGCTCCAGCGCGGTGACCGGCTCGGCCACCGGCTCCTGCGCCGTGGCCTCGGGGGCGATGCCACGCTGGACCAGGATGTCGCCGAGCCGGCCGGTGATCCGGGCGGGC
The DNA here is from genome assembly GCF_044748125.1 of Streptomyces sp. NPDC090025. NCBI lineage: Bacteria > Bacillati > Actinomycetota > Actinomycetes > Kitasatosporales > Streptomycetaceae > Streptomyces > Streptomyces sp. NPDC090025. The sequence goes on along the minus strand of NZ_JBIVFL010000016.1, from coordinate 112,697 downwards.
TGCTGCCGAGCGCGGGTGAGGGCGGCGGTCAGAGTTCACCTCCGTAGGCGGCAGCCACGTCAGTGGGGTTGGTCCACGGCCGGTGGGGAGCGGTGGCGGCCGGGACGGCGTTCATGGCCTCGTGCACGAGGCTGGGCAGGAGGCTCGCGTGCAGGCCCTTGACGCGGTGGCGGTCGAGGCCGGCGCGGATGTGGTCCGGGGCGATGCCCTCGGCCAGGAGCTTCTTCACCTCGCGGCCGAGATGGCCGAGCACGTCCTGCGGCGGGCGATGCGGGCATCCGGCGGCGTACTCGCCGATCAGGTCCTTCGTCGAGACCGAGTCCGAGACCGAGTCCGAGCCGGGTGCGGGGGCGCTTGCGCCCCCCAACGGGGTAGATCCTAGATCCCTGTTCCTAGGTCCTAGATCCGGACAGGGAGGGCTCACGGAGGGCTCGGTGAGCCCTCCGTGCGGCTGCGGTGAGTGTTCACGGAACCGGCTCTGACCTGCGGATTCGTCGTTCACGGAGGGCTCCGTGAGTCCTCCCGGACGATTCGCGGAGGACTCCACGAGAGCTCCCTGCGCCAGCGGTGAGGGCTCGTGCGGAATGACGAGGTCGTGGTGCGGGCACGGCGGAGTGCGGACGCCGCTGGGCCGGTTGATCTTCTGGTGCTGGGCGAAGGTCACGATGTGCAGGTACCGCTTGCCGTCCTCGCCCTCGTAGCGGCAGATCAGCCCGGCGTCGTCGAGCTGGATCAGGTCGTCCTCGACCGCCTCCGGGCCGTGCTCGCGGCGCAGCGACCACAGCTGGCCGGCGATGACGGCTGCCTGGTCGCGGAACCGGCCTTGGTCGTCGGCCTGGGTGAGCAGCCCGAAGAAGGTCCGCTCGGCGGACAGGGACACCGCCGCGAGGGACTCGGACGAGAAGGCCTCGGGCTTGATGGTGCGGATACGGGCGATGGCGACCGACCACCTTTCGGGAGAGGGGCTGGGGAATCCGGCGCTGCCGGGGTGCGTGGCCAACACAGCCACACCTGGGGCGCAGAAGTCCAGACTTTGCTCAGGAATTCCGCACAACTCGTCGGCATATCGCGTCGGCGAGTCCGGTCACTGTAGGGCCGGATTCCCGGTCGCCGAAATCACCGCAGAAAAGCGCGGCGCGATCCGCATCGCTCACGGCAGACAGGAATGCCCTTCCGGACCGGCCGGCGCGCAAGCTGCAACACCACTCATGCCGCCACGCCCCCTCGCCATCGGACCCGCCGGACACGCCGCCGCCCACGCCATCGAACGCACCCGCACCGCCCGCGGCTACTCCCAGCGTCAGCTTGCCGCCCGGGTCACCGCACTGGGCCGGCCCATGACCTTCACCGCGCTCTCCCGCATCGAACGTACCGTCCGCCGCTGCGACATCGACGACCTCGTCGCCATCGCCGCAGCCCTCGGAATCGCCCCGCAGGCCCTCCTTGCCGGTCCCCGCACACCCCCAGGGGCGGTCGGGGCGGGCGAAATATAGCCGACGATCCCCGGTTAGCGAAACCGGGGATTCTCCGGATCATTGTGGATCCCGGAACGCCCGTCGCGCCGGTCCCCGCCAGAGCCATGCCCGTTTCCCGAAAGAGACACCTTGCGTCGATCCCCGATATCCGCCACCCGCCGCTCCGAAGAAAAGCTCACCGTCGACGAGCTTTGCGAAGAGCTGCGGATTTCCCGGTCGACCTTCTACGACTGGCGCCAGAAAGGACGCGCGCCCCGCTGCGTGAAACTCCCGAACGGCAGCCTGCGCGTCCGCCGCAGCGACCTGGAGAACTGGCTCACCGACTGTGAGGCCGCCGCGTGACCAACCGGTCCTACAAGGTCCGGTTCCGTACGACCGAGGTCTACAAAGGAAAGCGCGGCACCACCTACACCGTCCGCTGGTCCGTCGACGGTCATCGCCACGGAGAGACCTTCAAGACGACCGCTGCCGCAGACTCCTTCTGCGCCACCCTGCTCGTCGCCGCCAACAACGGCGAGCCCTTCGACCAGAGCACCGGCCGGCCGGTCTCCCACGCGGCGTCGGCGGCTGGGATCACCTGGTACGACTTCGCCCTGCAGTACGTCGACATGAAGTGGTCCCGCATTTCGGCGAACAACCGCATCAGCACTGCCAAGGCCCTGACCAAGGCCACGCTCGCACTCCTGCGGACCGAGCCCGTCCAGTACGAGGGTGTCGATGTCCGCAAGGCGCTGCGCGAGTACGCCTTCAACAAGAACCGCCGGGATGAAGCCCCGCCCGAGTACCGGGCGATCCTGGCGTGGATCCGGCGCCACTCGTTGCCGATGAACGCCTGGGAGGACAGCAAGCACGTCGACGCCGTGCTCCACGCGCTCGACACCATGCTCGACGGCACACCGTCCGCTGCCAGCTCGGCCAAGCGCTACCGCCGGATCCTGAACGTCGTCCTCAACTACGCCGTCCGCCAGAACATCCTCCAGTCCAACCCCATGCCCAAGGGCAAAGGCGAGAGCACCGCCCCGAAGACGTCCGGCGCCGTCGACAAGCGCTCCCTCCTCAACCCGCACCAAGTGGCCGCCCTGCTCACCTGGATCGCCGCCCGCCCCCGCACCGGCCATCGGCTCATGGCATTCTTCGCGACTCTCTACTACGCAGGGCTGCGCCCCGAGGAAGCGGTCGCGCTACGAGTCGAGGACGCGGTCCTTTCCGGAGACCGGCTGGGGTGAGCTCCGTGTCCACACGGCCGAGCCCGAGGTCGGCAGTCACTGGACCGACGACGGTGAGGTCCATGAGACCCGCGACCTCAAGGGCCGGGCGGCCGGTGACACGAGGACAGTCCCCGTGCACCCCGCCCTGGTCGCGATCCTTCGTGCCCTCGTCGCCCGCGACGAACTCAAGCCCGGCGATCTCCTCTTCCCCGGGGAGAAGGGCGGTCTCCTCGCCGGCTCCGTCTACCGGCGGGCCTGGGGCAAGGCGCGTGAGGCCGTCCTGCCCGCGCACGAGTTCACGTCGCCCGTCGGCAAGCGCGTGTACGACCTCCGCCACACCTGCCTGACGACCTGGCTCAACAACGGCATCCCGCCCGCCCAGGTCGCCGAATGGGCCGGCAACAGCGTCCCCGTCCTACTCTCCACCTACGCTCGCTGCATCACCGGGCAGATCGCCGAACTCCAGCAGCGCATCGAGGGGCCCCAGACGCTCCCAGCGGTGGCCGCGCCGTCAGGCCCTGCGGGTTCGTGCCCTCCAGCGAGGCCGCACCGCGCTTGGTGAATGCGGGCGGGTGCTCAGGCGATGCTGAGCTGGCCAGGCGGCAGCTTGCCGGGTCCGTTGCGTTCAAGCTGCTGGCGGACCAAGAGCTTGTTCCCTAGCGCAGTTGAGCGCGACGAGGTCCAGCGATCGCCGGACATGGGCGCCTTCAGGGAGGTAAGAAGTGTTAGGAATGTCGAACACTTCTTAAGGGTGGCCGGTCATGGACATGGATGACGAGCTCAAGAAGCTCAAGCTGCGCCGACTCAAGGCGCTCACCGTCTACTACGAGGCCGAGACCGAACTGCGCCGCCAACTCGATGGGCAGCTCGCCGAGATTGAATCTGAGACGGCCCGATTGCTGGACACGAACTATGCGCTCCCCTGCCTCGTCCGCAAGACTCAGGGGCCAGATCACACCGTCTATCACTCTGCGGATGCCCCCTGCGGTCGGGTTCGCGACCGCCGCAACTTCAAGACGGTGGGCGAGTGGACGGCCATGGAAGAAGGGGACTACCAGTATCTCCTGAATCGATGCACTGCCTGTGATTGGAAGAAGGCGGCGCGGGTTAAGGCGCAGCAAGAGCAGCGGTGACTCCGTGCGGGCGACCATAGGCCGCGCCGGACAGGGAGCGCGGCCTAGGTCGGCGTGGCTGGACTGCCCGTGGGTGCGTGGCGACGACATAGAGCGGGGGCTCGGCTGATGCCGGGCCCCTCTGCTGTGCCAGTTCGCCGGAGGCAGACGCGGAAGAAGCCCGAGAGACTGGAGGCATCCCCGTGACCATGCCAACGTAGACGCCCCCGGAACCTCAGCCGCTTGGAGGCGCTCTGTACCTGCATCATCACGACGATTCCTCCCGCCCAGACCCGGTGTACTGGGTCACCCCTCGCCACCTGGCGGGCGACGACGAGGCTCTCGCTGACCAGGTGGGCGCGGCCCTCTCGTCCGCAGGCTGGCGGATGTGGCCGACCGCCCGCGATACCTTCCTCTATACGAGCCCCAACGGGCTGTGCGGCGCCGAGTGGACACGCGCCGCCTGCTCCTTCGAACTGGGAGACCTTCCGGTTGCTTGGCAGGTCTCGGTCCGGCCCCGTCCGGATAGCGCCTTGGTGGAGTGGAACGCGTACTTCACTGCCGGCCTCCCCCATGAGGCGCTGATCGACTTCCTTCTCGCCCTCGACGCCCGCACGGAACCTGCGTTTTCCTTCAGCAGCCCCGAAGCCGTCGTGGCGGCGGTCTGCGCCCAGGGATGGGCTCGCGACATCGATCGTCCGCACGCGGCCGCTCTCGCTCCTGGACTCTCGGCCGGCATCTCCTTGGAGGAGGTGCCTCCGCTCGTTCGCGACGCCGATCCGCGACCCGGACGGTTCGGCTGGCAGGCGTGGGCAGAGCCCGTCGTCGGAGACCAATACCTGTGGTGTGCCAGCTTCAGCAGCAGCGTGCCGCATGATCTGGTTGCGACCTTCGCTTCCTCGCTCGCCTCGCCGCATCCCGTGCAGCGTTCCTGTCTGCCCGCCGGAGTCGAGGGCCGGCTGACGGTCGTCCGGCCGGGGATCGACCGGCAGAGAAGGGCGCGTGGGCCGGAGTGAGGCGGGCAGTGGGCGGCCCGAAACTTCGGGCCGTTTTCGGGCCGAACGGCCGCCAGAGGTCGCCCCCGACCGGATTCACCCGGACAGATCCAGCCATCCGAGTGGTTGTCCCGGCGCCCCCGCCACCGTCCGAAAAGAGCCATCGACCAGCAAAAAGACCCTCCCGAAGGAGGGTCCCGGTACTGCGCCCCCGGCAGGACTCGAACCTGCGGCCAAGTGCTTAGAAGGCACCTGCTCTATCCGCTGAGCTACGGGGGCCGGTGGTGGTGCGGGTCAAGGATAGGGGTCCTGTCGGGTCGGCCCGGTTGCTTCACCTGCGTGGCACGATGTGGAGGTTCGGTGAAGCGGTCCGATAATCGCAGGCAGGTGCGATTCGTGCAGCGCTTTTCGCGCCACTCGGGCCGGGTGTTGTGCAGTCGTTATGCCCGGGGTCCCCGGCTACATCCGTTCGGTCGGCGCGCGCAGCGGCAATACGCTTCAAAAAGGCTCCAAAATTGGGCATTCTTCGCATGTGGTGACCTTGGACGAACGGCCTCAGCTGATCGACGCACTCTCCGCCCTGCGCGACCGTGTCGCCGCCGTGCGTCTCCCTCTCCCCCTCCCCGGCGCACCGCGGGCCCGGCAGACCAGAGCCGAGCTGCTGGCACAGCTCGACGACTATCTCGTGCCCAGGCTCAAAGATCCCGACGCCCCGCTGCTCGCCGTCGTCGGCGGGTCCACCGGGGCCGGGAAGTCCACGCTGGTCAACTCCCTGGTGGGGCGGCGGGTCAGCGAGGCCGGAGTGCTGCGGCCCACCACCCGGACCCCCGTCCTGGTCTGCCACCCCGAGGACCACCACTGGTTCGCCGGGATGCGCGTCCTCCCGCAGCTCACCCGGGTCTGGCTGCCCCAGCAGGACGAGGACCACCCGGTCGAGGAACCCCAGGAGGACAACGCCCTCCGGGTCGAGACCGCCGCCGGGCTGCCCCGCGGCCTCGCCCTCCTCGACGCCCCCGACATCGACTCCCTCGTCGTCGAGAACCGGCTGCTCGCCGCCGAGTTGATCTGCGCCGCCGACATCTGGGTCATGGTCACCACCGCGTCCCGCTACGCCGACGCCGTGCCCTGGCATCTGCTCCGTACCGCGAAGGAGTACGACGCCACCCTCGTCACCGTCCTCGACCGGGTGCCCCACCAGGTCATCACCGAGGTCTCCCGGCAGTACGAGGCCCTGCTCGACAAGGCCGGGTTCGGCGACCTGCCCCGCTTCACCATCCCCGAGCTGCCCGAGTCCACCGCCGTCGGCAGCGGACTGCTCCCCGACAACGCCGTCGCCCCGCTGCGCGGCTGGCTCGCGCACTGCGCCCAGGACCCCGCCGCCCGCCAGCAGGCCGTCGGCAGGACCGCCGCCGGGGTGATCGACTCGCTCGACACCCGGATGCCCGAACTCGCCGGGGCCGTCGCCGCCCAGTACGCCGCCGCGGTACGGCTCGGCGGCGCCGTCGAGGCCGCGTACGAGGAGCAGGGCCGCCGGGTCCGCGAACAGGTCCGGCGCGGCGCCGTGCTCGCCGGGGACGCCCGGACCCGCTGGCGCGGCTACCCCCGCGACAGCTCCGCCGACGAACTCCTCGACGCCCTCGTCGAGTCGCTGGCCGCGCTCGTCCAGTGCGCCGTCGCCGCCGCCGACGAGCGGGTCCGGGACGCCTGGCGCCGCGAACCCGCCGCCGGGGCCCTCGCCCCGGGGAACCCCGTACCACCCCGTTCCCCCGCCGCGAACGGGGAGCAGGGGCGGGACGCGGGGGAGCGGATCGCGATGACCGTACGGCGCTGGCGGCGCGTCCTGGAGGAGATGGTCGAGGAGGAGGTACGGGACATGGAACGCCCGGCCGCCGCCCGGGGCTCCAAGCGTGCCGCGGCGGCCGCCGCCCCCGACACCGAGACCCTCACCGCCCTCCTCGCCGCCGTCCTGCTCGGCGGCCGCCGCACCCGCGCCGCCGGGGACCGGCTGGCCGAACTCCTCGGCGCCCAGGGCGCCCTCCGGCTCCGCGACAAGGGCGGCGACCTGATCGCCGGGTATCTCGACCGGGCCCTGCACACCGAACGCGACCGGCGTCTCGCGCCCCTCGACGCCCTCGACGTGACCCCCGAGCCGCAGGCCGAACTGATCGCCGCGCTCTCCGTACTGCAGAAGGAGAAGTGACCTCTTGGACGCAGTGGATGCCGCAGGCGTGCGGGACGACTCCGGCTCGGTGGACGACGCCATCGACGAGGCCATCGACGGCGCCATCGGTGACGCGAAGGCGTCGGCGGCGGGCGTGCGCTGGGACGACGGGCTGATCGCCCGCCGCGCCGCCGAGCGCGCCGCGCCCGCCGCCGACGGGACGGCGGTCGGAGAGGGCGAGGGACAGGGCGAGGAACAGGGCGAAGGTGAGGGCGACGACGGCCTCCCCCTCCTCGGCGGCAGCTACGGCGGCGCCCTGCGCACCCGGCTCGACGCCCTCCACGAGCTCGTCGGGCTGTCCCGCACCCGGGTCGAGAGCACCGCGCTCGCCGAGGCCGGTCGGGTGCTCGACGAGGCCGCGGCCCGGCAGCGGCTGTCCGCCCGGCACACCGTCGTCGCGATCGCGGGCGCCACCGGCAGCGGCAAGTCCTCGCTGTTCAACGCGCTGGCCGGGGTGCCCGTCTCGGAGACCGGGCTGCGCCGCCCCACCACGGCCGCGCCGATCGCGCTCAGCTGGTCGGAGGGGGCCGCGGGGCTGCTCGACCGGCTCGGGATCCCCGGGCGGCTGCGCCGCAGGCCGCTGGCGGGCGGCGCGGGCGACACCGGCCTTCAGGGGCTCGTGCTCATCGACCTGCCCGACCACGACTCGGCCGTCACCGCGCACCGCGACCAGGTGGACCGGCTGCTCGGTCTCGTCGACGCGGTGATCTGGGTGGTCGACCCGGAGAAGTACGCCGACGCGGCCCTGCACGAGCGCTATCTGCGGCCGCTGGCCGGACACGCCGAGATCACCTTCGTCGTGCTCAACCAGATCGACCGGCTCGGCACCGAGGCCGCCGACCTGGTCCTGGACGATCTGCGCCGCCTGCTCGACGAGGACGGCATGGCGCTCGGCGAGCACGGCGAGCCCGGCGCGACCGTGCTGCCGCTGTCCGCGCTCACCGGGGAGGGCGTGCCCGAACTTCGGGAGTGTCTGGGCAGGTTCGTCCAGGAACGCACCGCGCCCGAACGGCGGCTCGCCGCCGACGTGGACGCCGCCACGGCCCGGCTGCGGGCCGAGTTCGTCGCGGACGGGCGGCCGGGTCTCGACGAACGGGCCAGGGAGGAGTTCGCCGACCGGCTCGCGGGCGCGGTCGGCGCGCGGGCGGCGGGCGAGGCCGCCGAGCGGGTCTGGCGGCGCGGTGCGATCCGCGCCTGCGGGACCCCGTGGCTGCGGCTCTACCGCTGGTACGAGCGGGTGCGGGCGCACGGCACCGGCACCGATCCGCGTCTGACGGCCCCGGCCGAGGACGAGCTGACGGCGCGTCAGCGGGTGGAGCAGGCGGTCCGGATCGTCGCGGACGAGGCCGCGCGCGGGCTGCCGGGGCCGTGGGCGACGGCGGTCCGGGAGGCGGCGCTGCGCGGGGCGGACGGGCTGCCGGAGGCGCTGGACGAACTGACCGCGACGATGGGCGACCCGGCCGCCCGGCCGCCCCGCCCGGCCTGGTGGCCGGCCGCGGTCCTTGCGCAGGTGGTGATGACGTTCCTGCAGCTGTTCGGCGCGCTGTGGCTGGTCGGTCAGATCGTGGGGGTGCTCGAACCGCTGCTCTGGCCGCCGGTGTTGATCATGGTGGGCGGCATCGTCGGCGGCCCGCTGGTGGAGTGGGCGTGCGCGGCGGCGGTACGGGGACCGGCCCGGCGGTACGGGCAGGAGGCCGAGCGCAAGCTGCGCGAGGCGTCGGGAACCTGCGGCCGGGCCCGGGTGCTCGACCCGATCGCGGCGGAGCTGATGCGCTACCGGGAGGTGCGCGAGCAGTACGTGACGGCCTCGGGCGCGACCCGGATGGCGAGCCGGGCGGCGGCCGGGGCCGGGGGCCGGTTCGGCGGCACCCGGTTCGGCCCGACGCGGGCGGGGGCGGGCCGGGTCCGGTGAGGGCGGGGACGGGGGCGTGCCCGGGTCCGGTGAGGGCGGGGACGGGGGCGTGCCCGGGTCCGGTGAAGCGGAACCGCTCGATCGGGTGGGCGAGTTGTCCACAAGTCGCAGCTTGTCCACAGGCTTGAGCGGATTTCTCCGAGGTGTCCCAGTCTGGATCTCGGGAGGGCGAACGGCCCTCCGCGGCACCGGAGATCCGAAAGAGGCGTGGGCATATGAACGAGACGACTGTGACGCTGGTGGGCAACGTGGCGACGAACGTCGAGTACCGCGAGACGGCCTCGGGCGGGGTCGCCCGATTCCGCTTCGCGGTCACCGCGCGGCGCTGGGACCGTGAGCGGGCGGTCTGGACGGACGGTCCCACCAGCTTCTACACGGTGTCCGCCTGGCGCACCCTCGGTGCCCACCTCGCGGCTTCCGTGTCCGTGGGTGAACCCCTCGTCGTGCACGGCCGTTTGAAGATCAGGGAAGAGGAGCACGAGGGGCGCCGGAAGACCTTCGTCGATGTCGCGGCGGTCGCGGCCGGACACGACCTGACCCGCGGTACGGCGGCGTTCCGCCGCGCCGCCCGGCAGCACCCGGAGGCGCCCGCACCGGCCTCCGGCGCCGCTCCCGGTACCGGCTCCGGCTCCGGGGCGGGGTCCGGGGCGGACTCCGACGCGGATCCCTGGGCGACCCCGCCGCCCACGCCCGGGGGAGCGGCGGGCAACGCCTTGGTGACTGTTCCCTGACCGCTCGTTGACGCTCCGTCGTGGGGATTTGTCGATACCGTGACCTGCGGGTTCATTCTCAACTCCGAGAGCTGATAACGATTTCGAGTCGGTATGGTTATCGGATCGCCTGACGGGTCACGAGGGCCTTTCCCCGTCCCTAGGATTCCGGTTACTCATGAGGCGCTTGCTTCCAGTGGGTCAGTGAGTCTTGCAGGCGGGTGTGCTCCCCCCACGCGTATCGATCGACGACGCGGAGCAGCCCGACCGGAGGGGAAATCCATGTTTTCTGTACAGAGGCGCGGCCTTGCCCGCCTTGCCGCCACGGCCGCGGTCTCGGGTCTCGTCGTGGCGGGTTCGATAGCCGGCGCCGGTGCGGCGATGGCGGACCAGGCGGGCCAGGGCGGCGCCACGGCGACGCTCGGCGACCTGCGGGTCTACGACTACGTGACGATCGAGGAGAACGGCTGGCGGGTGCGGGCCGGCCTCTTCGACATGCAGGTCAAGTCCGGCGGCTCCGTCCAGACCTACTGCATCGACTTCCACACCGATGCCATCAAGGGCCAGGACTACGACGAGGTCGGCTGGGGTGAGTCGTCGCTCCACAACAACCCGAACGCGGGCAAGATCCGCTGGATCCTGCAGAACTCCTACCCGCAGGTGAACGACCTCGACGACCTGGCCAAGAAGGCCGGTGCCACCAAGCTCAGCGCGAAGAACGCCGCCGCCGCCACCCAGGCCGCGATCTGGCACTTCTCGGACAAGCTCACCGCGACGCCGGTCAACGCCGACGCCGCGAAGCTGACCGACTACCTGGAGAAGAGCGCCAAGGACCTCGAGGAGCCGAAGCCCTCCCTCGGTCTGAAGCCGACCTCCGTCGCGGGCAAGGCCGGTGGCCGCATCGGTCCGGTCACCGTCGACACCACCGCCGACAGCGCGTCCGTCGCGCTGGCCCCCGGCGCGCCCGCGGGCGTCAAGATCGTCGACGAGGGTGGCAAGGTCGTCAGCTCCGTCACCAAGGGTGAGAGCAAGATCTACTTCGACGTTCCGGCCGGCACCCCCGACGGCAAGGCCGAGGTCGTCGTCCAGGGCCAGACGCTGGTCCCGATCGGCCGCGCCTTCGTCAGCAAGCGGGTCAAGAGCCAGACGCTGATCCTGGCCGGCACCAGCACCTCCACCGTCTCCGCCAAGGCCTCCGCGAGCTGGGCGAAGCAGGGCGCGGTTCCCGCCGTCACGGCGATGAAGAACTGCGCCAAGGGCGGCGTCGACATCACCCTCTCCAACAAGGGTGACGAGGCGTGGGACGTGGACCTCAAGGGCGTGAAGTACTCGATCGCCGCCGGCGAGTCCAAGACGGTCACCGTCCCGGTCGCCGAGGACGAGGCGTACAAGTTCACCATCACCGGCCCGAACAAGTTCGAGCAGGTCATCGAGGGCGTCCTCGACTGCAAGACCGCGACCCCCGGCCCGAAGCCGTCCGAGACCCCCTCGGGCACCCCTTCCCCGTCCGAGACCCCGGCCACCGGTGGCACCACCGGTGACACCACCGGCGGCTCCACCACCGGCTCCACCACGGGCGGCGGTGACCTGGCCGAGACCGGTGGGTCCAGCGCCACCCCGATGATCGCCGGTGTCGCCGTCGCGCTCGTCGTGGTCGGCGGCGGCGCGGTCTTCTTCCTCCGCCGGAAGAAGGCTGCCGGTCAGTGACCGCGCGGACCGCGCACGGCCGGTGCCACCGGATGACACCCGGTAGCACCCCGTAGCGGTCGCGGCACCCGCAGTACCCAGGACGGCCCCGTCGCGCACCGCGCGACGGGGCCGTTCCGCGTTCCACGGGCCGAAACCCGGCCCCGGGCCCCTACTGGTTTCCGCCGACGGGGCTCGGTCAGGCAAGATGGGTCTATCTGCCCACTCACTCCTTGCCGGACGGTTTCTCTTGGCTGAGTACATCTACACGATGCGCAAGACGCGCAAGGCGCACGGCGACAAGGTCATCCTCGATGACGTGACGCTGAGCTTCCTGCCCGGCGCGAAGATCGGTGTGGTCGGCCCGAACGGTGCCGGTAAGTCCACCGTGCTGAAGATCATGGCCGGTCTTGAGCAGCCGTCCAACGGTGACGCGTTCCTGGCCCCCGGCTACTCCGTCGGCATCCTCATGCAGGAGCCGAAGCTGGACGAGTCCAAGACCGTCCTGGAGAACGTCGAGGACGGCGTGGCCGTCATCAAGGGCAAGCTCGACCGGTTCAACGCCATCGCCGAGGAGATGGCCACGAACTACACCGACGAGCTGATGACCGAGATGGGCAAGCTCCAGGACGACCTGGACCACGCCAACGCGTGGGACCTGGACGCCCAGCTGGAGCAGGCCATGGACGCCCTGGGCTGCCCGCCCGGCGACTGGCCGGTCAACAACCTCTCCGGTGGCGAGAAGCGCCGGGTGGCGCTCTGCAAGCTGCTCCTTGAGGCCCCCGACCTGCTCCTCCTCGACGAGCCCACCAACCACCTCGACGCCGAGTCGGTGAACTGGCTGGAGCAGCACCTCGCCCAGTACAAGGGCACCGTCGTCGCCATCACCCACGACCGGTACTTCCTCGACAACGTGGCCGAGTGGATCCTCGAGCTCGACCGCGGCCGGGCCATCCCGTACGAGGGCAACTACTCGACCTACCTCACCAAGAAGTCCGAGCGGCTCAAGGTCGAGGGCAAGAAGGACGAGAAGCGCGCCAAGCGCCTCAAGGAAGAGCTCGAGTGGGTGCGGTCCAACGCCAAGGGGCGTCAGGCCAAGTCCAAGGCGCGTCTGGCGCGCTACGAGGAGATGGCGGCCGAGGCCGACAAGATGCGGAAGCTGGACTTCGAGGAGATCCAGATCCCGCCGGGCCCGCGTCTGGGCTCGATCGTCGTCGAGGTCTCCAACCTCTCCAAGGCGTTCGGTGACAAGGTCCTCATCGACGACCTCAGCTTCACCCTGCCCCGCAACGGCATCGTCGGCGTGATCGGCCCGAACGGCGCCGGCAAGACCACGCTCTTCAAGATGATCCAGGGCCTGGAGACGCCGGACTCCGGCGAGATCAAGGTCGGCGACACCGTCAAGATCTCGTACGTGGACCAGTCCCGCGCCAACATCGACCCCAAGAAGACGCTGTGGGCCGTCGTCTCCGACGAGCTGGACTACATCAACGTCGGCCAGGTCGAGATGCCGTCCCGCGCCTACGTCTCCGCGTTCGGCTTCAAGGGCCCGGACCAGCAGAAGCCGGCCGGTGTGCTCTCCGGCGGTGAGCGCAACCGCCTCAACCTCGCGCTCACCCTCAAGCAGGGCGGCAACCTGCTGCTCCTCGACGAGCCGACCAACGACCTCGACGTCGAGACCCTGTCCTCGCTGGAGAACGCGCTCCTGGAGTTCCCGGGTGCCGCGGTGGTCGTCTCCCACGACCGCTGGTTCCTGGACCGGGTCGCCACCCACATCCTCGCCTACGAGGGCGAGTCCAAGTGGTTCTGGTTCGAGGGCAACTTCGAGTCGTACGAGAAGAACAAGATCGAGCGGCTCGGCCCGGACGCGACCCGTCCGCACCGCGCCACCTACAAGAAGCTGACCCGAGGCTGATCAGCCGATGGCCCGTCATCTCTACTCCTGCCCCCTGCGCTGGTCGGACATGGACGCCTTCGGCCACGTGAACAACGTGGTCTTCCTCCGCTACCTGGAGGAGGCGCGGATCGACTTCATGTTCCGGCTGGCGCCGGGGGACGGCAGCCCGTCGTTCTCCGGCGGGTCCGTCGTGGCCCGGCACGAGATCGACTACCTGCGGCCGCTGGTCCACCGGCACGAGCCGGTGACCATCGAGTCCTGGGTCACCAAGATGACCGCGGCGTCGCTCACGATCGCGTACGAGATCAAGGACCCGGACGTCACCTACGTACGGGCCTCGACCGTCGTCGTGCCGTTCGACCTCGCGGCGCAGCGCCCGCGGCGCATCTCCGACGAGGAGCGGGCGTTCCTGAAGGAGTACATGGACGACGGGATGAACTCCGCCGCATGACCGCCATCGCGCCGCTGCACTTCGCCGATCCGCGGGAGGCGGCGGGTCTCGCCGCCTTCCTGCGCAGGCTGCTGCACTACGACCGCGCCGCCGCCGTCCGGATCCAGGCCGGGGGCGGCGCGCTCGCCGTGTTCGGACGGCCGCCGTCGTTCGAGGTGATCGCGATCCGTACGGCCCGGCTCGTCGACGACACCGACCTGGACGTCACCGTCTCCGCCGGTGAACTCCTCGAAGGCATCGAGGAGTCGGCGGGCAAGGCCGTCGTGCCCGACTCCGTCACCGGCCCGCCGTGGGCCGGGGTGCTGCCGCCGCGCGGCGGCTGGCGGCCGGTCACCGGGCTGCCCCCGGTCGCCGGGATGCGCGGCGCGGTCGGCGCGGCCGTCACCGAGTTCCGGACCAGGGACGAGGCGCTCCCCGAGGAGCACCGCACCCGGGCCGAGCGGGACCGGATCGGCCGCGAGATCTGGTCCAGGACCCTCGGTGACACCGGCCTCCCGCTGCGCGCCGTGCACGCCGCGCAGTCCCTCGGCTTCCTGCCGGACCTGCCCGACGCGGACCTGCCGGTCGCGCTGTACGCGGCGGGGCCCTGGCTCCGGCTGCGCACGGCGTACGGATCGGTCGCGCTGCGCACGGTCGCCACGGCGTTCCCGGTCACCCCCGGCCACCCCGCCCGATGACCCCGGAGCACCACATGAACCAGACCCCGGACCCGGATCCGGCTTCCGCCTCGGCCACGGACCCGGTCCCCGCGACGGCCCCCGCCACCGCCCCGGCGCTCGACCCCGCCCCGGACCTCACCGTCGACGCGCCGCTCACCGGCGCCGAACTCAACGTCCTCTTCCGGGCCTCCTGGCCCGGGCACACCGAGGCCGACTTCGCGCCGGTGTTCGCCCGGCGGCTGCTGCACGTCACCGCCCGCCGCGACGGCCGTCTCGTCGGCTATGTGAACGTGGTCGGGGACGGCGGCGCGCACGCCTTCCTGCTCGACACCACGGTCCACCCCGACGAACGCCGCCACGGCCTCGGTGTCGCGCTGGTCCGCGCGGCCGCCGCCGCGGCCCGCGCGCGCGGCGCCCACTGGCTGCACGTCGACTTCGAGCCCCACCTCACCACGTTCTACGAGCGCTGCGGCTTCCGCCCCACGGCGGCGGGCCTCCTCGCCCTCCAGGACTGACCCCGCCCGCACCGGTCATGACGCGTCGGCCGGGTCCCGCCCCGGCCGCCCCTCCCGTACCAGCGTCACCACCGTCAGCAGCGCCGCGAGCGACAGCACGACCGTCGGGATCACCGGGGAGCCGATGGCCTTGTTGTCGCGGGCAAGCACCGGATCGAGACGGCGGTCCGGGTCGATCGCGATCCGGGTCTTCGTGCCGTCGTCGCCGATCTTCTCCTCCGCCGCGAAATCCCGTGGATAGCCGCCGACGCAGTCCAGGGTGTGGTGGAACAGGGTCTTGGACTCCGGGGCGCCGTCGCCGAACGTCGGGTGCTCGGTCACCGTGACCTTGCCGACCACCACACAGTCGACGACCTCGGGACGTACCCGCGCGTCCCGCGCCTCCACCCACACCGAGGCGAGCCCGAGGAACAGCAGGACCAGCGCGAAGATGCTGCCGGACGCCCGGAACAGCACCCCCAGCGCGAGCAGCGCGACCACCGTGAGCGCCAGGCCGACCGCGATCGAGACGAACGTGGGCACGGCGGAGCTGTGCATGCTCCAGGTCGCCCACCGGTACAGCAGCCACCCCGACCCGAACGGCACCAGCAGTGCCCCCGGGTACGCCAGCATCCTCGGCATCGTCCCTCACCCCCGGTGTGGGACGCCCGAACCGCCCGACGGGTTCCGGAGCCGGGCCGACGAAGGCCCGGACCACGGCGGGAGGCGTCAGTCCTTCTCCTCGGCCGCCTCGTCCGGCCACACCCCGATGTGGTCCTGCTCCAGTTCGAGTGCCACCCGGTGCCGCATCCCCAGCGTCTCGGTGTACTCGGCGGGCAGCTGGAGCCGCCCCGCCCGGTCGAGCATCGCGTACTCGCGGGCCACCAGCGACTCCTGGCCCGCCTCGTCGACCTCGGTGCGGCGCAGCACCTCCGAGGAGGTGCGGCCGTCGCGGATCGCGACCGTGCGGCGCACCTCGGAGGCCACCGCCTGGTCGTGGGTGACGATCACGATCGTGGTGCCCAGCTCCTCGTTGGCCCGCCGGAACGCGGCGAACACCTGCTCACCGGTGGCCGAGTCCAGCTCACCGGTCGGCTCGTCGGCGAGCAGCACCGAGGGATGGTTGGCGAGCGCCACCGCGATGGCCACCCGCTGCTGCTGGCCGCCGGACAGCTGGTGCGGGCGCCGGTCGGCGTGCTCCGTCATGCCGAGCATCGCCAGGAGTTCCTCCGCGCGCCGCGCCTTGGCCCGCGCGCCGCCCTTCCGGCCGTCCTTCAACTGCATGGGCAGCGCCACGTTCTGAGCTGCCGTCAGATAAGGCAGCAGATTGCGGGCGGTCTGCTGCCAGACGAAGCCGACGACCTCGCGGCGGTAGCGCAGCCGGGCCTTGCCGTCCATGGCGAGCAGATCGCAGCCCGCGACCTTCGCCGCGCCCGCCGTCGGCACGTCGAGCCCGGCCAGGATGTTCATCAGGGTCGACTTGCCGGAGCCGGAGGCGCCGACCAGGGCCATCAACTCGCCGTCCTGCACCAGCAGATCGAGCCCCTGCAGGGCCTGCACCTCCACCCCGTCGGTGCTGAAGATGCGGACCAGCCGGTCGCAGGCGATCAGTGCGTCGTGCCCGTACGAGGGCCGGTCGCGGTGCGCGGTGGCCCGCCGCTCCAGCTCCTCCAAGGTGGTCTCGGCGGTCATGGCGGCGCCGGGGGTTGTCGTCATCGTGCGTCTCCTGCCCTGAGTTCCTTGATCGAGCCGCTGCGGGCCACCCACCACGCCTGGATCCCGGCCACCGCGGCGGTCAGCAGGACCACCGCGAGGGCCGGGGTCGCGAGCGACAGGCCGTCGGCCCGCAGCACCGTGCCGAGCGCCATCGCCTCGTCCGGCGCGGCGGCCAGCGCGAGCCGGGTCAGATCGATGCCCGGCGAGAGCAGGGCGATCGTCGCCCAGCCCACCAGGGCACCGCCGCCCGCCGCGAGCAGCGCCTGCGGCAGGGCTTCGAGGCCGAGCAGCCGCCGGCCCTGCCGCCGGGTCAGTCCCATGGTCCGCAGCCGGGCGAGCAGCGTGGTCCGCTCCGGCGCGGTCTGCAGCAGCGAAAGCAGCACGGCGAGGACCGCGAAGCCCGCGCCCGCGCCGATCGCCGCCTGGTACATGCCCTCGGCGCCGTTCTGCAGCGGCGAGTCGACATAGGTGGCACGCGCCTCGGTGCGCAGCAGCACCTTGGTGTTCTTGGCCTTCGCGGTGACCGCGGCGCGCAGCGCCGGGCCGTCCAGCGCCCGGTCCCCGCCGCCGCTGACGAGCAGGGCGGTCGCGGACCGGTTGGTCAGGTCGTCGCCGTTGACGACGAGGAACTCGGCGTCCGGCAGGGCGGGGGTGACGTCGCGGACGGCCACCACCTTCACATGGAACCGCCCGGCCGCCGCGGTGATCTCCATCGGCCGGCCGCCGAGCCGTTCGGCGACCTTCGGCGAGGCGATCGCGGGGATCACCCGGGCGTTGTCGCCGACGTGGGCGGGACCGCCGGTGCCGGTGGACGCGAGCAGCCCGGCGGGGAAGGCGCCGAAGCCGGTACGGGCGGCCAGCGCCGCGTACGAGCCGGGTTCGACGCCGATCAGCGGGGCGCTCATGCTGCGCTCGGAGGTGCCGAGCGGGGAGGGGAGCAGGACGCCGTACTCGATCTGCAGCGGTGACACCTCGCGTACCCCGGCCGTCTTCCGCACCATGTCGGCGAGTCCGGCGGGCAGCGGCGCCGAGTCGAGCTCGGCGGCCACCCGGGCGTCGGCGCCGACGGCGAGGATCGCGGCCCGGTCGCGGACGTCGGAGACGCCGCTGAGCACCGAGCCGCCGAACGCGGCCGTGGTCAGGGCGAGCATCAGGGCGAGCAGCGGCAGCGCGCCCGACGTCGAGGACCGGCCGGCCCGGGCGAGGGACAGGAAGCCCAGGGCGCCGCGCAGCCTGCGGGCGGGCCGGGCCGCCCAGCGCAGCGGCAGCGGGTAGACCCGGATCAGCACGAACGCGGCGATCAGCGCGACGAGCACCGGCGCGGCGCTGATCAGATGGTCACCGGCGTCCCCGGCGCCCCGGCGGCGCAGCGCGGTGACCGCGCCCACGGCGAGGATCAGCAGGGTGAGTTCGGCGATGGTGCGGCGGGCCGTCGGGCGGGTGGTGACCAGGTCGTCGCGGGCGCCGTGGGCCTGCGGCCTGCGGTGCTGGAGCACCGCGCGCAGCGGCAGCACGAGTGCGGAGACCAGGGCGACGGCGGCGGCGCCCAGGCAGGCGGGCCACAGCCGGGCGCCGTGGTCGCCGGTCACCGTGAGGGCGAGGAGCAGGCCGAGCGCGGCGGCGGGGACCGCGACCACCGAGGTCTCGCCGAGCAGGCGCAGTCCGATGCCGGTCAGGGAGCCGCCGCGGGCCCGCAGCAGGGCGAGTTCGGCCCGTCGCCGGGCCAGGAACAGGCCGCTGGTCATGGCGATGACGACGGCCGCGACGGCGCCGATGCCGAAGGTGGCGACGGCGACGACGGCGGAGACGGCGTCACGGGTGCCGCGGTATCCGGCGACGGTCTCGTCCAGGCCGGTGTTGAAGCCGCCGGTCTCGCCGAGGGCGTCGCGCAGGGCGACCAGGCCGGGGCCGCTGCTCATCGCGTCGAGGGCGGTGCTGAGCCGGTCGGTGTCGCGGGCGGTCAGGTGCCGGACGTCGGGCCCGAAGCTCCAGTACCGCTCGGGTTCGCCGAGGGTCGCCACCATCGTGGGGGCGCTCTCCGGCGCGACGAGCACCGCGGCGCCCCAGTACCAGACGGGGTCGGGGCCGCCGTTGCTCTTGTCGCCGAGGAACGGGGTGTGCAGGACCGGGTCGGCCGACCAGTAGCCGCCGGCGAGGTCCCGCGGTTCGACGATGCCGGTGATCGTGATCGGCTTGGGCACGGCGTCGGTGCCCGGCACGTGGATCACCGAACCGGGCTTCAGGTTCATGGTCCTGGCCGTCTTGGCGGTGACCGCGCCCTCCATGGCGCCGTTCTTGCCGGCCTTGGGGGCCCGGCCCGCGATGAGCGTGGAGTGCGCGGCCAGGGCGTCGGGCGCGGCGAGGAAGAAGTCCGGCGGCACCCGGCGGTCCACCCGGGTCAGGAACGGGTCGTCGGCGGGCAGCGGCTTGGTGGTGCGCGCCCCGTACGAGGACTGGCCCTGGTCGCTGCGCAGCGGCGCCTTCAGCAGGCCGAGCAGCGCGTCGCGCCGGGAGCGCAGTTTCTCCGGCGCGAGCTCGGACGCCCGCGCCGCCGCGTTCAGGTTGAGCGGGACCTCGGAGGTGAACACCATGGCGGTGTGCCGGGGTTCGGCGGTGTCGACCGCGTGCCACAGGCCCTCGGTCTCGTAGGTGTCGACGGCGCGCGGCAGGGCCGCCGCGAGGAACGCCGTCACCAGGACGAGCAGGCCGAACGCGACGGCCGCGCTCCGGTGGGTGCGCAGCCGGGTGCGGACCCAGGGGGCCACCGTGCGGGCGGGCGTGCGGGACATGGCGGTCGCCTTTCCGCGGGCGGGGGTGGACGGCGGCTGGGGTGCGCGGGCCGGGGAGGTGGTCACTGTTCCCCCTGGATGCGCAGGGTGACGGCCGGGTCGGTGCGGCGCAGCGCGATCGCCGCGACGATCACGAGCGGCAGTACGGCGACCCCGGCGAGCAGCAACGCCACATGGCCGACGGGGAGTTCGACGAGGACGGCGGGCAGTGGCCGTTCCGCCTGCCCGGTGAGCACGATCAGCGGCACGACCGCCCGGGTGAGCACGGTGCCGATGACGACGCCGACGAGCAGTCCGATGCCGACCAGCAGGCCCTGTTCGGCGGCGAGCAGCCGGGCGAGCCGGCGGCGCGGCGCGCCGAGCGCCCGCAGCACGCTGAACTCCCGCTCGCGTTCGCGCAGCGAGCCCGCGGAGGAGACCGCGAAGCCGACGGCGGCGAGCGCGGCGGCGGCCGCCGCGACCGCCATCAGGGCGGAGTTGGGGCCCGCGCCGAGCGGATCGCCGAGGAGTTCGGTGGCGGTCTCGTCCCGTACGAGGACCAGCGCGGGGTCGGCGTCGGGGCGGGCCCGCAGGGCCTTGGCGACGTCGGCGGTCCGGCCGGGGGCGGTGGTGAGCCACCATTCGGTGGGGGCGAGCGAGGCGGTGGCGTCGGTGGCGAGCGCCCGGTTGGCGGTGGCGAGGTCGATCAGGACCGCGCCGCCGTCCGCGCGGGCGGCGTCCGCCGCGCCCGGGGCCACGGACCGGGCGCCGGGCCCGGTGGTGGGCAGCTCGCGGACGGTGGCGACGATCGTGACCCGCAGGGTGTGGCCGCCGAAGGCGACGCTCACCTGGTCGCCGGTCTTCGCCCCGGCGGCGGTCAGGAACGCGTCGCTGGCCAGGGCCGGGACCACGGCGGGCCGGGCCGGGCGGGGCGCCTTGAGGCTCACCGTGTAGCCGTCGGTGCTGTATCCGGCGTGTTCGGGGGAGACCACGAACGGCTGGGTGAGCGCGGCCGCGGTGGCCGGGCGGCTGTTCAGCACCGCCGTGACCTCCTCGCCGGTCATGGTGACGGCGGTCAGGTAGTCGCCGGTCCAGGTGGCGAGCGCGCCGCGCGCGTCGAGCGGCCGGGCGGCGGCCGCCGAGGCGCCCGCGAGCAGCCGCTCGACGGTGAGCGTGCGGGCCCCGCCGAGGTCGGCGTCGTTGCGCCCGTCGACCTCCAGGCCGGTGAGGACGAGGTGCTGACCGCCCTCGGAGGCGGGCAGGGTGACATCGAGCCGGTGCGGCCGTCCGTCGGCGGGCAGCGCGCCGAGCAGTCTGCGGTACGGGACCCCGTAGGTGTCCTCGAAGGTGGCGGTCACCTGGGTGGGGGTGGTGCCGGGCGGCGCCGTGTCGCGCAGCTCGACGCCGAACGACCGGGCACCGGCGGGCAGCGCCACCCCGGGG
The DNA here is from genome assembly GCF_044748125.1 of Streptomyces sp. NPDC090025. Taxonomy (NCBI): domain Bacteria; kingdom Bacillati; phylum Actinomycetota; class Actinomycetes; order Kitasatosporales; family Streptomycetaceae; genus Streptomyces; species Streptomyces sp. NPDC090025. The sequence goes on along the minus strand of NZ_JBIVFL010000016.1, from coordinate 91,950 downwards.
CGCGGGGTCAGCTTCGGCTGGATCGCGGCCAGCTTCCCGGCCGGGGAGCCGTCGGCGAGATCGGCGCGCATCAGCATTCCGGCGGCGGCCCGCCGGGTGTCCATGGCGAGAGCGGTGGCGGTCCGTTCGTTGAGATCGGCCTCGCCGCGGAACACCGGGGCCGCCTGCCGGACGCCCGGCACGGTGGCGAGGCGCTCGGTCTCGGCGAGTTCGCCGGGGCCCGCGCCGAGCACCCGGATGTTCGCGCCGGTCGCGAAGTCGGCCTGGTCGCGCTGCGAACGCTCCCAGGAGTCGCGCTGGCCGATCGCCAGCATGCCCATGGCGACGGCGAGCACGAGCAGCAGCACCGGGCCCGCGCCGCGCAGCGGGCGGCGGCTGAACTGCCAGCCGGCAAGCGCCGCGGGCAGCCCCCGGCCACCGGCCGCGCGCCGCTCCGCGAGCCGGGCGGCGGGCGGCAGCAGCCGCAGGGTCAGCACGGTGCCGGCGAGCAGCGCGAGGGCGGGCGCGGCGACCAGCAGCGGGTCGACGCCGAGGGTGCCGGAGCGGTCCCCGGCGAGCGCGCCGCCGCCGCTGCCGGTCTGCCGGTCCAACTGCCAGTAGGCGACGCCCGCGAGCAGCAGCAGACCGATGTCCGCACCGGCCTTGACCGGTCCGGGCAGCGCGGCGGAGCGGCCCTTGCGCAGCGAGATCGCGGCGCCGTCGCCGGTGGCGAGCGCCGGGGCGACCACGGCGGCGGCGCAGCACAGCGCGACCGCGGCGGCCACCAGCCAGACCGTGCCCGCGGGGGCGGCGCCGAGCCCGGCGTCCAGCGCGTCCAGGGTGGAGCGGTCGGCGACAAGACGGGTCAGCGGCCCGGCGAGCAGCGGGGCGGCGACGGCGGCGGGCAGCGCGAGCAGCAGCGCCTCGACGGTGGCGAGCCCGGCGATCCGGCGCCGCGAGGCACCGCGGGCGCGCAGCAGATCGGTCTCGCCGGAACGCTCGGTGCTCAGCAGCCGGGCCACCAGGAGCAGCGCGTACGCGGCGAGCAGCACCAGCTGCACCGCCACGATCGACAGCGTGGAACGGGCCACGAGCAGCGCCCGGCCGGTGTGTTCCAGGACGGTCGGCAGCGCGGTGGTCGCGTCGACGGTGGTGCCGAAGGCGGACGAGTCGGCGAGCAGCGCCTTCGGGGCCTCGGTGGCGGCGGCGCGCAGCGAGTCCATCCCGTCGGTGGTCAGCCCGGTGTAGTCGGCGCTGCCCAGCCAGGAGGTGTCACCGGCGGCGACCCGCCCGGAGCCGAGCACGGCCGGGTCGGTGACCAGCGGCCCGTACGTGGTGAAGACCAGGGTCTTCACACCGCGCCCGGCCGCCGGGTCGAGCTGCCAGTACGGATCGGCCAGGTCGTTGGGGCGGTAGAGGCCGGTGATGCGGGTGGTGACCGTCTTCGACGTGAGCCGGTCGGTGAGGGTGAGGACGGTGCCGGGGCCGACCTTCAGGAGCCGGGCGGCCTCCTCGGGCAGGGCGCTCTCCACCGGACCGCCCTTGCCGCCCGCCGCCGTCGGCCAGGCGCCGCGCACCAGGCTGATCCGGGACCGGTCGAGCGCGGCGAACCGGGTCAGGTCGGGCTCGCCGGACCGGGCGGCCGGGGCCTGGAGCTGGCGCGGCAGCGCGTAGGGACCCGAGGTCTCCAGCTTCCGCACGGTCACCGGCAGCCCGTCGAAGGCGCGCTGCGCCCCGGCCCGTACGGCGGCGTCGGCACTGGCCCGTTTGTCGGCCGGGACCGCGCCGGTGACCCGCAGGGTGGCGGCCGCCGCGGAGCGGCCGGTCAGCGTGGACTGCAGGGCGGCGTCACCGATGGAGCCGGAGAACGCGGCGAGGGTCGCGAGCACGCAGGTGGTGAGGAGGACGGACAACAGCGCTGCGGCGAGCAGCAGCCGATGCGCCCTGACCCGCAGAAGAACAAAACCCGTCACCCGTTTCCCCCCTGAAAACCCGGGATCGTTCACAATCGAACGTTTCCCGGATGCTTTCAGAGGGTCATGGGGTCTGGAAACCGCTTGCGGTCCGACCTTGATCCGATCGTGACCGTTATTCGGCGGACGGTCACCGGAATGTGTTCATCCGCGAGCGGGCGGTCAGCCCGCCGTACCGTGACCGCCCCACCATGACGGTCGTGAGTCGACCGCCGTCAGTCGGCGGCGTTCACCATCGAGGCGGCGGCGTACGTCAGGTACTTCCACAGCTGCTGCTCGTGCTCCGGCGCGAGCCCCAGCTCGTCCACCGCGTCCCGCATGTGCCGCAGCCACGCGTCGTGCGCCGCCCGGTCCACCGTGAACGGCGCGTGCCGCATCCGCAGCCGCGGGTGCCCCCGGTTGTCGCTGTAGGTGCGCGGACCGCCCCAGTACTGCATGAGGAAGAGCACCAGCCGCTCCTCGGCGGGACCGAGGTCCTCCTCCGGGTACATCGGCCGCAGCAGCGGGTCCTCCGCGACGCCCTGGTAGAAGCGGTGCACCAGGCGACGGAAGGTCTCCTCGCCGCCCACCTGCTCGTAGAAGGTCTGCTCCTGGACCGTGCCGCGCGGAATCTCGTTCACCGTTCCATCGTCTCAGATGACCCGGCGGAGGACCTGAGGTCTAGGACCTCGGATCCTCCGCCGGGTTCGAAGCGGTGCGGAGCGGTGCGGTGCGCGCGTGCGGTCGTACGGTACGGGTCAGCCGCGCCGTACGGTGATCGTCGTCCAGGCACCCACGTGCACCTGGTCGCCGTCCTGGAGCTGCACCGGCACGTACGGCTGGATCGGGTCGGGCGAACCGTTGATCGTGGTGCCGTTGGTGGAGTTCTGGTCCACCACCGCCCACGAACCGTCCGGCTGCGCCACGAGGACCGCGTGCTGGTGCGAGACGCCCGGGTCCTCCGGCGGCACCGACAGGTCGATGTCGGGCGACTCACCGGTGGAGTGCCGACGGCGGCCGATGCTGACCTGGCTGCCCTGGAGCGGGATGTGCTGCTCGGGGGAGTACGCGGGCAGGTTGAGCCCCGACGCCTCGGGACCGCTGCGCTGCATCATCGCCATGAAGTACGCCCGGTCCGGGCCGATCACGGCGCTCCAGCCGAGCTGCTGCTGAGGCGGCTGCGGCTGCTGGGGCTGCTGCGGAGCCTGCTGCTGGAAGTGCTGCTGCTGTTGCTGAGGGGGCTGCGGCTGCTGGGGCGCCTGCTGCTGGAAGTGCTGCGGCGGGCCCTGCGGCGGCGGTGCCTGGTGCTGCTGGTGCGATGGCGGCGGCAGCATCCAGTCGTCGTCCGCGCGCGGCTGCGGCGGGGCGGGCGGCGCGGGCTGCTGCGGCGGCGCCGGGGCGTACCCCTGCGGCGCGTGCATCTGCCGCGGCGGAGGCGGCGGCCCCTGGGGCGCCTGCATCGGCGGCCGCTGCGGCGGAGCCTGGTGGTGGGTCGGGTCGGCGCCCAGCGGCTCGGCCGGACGGTTCACCTGCGAGGGCCGCGAACCCTGGTACTCGTACGGGTCGGCGTGCTGCGGCTGCGGCTGGGGGTGCTGCGGCTGGGGCGGCTGCGGCGCGGCGGGCGGCGACTGGAAGCCCGGCGGCAGGTTGAGCCCGGGCTGCGGGCCCTGCGGACCGGGGTGGTGCGGGCCCTGCGGACCGGGCCCGGGGCCCATGCCCTGGCCCATGCCCGGGGCCGGCGGGCGGGGGGCGCCCGGCGGGGCGATCGGGGTGTAGGAGGTCGCCGTGTTCGTGAGGAAGTTCCAGCGGCACTCCTCGCAGAACGGCGCCATGTGCTCGCGCGGCGTCCGGCACTGCGGGCACAGCTCGGCGTGCGCCGTCGCGTTCGGGTCGTACCCGGAGTGCGGCGGCGGGGGCGGCGGGCCCTGCGGTCCCGGACCGGCCGGGCCGCCGGGGCCCGGGTAGCCGTAGGCGGGAGGCGGCGGCGGGGGAGGCGGCGGTACGGCACCCGTCGGCGCACCCGCCCCGGCCGCCATGCGGTGGCCGCAGACCTCGCACCAGTCGTCGGAGACCGACTGGTGTCCGTTCGGGCAGGTCGGCATGTCGGTGCTTCCCCCTCTCCTCATCCTCTTACTTCTTCACGCGAACGGTCTTGGTGGAGCGGGTCTCGAGAGTCATCTCGTCCGCTTCCGCGACCTTCGCCTTCAACCGCACAGTACCCGTCGCCGCGTCGACCACGTCCACCACCTTCGAAAGGAGTTTCGCCGTATCGGCGTTGCCGGAGGCGGCCGCGAGCTGCACGGCCCGGCCGAGCTTCGCGGTCGCACCGTCCTCGTCGCCCGATTTGCGCGCGTCCAGACCCTGCTGGATGACGTCGGCGAGCTCGGCCTGCCCGGTGTAGTGGGCGACCTGGGCGTTGATCGCGGTCGACACCACCAGGTCGTCGGTCCACACCGCGCGGACCAGGCCCTGGGACAGCGCCACCGGGTCGCCGCCGGCCGGTCCCGGCGCGATCAGCGAGACCCGGGCGGCCAGCATCTCCTGGCCGATCGCGGCCTCCGGGACCCGGACCGACACGTGGTAGTCGCGGGACTCGTCGCCCCAGGAGCCGGTCGGATAGTCCCCGGCCCGCGGCCCCGCCACGACCCGGCGCCCGGACAGGTCCTCCACGCTCGGCGCGACCTGCTTCACGAAGCCGATCTCCACGCCGACCGGGGTCCACAGCCGCAGCACCACGTCCGCGACCGCCTTGCCCATGGCGCCTTCCATCATGGTGGTGAAGTCGGCGGCGAGCCCGGCCGGGTCGGCGACGATGTCGGCGGTGCCGAGCAGCGCCCGGGCGATGCCCCGGACCTCGTCGACCTCCCAGTCGGTGCCGACCCCGCGCGCGTCGCAGGTGAAGCGGCCCGCGCAGGAGTCGAGGGCGGCCCGCAGTTCCTCCGGGGCCTCGTGCTCGTTGCGCCCGTCGGTGAGCAGGATGCCGTGGCGTATCGAGGCGTCGGACGCGGCGAGCAGCCGGTCGGCGAGCCGCAGCCAGGTGCCGATGGCGGTGCCGCCGCCCGCGCTGAGCGCCCGCAGCGCGTCCTTGGCCTGCGCGCGGGTACGGGCGTCGGCGACCGCGAGCCGCCCGGCGCCCGGGTAGACCTCGCGGGCCACATGGGTCCCGGCGATCACGGCGAACGCGGTGCCGTCCCGCAGCGTGTCGATGGCGGCGGCGGTCGCCTCGCGGGCGCCGCGCATCTTGGTCGCGGGGTAGTCCATCGAACCCGAGCAGTCCAGCATCAGGACCACGGCGGCACCGCCCGGCACGGCGTCGCCGACCGCGTCGGCGGGACCGGACCCGGCACCGGACCCGGTGGCGGCCCCGGTGGCGGTGACCGTGACGATGGCGTTCACGTCCCGCCCGCCCTCCGGCAGGAACTCGTTCTGATAGACGTCCACCGAGAACTGCGGCCCGGTGGGTTTGGCGAAGTTGGCCATGGCGGTGCGGCTCCTTGCGGCTCCTCGGCTCACGAGAAGTAGAGAGAGAAAGAAAGTAGGAGAGAGAAGGAAGGACGAGACGGTGGGGGAGCGGGCGGGGAGGACGGCGGCGGCTAGGCCGATCCTGCCCCGGCGGGCGGAAGGGCGAACGGCAGCAGCGCGACCGTGATGTTGTCGTGGCCGCCGCCGTCGAGCGCGTGCCCGACGAGCGTCTGCGCCGCGTGCAGCGGCTGCCCCGACGCGTCCCGCGGCAGCACCCGCGCCATGTCCTCGGCGGACTCGGCGTAGTTCCACAGACCGTCGGTGCAGACCACCACGACACCCGGCCGGTCCGGCTTGAACGCGGCGGTGTGCGGTTCCAGTTCGTACGCGTCGGCGCCGAGCCAGCCGGTGATGGCGTGGGCCCGCTCGTCCGCGTACGCCTGCGCCTCGGTCATCAGCCCGGCGGCGACCATCTGCGCCGCCCAGGAGTCGTCCTCGGTGAGCCGGGCGGGCGGAGTGGCCCGGTCGTCCGGCACCCAGTAGGCGCGGCTGTCGCCGACCCAGCCGATGATCAGCAGGCCGTCGACGACGACCGAACCGACGATGGTGCAGGCCGGGGAGTTCTGGTGCTCCCGCTCCGGCGACGGCGGCTCGGCCAGCGCGTTCACCGCGTCGGCCGCGGCCACGATCGCCTCCTGCATGGCCTGCTGCGGGTGGGTGCCCCGGGGCAGCGCGGTCACCAGGGCGGTCCGCGCGGCCGACGCGGCGGCGGCCGACGCCTCGTCCGGGCGGGTCGCCGAGGAGACGCCGTCGCAGACCACGGCGAGCGCGGCGGGCGAACCGTCCGGCAGCGCGGTCGCGGCGACCGCGAAGGAGTCCTCGTTGCGGTGGTGGCGCAGCCCGCGGTCGCTGACGGCGGCCACCGACGGCAGCTCCTCCTCCATGTGGTCGCGGTCGCGCGGCTGGGCGTGCCCGCAGTGCTCGCAGTAGCCGTCGGCGTCGACGTGCCCGGTCCGGCAGGCCACGCACAGCTTCCGCGGCCCGGCCCCGGCCGCCGCCGGACGCGGTTCGGGCGCGGGCAGCGTGAAGTCCCCGTCGGCATCCGTGCCTTCGGCCACCGGCCCGGCCCCGGCCCCGGGGGCCTCCGGCACCCCGTCTGTCCGCGCCTCCGGCACCCCGTCCGTCCGCATCTCGACGGTCGGCAGGTCACGCCCGCCCGAGTCGGTGCCCGGCAGGTCGCCGGGGTGCTGGGTGGCCGTGGACAGCGACCGGGTGTCCCGGGGCGGTGCCTCCGGCCACTCCACCGGCAGCGCGATCGGCACCGTCGGCCGGTCCGGGACCGGGACGGCCGACAGGTCGAAGCCGCACGCGCCGCAGTACCGGTCACCGGACTCGAGCGGCTCGTGGCAGTCGGGGCAGGTGCCCAGCGGATGCGGGCTCTTGGGCTTCAGCGACATGATCACACCCACGTCCTGGGGCGGAAACGGTTGGCCCGCTCCACCAGTTCGATCCTCTCCTCGCCCCGCTGGGCGAGCCGGGCGAGCACCCGGTACGAGCGTTCGAGGCCGAAGCGCAGTCCGCGCTCGTCCAGTGCGCTGCCGAGCAGCACCGTGCCGGGGGGACCCGCGCCGGGGCTGCCGGACAGCACCCAGTCGAGCGCCGTGCCCAGCACCTCCGTCGAGAGCCGTTCCCGGCGCACCGCGTCGAGCCCGAACCCGCGCAGCGCCGACACCTGGGCCGCGGCCGCCGTCAGATCGGCGCCCAGCGGCTCGTTGGCCGGACGGCGGCGCAGCCTGGCCCGTACCGCGGCGACCCGGGCCGCCGTGTAGTGGATGGACGACTCCGGCACCGATTCGAGCGTACGCACCGCGCCCGCCCGGTCGCCCGCCGCGAGCCGCACCCGGGCCAGCCCGAAGGCGGCGCTGACATAGCTCGGGTCGGTCGCCCACACCAGGTGGTAGTAGTCGGCGGCGTTGTCCAGCTGGTCGAGGAGTTCGGCGCACACGCCGAGCGCCAGCTTGGGCGCGGGCTCGCCGGGGAAGGCGTCGTAGATCGCGTCGAAGGCGAGCGCCGCGCTCTCCCGGTCGCCGCCGATCAGCGAGGCCACACCCCGGTACCAGACCACCCGCCAGTCGTCGCCGTACCCCTGCTCCAGACCGTCAAGCGCCCGCCCCGCCGCCACCAGGTCGCCCATCTCCAGGCGGGCCCGCAGCTCGCGCAGCCGCAGTTCCAGGGAGGCGACCGGCGCCGCGTGCAGCGCGGTGATCAGCTCGGCGGGCGCGGCGGCCAGCAGTCCGGCGAGGAAACCGGCGTTGGGGTCGGCGGGGTCCACCCGGGGCACCGGGAGCGCGAGCGCCGTCGCGGGCACGTCGAGCAGCCGCAGGAAGCTCCCGGCCCGTCCCGGCAGCGCGGTCGGCAGCCCGCGCCGCCGCCGGCCGGTCGCCCGCGCGCCGAGCACCGACACGTCCTCGGTGAGCTCGTCGAACAGCTCGGAGTCGGTGACCCGGGTCTCGGCGCCGAACTGCGCGGACAGGGCCGGGCGGGGCCGCCCCGACTGGAGCGCGACGACCTCCCGCAGCACCCCGGTCAGCTGCTCCGCCATCTCCTGCGCGGAGCCGAACCGGCGCGCCGGGTCCGGGTCGGTGGCCCGCACCAGGAACCGGTAGAAGGACTCGTAGGCCCGGAACACCTCGATGCCGTCCGGGGCGGGCAGCGCGTCCGCGTAGACGGTGGTGTAGCCCTGGAAGTCGAAGGTGAGCACGGCGAGGGTACGGGCCACCGTGTAGAGGTCGCTGGCCACCGAGGGCCCCACCTCGGCGACCTCGGGCGCCTGGTAGCCGACCGTGCCGTAGATCGCCGACTCGTCGTCGTCCATCCGCCGGACCGCGCCCATGTCGATGAGCTTCAGCTGGTCCTCGGTCTGGATCGCGTTGTCGACCTTGAAGTCGCAGTAGAGCAGGTTGCGGCTGTGCAGATGGCCGAGCGCCTCCAGGGCCTCGATGCCGTACGCGCACGCCTGCTCGACCGGCAGCGGGTCGCGGCGGCCGTCCGGGGTGCGCCGCTCGTTGGCGATCTCCTTGAGCGACTTGCCGCCGACGTACTCCATGACGATGTAGCCGTCGAGGGAGCCGGTGCGCGGGTCGAGGTGCTCCACGAAGTTGTAGATGCGGACGATGTTGGCGTGCTCGATCTCGGCGAGGAAGCGCCGCTCGGAGATCGCCGCGGCCATCGCGTCCTGGTCACCGGTGTCGAGCAGGCCCTTGAGCACCACCCAGCGGTCCGCCACCGCCCGGTCGACGGCGAGGTAGATCCAGCCGAGGCCGCCGTGCGCCAGACAGCCGGCCACCTCGTACTGCCCGTGCACCACGTCGCCGCCGCGCAGCTTCGGCACGAAGGAGTACGGGTGCCCGCACTTGGTGCAGAAACCCTCGGTGCGACCCGCCCGGTCGCCGCGCGAACGGCCCACCGCGGCGCCGCAGTCGGAACGCGAGCAGAATCGCTTCCTCTCGGGCACCTCGGGGTGCGCCATCACCGCCGCGCGCGGGTCAGGACGCGGCACCTCCGGCACCGTGACCAGGCCCACGCCGAGCCGCCCGCGCCCCGAGGAGGCACTGGCCGAGCCGGAACTGCGCACCGACACCGAGCGGGCCGAACCCGCCCCGGACAGCGCACGCGACAGCCGACCGGACACCGAACGCCGGGACGCCGAGGACCGCGCCGACCCCGCCGACGTCCGGGCCGAACTCCGCGCGGAGGCCGCCGAACCCGCGCCCGACCGGCCCGAGTCGGCACCCGCGCCGGACCCCGGGCCCGCGCCCGCGCTCGTACCGGACGCACCGGCGCCGCCGGTCACCGCCGTGGTGCGCGGCGAGCCCAGCGGGGCGCCCGGCGCCACCACCGGGGCGAGCCCGCAGGTGTCGCAGTACAGCTCACCGCCGCCCATGTCCTCGTACGCGCCGTCGCACGCCGGGCGCTGGCAGCTCCCGCCCGCTCCGCTCACCACTCACATCCCCCTGTGATCGTCCGCGGCGCGCTCGCCCCGCGGCGCCAGCGTCTCCGCCGCCGCCCGCTGATAGCGCAGCACCGCCTGCTCGGCGGCCCGCAGATCGCACGGGGCGCTCCACAGCATCCGGCGCGCCTGGTCGTACCGCTCGATGAGCAGCGGGTCCTCCGCGCCGCCGAGCCTGGCCACCTTCGCCTTGTACGCGTCGAGCCGGCCGCGCAGCTCCGCGCGGACCGCGAGCGGCGCGGTCACCGCCGTCAACGACTCGCGGGCGCGAAGCAGTTCGTCCTCCGCCTCCCGTTCGAGGGCGTCCAGGAGCGGCGAAAGCCGGTGCCAGCGGGCGTGCCTGCGGTGCTCGGCCGCCGCCGCCAGACGTTCCTGGAGGGCGAGCGGCGGGCCGCTGACCGCCGGGACCTCGGACGCGGCGATCTTCGCGAGCACCTCACCGCGCGCCGAACGGGCCTCGGTCAGGGTGCGGTCGGCCCGGGACAGCACGTCCCGCAGCCGCAGCAGCCGCTCCTCGGAGTCCTGCCGGACCTGGAGCACCGCCTCGATCTCCCGCCGTACGTCTTCGAGGGCGCGGGCCGCCGTGTCGTACCGCGTGGTGTCCGGGCGCCCGCCGCCGGGCGCCGAACTGCCCTGCGCGGGGCGCCAGAAGGCCAGCGGGTCGGAGATCACCTGGGCCCGCAGCCCGGTCAGCTCGGCGGTGATCGACTCCAGTTCGTCCCCGGCCGGGTGTTCGCCGGGGCGGACGCCCACCGAGTGGGCGAGCGAGCGGGTCCGGCCCAGCTCGGCCGCGAGCAGGTCTATCCGGGCGGGCAGCGCCGACCAGACGGCGTCGGCGGTGACCACCACGTCGAGGGAGGCGGCGTACAGCTCGTTCATCCGGCGGACCAGGCCGTCCAGGGTGAAGCGCTCGGTGAGCGCGGCCCCCTCGCGGGCGCCGCCGGGCAGCTGCACCCGCTCGCCGCGCAGCCGGTCGGTCAGCTCGACGAGCTCGTCGCGGCCCGGCCAGCGGCTGCGCGAGCGCAGCTCACGGGTGGCGCGCAGGGCGTCGGTGTACACGTCGAAGCAGGTCCAGAGCAGGGTGATGGTCCGCTCGGCGGACGCCCAGCGGTCCTGGGTGGTGCCGGTCAGCTCGGCGCCCTCCAGGAGTCTGCGGCCCGCGTGGTCCTGGAGCGCGAGGAGCGAGTCCTCGACCGCCTTGTGCTCCGCGCCGAGGCGCGCCAGCGCACGGTCCACCTCGTCCCGGTCCATCACCGGACCGGGGGGTCCCGTGACGCCCATCGCTCACCTCTCGTCCTGTCGGTTTCCCGCGTACCTCGCGTGGCTCACGTGTCCCGTGTGCCTCACGTGCCCTGGCGTCCCTCGTACCCCGCGCGCCTGCCGTATCTCTCCTACCCCTCGTATGCCCCGTACCTCTCGTACCTCTCGTACCTCTCGTACCTCTCGAACCTCTCGAACCTCTCGAACCTCTTGGGCTACTTGTACTTCGGGGGCGGTGGTGCCGTGATGCCCGGCAGGTCCGCCTTCAGCCACTTCTCGTACGCCCGCTGCCACGGTCCCTGCCGGTACTCGACGAGCACCTGGTTGACCCGGCGCACCAGATCGTCGTCGCCCAGTTTCGCGGCCACACCGTAGTACTCGGTGGTGAAGGGCCTGCCCTTGAGCTCCACCGCCGGATCCTGCGCGGCCTGACCCGCCGCGAGGGCGTTGTCGGTGACCACCGCGTCCACCTCGCCCAGCTGCAACCGGGCCAGACAGTCCAGCTGGTTGGGCACGGTCAGCAGGTCCTGGTCGTCCTTGGTGCCGTCACCGGCGTCCTTGTAGACGGCGCCGAACGAGCGGTCCGCCAGGGCCTCGTAGGCCGTGGAGCCCTCCGCCGTGCACACCCGCTTGCCCTTCAGCGAGGCGTCGTAGCCGGTGATCGCCGACGACCTGGGCGCGAGCACCTGCTGACCGGCCTGGAAGTAGGCGGTGGAGAAGGCGACCTGCTGGATCCGCTTGCAGTTGATCGTCATGGTGCGCACCACCAGGTCGACCCGGCCGCTCTCCAGGGCCGCGATCCGCTGGTTGGTCGGGATGGTGCGGAAGATGACCGCGTCCTCGTCGCCGAGGATGCCCTTGGCGATGGCCTTCGCCAGGTCGATGTCGAAGCCCTCCAGCTCGCCGGGGGTCTGCTTGACCGAGCCGTCGGGCTGCCGGGCGAGCGTCGGCGGGGTGCGGAACCCCCACTTGTAGCTGGACTGGTCGACGCCCACGACGAGCTTGCCGCGCCGCTTGATCCGGGCGACGGCGGGCCCCTCCGCGGTGGACGGGGTCAGCGAGGCGTCCGGGTCGCGGCAGGTGTCGGCGCTCTCCGCGGTCTCGGCCCGCACCTGCACGCCCTCGCCCACCCCGGGGCCGGGGCCGGGACCGGGGCCCGGGTCGGCGACGGCGCCGCTGCGGGGCAGCGCGAACAGCGCGAGGGAGGCGGTGAGTCCACAGGCCACCGCCATCGCGGCGACCCCGCCCCAGCCGCGCAGCCGGGGCGCGCGGCGGGCCCGCGCGGGGCGGGCGGCCCCGGCGGGCCCGTGGCCCGCGCCCGGAGTCGGCTCGGCGCTGTGCGTCATCTCGTGCCCGCCCCCTCTCACCGGTACTCCGACAGTCTGCGGTTGACGCCTGCCACCGCGCAGCCCGCGCCGAGCACGGCGAGCACGGCGACCCCGTACGGCAGCGCGGACAGCGCGTCCCGGCCGCGCACGGCGGCCCGGGTGAACTCGTCCTGCTCGTGCGCGAGGGCGCTGCCGAGGGCCGCGTCGACCTCGTCGAACGACTGGCCGGTCGAGCCCCGGCTGCCGACGATCCGCTCCATGGCGCCGGTGAAGTCGCCCGCGTCGTCGCGCTCACGGGCCGCCGTGTGCCGCTCGCGCCACTCGACGGCGTGCGTCCTGGCCGCGGTCACCGGGCCGCGGCCGCGGTCGTCGTCGGCGAGCCGGGCGGCGGAGTCGAGCGCGGCGGTCAGCGCCTTGAAGCTCGCGGCATAGTCGACCTCGTACTTGTCGCTCTTGCCGTCGTCGGCGAGCACGGCGCCCCGGTTGACCACCGCCAGGTTCTCGTTGGCGCGGGCCTTCAGGGAGCTGATCCGGGCCTCGTTGAGCACCTGGAGCGACGCCTGGCCGTGCGAGCGGGCCTCGGCGAGCCCGGACCTGGCGAGCGCGTGCCCGGAGGCCAGCCAGAGGAGCGCGATCAGACAGCAGGCACCGGCGGCGAGCAGCCCCGGGTTGAACACCCGGTGGGTGCGCCGGTAGTTGCGGAGCTGCGCGGCGACGAGCAGGCCGAGGGCGAGCAGCCCGAGCGCGATCGACGGGTACGGCCAGGAGCGCGCCTCGGTGTCGTCCCGCCGCAGCCGCTCGGTCTCCGCCGCGTACAGCCGCTCGGCGGCGGGCAGCAGCTGGCTGCTCATGGTCAGGTTGGCGTAGCGCAGATAGGCGCCGCCGAGCGGCAGGCCCTGCCGGTTGGCGGCCCTGGCCCGCTCGATCAGGCCGGTGTAGCGGGGCAGGTGCTCGCTGAGGGTGGCGATCTCGTGGGCCGCGGCTCCGTCGGTGTCGGTGCTGGCGGCGGCCCGTACGAGCAGCCGGGAGGCGGTGGTGATGTCGTCCGCGTACCGCTTGCGCAGCTCGGCGGACTCCTGCGGGCCCGCGAGGAAGCCGCTGGCGGCGGTGGCGTCGGCGTCGGCGAGCGAGCGGTAGATGTCGGCGGCGTCGGCGCTCAGCGGCTGACTGCGGCCGACGACGTCGTCGGCGTACGAGGTGCGGTCGACGACCTGGTAGGCGGTGACGGCACCGAAGGCGACGACGAGCAGCGCGAGCACGGCGCCCAGCACCCGCAGCCGGCCGGGCTCGGTGGTGGTGGTCCTGCGCAGCACCTCACGGGCCTCGGCCCAGGCGCCCGGCGGCCGTTCGGTGGCTCCCTGGCCGCCGCCAGGGGCCGCTCCGGGTCCGGATCCGGGGGAGACCGGGCCGGGCTGGCCGGGCACGCCGGTGTCCGGCCGCGCGGCGGCGGCGGTGCCGTGCGCCGCCGGGGCGGGCGCGTTCGGCGGGTGTGTCACGTGACCTCCCCCTCGGTCTCGGACGTCGGCCCGTCCGGTCGTCGGCCCGTCCGGTCGGCGGGTCGGCTGGTCGGTGGCGTCGTGCGTGGCGTCTTCAGGCCAGCAGTATGGCCGCAGCGGCCGCCCCGCACACCGGGATTGACTCGATCTTGTGCCTATCGTGCCGCATGACCCGAAGCGCCCGGTGGCCGAACCCCCCTTCGGCCGCCCCTTCGTCACCCCTTCCCCTTGAATACGCCCGCGGCGCGGATTCGGTTCCGCCCAGGGCCGCCCCGAACGGGGAGACCGCCCCGAACGGGTGAGACGGCCGCGGGGCGCTCCCGGAGGGACGCCCCGCACCTGTCACAACCCGAAAGGCCCGCCCGGGGCAGGCGGTGTCAGGCGGTGTAGTGGGCGCGCAGCCGCGCCGCCGCCCCGGGTCCGGCCGCCGCGTCGTCCAGGACGAGCAGCCCGGCACCGAGCACCGGCGGCGCCGACACCACGCCGATCACCGCCTTCGGCGCCTTCGCGGCCAGGAGTTCGGCGATCCGCGAGTCGAGCCGCTCGTGCCGGGCGGCGAGCACGCTGCCGCCGAGCATCACCGGCGCCTCCTCGTCGAGCAGGTCCAGCCGCCCGAGGGCGACCGTGGCGAGCGCCACCACCTCGTCGGCCTGCCGGTCCACCAGCGACTGCGCGATCAGGTCGCCCTCCGCCGCCGTCCGGAACAGCACCGGCGTCAGCTCGTGCTTGCGGTGCTGGTCGAGCCGCCCCAGGTGCAGCGCCTCGATCAGCGCGTACATCGTGGGCAGCCCGAAGTGCGCGGGCAGCGTGCGGGCCAGCGCCGTCGGCTCGCCCCGGCCGTCCTCGGCGCGGGCGGCGAACCACAGGGCCTCGTCGGCGAGTCCGCCGCCACCGCCCCAGTCGCCGGATATCTTGCCGATCGCCGGGAACCGGGCGGTCCGCCCGTCCGGCGTCATGCCGACGCAGTTGATGCCCGCGCCGCACACCACGGCCACCCCGCGCGGCTCGTCGAGCCCGGCCCGCAGGACCGCGAAGGTGTCGTTGAGGACCCGGACCGTACGGCTCCAGCCGCGCGCCTCCAGGGCCGCCTTCAACTCCTCCTCCTCGACCGGCAGATCGGCGTTGGCGAGACAGGCGGTGATCCGCGCGAACACGGGCGGCAGGTCGCCGCCGCCGGCCGCGGCCCAGGCCCGCCCGATGATCTCGGCGAGGGTGTCGACGGCCGTGGTGACGCCGACCACGGGCGGCTGGAACCCGCCGCCGCGCGCCTCACCGAGGACCGAGCCGTCCGCGGCGATCACGGCGACGTCGGTCTTGCTGTTCCCCGCGTCGACGGCGAGGAGTGCTCCGTTCAGGCCCACGCCAGGTGCTCCCGGTTGTGCGCGACGAGCCGGTCGGTGAGCCCGTCGGCCAGGTCGATCTGTCCCACCAGCGGATGCGCGAGCAGGGCCTTGAACACCCGGTCACGGCCGCCGCGCAGGGCGGCGTCGAGGGCCAGGTCCTCATAGGCGGTGACGTGCGAGATCAGGCCCGCGTACAGCGGGTCGAGCGGCGCCACCGGCAGCGGCACCGGACCCTGCGCGCCGACCGCGGCCTGCACCTCGATCACGGCGTCGTCCGCCAGGAACGGCAGCGTGCCGTTGTTGCGGGTGTTGACCACCTGGTACGGCGAACCGCCGCCGCCCAGCAGCGAGGCGGCCAGGTCCACGGCGGCCTCCGAGTAGAAGGCGCCGCCGCGCTTGGCGAGCAGCTCCGGCTTCTCGTCGAGCGCCGGGTCGCCGTACATCTCCAGGAGCTGCTTCTCCATCGCGGCGACCTCGGCCGCCCGCGAGGGCTTGGTGCGCAGCTCGTCGACGACCGTGTCGTGGGCGTAGAAGTAGCGCAGGTAGTACGAGGGGACCACGCCGAGCCGGTCGACGACCGAGCGCGGCAGGCTGAGGTCGTCGGCGATGGCGTCGCCGTGCTCGGCGATCAGCCGGGGCAGCACGTCCTCGCCCTCGGGGCCGCCGATCCGTACCCCGGTCTCCCAGGTCAGGTGGTTGAGCCCGACGTGGTCGAGGTGGACGTCGGCCGGGGCCAGGTCGAGCAGCGCGGCGAACTTCCGCTGGAAGCCGATGGCCACGTTGCACAGGCCGACGGCCTTGTGCCCGGCCTGGAGCAGCGCCCGGGTCACGATGCCGACCGGGTTGGTGAAGTCGATGATCCAGGCGTTCGGGTTGGTACGGCGGACCCGCTCGGCGATGTCCAGGACCACCGGCACGGTGCGCAGCGCCTTGGCGAGACCACCGGCGCCGGTGGTCTCCTGGCCGACGCAGCCGCATTCGAGCGGCCACGTCTCGTCGCGCTCCCGGGCGGCCTGGCCGCCGACCCGCAGCTGGAGCAGGACGGCGTCGGCGCCCGCCACCCCGGCGTCGAGGTCGGTGGTGGTGACGATCCGGCCCGGGTGGCCCTGCTTGGCGAAGATCCGGCGGGCGAGCCCGCCGACCAGGTCAAGGCGGCCGGCGGCCGGGTCGACGAGGACGAGTTCGGTGATGGGCAGGGTGTCGCGCAACCGCGCGAACCCGTCGATCAGTTCGGGGGTGTAGGTGGAGCCGCCCCCCACGACAGCGAGCTTCATAACGTCGGCTAGCCCTTCACTCCGGTCAGTGTGACGCCCTCGACGAATGCCTTCTGGGCGAAGAAGAAGACGAGGATCACGGGGGCCATGACCAGTACGGTCGCGGCCATGGTCAGATTCCAGTCGGTGTGGTGCGCGCCCTTGAAGGACTCCAGGCCGTAGCTCAGCGTCCACGCGGCCGGATTCTCCGAGGCGTAGATCTGCGGTCCGAAGTAGTCGTTCCAGCAGTAGAAGAACTGGAACAGGGCCACGGCGGCGATGCCCGGCTTGGCCATCGGCAGCACGATCCGCAGCAGGGTGCGCAGTTCGCCGCAGCCGTCGATCCTGGCCGCCTCGATGTACTCGTTCGGGATGGTCAGCAGGAACTGGCGCAGCAGGAAGATCGCGAAGGCGTCACCGAACGCCATCGGGATGATCAGGGGCCACAGCGAGCCGGACAGGTCCAGCTGCTTGGCCCAGAACAGGTACATCGGGATGATGATGACCTGCGGCGGCAGCATCATCATCGAGATGACGAGCAGCAGCGACAGGTGCCGGCCGCGGAAGCGGAACTTGGCGAGCGCGTACGCCACGGGCACCGACGACACCACCACGAGGACGGTGCCGAGGCCCGCGTACAGCAGCGAGTTGCGCCACCAGGTGAGGAAGCCGGGGGTGTCGAACACCCGGGTGTAGTTCTCGAAGTGCCAGGAGTTCGGGGTCAGGTCGCGGGTCAGCGCCTGCTGGTCGCTCATCAGCGAGGTGAGCACCACGAAGACGAACGGCAGCACGAAGAACAGCGCGGCGGCGATGCCGAGCGAGTGCACGGCGATCCACTGCAGCAGCGCGCGGCGCCGGGCGGCGCGGGCCGCCGGGCCGCCGGAGCGGCTCGCGGCCGGGGCGTCCGCCGGGGTCTTGGCGGGGGCGACGGGGGAGGTCACAGGGGTGGTCATGGGTCAGTCACCCGAGCCGATCAGGCCGCCGCGCCGGCGCATGAGCAGCGCGGTGCAGGCCATGGAGAGGGCGAACAGGACGAGCGCCACGACGCAGGCGGCGCCGTAGTCGAAGCGGCCGAAGCCGAGGCTGTAGACGAGCTGCGGCAGGGTGAGCGTCGAGTCGTCCGGGTAGCCGGGGTCGAAGGTCTGGCCCGAGCCGCCCATCACCCCCGACGCGACCTTCGCGGCCACGATCGGCTGGGTGTAGTACTGCATCGCGCCGATGATGCCGGTGACGACCGCGAACAGGATGATCGGCGAGATGTTCGGCAGCGTGACGAAGCGGAACCGCTGCCAGGCGGACGCGCCGTCCAGCTCGGCCGCCTCGTACTGCTCCTTCGGCACGTCGAGCAGCGCGGCCATGAAGATGACCATCAGGTCCCCGACGCCCCACACGGCGAGGACGGTGAGGGCCGGCTTGGCCCAGGCGGCGTCGTTGAACCAGGAGGGCGCGGGGATGCCGACGAACTCCAGGAACGCGTTGACCGGTCCGGTGCCGGGGTTGAGCAGGAAGACGAAGGCCAGCGTCGCGGCCACCGGCGGGGCCAGGTAGGGCAGGTAGAAGAGGGTGCGGAAGATGCCCGCACCGGTCTTGATCTTGGTGATGAGCATGCCGATGCCGAGGCCGAACACGACCCGGCAGGTCACCATCACGACGGCCAGCCACAGGGTGTTCTGCATGGCGGGCCAGAACTTCGGCATGTCGGCGAGGACGTACGTCCAGTTGTCCAGGCCCCGCCACTCGGGCGGGTTGATGCCGTCGTACTTCATCAGCGAGAAGTAGACGGTGGACACCAGGGGGTACGCGAAGAAGACGCCGAAACCGATCAGCCAGGGCGACATGAACGCCGCGGTGCGAAGCGCGCTCCGTACGCGCTTCGACCGCAGCGCCGCCTGACGCCCCTCGATTTCCAGGGTGTCGGAGGACATGAGGTACCGGTCCCGTTCGCTTACTTCGCCTGCGCGATGTCGCGGTCGATCTGGGCGGCGGTCTCCTCGAGACCCTTCTTCAGGTCCGGGATCTGGCCCTTCTCGTACTTCTGGGCGAAGTCCTGGAAGGTGTCCTGGTACGCCGAGCCGTTCACCGCGCCGTCCGAGGTGGTGGACTTGGGGTGCTGGGCGATGTCCAGGAAGACCTTGAAGCGCTCGTCGAACTTCAGGTTCGGCGACTTCAGGGCGTCGAGCGTGGAGGGGACGTTGCCGATGGCGTTGGCGAAGTTCACCACGGCCTCGGTGTCCATGGTCATGTACTTGGCCAGCTCCCAGGCCGCGTTCTGCTTCTTGCTCTGCGGAGCGATGCCGATGATGGTGCCGGACAGGTAGCCCTTGCCGTAGTCGGCGACCTCGTCGTCCGCGACCGGCAGCGGCGCCACGCCCACCTCGAAGGGGACCTTGGCGTCCTTGATGAAGTTCAGCCGCCACTCGCCGTCCAGCTGCATGGCCACCTGGCCGGTCTGGAACGGGTGCTTGGCGCCCCACTCGTCACCGAAGGTGGTGCGGTACTTGTCGAGCTTGGCGAACCCGCCCAGGCCGTCGACCAGCGACTTCTGGTACGTCAGCATCTCCGCGAACCCCGGGTCCTTGGCGATGTTGGACTTGCCCTGCTCGTCGAAGTACTTGTGGTCCCACTGCGACATGTAGTGGCTCGGGACGGTCTCGTAGCCGAGGTAGTTCGGCATGAAGCCGAGCTGCTCGAAGCTGTCGCCCTTGGTCTTGGTCAGCTTCTTCGCGACGGTGGCGAACTCCGACCAGGTCTTCGGCGGGGCGGTGATGCCGGCCGCCTTGAAGGCGTCCTTGTTGTAGTAGAGCCCGTACGCGTCCGACAGCAGCGGCAGCGAACAGCGCTTGCCCTCGAACTGGGTGTAGTCCTGGAGGACCTTCGAGAAGGTCTTGTCCAGGTCGACCTTGTCCTTGTCCAGGAACGGCTTCAGGTCGGCCAGCGCGCCGGAGGAGCAGAACTTGCCCACGTTGGAGGTGGTGAAGGAGGCGGCCACGTCCGGACCGTTGGAACCGCCCGCGCGCAGCGCCTGGTTGAGCTTGTCGTCGTTGATGTTGCCGACGACCTTCACCGTGATGTTCGGGTGAGCCTTCTCGAACCGGTCGACGTTGTCCTGGATCGCCTTGACCTCGGAGGGCGCCGACCAGCCGTGCCAGAAGGTGATGGTGGTCTTCGCGTTGGGGTCGTCGGCCGCCTTGTCGCTCGGCGAGCCGGTGCACGCCGAGGCGAACAGGGCTATGGAGGCGGAGGCGGCGAGCGCGGCGGCGATTCTTCCGGAACGGCGTGCGGGCATGGCGGTATCTCCCTGGGACGGGTGGGTGACGGGGGAGCTGCTTCGGGGGGAGGACAGGTACGCGGGTGGTACGGGTACGCGGGTGGTACGGGTACGGGGGTGGTGCGTACGTGGTGCGGGGTGATCCGGGGGTCAGCGGGACGTGTCGAAGACTTCGTCGCGGGTGGCGGCGAGGGCGGATTCGAGTGCCCCGCGCAGCACGGGGTGCCCGTCGACCGCGGCGAGCACGAGCCGTGGTCGGGAGGCGGCGAGATCGGCGAGCTGCTCCTGGATCCGGGCGCGCAGCGGTTCGCCGCCGGCGGTGATGGCCGAGCCGGAGAGCACCAGGAGTTCGGGGTCGAGCACCGCGACGAGCGAGGCGAGACCGGTCGCGAGCCGCTCGGCGTAGGCGTCGAGCAGCCGGGCGTACGCCGGGTCCGCCGCGTGCCGCTCGGCGGCCTCGGTGAGCAGCCGGGCGGCGACCTCCTCGTACGGCTGCTCGGGGGTGTCGATCCCGGCGGCCAGGGCGAGCCTGGGCACCGTCTGCACCCCGGCGAGCTCCTGGAAGCCGCCGGAGTTGGCCCGGGTGACCTGGCGCACCAGCGGGGTGCCGGGCACCGGGAGGAAGCCGACCTCGCCGGCGCCGCCGGTGAAGCCGCGGTGCAGCCGTCCGCCGAGGACGAGGGCGGCGCCGAGGCCGGTCTCGTTCCACAGCAGGACGAAGTTCTGGTGGTCGCGGGCGGCGCCGAGCCGCTGCTCGGCGATGGCGACCAGGTTGACGTCGTTCTCGTACTCGAACGGCATCGGGAGGGCGGCGGCCAGCTCGTCGAGCAGCGTGGGCGAGTGCCAGCCGGGCAGGTGGGAGGCGTAGCGCAGCCGCCCGGTGGCCGGGTCGAAGGCGCCGGGGGTGCCGATGACCAGCCTGCGGACGTCCCCGAGGGCGAGCCCGGCGGCCCTGACGGCGCCGTCGAGCGCGTCCACGACCTGCTGGACGACGCCCTCGTCGGCGCGCCCGGCGGTCTCCAGCTCGAACTCGCCGACCACGGCGCCGGTGATGTCGGCGACGGCGGCGCGGATGAGCTCGGGGGTCACGTCGAGCCCGGCGGCGTGCGCGGCCCGCGGGTTGACCCCGTACAGCTGCGCGTTCGGCCCCGGCCGCCCCTCGGTGGTCCCGGTGGCGACGACGAGCCCGGCCGATTCGAGCCGCGCGAGCAGCTGCGAGGCGGTCGGCTTGGACAGCCCGGTCAGCTTCCCGATCCGGGTCCGCGACAGCGGCCCGTGTTCGAGCAGCAGCCCGAGCGCGGCCCGGTCGTTCATGGCCCGCAGCACCCGCGGGGTGCCGGGAGTCCCGGGGGTCCCCGGAGTCGTACCGGCCATGACGTTCCACCTGCCTGACTGCCCTGCGGCTGCGTGCCTCACTGCACTGTTAGGAAAGTTTCCTATTGGGTTGGGAGGACGGTAAGGCGGCGGTCAGCGGGGCGTCAATACCCTGGGCTCCCCGGATCTCCAAGAAGCGTCACACGCCACACTGTGACGCATTCCAGCCACAGCCTGTCCAGAGGTGTGACGAGAGCGACGCCGTACGAGCGGGCGCGCGCAGCACACAGGGGGCGCCCCGCCGTCACCGGCGGTGCGCCCCCCTGCGGAGCCTTGGGCCTGCGGAGCCTTGGGCCTGCGAGGCCCTGGGCCTGCGGAGCCCGGGCCGTTACTTGGTCAGATCCGTCCTCGGCAGCGGCGTCGCCGCCGCCGACTGCGGGGAGGCCGGGGAGGCGAACGCCGACGGGGCCGCCACGCCCGCGCTGGGATCGGGCGCCGGGGCGTCCTCCAGCTGCGGCGGGATGCCGCCGACGATCCGGATGCCCGCCGCGTCCAGGGCCCGCTTGATCCGCCAGCGGACCTCGCGCTCCACGCCCAGCTTCTTGCCCGGCATCGTCTTCGCCGAGACCCGCACCGTCATCGAGTCGAGCAGCACCTCGGTCAGGCCGAGCACCTCCACCGGACCCCACAGCCGCTCGTTCCACGGCTCGTCCTTCGACATCTCCTCGGTCGCCTCGGTGATCACCTCGCGGACCCGGTCCAGGTCCTCCGACGGCCGCACCGTCACGTCCACCGCCGCCGTGGCCCAGCCCTGGCTGAGGTTGCCGATCCGCTTGATCTCGCCGTTGCGGACGTACCAGATCTCGCCGTCGACCCCGCGCAGCTTCGTCACCCGCAGGCCCACCTCGACCACCTCGCCGGAGGCCACCCCCGCGTCGATCGAGTCACCCACGCCGTACTGGTCCTCCAGGATCATGAAGACACCGGAGAGGAAGTCCGTCACCAGGTTCCGCGCGCCGAAACCGATCGCCACACCCGCCACACCGGCCGACGCGAGCAGCGGCGCCAGGTCGATCTTGAAGGCGCCGAGCACCATCAGCCCGGCCGTGCCCAGGATCAGGAACGACGCCACCGAGCGCAGCACCGAGCCGATCGCCTCCGAGCGCTGCCGCCGCCGCTCCGCGTTGACCAGCAGACCGCCGAGCGCGGTGCCCTCGACCGCCTGCGCCGACCGGTTCATCCGGTCTATCAGCTTGGTCAGGGCCTTCCTGATCAGCATCCGCAGGGTGAAGGCCACCACCAGGATGAGCAGGATCTTCAGACCCGTGTTCAGCCAGGTGGCCCAGTTCTCCTCCACCCAGCCCGCGGCGTTCGTCGCCTTCTCCGCGGCCTCGTCCAGGGTCACCGGAACGGACGTCGGATCGTCGGTGGTCGGCGGGGCTGACCAGAACACGGGGGAACCTCCAGGCAGGTGTTCGCGATCCGTCCACACTAACGGGGGACGGGCGGTGGCCCGGATTCCGCGACTCCGGACGCACACCGGGAGAGACGGCCCGCGGCCGGGGAAGACTCCCGTACCGGCGCCGATGTGGTCGAGAACACCTCAGGCCCGTTACCTCCACGTAGTGGCGCGCGCGGCGGGCGGGAGGAGAGACTGGGAGCAGTTTCGTCCCGGCGCGAGCCACGCGCCGCCGGCGTCATAGGAGGCATACGTGCCGCATGTCCTGGTCCTCAACGCGTCGTACGAGCCGCTCGGCGTCGTACCGCTCCGCCGCGCGCTCGTCCTCGTCCTGGAGAAGAAGGCACTCTGCCTCGAGGAGTCCGGCGCCTTCCTGCACAGTGAGAGCCGTGTCGTCGCCGCGCCCAGTGTGGTGCGGCTCAAACGGTTCGTGCGGGTCCCCTACCGGGGGCCCGTTCCCTTGACCCGCAGAGCCCTGTTCGCCCGCGACGGCGGACGCTGCGTGTACTGCGGTGGCGTCGCAACCAGCGTCGACCACGTCATTCCGCGCAGCCGCGGGGGGACGCACGCCTGGGAGAACGTCGTGGCGGCCTGCCGCCGCTGCAACCACGTCAAAGCCGACCGGCATCTGCGGGAGCTGGGCTGGCGGCTGCGCCATCAACCCGCCCCACCGACCGGCCTCGCCTGGCGGATCATCGGCACCGGCCATCGGGACCCACAATGGCTGCCGTACCTCCAGCCGTACGGCGCGGACGACGTCCTGGCCCGGATCGACTCCGTCGCCACCGCCTCCCCAGTGGAGGCCGTGACGACGGGTTGAGCCGGGCCTTTCGCGTGTGGTCCCCGCACGGCGGGCCGCCGCGCACGGGCCGTCGGATCACCGGGAGCCGGACGCGGTGCCGTCCGGCTCCTTCTCGCGCGCGCCACCGGGCTCCGGCGGCCCTGTCGGCTCCTGGACCACCGCGTACGTCTCCACCGACCACAGCGAATAGCCGTACTCGGTCGCCCGCGCGTCGCCCTGCATCCGGACGAACCGGGTCCCGGCCGCGTCCATCCGCACCGACTCCCGGCCGCCCCGCCCGTCCCGCA
This sequence comes from Streptomyces sp. NPDC090025, assembly GCF_044748125.1. Lineage (NCBI taxonomy): Bacteria > Bacillati > Actinomycetota > Actinomycetes > Kitasatosporales > Streptomycetaceae > Streptomyces > Streptomyces sp. NPDC090025. Next base: position 68,738 of record NZ_JBIVFL010000016.1, on the reverse strand, counting down.
CGGTGGCGGCCGTCCGCCACCGCCGCCCGTCCGCCGACACCTGGATCCGGTAGCGGGCCGCGTAGGCGTCCTGCCAGTGCAGCACCACCCGCCCTATCCGGGCCGGTTCGGCCAGCTCCAGCTGCCACCAGGCGCCGTCCTGGACCGGCGAGGACCAGCGGGTCGCCGGATCGCCGTCGACCGCGAACGCCGCCGGGAAGTCGGGCGTCTCGTCGCCGGACGACGAGGCGGTGGCGGTACGGGCCAGATCGGGGCCGCCGGTCCGCGGGAAGGCCCGCACCGTGAGCACCCGCTCGGCGCCCGCGAACGCCACCGTCACCGGATACGCGCCGGGCGCCGCGTCCGGCGCCACCGACACGTCGAGCGGCACCGTGGTCCGGGTGCCGCGCGGCACCACCGCCTCCTTCGCGGCCCCCGGCGGCACCCGCACGGTCACCCCCTTCGGCGCCCGTACGGTCAGCGGCCCGCGCACCTCGGCCGCGCGCCGCCCGGTCAGCGTCACGTCCGCCCGCAGCGCCGGGCCGCCGATCTCCGCGTCGGTCTCCGGGCGGGCCAGACCGAGCGCGGCGCGCGGCTCGTCCGCGAACCACGGCACCAGCGACCGCACCCGGGGCCGCGGCCCGTCCCCGCGCCACACGATCCGCACCGCGTCCGCGCGCAGCCCCTTCAGATCCGCCTGGGTCCACCCGGACCCGGCCGGCGCGCCGATCCGCCGCCAGCCCTCGCCCGGCACATGCGCCTCAAGGACCCCGGTGGTCCCTTCGGCACCGCCGGGCGCCGGGTCCGTCATCACCGTCACCGTCTCCACCGGCCGCGGCCGGTCCAGCCGCACCGTGTACGCGTCCGCCGACTCCTCCGCCCGCGGCGGTACGGCAGGACCCGCACCCGATGTCCCGTCCGGCGTCCCGCCCGCCGTCCGGCCCGGCGCACGGTCCGCGCCCGTCCAGGCCGCCGACTCCGCCACCGCCCGGTCCAGGAAGGCGTCCAGGACTCCCTGGCCGACCGTCACCCCGCCCCTGCCGCCTCCGCCCCCGGCCCCGCTCTCGCCGGACCGCAGCGCCGCCCGGCGCCGCTCCAGGTCCAGCTCGGCCCGCCAGGCCCCGCCGCCGTCGCCGCGCGCCTGCGCGGCCAGCATGTCCACCGCGCTCTCGCCCGCCGCCCCGTACCGGGAAAGCCGGTCCAGCCACGGCCCCGCCTCGGCGCCGAGCGCGCCGTCCGCGACCCCTCGCAGCCGCTCCGGGGCCTCTCGCATCACCGTGAACGCGGCCCGCAGCTCGCGCGCAGCCCGCTCCCGCGCGGCCGGACCTGCGGCGGCCGGGCCGGACCTGCCCGCCCAGAACGCGGCCGTCAGCGGGCGCAGATACGCCGACTCGCCGTCCGGCGCGAGCAGCGAGGAGGCGCCGTTCCCGGCGAGCGCCGCGAGCGCCTCGCGGGCCGCCGGATCGGGCCCCGCGACCTCGGCCACGGCCGCCCGCCAGGACGCCTCCGGCACATACGCCTTCGGGTTCCAGGCGTAGTCGGCGGTGGTGAACAGCGGCACCCGGGACGGCGCCGCCTGCTCCATCGCGGTGGCGAGGAAACCCGCCGAACCCGCCGCCACCGCCGGTTCCCGGCCGGTCGCGGGACCGAGGAACAGCCGGTCCTGCGCGTAGTCGTTGACCGGATAGCTGTCCATGGTGACCAGCGGATGCCGCAGCGCCGCCCTGGCCCCCGCCAGATCCCGCCCGGTGATGGCCTTCGGCACCGCCCCGACCCCCGTCCAGGCCACCTCCACGCGCGCGTGGAGCTCACCGGCGAGCGCGGTGCGGTAGTCGGTGGCGCCGTCCTGGAAGTACTCGGTCGGCAGCACGGACAGCGGCGCCGCGCCCGGATGACGCTCCGCCAGGTGCACGGCGACCGCGTTCGCCACGCGCGCGTGCGCCCCGGCCGCCGCCCGCGGCCCCCGCCCGAAGGCGTCGGCGTCGTCGTCGCACGGCCATTCGCTGTAACTGACGTCCTGGAACTGCAGCTGGAACGCCCGCACCCCGAGCGCCCACATCGCGTCCAGCTTGCGGTTCAGCGCCGCCACATCGCGGTCCGACGACAGACACATGCCCTGGCCGGGCGCGACCGCCCAGGCGAGCGTCACATGGTTCGCGGCGGCCCGGGCGGCCAGCTCCCGGAACGCGGCCCGCTCGGCCGCCGGGTACGGCTCGCGCCACAGCGCCCTGCGGTACGGGTCGTCACCGGGCGCGTACAGATAGCGGTTCTGCTTGGTGCGGCCCATGAACTCGATCTGCGCGAGCCGGTCGGCGGGCGACCACGGCTCCCCGTAGAACCCCTCGGTCAGACCGCGCACCGGGGTCGTCGGCCAGTCCCGGACCACCACGGCGGGCAGCAGGACGCCGCCACGGGGTCCGGCTGCGCGCGCCTCCCGTTCGGACGACCCGATCGGTTCGCGTCCGTCGACCCCCGCGAGTTGACGAAGTGTCTGCACCGCGTGGAAGAGACCGTCCGGGCCGACGCCGTCGAGCACCACGGTGTCCCGGCCGGCCGCCCGGCCGGTCGCCAGCCGGTAGCCGCCGGACGGCAGATCGCCCCGCTCCGGCACCTTCAGGGCGCGCAGCGCGGCTTCCGCTTCCGTACCGCCGCCGACCAGGACCAGCGGCCCGCCGCCGGACGCCCGCTCGTGCACGGTGCGCACCCCGGCCGCCGCGAGGACCCCGCGCAGGGCGGCGACGGCGTACGGATCGGCGCCGGGCGCGGCGAGCAGCGTGACCTCGGTGCCGAGCGGCACGGCGGGGCCGCCGGTCGCGGTCAGCGACTGGGGGCGGGGCCAGACCGGCGGCACCTCGTCGGCCGTCCGGTCGGGACCGAAGGGGCCGGTGGGTCCGGTGGGGCCGGTCGGTCCGGTGGCGGTGGGGCCGGTGGCGGGGGCGGGCGGCGCGGCCGGGGCGGCCTGCGCGGGGCCCGGCGCGGCGCCGCCGAGGAGTCCGCCGAGCACGGCGGCGGCCACCGCCGTCGCCGTCCGCTTGCTGCGTCCGGGGTGCACGAGGCCCCCTCTTCTCTCGTAGGTCACGATCGCATCACGAGCCCACCACCCGGGCCGACGGGGTGTCAACGCGCGAGGGCGAACTGCCCGGTTTGCCCGTCGAGCTTTCGGCGGGGTGGCACCGTTTCGCCAAAATCCGCCGGTAAAACGGGAATCCGTGGGTAAGGCTCCACCCGTTGTCCTACCTGCTGTCCCACTGCTGTCGTCTTATCTGACGAGACCGAACCGGGAGTTCCCGTGGCCGCGACCGACCAGCTCCGAGCACGGATACGGATCCCTCGGCAGGGCACCGCGCCGCTCACCAGCGAGCCGCCCCTTGCCGACACCGCACCCCTGACCAGCGAACCGCCGCTCATCGACGCGGCGCCCCTCACCAGCGAACCCACTGCCCGTGCCACCGCGGGCGGTTCGGAGTCCCCCGGAGTGTGACGTGACCCTGGCCCGTCTCGCCGCCCTGCACGGCGTCGCCACCGAGTACGCACCGTCCGAAGGCGTCACGGTCACGGTGCCCGAGACCACCGTGGTGGCGGCGCTGCGCGCCCTGGGCGTCGCGGCGGCCACCCCGGAGGCGGCCGCCGAATCCCTGGCGGCGGCGGACCGGGCCACGGCGGAACGGCTGTTGCCGCCGACGGTGGTGGTGTGGCGCGCGGCGGAGCGGCCTGCGCGGTCGGAGGCTCCGGCGGAGGCCGACGCGTGGGCGTTGCCCGCCGGGACCCGGCTCACCGTCGTCACCGAGACCGGCCGGACCGTCCCGCTCCAGGACCGGCGGGACCTGTACGACCAGGGCGGCCCGGAGGCCCCGGACGGTCCGGGTGCGGTGCCGCTCGGCGTGCACCGGCTCACCGCCGCCGCGCCCGACGGCCGCCGCACCACCAGCACCCTGATCGTCGCCCCCGAGCGGGTGCCGGTCCCCGGGGGCCGTGGCTTCGGACTCCTCGTCCAGCTCTACTCGCTGCTCTCCGCCCGCTCCTGGGGCATGGGCGACCTCGGCGACCTGCGGGAGCTCGCCGACTGGGCGGGCCGCACCCACGGCGCCGGATTCGTGCAGGTCAACCCGTTGCACGCGGGCGTGCCCGGAGCGCCGTCCGACCCGTCCCCGTACCGCCCCTCCTCGCGCCGCTTCCCCGACCCGGTCCATCTGCGGATCGAGGACGTGCCCGAGTGGGCGTACGTCGGCCAGGACCGCGCGGAGGCCGCCGAGGCCGTGGAGCGGGTCCTCGCCGACGCCGCCGAACTGCGCGAACAGGTCCTCGGCAAGGGCGCCCTGATCGACCGGGACGCGGTGTGGGAGGTCAAGCGGCGGGCCCTGGAGCTCGTGCACGGCGTCGAGCTCGGCCCGGGCCGCCGGGCCGACTACCGCGACTTCCTGGCCGAGCGCGGCCGGGCCCTGGAGGACCACGCCACCTACCAGGCGCTCGCCGAGCGGCACGGCCACCACTGGCGCCGCTGGCCCGCCGCCCTTCGCACCCCGGACGGGGCGGCGGAGGCGGTCAGGGCGGACGCGCAGCTCGCCGCCCGGGTCGACTTCCACTGCAGGCTCGCCTGGCTGACCGACCGCCAGCTCGCCGAGGCGGCCGCCACCGCCCGGCGGGCCGGCATGGCGGTCGGGATCGTCCACGACCTGGCGGTGGGCGTCCACCCGGACGGCTCCGACGCCTGGGCGCAGCAGGACGTCTTCGCCGCCGGGTTCTCGGTCGGCGCCCCGCCGGACGCCTTCAACGCCCGGGGCCAGGACTGGGGTCTGCCGCCCTGGCGCCCGGACGCGCTGGCCGCCGCGGGCTACGCCCCGTACCGGGGTCTGCTGCGCGAACTCCTGCGGCACGCGGGCGCGCTGCGGATCGACCATGTGATGGGCCTGTTCCGGCTGTGGTGGGTGCCGGAGGGCGCCGAGCCGACCCAGGGCACCTATGTGCGGCACGACGCCGAGGCGATGCTCGCGGTGCTCGTCCTGGAGGCGCACCGGGCGGGCGCCGCCGTGATCGGCGAGGACCTGGGCACGGTCGAGCCGGGGGTGCGGGAGGCGCTGGCCCGGCGCGGGGTGCTCGGCACCTCGGTGCTGTGGTTCGAGCGGGACTGGGCGGGCGGCGGGCGGCCGCTGGACCCGGGCCGGTGGCGGGCCGACTGCGTGGCCACCGCCACCACCCATGACCTGCCGTCCACCGCGGCCCGGCTGTCCGGCGCCCATGTGACGCTGCGCCACCGGCTCGGGCTGCTCGGCGGCGAGCTGGCGCGCGAGCGGGCGGCGGACGCCGCCGAGACCGGTGAGTGGCTCGGCCTGTTCCAGCGGCTCGGGCTGCTGCCGGAGGGTCCTGGCGAGGAGACGGCCGAGGTCCGGGCCGTGCACCGGTTCCTGACGGCCACCCCGGCCCGGCTCGTCGGGGTGTGGCTGCCGGACGCGGTGGGGGACCGGCGGCCGCAGAACCTGCCGGGCACCTGGGACGAGTACCCCAACTGGCGGCTGCCGATGGCCGACCCGGACGGGGTGCCGCTGCCGCTGGAGCGGATCACCGCCTCGCCCCGCGCCCACGACCTGCTGCGGACCCTCGCGGAGCGGCTGACGGAGGGGCTGACGGAGGGGCTGGCGGAGCGGCTGGACCAACGTGACCCGGCGGGCGGCGACGGGGGCGGATGAGCCCGTACGGCACCCCCGGGCGCGCGGCCCGTTCGGGTGTTCGCTACTTTTGCACCGTGGACAAGAAGAACGCCCTGCGCGCCGGCGCCGTCGCGGCCGGTACGACGCTGATGATGCTGCTCATGTCGTCCCCCGCGCTCGCGCTGACCCGCGACGACGGTGACGACCCGGCCCCCAAGCTGGAGGTCATCGAGACCCTCGGTCTGTTCGTGGCAGCCCCGCTGGTGCTGTTCCTGGTCATCGCCGGTCTGGTGATGGTCCTCGACAAGTCCAAGAAGGTCTGAACCCCTCCTCGTACCTGACGAGGGCGCCGCTCGGTCATCCGTACCGCGCGGCGCCTTCGCATGTCCTGACCCGGGGCCCGGGCGCCCGGGCCCCGCGCGGGTGACCTCCGCTCGGACGCTCGGACGCTCGGACGCTCAGACCGAGCTGGCGAGCAGCTTCCGCAGCAGAACGGCCAGCTGCTCGGCCTCCTCGGGGGTGAGCGCCGCCTCGACGGCCGCGTGCTGCTGGGCGAGCCCGGCACCGACGGCCCGGTCGACCAGCTCCCGGCCCTCGTCGGTGAGCGTGACCCGCAGTCCGCGCCGGTCGTTCGGATCGGGGCTGCGGGTGATCAGCCCGCCGCGCTCCAGCTTGTCGAGCCGCCCGGTCATCCCGCCGGTCGTGATCATCAGCGTGGCGGTCAGCTCGCGCGGTGAGAGGGTGTACGGCTCCCCGGACCGCCGCAGCGTCGCGAGCACGTCGAACTCCCCGAGCGACATCCCGCCGAACGGCGCGTACGCCTTGTCCACCTTGCCGCGCATCGCGTTGGCCAGCCGGTAGATCCGCCCGAAGACGGCCATCGGCAGGGTGTCCAGATCGGGTCTGACCGTGGCCCACTGGTCCGTGATGGCGTCGACCGCGTCGTGATTCTCCATGCCCCCAGTCTCCCTCTTCGGTGAGTGACTTTCAAGAAAGCCACTTGCAAGTAAGTAGCTTAGTGCTAAGTTAATTACCGCCAAGCAAGTCCGGCGGCCGGTCCACGGTCGTCCGGCCGCCGTCCGCCGCCCGTCGTCCGCAGGGGGAGTCCCGCCATGTCCCGCAAGGCCGCCACCATCGCCCTGACCGCCCTCGCCCCGATCTCCTGGGGCTCCACCTACTTCGTCACGACCGAGTTCCTGCCGCCCGACCGGCCGCTCTTCACCGGTCTGATGCGGGCCCTGCCGGCCGGCCTCGTGCTCCTCGCGCTGACCCGCAAGCTGCCCAGCGGGGCCTGGTGGTGGAAGGCCGCGGTGCTCGGCGCGCTCAACATCGGGGCCTTCTTCCCGCTGCTCTTCCTGGCCGCCTACCGGCTGCCCGGCGGCGTCGCCGCCGTCGTCGGCTCGGTCGGCCCGCTCTTCGTCGTCGGCCTCGCCGCCCTCCTGCTGGGGGACAAGCCGACCGTACGGAGCATGCTCACCGCGATCGCCGCCGCCTTCGGCGTCAGCCTCGTGGTGCTCAAGGCGGGCGCCGCGTTCGACACCGTCGGCGTGGTCGCCGGACTGCTCTCCTCGCTCTCGATGTCCGCGGGCACCGTCCTCACCAAGCGCTGGGGCCGCCCCGAGGGCGTCGGCGCCCTCGCCCTCACCGGCTGGCAGCTGGCCTCCGGCGGTCTGATCCTGCTGCCCGTCGCCCTCCTGGTCGAAGGCGCGCCGCCCGCGCTCACCGGCACCCACCTCGCGGGCTACGCCTACCTGGCCTTCGGCAACACCGCGATCTCCTACTTCCTCTGGTTCCGCGGCATCGAGCGGCTGAGCGCCTCCTCGGTCACCCTGCTCGGCCCGCTCTCGCCGATCACCGCCGCCGTCATCGGCTGGGCCGCGCTCGGCCAGGCGCTCGGCCCGGTGCAGCTGATCGGCATGACGGTGGCGTTCGGGGCGACCCTGTTCGGCCAGCTGAACCCGGTGCCGAAGCGGGCGAAGGAGACGAAGGTGGTCGCGACCGCCGCCCCGGTGAGCGGATCGTTCAGCTCTGCTGAAAAGAACGATCAGGAAGTTTCGATGGACCTGGACGGTCGGGCGGTGCGACGGTAGGCCGCATGACCCCCACCACCGCCCGCCACCCCACCGCCCCCACCCCTCCCGACGCTCCCGAGAGAACCGAACAGCCCACCACCGGACGGCCGGTGCCCGCGAGTCCGCTCGCCCGAGGCACCGGCCTCGGTGTGCTCCTGGCCCTGCTCGCCACCGTCGTCTGGTCCGGCAGCTTCGTCGCCACCCGCGACATGGCCGACTCGATCCCGCCCGTCCAGGCCGTGTTCTGGCGCTGGGTCATCGCCCTGCTCGCCGTCGCGCCGCTCGCCGCCCGCCCGTTCTGGCGCCAGCGGGCGCTGATCCGCCGCCACCTCGGCCATCTCGCCCTCGCTTCGCTGTTCGGCGTCACCCTCTACAACACCCTGGTCCACCAGGCCGGACTGACCACCTCCGCCGCCAACATGGGCATGATCATGGCCGCCTCGCCCGTCCTGATGGCGGTCTACGCCCGGCTCGGCGGCGAACGGCTCGGCGCCCGGCGACTCCTTGGCATGCTGATCGCGGTCTGCGGGGTGCTGCTCCTGGTCGGCAAGGGCTCGCTCGCCCTCGACCTCGCCCCCGGCGACCTGTGGATGTTCGCGGCGGCCCTGTCCTTCGCCTCGTACAGCGCGCTGCTCCGGCGCAGGCCCGCCGAGCTCGGCCAACTCGCCTTCCTGTTCACCACCTTCCTGCTCGGCACCCTGATGCTGGCCCCCGCCTACGCCGTCTCGCTCACCCTCCAGGGCGGCTTCCCGGCGACGCCCGGCACCGTCGGACCGCTGCTCTACGTCGGCGTCTGCTCCTCCGCCGTCGCCTTCTTCGCCTGGAACAAGGCGATCTCGCTGATCGGCGCCGCCCGCGCCGGAGTCGTCTACTACCTCCAGCCCGTCTGCGTCGCCCTGCTCTCGTACGCCCTGCTCGGCGAGCGCGTCGACGTCCTCGGCGGCGTCTGCATGGCCCTCATCCTCGGCGGCGTCGCCCTCGCCTCCGCCGCGCGTGCCCCCCGCGCACCCCGCTGAGCGCCCCCGTCCGGGCGCCTTCAGTAGATTGCGGCCCATGACCGAGTGGGACATCAAGAAGCTCCAGATCCTCCGCACCCTGCGCGACCGCGGCACCGTCACCGCGACCGCGGAGGCGCTGCTCATGACCCCCTCGGCCGTCTCCCAGCAGCTCTCCAACCTGGCCAGACAGCTCGGCGTGCAGCTCCTCGAGGCGCACGGACGGCGGGTCCGGCTCACCGACGCAGCCCATCTGGTGCTGCGGCACGCCGAGGCGGTGTTCGCGCAGCTGGAGCGGGCCGAGGCGGAGCTCGACGCCCATCTGCGCGGCGAGGCGGGGCGGGTGCGGGTCGCCGCGTTCTCCACCGCCGTGCCCGCGCTCGTCGTCCCCGCCGTCCAGGCGCTGCGCCCGGCCCACCCCGGGCTCGACGTCCGGGTCCGCGAGGCCGAGGCGGCGGAGGCGTACGAACTCCTCGGCGCGGGCGAGGTCGAGCTCGCCCTCTCGCTCGCCGCCCACGCGCCGACCGCCCGCGACCCCAAGTTCAGCCGGGTCCCGCTGCTCGCCGACCCGCTCGACGTCGCCCTGCCCGCCGGGCACCCGCTCGCCGACGCGCCGGGCCTGCGGCTCGCCGACCTGTCCGCCGAGGCATGGATCTTCGGCGGCTCCGGGCCCTGGTCCGAGATCACCACCGCCGCCTGCGAGGCTGCCGGGTTCGTGCCCGAACAGGCGCACAGCGCGGCCGGCTGGACCGCCATCCTCGCCATGGTCGAGGCCGGCATGGGCGTCGCCCTGGTGCCCCGGATGGCCGCCGCCGAACGCCGCCCCGGCGTCGCCATGCGGGTGCTCACCGCCGACCAGCCGCGCCGTCATGTGGTCGCGGCGGTACGGCGCGGGGCGGAGGAGGGCCCGGCCGTCGCCCGGGTCCTCGGCGCGCTGCGCCAGGCGGCGCTGCGACGCGAGACGGTCTGAGACGGCCCCCCGTATCCCGCCGGACCATTCAGGTCAGCTGAACAGACCTGTCGAAAACATTCGATGGACCTGGGGTCGTGGCGGCGGCACAGTCGATCCCATGAGCCTCGACCACGACACCGCCACCGCCGCCGAAGACCTCGACCCGCACGCCAACGACGCCGCCCCCTACTCCGGCGGCGACCCGTACGCCGACTACCGCTCCGGCGACTTCCCCTTCACCGAGCTCGTCGACCTCGCAGACCGCCGCCTCGGCGCCGGAGTGGTCGCCGCCAACGACGAGTTCTTCGCCGAGCGGGAGAACCTGCTGGTGCGCGAGGCGGCCGTGTTCGACCCCGAGCACTTCGGCCACAAGGGCAAGATCATGGACGGCTGGGAGACCCGCCGCCGCCGCGGCGCCGACGCCGAGCACCCCTTCCCGGCCCCCGAGGACCACGACTGGGCCATCGTCCGGCTCGGCGCGCCCGGCGTGATCCGCGGCATCGTCGTCGACACCGCCCACTTCCGCGGCAACTACCCGCAGCGCGTCAGCGTCCAGGCCACCGCCGTCGAGGGCACCCCCAGCCCGGCCGAACTCCTCGAAGCGAAGTGGGAGGAGCTGGTCCCGCCCACCCCGGTGCGCGGCCACGCCGCCAACGGCTTCCCCGTCGACGCCGAGCGCCGCTACACCCACGTACGGCTCTGCCAGCACCCCGACGGCGGCGTCGCCCGGCTCCGGGTGCACGGCGAGGTCGTCCCCGACCCCGAGTGGCTCGACGTGCTCGGCGGCCTCGACCTCGTCGCCGTCGTGAACGGCGGCGTGTACGAGGACGCCTCCGACCGCTTCTACTCCTCGCCCACCCAGATCATCCTGCCCGGCACCTCCCGCAAGATGGACGACGGCTGGGAGAACCGCCGCCGCCGGGTGCGCGGCACCAACGACTGGGTGCGCTTCCGGCTCGCCGCCCAGGGCGCGGTCCGCGCGGTCGAGATCGACACCGCCTACCTCAAGGGCAACTCGGCGGGCTGGATCGCCCTCCAGGGCCGCAACGGCGAGACGGGCGAGTGGTTCGAGATCATCCCCCGCACCCGCCTCCAGCCCGACACCCTGCACCGCTTCCGGCTCCCCGCCACCGCGATCGTCACCCACGTCCGGCTCGACGCCTTCCCGGACGGCGGCGTCGCCCGGATGCGCCTGCACGGCAACCTCACCGACGACGGCGCCGCCGAACTCCGCGCCCGCTACGCCCGACTGACCGACTGACCGACTGACCGGCCGACTGACGTGGGTGGCCGGCTGACGTGCGGGCCGGCCACCCACGGGCCTTCTGACAGGTGCACGAAAAGGATGATTAGTCTCTCGTCCCGTGAGACTTTTCCAGAGACTTTTCCCGAGGGCGCTCGCCACCCTCCTCCTGCTGGCCTCCGCGGTCCTCACGACCGCGGGGCCGGCCGCCGCCGAGGACGTGGTCGAACCCGCCTCCGCGCCGCCGGTCCGCGTCATCTCGTACAACGTCTGCGGCGCCTCCACCTGTCAGAGCGCCCTCGACCTGCCGGCCTGGACCGCCAAGGTCAAGGAACAGACCCTCGCCTGGGACGCGGACGCCCTGATGCTCCAGGAACTCTGCTACACCCAGTGGACCTCGCTGCGCACCGCCCTGGCCGACGCCGGGTACACCGCCGTCTGGGGCTTCGCCACGAAGACCGGCGGCTGCGCCCACTGGGGCGGCACCGACAACGGCTTCGGCCTCGGCGTCTTCGTCAAGGCGTCCGCGGTCGACCGCTACACGGCCAACCTGACCACCCCGGGCCCCGAGCCGCGCCCGATGCTCTGCGCCCGCGGCCCGGTCGACGGCCGGACCACGCTGATCTGCAACGTCCACCTCGACCGGAAGATCACCCCCGACAACGGCTCCGCCGAGGCCCTGGCCCACGCGGACACCTGGGCGGCCGGACTCCCGGTGATCCTCGGCGGCGACTTCAACGCCGGTACGGAACCGGTGTACGACCCCATGCTCGACCCGGTCCGCCGGGGCCTGCCCGGCACCGGCCCGTTCGTCGAGGCCGACGAGAACGACGCCGACTTCTTCACCCAGGAATGCGCGGACGGCGGCGCCACCGCCTGCCACTCGGGCGAGCCCACCGTCGCCTCCGGCAAGAAGTTCGACCATGTCTTCCTCACCGCCCGTGACTTCCGCGCGGGCACGGTCCGCGCCGACGCCCTCGAACCCGAGCCCGCCCCGGCCGCCCCGCTCTCCGACCACAAGCTGCTGCGCGCCGCCGCCCAGCCCGTGCTCACGCCCGGCGACCTCACCGGTGACGGCCGCCCCGACCTCCTCGCCGTGAAGGACGACGGCGACCTCCGGCTCTACCCGGGCACCGGCGGCGGATCCCTCGGCGCGATGCGCCGGATCGGCACCGGCGTGACCGGCGCCGCCGTCAGCCACCGCGGCGACTGGACCGGCGACGGCCGCGAGGACGTCATCGCCCGGATCGGCGACGACCTGTGGGTCTACCCGAACACCGGCGGCGGCGAGCTCGGCGCCCGGCTCCCGATGGGCGGCCGCCCCACCGGCTGGTCGAACGGCGGCGCCCTCCCGCTGGCCGCCGGGGACGTCGACGGCGACAAGCTGCCCGACGTCCTGGCCCGCAGCACCACCGGCCTGTGGCTGCACCGCGGCGGCCCGGCCGTCGACGGCCGCCCCACCTTCGCCGCGAAGGCCGCCGTCAGGATCGGCGGACCCGAATGGGCCGGGTACGACGTGATCCTGCCCGGCGACGTCGACGGCGACGGCAAGGCCGACGTCTGGGCCCGCGACCGGAGCACCGGCGAGATCCGGCCGTACCTGAGCCAGGGCGCCGCCCAGCTCGCCGCCGCGCCCGCCGCGCTCACCGGCGGCCCCTGGAACGTCGCCGACCGGCGCCTGGCCGTCGCGGCGGGCGATGTGACCGGGGACGGCCTGCCGGACCTGTGGACCACCCGTACCGTCGGCACCGCCGAGAACCTGGAGCTGCTGCCGGGCACCGCGACCGGCCTCGGCGCCCCGGCGACCGTCGGCACCGGCGGCTGGCAGTGGCTCACCCACCTCGGCTGACCCGCTGACCCGCCGACCCGCCGCCCCCGCGGCAGCGCGAAGGGCCCCGGACGGCGAACCGTCCGGGGCCCCTCACCATTCAGCAGGTCAGACGGCCGCGGCCGCGTCCGCCGCCCGCGCCTTCAGGGCGCGCTCGACGCCCGCGCGGGACTCCGTCACCATGCGGCGCAGCGCCGGGGACGGGTCGGCCGCCGTGAGCCACGCGTCGGTGGCGTCCAGGGTGGCCTGCGAGACCTGGAGGGTCGGGTAGAGGCCCACCACGATCTGCTGCACGATCTCGTGGCTGCGGGTCTCCGAGACACCCTTGATCGCCGCGAAGTAGCGCTCGGTGTACGGCGCGATCAGCTCACGCTGGTCGGCCTGCACGAAGCCCACGATCACGGCCTCCTGCACGGCGTTCGCCAGCGTGTCGCCCTCGACGACCGTCGCCCACGCCTCGGCCTTCGCGGCCTCGGTCGGCCGCGCGGCGCGGGCCGTGGCCGCGTGCCGCTCGCCCGCCGCCGTCGCGTCCCGGGTCAGCTCCGCCGCGATCTCCGGCTCGTCGAACCGGCCGGTCGCCGCGAGGCGCTGCACGAACGCCCAGCGCAGCTCGGCGTCGACGGCCAGACCGTCGATCACCTCGGAGCCGTCCAGGAGCGCGGCCAGCACATCGAGCTCGGCCGCCTCGCGCGCGGTCGCCGAGAACGCCCGCGCCCACGCCAGCTGGTGGTCGCCGCCCGGCGCCGCCGCCCGCAGCTGGGCCTGCGCGAACGCGCCCCAGCGGGCCTGGCCCTCGGCACGCCACTCCGGCGCCGCGTACAGCTCCAGGGCGGCCTTGACCTGGCCCTGCAGCGACTGCACCACGCCGATGTCGGACTCCTTGGTGATGCCGGAGAGCACCAGGTCCAGGTAGTCGCGGGTGGCCAGCTCGCCGTCGCGGGTCATGTCCCAGGCCGAGGCCCAGCACAGCGCGCGCGGCAGCGACTCGGCGAAGTCACCGAGGTGCGCGGTCACGTTCCGCAGCGACACCTCGTCCAGGCGGACCTTCGCGTACGACAGGTCGTCGTCGTTCAGGAGCACCACGGCCGGGCGCTGCTTGCCCACCAGCTGCGGCACCTCGGTGCGCCCGGCGGCCTCGATGTCCAGCTCCAGGCGCTCGCCGCGGACCAGCTTGCCGTCCGCGTCGAGGTCGTAGAAGCCGATCGCGATCCGGTGCGGACGCAGCACGGCCTCGCCCTTGGCGCCGGCCGGGAGCGCCGGGGCCTCCTGGCGGACGGTGAAGGCGGTGATCGAGCCGTTCTCGTCGGTCTCGATCTCGGGCCGCAGGATGTTGATGCCCGCGGTCTCCAGCCACGCCTTCGACCATGCCTTCAGGTCGCGCCCGGAGGTCTCCTCCAGGGCGCCGAGCAGGTCGGCGAGGCGGGTGTTGCCGAACGCGTGGCGCTTGAAGTACGCCTGCACGCCGTTGAAGAACTCGTCCTGGCCGACGTAGGCGACGAGCTGCTTCAGGACCGAGGCGCCCTTGGCGTAGGTGATGCCGTCGAAGTTGACGAGCACGTCCTCGAGATCGTTGATCTCGGCCATGATCGGGTGGGTCGACGGCAGCTGGTCCTGGCGGTAGGCCCAGGTCTTCTCCGCGTTGGCGAAGGTCGTCCAGGCGTTGGGCCAGCGGGTGCCCTCGACGGACGCCTGGCAGGCGACCGAGGTGAAGGTGGCGAACGACTCGTTCAGCCACAGGTCGTTCCACCACTCCATGGTGACGAGGTCGCCGAACCACATGTGGGCGAGCTCGTGCAGGATGGTCTCGGCGCGCCGCTCGTAGGCGGCGTCGGTGACCTTGGAGCGGAAGACGTACTGGTCACGGATGGTCACCGCGCCCGCGTTCTCCATCGCGCCCGCGTTGAACTCCGGCACGAAGAGCTGGTCGTACTTCGCGAACGGGTAGTCGTACGCGAACTTCTCCTGGAACCAGCCGAAGCCCTGCCGGGTCACGTCGAAGATGTGCTCCGCGTCGAGGTGCTCCGCGAGCGACGGGCGGCAGTAGATGCCGAGCGGGACGACCTGGCCGTCCTTGCCCTCGTACGTCGAGTGCACCGCGTGGTACGGGCCGACGATCAGGGCGGTGATGTACGAGGAGATCCGCGGCGTCGGCTCGAACGCCCAGACGCCGTCCTTGGGCTCCGGGGTCGGCGAGTTGGAGATCACGCTCCAGCCCTCGGGCGCCTTCACGGTGAACTGGAAGGTGGCCTTCAGGTCGGGCTGCTCGAAGGAGGCGAAGACGCGGCGGGCGTCCGGCACCTCGAACTGGGTGTAGAGGTACGCCTGCCCGTCGACCGGGTCGACGAAGCGGTGCAGGCCCTCGCCCGTGTTGGTGTAGGCGCAGTCCGCGACGACCTTCAGTTCGTTCTGGCCCTCCTTGAGGTGCGGCAGCGCGATCCGGGAGTCCCGGAACACGGCGGCCACGTCGAGGGCGTGCCCGTTGAGCACCGCCTCGTGCACGGCGGGGGCGACGAGATCGATGAAGGTCCCGGCCCCGGCCTCGGCGGAATCGAAGCGGACGGTGGTGACGGACCGGTAGGTGCCGCCCTCCTGCGCACCGGTGAGGTCCAGTTCGACCTCGTACGCGTCCACGGACAGCAGCTTCGCCCGCCGCTGTGCCTCTTCACGGGTCAGGTTCGTACCAGGCACCCGGTCAACTCCTCGGTTTCGTGACGTTTGGGCCATCCTTCCACGGGGCGTGTCGGCGGCGCACGGCACATTTCCCAGGGCGAACAAGCGAAAGGGCGGCCTCCCGGAAACGGAAGGCCGCCCTCGGCGCGTACGGGACGGGTGTCAGCCCCGCTGCCCGGCCAGCTCGGCCGCGACCAGCTCCGCGATCTGCACGGCGTTCAGGGCCGCGCCCTTGCGCAGGTTGTCGTTGGAGAGGAACAGCGCGAGGCCGTTCTCGACGGTCTCGTCGACCCGGATCCGGCCCACGTACGAGGCGTCCTTGCCGGCCGCCTGCAGCGGGGTCGGGATCTCGGACAGCTCGACGCCCTCGGCGTCCTTCAGCAGCTCGTAGGCGCGCTCGACGCTGATCGGGCGGTCGAAGCGGGCGTTGACCTGCAGCGAGTGGCCGGAGAAGACCGGGACGCGGACGCAGGTGCCGGACACCTTGAGCTCCGGGATCTCCAGGATCTTGCGGGACTCGTTGCGGAGCTTCTGCTCCTCGTCGGTCTCGAAGGTGCCGTCGTCGACGATCGAACCGGCGAGCGGGACGACGTTGAAGGCGATCGGGCGCTTGTAGACGCCGGGCTCGGGGAACTCGACGGCGTCGCCGTCGAACGCCAGCTGGTCGGCCTTCTCGGCCACCGCGCACGCCTGGGTGCGCAGCTCGGCGACGCCCGCGACGCCCGAACCGGAGACGGCCTGGTAGGTGGTGGCGATGAGCGCGGTGAGCCCGGCCTCCTGGTGGAGCGGCTTCAGCACCGGCATGGCGGCCATGGTGGTGCAGTTCGGGTTGGCGATGATGCCCTTGGGGCGGTCCTTGATCGCGTGCGGGTTGACCTCGGACACCACGAGCGGGACCTCGGGGTCACGGCGCCAGGCGGAGGAGTTGTCGATCACGACGGCGCCCTGCGAGGCGACCTTCTCGGCGAGCGCCTTGGAGGTGGTGCCACCGGCCGAGAACAGCACGATGTCGAGCCCGGTGTAGTCGGCGGTCGACGCGTCCTCGACGGTGACGTCGTCGAGCACGGTGCCCGCGGAGCGGGCGGAGGCGAACAGCCGCAGCTCGTCCACCGGGAAGTTCCGCTCGGCCAGGATCTTCCGCATGACTGTGCCGACCTGACCGGTGGCTCCGACGATTCCGACCTTCACGTGGACTCCTCCGAGAGTGTGTGCGGGTGCTGCCTGTGCTCCATCATGCGAGGTTAGGGGCCTGCCGTGTCCAATCCGTATCTCTCCTTGAGAGCGTCGGAGCGCACGGTGACGGCCCCGCGACGGCCCGCGATGGGCGGCGACGGGGGCTGTGCGAAGCGGTGGAGGTCAGCGTTCCCTGGTACGGGCGTAGTGCCGGGACGCCTTGGCGCGGTTGCCGCACAGGGCCATCGAGCACCAGCGGCGGGTGCCGTTGCGCGAGGTGTCGAAGAAATGCAGGAGGCACGCCTCGTGGGCGCAGGCCCTGATCCGGTCGGGGGCGGTGCGCAGCAGGTCCAGATGGTCCCGCGCGGCGCTCCAGCCGGGCCCCCAGGCCAGGTCGGCGAACTCGGACACCTCGCCGGGGCCCGCAGGGGTGAGGGTGGCCCGGATCCGCCC
This sequence comes from Streptomyces sp. NPDC090025, assembly GCF_044748125.1. Taxonomy (NCBI): domain Bacteria; kingdom Bacillati; phylum Actinomycetota; class Actinomycetes; order Kitasatosporales; family Streptomycetaceae; genus Streptomyces; species Streptomyces sp. NPDC090025. The sequence goes on along the minus strand of NZ_JBIVFL010000016.1, from coordinate 51,728 downwards.
GTGCCCGAGCACCGCGTCCACCCGGGCGGCGCCCGCCGGGTCGCCGGGCGCGTCGACGAGCGCGGCGAGCGCGTCGCGGGCGGTGAGGGTGTGCCGCAGGGTCGCCGGGTCGGCGGCGAACCGGTCGTCGAGCCCGGTGGAGGCGAGCCAGACGGCGAGTCCTCCGGTGTCGGTGAGCAGGTCCTGGAGCTCGCCGTCCGCCCGCCACCGGGTGTTGAGCAGGTCGAGCGAGACGGGCTCGCCGATGAGCGGCCGGGGGTCGACGGCGGTCGCGACGGTCATGGCGGGCGGCCTCTCTCTCGGACCGGAGGTCTAACCCTTGAAGTGTACGTGAGAGGTTGTCCGGCCTGCTGCTGCCTGCGGTCCTGGGCCGCCCACGAGTTCCGGACAGGGCTGAGACCACGGCCTAACCTCGGTCCATGAAGACCGAGTTGCGGGTGGCGGCCTACGCCGTATGTGTCCGGGACGAGCGCATACTGCTCGCCCGCTGGGTCGCAAGGGACGGGGCGAAGCGGTGGACGCTGCCCGGCGGCGGGATGGATCACGGCGAGGAGCCGGTCGAGACCGTCGTACGGGAGGTCGAGGAGGAGACCGGGTACCGCGCCGAGCCCGTCGCGCTGCTCGGCATCGACTCCATCCGGCGCTCGTGGCTGCGCCGGCTGGGCGGGCCCGGGGACTTCCAGGGGCTGCGGATCCTGTACGAGGCACGGGTCGTCGGCGGTGAGCTGCGCAACGAGACCGGGGGGTCGACCGACCTCGCGGCCTGGCATCCGCTGGACGCCGTGACCGCGCTCGACCGGGTCGAGCTCGTCGACATCGGGCTCCAGCTGTGGCGGGACCGGCCGCCGTTGGGCCGTTCGTCGCTCACCGATCCGGCGAACGGCTGAAAACGGCTCAACCGTCGTGGGGCCGCTCAACCCGTCGGGCGCCACTCGCGGTCCCCTCCCGTGACCGCAGCAAACGATCAGGGGAGTACGCATGTCAGCCGCACCCGCCCGAACCGTCCGCACCCGGCGCACCCGCCGTACCGTCGTCGCCGCCACCGCGCTCGTCGCGGCCCTCGCCGTCGCCGTCACCCCGGCCGTCGCCGCCACCGCCACCGCGGCCCCCACCGCCGCACGCCCGCACGCCGCCACCCAGCAGGCCCTCGACGCGGCCGTCGCCGCCGGTGTCCCCGGGGCCGTCGCCCAGGCCCGCGACGGCAAGCGGAGCTGGACCGGCACCGCGGGCGAGCGCGGCGGGCAGGACCGGTTCCGGGTCGGCTCCATCACCAAGACCTTCACGGCCACCGTCCTGCTCCAGCTCCAGGCCGAGGGCCGGATCGACCTCGACGACCCGGTCGAGAAGTACCTGCCGGGCGTCGTCCGGGGCCACGGCCACGACGGCCGCGCGATCACCGTCCGCCAGCTCCTCAACCACACCAGCGGCATCTACAGCTACACCTCCGATCCCTCCTTCCAGGAGCGGGTGTTCGGCCCGGGCTTCCTCCAGCACCGCTACGACACCTGGACCTCGCGCGACCTGGTCGCCGTCGCCATGGCCCACGAGCCCGACTTCGCCCCCGGCACCTCCTGGAACTACTCGAACACCAACTTCGTGCTCGCCGGCATGGTCATCGAGAAGGTCACCGGACGCCCCTACGCCAAGGCGGTCGAGAACCGGATCCTCAAGCCGCTCGGGCTGCGCGCCACCAGCGTCCCCGGCACCCGGCCGACGATGCCGCGCCCGCACTCGCCCGCGTACTCCAAGCTCTCCCGCGAGACGACCGACGGTCCCTCCTACGACGTCACCGAGCTCAACCCCAGCATCGCGGGGGCGGCGGGCGAGATGATCTCCGACGCCAACGATCTGCAGACCTTCTACCGCGCCCTGCTCAAGGGCCGGCTGCTGCCGGCCGAGGAGATGCGGGAGATGACGGACACCGTCGCCGTCACGCCGGAACTCGGTTACGGGCTCGGGCTGATGCGGCAGAAGCTGAGCTGCGGCAAGGAGGTCTGGGGGCACGGCGGCGGCATCCACGGGTCCAACTCCGAGGCCCAGGCCACCCGGGACGGTGCGCACACCTTCGCCGCCAACGTCAACGCCGACTGGACGGGCGGCACCCAGTCCCTGATCGAGGCGGAGTTCTGCGGTACGGCTCCGAAGGCCGCCGCGAAGTCGGCTCCGGGGGGCGCGGCGCGGCTCGCCGCGCGCTGACGCGTCAGCGGGGCAGGACGACGACGTAGGCGGCCGGCTGCCGGTCCCCGGCCGCCATCAGGGCCGTACGGACCACGGTCGCCTGCTGGTCCATCGACTCGCGCAGCTTGCGCGGGGTGAGGTGCACGACCGTGATGCCGAGCCGCTCCAGGTGCTCGCGCTTGCGCGTGTACTCCGTCCACAGCGCGTCGTCGTCCTGCCGCGGCGCCCGGGTGTCCAGCTCGACCGCGACCGACTGGTCCGGCCAGAAGGCGTCGACGCCGCCCAGGTGCGGGCCGCCCGGGAGCCGCAGGTCCACGTTCCACAGCGGGTCCGGCAGCGCGAACTCGCGCACCATCGCGTACAGCCGGTCCTCGGCGATGGACCGGCCCTCGGCGAGCAGCGAGTCCACCGCGTCCACCACGTGCGGCCGGGTGAGCAGCCGGGCCCGGTTCAACTCCCGTACCACCGCGCCCGGTTCGCAGTGACCGCCGCTGACCGCCTCGGTGAGCAGGCGGCGGACCACGCCCGCGTCGTCGAGCGCGGAGACGGCGTCGGCGAGCGCCCGGGGGACCGGGGCGACCGGCAGCGCGTCGATCTCGACCGGGTGCGGCGGCTCGACCGCCCGCACCACCCGGATCTGGTGGGTGGAGCGCAGCCGCCGGGTGCGCGCCACCAGGACGTCGATCCGCTCGATCATCCCGGGCGGCGGGGCGGCGGCGAACCGGTAGAGGGAGAGCGCGGCGAGCCCGGTGATCATCGCCTCGGTGCGGGCGTAGCGGATGGCCTCCTGGAACCGGTCGAAGCCGGTGCGGGGGAGGGGGGAGAGCGGAGCGTCGGGGGTGTTGTGGTTCATGCCGACGGTCTTCCGCCGTCCGGAGCGGGATTAACCGCTGTTACACGTCCGTCGACATATGGGGACAACTCCGGGCTAAAGTACGCGCGTTCGACTGCCGATGTAGGGCGGCCCCCGGCCCCGGCGGAATTCCGCCGCGACCGGGGGCCGCCCCGCTGCCTTCCCACGCCCGTACGGGTACGGGCCCGGGTCCGGGTACGGGCTACGCCGACGCGGCCCGCCCGGCCCGCGCGTCGCACTCCTGCGCCCGCAGCGCCCGCGCCAGGTCGTCCCGCGCCTCCAGGACAAGGCGCCGCAGCGCCGGGGCCGCGTCCGCGTGCCCGGCCAGCCAGGCGTCGGTCGCGGCCAGCGTCTCCGGACGGTCCTGAAGACCCGGGAAGAGACCGCGCACCACGTCCATGCCGATCTGGATCGACCGGTCGGCCCACAGCTTCTCGATCGCCGCGAAGTACTTCTCCGCGTACGGCGCGATCAGCTCGCGCTGCGAGGGCCGCACGAAGCCCGCGATGGTCGCCTCCACCAGCGCGTTCGACAGCGCGTCGGACTCCACCACCTGCGCCCACGCCTGCGCCTTGACGGCGGCCGACGGCCGGGCCGCCAGGCAGCGCACCTGGTAGCGCTTGCCGGTCGCGGTGTCGTCCTGGGCCAGCTCCGCGCCGATCCGGGTCTCGTCCGCGCGGCCGTGGGTGGCCAGCGGCTCAAGGAACGCCCAGCGCAGCTCCCGGTCGACCACCAGGCCGTCGATCGCGGCCGAACCGTCGAGCAGCCCCTCCAGGAGCTGGAGGTCGGCGTCCGACGAGGCCACCGCGGCGAAGAAGCGCGCCCAGGTCAGCTGGTGCTCGCTGGCCGGCTCGGCGAGCCGCAGCTCGCGCAGCCCGCCCTCGGCGAGCAGCCGCCCGCCCTCGGCGCGGAACTCCGGCGCCGCGTAGTGGGTGATGGCGGTCTGGGCCCACGCGTGCACCATCTGGAGCACGCCGATCTCGGTCTCGCGGCCCGCGAAGTCGAGCGCCACCCGCACGAAGTCCCGGGCGGGCATCAGCCCGTCGCGGGTCAGGTGCCACAGCGCCGACCAGCACAGGGCGCGGGCCAGCGGGTCGGTGAGGTCGCCGAGGTGGGCCCGCAGGGTGGCGAGCGAACCCTCGTCGAAGCGCACCTTGGCGTAGGTGAGGTCGTCGTCGTTGACCAGGACCAGGTCGGGCCGCTCCTCGCCCGCGAGCTCGGCGACCACGGTGCGGGCGCCGGTGATGTCGGCCTCCACGCGCGCGTAGCGGGTGAGTTCACCGTCGGCCAGCCGGTACAGACCGACGGCCGCCCGGTGCGGACGCAGCTCGTCGCCCTCCTGGAGGACGGCGAGCTCGGTGATCCGGCCCTCGGCGTCACAGGTCACGACCGGGGTGAGGGTGTTCACGCCGGAGGTCTCCAGCCACGCCTTCGACCACGCCTTCATGTCCCGGCCCGAGGTCTCCGACAGCACGGCCAGCAGGTCGCCGAGGCGGGTGTTGCCGTAGGCGTGGCGCTTGAAGTAGCGGCGGGCGCCCTCCAGGAACGCCTCCCGGCCCGCGTACGCCACCAGCTGCTTCAGGACCGACGCGCCCTTGGCGTACGTGATGCCGTCGAAGTTCAGCTTGGCGTCCTCCAGGTCACGGATGTCGGCCGTGACCGGGTGGGTGGAGGGCAGCTGGTCGGCCCGGTACGCCCACATCTTGCGGCTGTTGGCGAAGGTCACCCAGCTGTTGTCGAAGCGGGTCGCCTCGGCGAGCGAGAACGAGCCCATGAAGTCCGCGAAGGACTCCTTCAGCCACAGGTCGTCCCACCAGGCCATGGTCACGAGGTCGCCGAACCACATGTGGGCCATCTCGTGCAGGATCGTGTTCGCCCGGCGCTCGTACGACGCCCGGGTCACCTTGCCGCGGTGGATGTACTCCTCGCGGAAGGTGACCAGGCCCGGGTTCTCCATCGCGCCGAGGTTGTACTCGGGCACGAACGCCTGGTCGTACTTCCCGAAGGGGTACGGGTAGTCGAAGTTGTCGTGGAAGAAGTCGAAGCCCTGCTTGGTGATCAGGAAGACGTCGTCCGCGTCGAAGTGCGGCGCGAGCGCCTTGCGGCACATCGCGCCGAGCGGGATCTCCAGCTCGCCGCCGTCGGCCAGCACGCGCGTGTACGAGTCGGTGACGTAGTGGTACGGGCCCGCCACCACACAGGTGATGTACGTGGAGATCGGCGCCGTCTCGGCGAACCGCCACACCCCTTCGGCGTCCCGCTCGCCCGCCCCGTTCGACCAGACCGTCCAGCCCTCGGGCGCGGTCACCGAGAAGCGGAACCGCGCCTTGAGGTCGGGCTGCTCGAAGTTCGCGTGGACCCGGCGGGCGTCGGCCGGCTCGTACTGCGTGTACAGGTAGACCTCGCCGTCCTCCGGGTCGACGAAGCGGTGCATGCCCTCGCCGGTGCGGCTGTAGGCGCACCGGGCGTCCACCACGAGCACGTTGTCGTCGGCGAGCCCGTCGAGCGCGATCCGGGTGCCGTCGAAGACGGTCTTCGGGTCGAGCGCGCGGCCGTTCAGGGTCACCGCGTCCACCGCGGGGGCCACCAGGTCGACGAACGTGGCGTCGCCGGTGCCGGTGCGGCGGAACCGGATCGTGGTCACCGAGCGGAAGGTGCGCACCCCGCCCACCTCGGCCTCCCCGGCCTCGCCGACCGCCGAGCGCAGGTCGAGCGCGACCTCGTAGCCGTCCACGGACAGCAGCTCGGCCCGCTCGCGGGCTTCGTCGCGGGACAGATTCTCTCCGGGCACGGGCACTCCTTCGTCACGCCGTCGGAAACAGCACCGATCCTCCCATGTGCCACTGTCACCGGGTGCCCGGGAATGCCACCAGGGCCCCAGGGCGTTGCCAGGGACGGCGCAACGCCTTACCGAGGCCATCTTCCGAGGCCCTTTCCGAGGAGTCACATGTCCGAGACCAGGACCACCGCCGAGTTCTACTTCGACCCCCTGTGCCCGTGGGCGTGGATGACCTCCCGCTGGATGCTGGAGGTGGAGAAGGTCCGTCCGGTCGACGTGACCTGGAAGGTGATGAGCCTCGCGGTCCTCAACGAGAACCGGATGGAGGAGCTCCCGGCCGAGTACCAGGAGATGATGCGGACCCAGGCGTGGGGCCCGGTGCGGGTGGTCGTCGCCGCCAAGGAGCTGCACGGCGAGGAGGTCGTCGGCAAGCTCTACACCGCGCTCGGCACCCGGATCCACAACGAGGGCATGGGCGTGAGCCGTGAGGCGATCGCCGGCGCGCTCGCCGAGGTCGGTCTGCCGGCCGAGCTGATCGAGTACGCCGACAAGGACACGTACGACACCGAGCTGCGCGCCTCCCACAAGGAGGGCATCGACAAGGTCGGCCAGGACGTCGGCACCCCGGTGATCGCGGTGCCCGGCGCCGACGGCGCGGAGGTCGCCTTCTTCGGCCCGGTCGTCACCCCGACCCCGCGCGGCGAGGACGCGGCCCGGCTGTGGGACGGCACCCTGCTGGTGGCGGCCACCCCCGGCTTCTTCGAGATCAAGCGCACCCGGACGGCGTCGCCCAGCTTCGAGTAGCCGCCTTCGGGCGCCGGTCCCGGTACCGGGACCGGCGCCCGGCATGGAAGAACCCCCGCGATTCATGTCATCGCGGGGGTTCTTCTTTCATCCGCCTGCCCGGTGAAGGTTGAGAAGACGATCACGAGCAGGAGCTGTGCGGACCGGCCGGGGCGCGGCCGGTCCGCGGCCCGTCAGAAGGAGATCAGCGGCACCGACGCCTTGGCGGCGTGGTAGCGCTTGCTGACGTCCTGCCAGTTGACGACCTGCCACATGGCCTCGATGAAGTCGACCTTCTGGTTCTTGTACTGCAGGTAGAAGGCGTGCTCCCAGGCGTCGAAGACCAGCACGGGCACCGAGCCCTGGCCGACGTTGCCCTGGTGGTCGTAGACCTGCTCGACGATCAGCCGGCCGCTGATCGGCTCGTACGCGAGGACGCCCCAGCCGGAGCCCTGGGTGGTCGCGGACGCCTTGGTCAGCTGCGCCTTGAACTTGGCGAAGGAGCCGAAGGACTCGGTGATCGCGTCGGCGAGCTCGCCCACCCCGTCGGCGGCCAGCGGCTCACCGCCGCCACCGTCCTTCGGGCTGTTCATGTTGTTCCAGTAGATGGAGTGCAGGATGTGACCGGAGAGGTGGAACGCCAGGTTCTTCTCCAGGCCGTTGATGGCCCCCCACTGGTCCTTGTCCCGCGCCTCCTCCAGCTGCTCCAGGGTGTCGTTCGCACCCTTCACGTACGCGGCGTGGTGCTTGTCGTGGTGCAGCTCGATGATCTGCGGATTGATCACCGGCTCCAGCGCCGCGTAGTCGTACGGCAGCTCCGGAAGTGTGTAGATCGCCATGGTGTGCCGAGCCCTTCGACTGACTGCTTATTGCAACCTATATGCAGGTGCAGGCTAACAGTAGGTGCACGTGATGTTGATCAGCCCTTGGCCCTAGGTCGCTGGAACGGGCCCCGCGCCCGGGCCCGCCCGGCGACGCGAAGGGCCCCGCACGAGCGGCTTGCTCGTACGGGGCCCTTCGCGTGTTCGGAGGGACTCAGGCGGACTCCGCCGCCCGGTTCCGCCGTGCGCGCTGGAGGCCGTAGCCGACCGCCGCGAGCACCAGGGTCAGCGCGCCCGTCGAGTAGAGCTGGATCCGGGTCTCCTCCTCGCGGGCCATCAGGACGAAGACCGTGGCCATCCCGGCCAGCGCCACCCAGGTCAGCACCGGGAACGCCCACATCCGCACGACCAGCGTCTCGGGCGCCTCGCGCTCGGTGCGGCGGCGCAGCACCAGCTGGGAGGCGGCGATGAAGAACCAGACGACGAGGATGATCGCGCCGATGGTGTTGAGCAGCCAGGTGAACGCCTTGTCCGGCGACCAGTAGCTGAGCAGCACACAGCCGAAGCCGACCGCCGAGGAGATCAGCACCGCCGGGCGCGGCACCCCGCCGAAGGTCCGGCCGAGGGCCTTCGGGCCCTGGTCTCGGGCGATCAGCGAGCAGGCCATCCGGGAGGCGCCGTAGATGTTGGCGTTCATCGCCGAGAGCAGGGCGATCAGGACGACCACGTTCATGATCTGTCCGGCGGCCGGGATACCCAGGTGGTCGAGGGTGGCGACGTACGGGCCCTTCTCGACGACCGTCTTGTCGTCCCACGGCACCAGCGTGACGATGACCGCCATCGAGCCGATGTAGAAGAGCGCGATCCGCCACATCGCGGTGCGGACCGCCTTGGCCACGCCCCGCACCGGGTGCTCGGACTCGGCCGCGGCGATGGTGACGGTCTCCAGACCGCCGTACGCGAAGACCGAGGCCAGCAGGCCGACGATCAGGCCCTCCGAGCCGTGCGGGAAGAAGCCGCCGTCGCCGGTCAGATTGGCGGTGCCGGGCGCGTCGGTGCCGGGCAGGGCGCCGACGATGGCGAGCACGCCGATGCCGAGGAAGAGCACGATCGCGCCCACCTTCAGGGCGGCGAACCAGAACTCGAACTCGCCGAAGTTCTTCACGGCCGCCAGGTTGGCGCCGCAGAACAGCAGCATGAACAGCGCCACCCAGGCCCACGCCGGGGTGCCGGGGAACCAGCCGACCATGATGTTCGCGGCGCCGATGCCCTCCAGGCCGACGGCCACGCACAGCAGGAACCAGAAGGCCCAGCCCGCGGTGAAACCGGCCCACGGGCCGAACGCCCGCTCGGCGTGCACCGAGAAGGAGCCGGAGGCCGGGTTGGCGGCCGACATCTCGCCGAGCATCCGCATCACCAGCATGACGAGCACGCCGGAGATCGTGTACGCGACGACGATGGAGGGTCCGGCGGCGGCGATACCGGCGCCGGAGCCGACGAAGAGCCCGGCGCCGATGACACCGCCGAGGGCGATCATCGACAGATGACGCTGCTTCAGTCCGTGGCCGAGGCCCCCGGGGCCGGGGTGGGCGGCGCCGTCCTCGCGGTCGGCCGGCGCGGGCGCGGTGGTCCGAGACATGGGCACACCTGTTCATGGAGTGAGACGGGGAGGTGCCCCACAGTCTGTGGGGCCGTACCGCTCACAGGGAACGGATGTCCGCTATACGGGCACGACCTTCACACAAGGTGAAGATTCAGTTCCGGATCGTGCGCCCGGTGTGCGGACCGTCCCCGCCGCCGCCCGGACCGTTGCCGCCCGGCTCGCCGCCGCCCCGGCGGGCCCGCAGCTCCCGCAGCCCCGCCACCGCCAGGACCACCGCCGTCGCCCCCGCCGACCACAGCAGCTGCGGCCGGGCGGAGTCGTCGAACAGCATCAGCACGAACACCACCGCCATCGCGCCGAGCGCCGTCCAGGTCAGCCACGGGAAGCCCCACATCCGCAGGGTCAGCGCCTCGGGCCTCTCCCGCTCGATCCGGCGCCGCAGCCGCAGCTGCGACACCGCGATCAGCGCCCACACGAAGAGCAGCACCGCGCCGACCGCGTTCAGCATGTAGAGGAAGACCGAATCCGGCCACTTCAGATTGAGCAGCACCGACACGAAGCCGAACGCCACCGACGCCAGCACCGCACGCCGCGGCACCCCGCCGCCCGACACCTTCAGCAGCCCGCGCGGCGCCTCACCGCGCTCGGCCAGCGAGAACACCATCCGGGACGAGCCGTACAGGTTGGCGTTCAGCGCCGAGAGCAGCGCCACGAACACCACGATGTTCATGATCTGCCCGGCCCCGGGCACCCCGATCGAGTCGAGCACCGCCACGTACGGCGACTCGCCCGGCTCCATCGACGTCCACGGCAGCAGGGTCACGATCACCAGCATCGAACCCACGTAGAAGAAGAGGATCCGCCACACCGCGCTGCGCACCGCGCGGGCCACATTGCGCGCCGGGTCGTCCGACTCGGCCGCCGCGATCGTCACGACCTCGAGGCCGCCGAACGCGAACACCACCGCGAGCACCCCGGACACCACGCCCGACCAGCCGTTCGGCAGGAAACCGCCCTGACCGGTGAGGTTGGTGAGACCGATCGGATCGGTGTCCGGCAGCCAGCCGACGATCGCCAGCGTGCCGAGCACCAGGAACAGCGTGATCGCGCCGACCTTCAGGGCCGCGAACCAGAACTCGAACTCACCGAAGTTCTTCACCGCCGCCAGGTTGGTCACGGTGAACACCACCATGAAGATCAGCACCCAGCCCCACTGCGGGACCCCCGGCACCCACCCGTTGGCGATCCGGGCCGCGCCGGTCGCCTCCACCGCGAGCACCACCACCAGCAGGAACCAGTACAGCCAGCCCACCGAGAAGCCCGCCCAGCGGCCCAGCGCCCGCTCCGCGTGCACCGAGAACGCGCCCGACGCAGGCATCGCCGCCGACATCTCGCCCAGCATCCGCATGACCAGCATCGCGAGCGCGCCCGCGATCAGATACGAGACGACGATCCCGGGACCGGCGACGGCGATGCCCGCCCCCGAGCCGACGAACAGGCCCGCGCCGATCACGCCGCCGAGCCCCAGCATCGTGAGATGACGCTGCTTCAGACCATGGGAGAGGGGCTCGGGTTCCGGAGCCAGGGAGTCGCGCATGTGGGGGCTCGTGCTCTCAGGGGATACGAAGACGTTTATGGAGACCCCACAGTGTCCCCGTTTCCGGTCTCCCGACGCAAAACGGACCTCTCGCCGCGAGTGGCCAGTGACAAGCGTCACGTGGCGCCCGACGGGATCACCGCCCTTTGTGCGGTCTCCACGAAGGGCTCAACCTCCGCTTTGTGGGCGGCTGATGGTGATCACCCGTACGCCCCTGGCATACGGTCGACGCTGTCCCACCGTCCCCACCCCTCCTCTCCCCGGAGCAGCCACCGATGAGCACCGCCGCCGCCCCCCTCTCCTCCCTCCGGTCCGGCCGCCCCGGCGTGGTCCTCGCCGACCTCGTCCCGGCCAGCCGCGCCCGCGACCTCGTGCTCGTCGTCGGCGGCGCCGCGCTCACCGGCCTGGCCGCCCAGCTGACCGTGCCGGTCCCCGGCTCCCCGGTCCCGGTCTCCGGCCAGACCTTCGCCGCGCTGCTCGTCGGCACCGCCCTCGGCGCCCGCCGCGGCTTCCTCTCCCTCGGCCTGTACGCCGTGGCCGGGATGGCGGGGCTGCCCTGGTTCGCCGAAGGCGCGTCCGGCTGGTCGATGGCCTCGTTCGGCTACATCCTCGGCATGCTGCTCGCCGCGACCGTGGTCGGCGGCCTCGCCCGGCGCGGCGCCGACCGCTCCGTGCTGCGGATGGCGGGCACGATGGTGCTGGGCTCCGCGATCATCTACGCGGTGGGCGTGCCGTACCTGGCCCTCGCCACCGGCATGAGCCTCGGCCAGGCCGTCGCCGCGGGCCTCACCCCGTTCCTCATCGGCGACGCCCTGAAGGCGGTCCTCGCGATGGGCGCGCTGCCCGCCTCCTGGAAGTTCCTCGGCCGCAAGGGCTGACGGCTCCGCACGCACCGACGGCGAAAAACGACGAAAGGCTCTCCGCACCCGGGACGACCGGGGTGCGGAGAGCCTTTTTTCGCGTCCGCCCGACGGCTACCGCCGGGCCGGGTGGATCAGTGCCGCTCCAGCTCAAGCTCCGGGCCCGCGCTCTTGCGCAGCCGGTCCTTCACCAGGCCGACCGCGAGCACGAGGGCCGCGACGAGCAGCGAGAGCACGACCTGCTCACGGTTGCTGCCGCCGTCGTAGACCATGTAGCCGAGCACGAAGGTGATCATGGCGATGGTGGCCCAGGTCAGGTACGGGAACAGCCACATCCGCACCACGAGCTTGTCCGGCGTCTCGCGCAGGATGATGCCGCGCATCCGCAGCTGGGTCACGCAGATGACCAGCCACACGAAGAGGGCGACGGCGCCGGAGGAGTTCAGCAGGAACGCGAAGACGGTGTCGGGCCACTTGTAGTTGAAGAAGACCGCGACGAAGCCGAAGGCGACCGAGGCGAGGATCGCCGGGGTCGGCACCCCGCGGCCGTTGGTGCGGGCGAACGCCTTGGGCGCGTCACCGCGCTGGCCGAGCGAGAACGCCATCCGGGACGCGGTGTAGAGGCCCGAGTTCAGGCAGGAGAGCACGGCGGTCAGCACGATCACGTTCATGACCTGCCCGGCGTGCGGGATGCCGATCGAGTCGAGGGCGGCGACGTACGAGCCCTTCTCGGTGATCGCCTTGTCGTTCCACGGCAGCAGGGTCAGGACCACGAAGATCGAGCCCAGGTAGAAGACGCCGATCCGCCAGATCACGCTGTTGGTGGCCTTGGTGACGGCCCGCTGCGGGTCCTCCGACTCACCGGCCGCCAGGGTGACGATCTCGGAGCCCATGAAGGAGAACACGACCATCAGCACACCGGTGAGGATCGCCCCCGCGCCCATCGGGAAGAAGCCCCCGGCGTCGGTGAGGTGCGCGAAGCCCGCGCCCGGGTTGTCCGAGCCCGGCAGCACACCGAACACGGCGAGCAGCCCGACCACCACGAACGCGCCGATGGCGACGACCTTGATGCCCGCGAACCAGAACTCGAACTCGCCGTACGAGGAGACCGAGGCCAGGTTGGTGGCGGTGAGCACCACCATCACGATCAGCGCCCAGCCCCACTGCGGGACGGCCGGGATCCAGCTCTCCAGGATCTTGGCGCCGGCCGTCGCCTCGACGGCGAGCACCACCACCCAGAAGAACCAGTACAGCCAGCCGATGGTGAAACCGGCCCAGCGGCCGAGCGCCTGGTCGGCGTAGGCCGAGAAGGAGCCGGAGGAGGGGCGGGCCGCGGCCATCTCGCCGAGCATCCGCATCACGAAGACGACCATGGCGCCGACGAGCGCGTAGGACAGCAGGATCGCGGGGCCCGCGGCGGCGATGCCGGAACCGGAACCGACGAACAGACCGGCGCCGATGACACCGCCGATGGCGATCATCGACAGATGGCGGTTCTTCAGTCCGGCCTTCAGGCCGCCGTTGTCGCCGGGAGCGGACGAGCCGGAGCCGCCGGGGTCACCGGAGACCTCGCCTTCCTTTGCCAGGGTCGGCTGCGTGTTCATGAACGCTTCCTTAGGTGTGGGGGTGGCCCGGGTCACGAGCCCGTGACATGTAACCCGCAGACCGCCGGGTACGGGAAGACTTGAATCCGGATCGTGATTCAGGACATAAGACCCGGAGGACCCGGGACCTTGGTCCCGAACCGGTGGTCCGAGGGTCCCGACCCCGCTGACGGCTACCCGGCATCGGCCGTGCCACACTCGGAACCATGCGCGTCTACCTCGGCTCCGACCATGCCGGCTACGAACTCAAGAACCACCTCGTCGAGTGGCTGAAGGCCCACGGCCACGAGCCCGTCGACTGCGGTCCCCACATCTACGACGCCCAGGACGACTACCCGCCGTTCTGCCTGCGCGCCGCCGAGCGGACCGCCGCCGACCCGGAGGCCCTCGGCATCGTCATCGGCGGCTCCGGCAACGGCGAGCAGATCGCCGCCAACAAGGTCAAGGGCGTCCGTGCCGCCCTCGCCTGGAGCGAGCAGACCGCCGCCCTCGGCCGCGAGCACAACAACGCCAACGTCGTCTCCGTCGGCGCCCGCATGCACAGCCAGGAAGAGGCGACCAAGTTCGTCGAGATCTTCCTCGCCACCCCCTACTCGGGCGACGCGCGGCACACCCGCCGCATCGAGATGCTCGCCGCGTACGAGACCACCGGCGAGCTCCCGGCGATCCCGGCCCACCACCCGCAGGAGCCGGCCGTCTGATGCCCGAAGGGCACACCATCCACCGACTGGCCGCCGACTACCGGGAACGGTTCGGCGGCCGGCCGGTCCGGGTCACCAGCCCGCAGGGCAAGTTCACCGACTCGGCCGCCCTGCTCGACGGCACCGTCCTTCAGACCACCGAGGCGCACGGCAAACACCTCTTCCTCGGCTTCCCCGGCGAGGAATGGGTCCACATCCACCTCGGCCTCTTCGGCAAGGTCGGCTTCGGCGCCACCACCGACGGCACCCCGCCGCCGCCCACCGACACCGTGCGGCTGCGGCTCGCCAACCCCGAGTCGTACGTCGACCTGCGCGGCCCCACCACCTGCGCGCTCGTCACGGACGCCGAGAAGCAGGCGATACACGACCGGCTCGGCCCCGACCCGCTGCGCCCCGCCGACGACCCCGCGCGCGCGTGGCGGCGGATCTCCGCCTCCCGCACCACCGTCGCCGCCCTCCTCATGGACCAGAAGATCGTCGCGGGCGTCGGCAACGTCTACCGCGCCGAGGTCCTCTTCCGCCACGGCATCGACCCGTACCGCACCGGGCGTGAGCTCACCGAGCGGGAATGGGACGCGATCTGGCGGGACCTGGTGGGGCTGATGCGCGAGGGCGTCCGCCTCAACCGCATCGACACCGTCCGCCCCGAACACACCCCCGAGGCCATGGGCCGCCCGCCGCGCGTCGACGACCACGGCGGCGAGGTCTACGTCTACCGCCGGGCCCACCAGCCCTGCCACATCTGCGGCACCGAGATCCGCACCGCGGACCTCGCGAACCGCAACCTGTTCTGGTGCCCGGGCTGCCAGACCCGCTGAAGCCGGTACGGAGCGGCGCCCGGCCCCGTACCGGACCCGGGCCCGGGCCCGGCCCCGTACCGCATCCGCCCGGGCCCCGCCACCGCCCCGCTCAGAACCCGTGCGGCAGCCACGGCGCGACCGGCGAACCGAACGCCACCGACGCCTCCGTCAGCGCGCCCTCACGCAGCTCCCGCACCCGCCCCGCCGCCGCGAGCGACAGCAGCGACACACCGCCCAGATAGGCCGCGCCCAGCTCCCGCACCGAAAGCGCCACGTCCGCCGCGTCCTCGGTGCGCACGCACCGCGCGCCCTTGGTGTCGCCGGTCAGCCGCCAACGCCCCTCGTTCCAGGGGCAGAACGGGTCCGCGACCTCGAACACCACGTCCACCGGCGTCTGGTACGCGCGGGCCGCGAGCGCCTCGCCCACCTCCACGAGCCGCACGAACAGGCCGTCCCGCGCGGTCGGTTCACAGCGCCGCACGTCCGACACCAGATGCTGCCAGGCGTCGTCCACCGGACGGCTGTTCACCTTCACCCGGACCGTCAGGTCCACCGAGCACAGGTACCGCCAGAGCGCCGCCTCCGCCGCCGGGTCGAGACCGGCGAGCCGGACCACGTTCACCGTGCCGTCCGGGCCCGCGGCCGTCCACTCCGGCTTCACCGAGTACAACGCGTAGCCGACCACCCGGCCGTCCCGCTCCGCCAGTACCGCGCGACGCGGCGACGCGCCCTCCCGCTCGCCCGGCGGATCGATCAGGTCCACCCGCTCCCAGCCGGGACGCCGCTCCAGCATCCCCGGCCGCGAGCCGACCAGTGCCGCGTACACCTCCTCGATCGCGCCGAGCGCCGCCTCCGGCGTCGCCGTGCGCAGCCGCACCGCGTCCGTGCCGTCCGGCACCGCGAGCCGCACCCGGGCCGTGTCGATCGTGGCCCGCACGGTGTGCGTCGCGAGGCCGTAGCCGAACCGGCCGTAGATCTCCGGCTCCGAGGCCGTCAGGACCGCCAGCGGCTCGCCCCAGCTCCGCACGTCCGCCAGCTGCCGCCGCATCATCGACGTGAGCACCCCGCGCCGCCGGTGCGTCCCGGCCACGCTCACCATCGTCACCCCGGCCGCCGGGACCACGTTCCCGCCCGGCACGGTCAGCCGGAACGTGAACGCGCCCGCCGTACCGACCCAGCGGTCCTCGTCCCACGCGCCGAGGAAACGCCCCGGCTCGGTCAGGGCCCGCCACAGCTCGCGCTCCTCGTCGGCCTCCGCCACACCACCGAACGCGAGCTCCAGGACCGCGTACCAGTCGTCCCATTCCGCCAGGTCCAGATCCCGCAGTCGAGTCGTCATGAGCCATCGATATCAGCGGCCCCGCACCCGACGCGACCCGATTTCGTATGCCATGTCACCCGGGTCCCCCCTGCACGAGCTCCGTTCGGGTGGATAGGGTCCAGGCCAATGGCACGTCGCGGAGCGGTGGACTCGTACGCGGCCCGGATGCGCAAGCGCGCCCACCGGGCCCGCGTCGCGCTGCGCCGCAGCGGCGTCGACTACTTCCGCGGCGACGGCTCCGACTGGCTCGCCCTCGCCGGACTCCTCCTCACCGTCCCCGCCATCGCCTGCGGCACCCTGCTCAACCCGGTCTGGTGCGCCCCGGTCGCGCTCGTCCTGCCGATCGTCGCGGGCGGCCTGCTGCTGCGGCCCGCCAGCCTGCTCGGCCTGTACGCCACGGCCGCGGGCGCCCTCATCGTCGAGTCCGTCGTGCTCGGCCCGTACACCGAGGGCCCCGCCCGGGTCACCCCCGGCACCGTCCTCGTGGTCGCCGCCTGCGGCCTGTTCGGCCTGCTCATCGCCCAGTTCCGGGCCCGCGTCGGAGTGCCCTGGCGGCGCGGCGGCACCATGCTCTTCGACCTGCGCGAACGCATCCGGGTGCAGAGCGCGCTGCCCCGGCTGCCGGCCGGCTGGCACCGCGAGATGGCGCTGCGCCCGGCCGGCGGCCAGTCCTTCTCCGGCGACTTCGTGGTCGCCGCCCGCACCCACGGCGGCCGCACCCTGGAGGTCGTCCTCACCGACGTCTCCGGTAAGGGCATGGACGCCGGATCCCGCGCGCTGCTGCTCTCCGGCGCCTTCGGCGGCCTGCTCGGCTCGCTGCCCCCGCACGGCTTCCTGCCCGCCGCCAACGGCTATCTGCTCCGCCAGGACTGGGACGAGGGCTTCGCCACCTCCATCCACCTGGTGCTCGACCTGGAGTCCGGCGACTACGAACTCCTCTCCGCCGGACACCCGCCCGCCCTCCAGCTGCACGCGGGCACCGGCCGCTGGGAGGAGAAGGCCGCCGAGGGCCCGCTGCTCGGCGTCTACGACGGCGCCGACTTCCACGCCGTCAAGGGCTCGCTGCGGCCCGGCGACGTCCTGATGCTGTTCACCGACGGCCTCGTCGAGAGCGCCGAACGGGACATCGCCGAAGGCATCGACCGGCTCACCGGCGAGGCCGACCGCTATGTGACGGCCGGTTTCGAGGGCGCCGCCTGGCACCTCATCGAGGCATGCGCCAAGGACGTCAACGACGACCGGGCGCTGCTCCTCATCAGCCGCAAGGGCTAGGCCATCACCGTGGGGTGGGGCTGTCCCCACCCCGGGCGGTCCTGGCAAACCCCACCCAAGATCCACCGGCCTCCGTCATCGCCCCCGACCTGCCCCGATCCATAGGTTCGAGACGACGCTTCCGCTCGTCGCCGACCTCTGGAGGAACCCGCCATGGCAGCCGTCGAACTCACCGGGGTGACCCGCACCTACGGCAAGGGTGCCGGGACCGTGCACGCCCTGCGCGGCATCGACCTCAGCCTCCCGCGCGGCAGCTTCACCGCCGTCATGGGCCCCTCGGGATCCGGCAAGTCGACCTTCCTGCAGTGCGCCGCCGGACTCGACCGCCCCACCGCCGGATCCGTCCGGCTCGGCGGCACCGAGATCACCAAGCTCCGCGAGAACAAGCTCACCGAGCTGCGCCGGGCCCGCCTCGGCTTCGTCTTCCAGGCGTTCAACCTGCTGCCCTCGCTGACCGTCGAGCAGAACGTGCTGCTCCCGCTGCGGCTCGCCGGCCGCCGCCCGGACCGCCGCCGGGCCGCCGAGGTGCTCGGCCAGGTCGGCCTCGGCGACAAGGCCGGCCGCCGCCCCGCCGAGCTGTCCGGCGGCCAGCAGCAGCGGGTCGCCATCGCCCGGGCGCTGATCACCGAACCCGACGTGATCTTCGCCGACGAACCGACCGGCGCCCTCGACACCACCACCGCCGCCGACGTCCTCGCGCTGCTGCGCGGCGCCGTCGACCGGCTCGGCGCCACCGTCGTCATGGTCACCCACGACCCGGTCGCCGCCGCCCACGCCGACCACGTGCTGTTCCTCGCCGCCGGGCGGCTCGCGGACACCCTGCCGCGCAGCACCCCGCAGCGGATCGCCGCCCGGATGGCCGACCTCACCCACCCGGCCGCCCGCACCGCCACCGCCCCGCTGTCCGCCGCCGCGCCGCACACCACCGCCCCGCTCGCCGGAGTGACCGCCTGATGTCCCTGCTCCGCCCCAACGGGCTCGCCCGCTCGGCCGTCCGCTTCAAGCCGGCCTCCTTCGTCGGCACCTTCGTCGCGCTGCTGCTCGCCGCCGCCATCGCCTCCGGCTGCGGACTGCTCCTGCAGACCGGCATCACCGCCTCCCTCGCCCCCGACCGCTACGCCGGTGCCCCGGTCGTCGCCGCCGCCGACCAGGAGGTGCACACCACCGTCAAGCGCGGCGAGGACACCGAGACCGAGTCCGCCGCCCTGCCCGGCCGGGCCAGGCTCGACGCCGCCCTGGTCGCCCGCGCCGCCACGGCCCAGGGCGCCGCCCGGGCGGTCGGCGACGTCAGCTACCCGGTCGGCACCCCCTGGGGCGGCTCCCTGACCGCCGCGGGCTGGGGCTCCAGCGCCTTCACCGCCGTCCGTACGAGCACGGGCACCGCCCCCGCCACCGGCCAGGCCGTCGTCGGCGACCCCCGCGCGCGCGTGGGGGAGCGGATCACCCTCGCCACCCCCGCGGGACCCCGCACCCTCACCGTCTCCGGCACCACCACGACCCCCGGTGTCTGGCTCACCGACGCCGAGGCCCTCGCGCTCTCCGGGCACCCGCGCCAGGTCGACGCCATCGCCGTGCTGCCCGCCCCCGGCACCACGCCCGCCGCCCTCGCCGCCGAGGTCACCCGGGTGCTGCACGCGGGGCAGGCCGACGGCGCGGCCAAGGACCGGATCCTGGTCCACACGGGCGACGACCGGGCCCGCGCCGAGGGCGCCGCACTGCCCGCCGCCAAGGAACTCCTCATCGCCCTCGGCGGCTCCTTCGGCGGCACCGCGACCCTCGTCGCCGTCTTCACCGCCGCCGGCACCGTCGCGCTCTCCGTCGGCCAGCGCTCCCGCGAGTTCGCCCTGCTGCGCGCCATCGGCGCCACCCCGCGCCAGATCCGCCGCTCCATCGCCACCGAGGCCCTGCTGCTCGCCCCGCTCGCCGGAGCCCTCGGCTGCCTGCCCGGCCTGGCCCTCGCCCACTGGTGGTTCGGCCAGCTCCGCGACCGCGGCGCCGTCCCCCAGGGCATCACCCTCGACACCGGCCCCCTGCCGTTCGCCATCGCGGTCGCCGTCGTCGCCGTCACCGCGCTCGCCGCCGGACTCGCCGCCGCCCGCCGCCCCGCCCGGATCCCGCCGGGCAGCGCGCTCGCCGAGGCCCAGGTGGAACGCCGCGCCGTCGGCCCGGTCCGCGCCGTGCTCGGAGTCGTCGCCGTCGCGGGCGGCATCGTGCTCGCCGGGATCGCCGCCGGGGAGTCCGGCGAGGACGCCGCCAACGCCGCACTCGGCGTGGTCATGCTCTTCATGCTGGCCGTCGCCCTGCTCGGCCCGCTGATCGCCCGGCTCTGCGCCACCCTGGCCGCCGGGCCGCTGCGCGCCGCCGCCGCCCCGGGACACCTGGCCGCCGCCAACTCCCGGACCAACGCCCGCCGCCTCGCCTCCGCGCTCACCCCGATCGTGCTCGCCCTGTCCTTCGCCTCCACCCTGGTCTTCCTGCACACCAGCGTCGACCGGGCCACCGAGCACCAGCAGCGCGCCGGAGTGACCGCCGACCACGTCGTCACCGCGCCGGCCGGCGCCGGACTGCCCACCGGCGCTCTCGCCCGCGCCGCCGCCACCCCCGGCGTCACCGCCGCCGTCGCCGTCCAGCACACCGGCGTCCTCCTCCCCGACGACCTCACCGGCTACCGGAGCGCCACCGCGCAGGGCGTCTCCGCCGACCCCCGCCCCGTGCTCGACCTCGACGTCCGCACCGGCTCGCTCGCCGCGCTGCGCCCCGGCACGGTCGCCGTCGACGCCAACCTCGCCGACGCCGCCGACGTCCGCACGGGGGACCGGCTGCCGCTGCTGCTGCCCGACGGCACCCTCGTACGCCCCCAGGTGATCGCCACCTACGGGCGCGGCCTCGGCCTCGGCGAGGTCACCCTGCCCGCCGCCGACCTGGCCGGCCACGCGGCGACGCCGTACGCCGACGAGCTCCTGGTACGCGGCGGCCGGGCCGCCGACCTCACCGCGCTCGGCGCGGTCACCGACGCGGCGGGCCGGGCGGCCGGACAGAGCTCCGAACGCGCCCTCAACGCCTGGGCCAACACCACCATGGCCGCCGTCCTCGGCGGATTCGCGGCGGTCGCCGCCGCCAACACCCTGGTGATGACCGTCCTCGACCGCCGCCGCGAACTGCGCACCCTGCGCCTGATCGGCACCACCCGCCGCCAGGTCCTGCGGATGATCCGCTGGGAGGCCCTCCTCGTCACCCTCGCGGGTATCGCGCTCGGCAGCCTGGTCGCCCTGCTCACCCTGGTCCCGATGACCCGCGGCATCACCGGCGAGAACCCGTACGTCCCCCCGCTGGTGTACGGCTCCTTCGTCGCGGCCGTCCTGCTCCTCGGCCACGCCGCGACCACCCTCCCGGCCCGCGCCGCCCTCCGCCGCAAGACCGCCGCCCTCTAGACCGCCGCCCTCTAGACCGCCGTCTAGGCTCCCGGCCATGACCGAGCCCCGTACGCCCGAGACCCCCGCCCCCGACCTCACCCTCGCCGAGATCGAGGCCCTCGCCGTCGCCGCCCACGCCGGGCAGACCGACAAGGCGGGCCGCCCGTACGCGGAACACCTGCGGGCGGTGGCGGAGGGGGTACGGGCCCGGGGCGGCAGCGAGGAGCAGATCGCCGCAGGCTGGCTGCACGACGCCGTCGAGGACGACGCCCTGTCCGAAACCTGGCTTGCGGACGCGGCCCTGCCCCCGGCGGTCAAGGCGATGGTCCGGGCCCTCACCAAACGCCCCGGCGAACCCGTCGAGGACTACACCGCCCGGATCCTCGCCACCCCCGGCGCCCTCCTGGTCAAGCGCGCCGACCTCGCCCACAACGCCGACCCGGCCCGGCTCGCCGTCCTCGACCCGGCCACCCGCGACCGGCTGACCGCCAAGTACGCGCGCGCACGGGCCCTGTTGGGGCTCCCGGAAGCGGAATGATCAAGGCGATATTCGTCACGTCGGCTCGATTTCACCGGCGACGATTCGTCACCCGCCCCTACGGGGCAGGAAGTTGGTGGCACGATAGATGCGGCGGGGGTGTTCTGTGATGTGCGCTCCCCGGCGGCAAGGTGGGACCGACCGAGGGTGTGATCAGTTGTGGCCATTTCACTGTCCATGGTGCTGCTGTTGGCGATCATCCTGGTGGTGCTGATCCGCGGCGGAAACCTCAAGGGCGGCCCTGCCGTCGTCGCGGTGCTCTTCGGCTTCTTCCTCGCCTCCACGGGCATGGCCGACGACATCCAGCGCTTCCTGGACTCCATAACCCAGACGATCAGCTCCATAAAGTTCTGAACGTTCTGAGCGCACGACCGGGCGCACGAGCCAGGCGCACGGGCCGGGCGTACGACAGAGGCCCCGCGGACGATGTCCGCGGGGCCTCTGTCGTATGGAGCGGGCGACGGGAATCGAACCCGCGTAGCTAGTTTGGAAGGCTCCCCATCGGGGATTCGGCCGGTGGTCGGCTGACCTGGTTTGTGGCCTGCTGACCTGCAACAACGTACCAGCGGGCCGAGCTGATCGCGACCGTTCGAGCCCTTTGGTGACCGCTGATGACCGGTCGTTATCCCGCGTTATCCTGCGCTATCCCGCGCGGAGTCAGCTTCCCAGGGGAGTGGCGGAGGGGTGCCGAGAGGGGTCACCACCTCGGGATTCTTCAGTTCTTCAAGCCACTCGGTCAGTGCGTCGATCCCGCCAGCGGGGCGGTCGGCAGTCGTCGGCGTGAGCCGCAGTTCCTTGAGGATGTCCATCAGGCATCTGGCCAGCCGGGACACGTTCAGTGCGTCGCCCTCCGCCGCAGCGACGTCGACGCTCCGGCCGGTGACCAGAGCCAGCGCGTCGAGCGGCCTGAAACGAGGGTCCGCCTTGTCACCCTGGCGTACGGCGCGCAGAGCCTCTCCGACGCGACGCTCCACGCGCCCGGGGGCACGCCGGGGGCTGGCCCCCTGGTCGGTTCGTGAGCGCTTAGTAGCCGCCATGCTTCCGATTTTCCCTGGTCAGGGGATTTTGGGCACCTGATGGAGTGAAAACTCCTGATTGTCGGGGAGGGAGAACAGGGGGCGCGGGGTGTCCCTGAGGTCGTCCTGCCCAAAAAAGCTGGAGGGTTGCCGTCCGATCCTCCGAGTTAATGCCAGCTCGCGTTAGGCGCGTTGAACTTGCCGCGCCTCGCCGTAGCCCACCAGCCGAGCGACGACGGCGGGGTGTGGCGACCTACTCGCGACCCAGGCCGCACGGCGAGCACGCGCCCCTCAGGTTTTCGGGGCGGCCGCCGTCGCCACGCTTCCTCGGGACGATGCCGTCGACCGTGTCGGTCGCACCGGTCTCGGCTGTGGCAGGGGTTCTCACCGGGACCTTCACCGGACGACGATGAGCACCAACGCAATGGCGAACACGCAGCGCAGCGCGTAGAGCTGGAGGCGTTCGCACTCGTCAGTAGTCGCGGGGTGGGTGGTTGGCGAAACCCGAAGCCCTCACTGCCGTGCTGCCCACAGCCGATAGGTGCAGTGCTGCCCGTGGCGCTGCTCGGCGACGTCGGCGGTGTACCGCTCCGCGAGGGTCGGGAAGGCCAAGACGATGACCACGGCCCCAGGGGGCGACACGCTCATGGTCATGACGAGGGTGGCTGCTCCAGAGTCCATGACCCTGAGCGGCAGGCTGCGCTGAGAGAGGCCCCAGGGTTACCCGACGGCCTTAGCTTAGGGAGCCAACGCCGCCGTCCACGAGCGCGTACGGGGCCGTCAGGGGCCCGGACGGGGTTACCCGGAGCCATTCTTCCCACCCGGCGGCGCTACCGACCCTCGAAGCCGGAGCGCTGCTTCCACTCGCTTCAGTGAACGCACGGCGCCCGGCTCTCAGCACAACCGAGCCGGGCGCCGTGTGCGTGGAGGTCACCCCCGCGCGATGACGATTCCTCGACCGGCGTAGAAGCCGTCGAAGGTGGCTACGGGCAGTTCCGCACTCTGGGCGTCCTCGGTGTGGCCCGAAGGGTTGCGGAAGGCGAGGGTGCCGTCGTTGTGGCCGGTGACGAGGACCAGGTGGCCGCCCTGCCCCGGTGCGGGACGATCGGGGCGCCGGATCTCCTTGTGGACCGACACGATCGCCTGGTGGCCCTCGTCGAGGAGTTCGACGAGGTGCCCCGTGGGAAGCACCGGGTGGACCCGGGCGGCGAGCCCGTGGACCTCTTGGGCGTAGGTGACGGCGGGGGCGTAGATCAGACCCCGGATCTTCCCGCCTTGGTCGGTGTAGGCGCCGTAGCGGAGGGCGCCGTCCCGCAGGGCGAACAGACTGGGCGCGTGCCCGTCGCGGTGGTGGAGGGCCATGCGCAGGCAGGCCATGCCGCACAGGTGCCCGCACCAGCGCGCGTAGTCCTCCCGGTCGGGCGCTCCCGACTCGTGCCAGCGCGGGTCGTCGGCCGGGTCGTGGCCGTCGTACACGATGGAGGCGATGAGGTCGGGGCTCGCGTACTGCGTGGTGGTGGGGAACGGGTCAGGCACGGGCGGGTTCCTTCCGCTGGGGCGTGGCGGTGATCAGACGGTGGAAGGTGGGGAGGTCCACACCCCCGCCGGAGATCACCACGCCGATCGTGCCGGATTCGTGGGGGACGAGCCCGGAGAGGATCGCGGCCAGCGCGCACGCTCCGCTCGGCTCGACCACCAACTTGAGGTGGCGGAACGCGAAGGCCATGGCGGCTGTGATGTCCCGGTCGGTGACCGTCACCACGCCGTCGAGGAGCCGGGAATTCACCGCCCACGTGAGCGGCGCGGGGCAGCTGTGTCCGAGACCGTCGGCGATCGTGACCGGCGGCTCGGGCAAGGCGATGCGCTGTCCGCACCGCAGGGACAGCAGGGTGTCGGCGCCTCCCTCGGGCTCGACCCCGTACACCCGGATGCCGGGGGAGACGTGCTTGGCGATGACCGCGCTCCCCGCCGCGAGCCCTCCGCCGCCGACGGGTACGACCAGGGTCTCGATCTCGGGATGGTCGGCGAGCAGCTCCAGAGCGGCTGTTCCGGCCCCGGCCATGATGCGGCGCGAGTTCGCGGAGGGGACCACGGCCAGGCCCTCGCGGTCGGCCCGCTCGGCGACCAGGCCATCCCGGTCGTCGATGCCCCGCCGGTACGTGACGACCTTCCCGCCGAGCGCGCGTACGCCCTCCAACTTGGGGACCGGTGCGTCGTCCGGGATGACGACGGTGGCGGGCACTTCCAGGAGCCGGCCCGCGAGGGCGAGAGCCTGGGCGTGGTTTCCCGAGGATGCGCCGATCAGGCCGTTCGCCCGCTCGCGGGCCGTGAGGGAGGCGGCATGGTGGTAGGCCCCGCGGAACTTGAATGAGCCGGTGCGCTGGAGGTTCTCGGCCTTGCAGACCACTGGCCATCCGGCTGCCTGGTCGAGGGAGAGCGCGGTCAGGGCGGGGGTGCGCGTGGCCACCGGTTCCAGCCTCGCCGCCGCTTCCTCGATGTCGCGCGCGTCGAGCCCGGTCACGGCCGGTATCCGCTGCGCTCGGCGGTGGCGAGGATCGTCCGTACGAGCGTGTCGTAGTCGATCCCGGCGGCCTCGGCCATTGTCGCCAGGTTCCCGGTACGGGACAGGCCGGGCAGGGTGTTGACCTCCAGCCATACCACCGTGCCGTCGGCGTCCACCATGAAGTCGGAGCGGGAGTAGCCGGTGCACCCGAGCGCCCGGTGAGCCGTGAGCGTGGCCGCCGCGATCTGCGCGGTGACCTCGGCGGGCAGCTCGGCCGGGCACCGGTAGCGGTGCAGGTTCTTGTCCCGCTTGGTGGTGTAGTCGTAGAACTCGGCCTCGGTCGGCAGCGTCTCAAGCACGGGCAGGGCCCTGGGGCCGCCGTCGACGTCCAGAACGGCGGCGGTGACGGCCGTACCGGTGATGAACGGCTCGACCAGCCAGGCGCCACCCCGGTCGATGCCCGCGACCGTCTCGACGAGTTCCCCGATCTCGTGGCACACGGTCATGCCGACCGAGCCGCCTTCCGACTGGGGCTTGAGGATGACGGGGAAGGCGATGGCGTCCGCGATGGCCTTGGCCACGGTGTCGGACGCTCCCTGGGCAGGGATCAGGGCCTGGGGGAGGACGGGGACACCAGCGGCGGAGACGACGTTCTTGGCCATGGTCTTGTTCATGCCGATCGCCGACGCCATGACGCCCGATCCGGTGTACGGCACGCCGAGCGTCTCCAGGAGCCCCTGGAGCTTCCCGTCCTCGGCGTACTGACCGGCGATGGCCAGGAACGCCACATCGGCGGTGTGGACACGGGCGATGAAGTCGGGGGCCGAGGCGTCGAGGAACCGCGTGTCGTAGCCCTGGCGCTCCAGGGAGGCCAGGACGGTGTTCCCGGACAACAGGGAGCGGTCCCGCTCGGCGGAGTGTCCGCCGGAGACGACGGCGACGAGGCCGGGCTTCTGCTGATGCACGATCTACTCCACTTCGGTGGTGACAACCGGATCTGGGGCGGGTGAGGCGCTAGCGTCGGAGGCGTGCCTCCCGGGGGCGGTCGGACGCGCCCTGGGCAAGATCTGAGACGGAGCCGCCGGTGATCCCCCTCACGCTGGAAGAAATCGCAGCCCTCACCGGAGGCCGGCTGAGCGACGTGGCCGACCCCTCCGCCGTGGTGTCGGCCCCGGCGGCGAGCGACTCGCGTGAGGTCGAGCCGGGCGGTCTGTTCGTCGCGCTGCCCGGTGAGCACGCGGACGGTCACGACTTCGCCGAACGCGCGGTCAAGGCGGGAGCGGTCGCGGTGCTGGCCGCGCGCCCGGTCGGCGTCCCGGCCGTGGTCGTCGACGACGTCCTGGACGCGCTCGCGGCCCTTGCGCGCGAGCTCCTCGCGCGCATCCCCGGCCACACCGTGGTCGGGCTGACCGGCTCGGCCGGGAAGACCTCGACCAAGGACCTGATCGCGCAGGTGCTGCCCGAGCTCGGTCCGACGACCGCCACCCTGCGGTCCTTCAACGGCGAGATCGGGATGCCCCTGGCCATCAGCCACGCGGACGCCGCCGCCCGGTACCTCGTCCTGGAGATGGGCGCCCGGAGGATCGGACACATCGCCCACCTGACGACGATCGCCCGCCCGGCGGTCGGTCTGGTCCTCAACGTCGGCACCGCGCACGTGGGCGAGTTCGGCGGGCGGGACGCCATCGCGCGGGCGAAGGGGGAACTCGTCGAGGCGCTGCCCGCCGACGGCCTGGCCGTCCTCAACGCCGACGATCCGTTGGTGGCCGCCATGGCTCCCCGTACCCAGGCACGCGTTCTTACCTTCGGCACCGCCGCCAGTGCCGACGTCCGAGCCGAGGACATCCGGCTCGACCCCTTCGGCCGCCCTTCGTTCACGCTCCTCGCGGACGGCATCTCGGCCCCCGTCACCCTGGACCTGCACGGCGAGCACCACGTCTCCAACGCGCTCGCGGCGGCGGCGGTGGCCATCGGGCTCGGGATGGACGTGGGCAAGACGGCAGCCGCGCTCAGCTGCGCCGTGCTGCTCACCCCCGGCCGGATGCAGGTCACCGAGCGCCCGGACGGCGTGGTGGTCATCAACGACGCGTTCAACGCGAACCCCGATTCGATGCGTGCGGCCTTGCGGGCCCTGGCGGCGATGGCCGAAGGGCATCGCACGGTCGCGGTACTGGGCGAGATGCGGGAACTGGGCGAGGACTCCCGGGACGGCCACGCCGAGGTAGGACGGATGGCGGCCGAAAGCGGCGCGGCCGTACTCATCGCGGTCGGCCGGGAAGAAGCTGACGTTCTGGCCGACGCTGCTCACGCCGCCAACCCGGCCCTGGAGGTGCTCCGAGCGGCCGACCGCGACGACGCCCTTGCCGTGTTGCGGGGCCTGATCAGGCCCGGAGACGTGGTGCTCGTGAAGGGCTCCCACAGTGTCGGGCTCGAAGAGACGGCCGAGCGCCTCGCCGAGCCCGACACCGTCGTCTAGCCCTCCCTACGCGGTGACGACGCCCGCGCGGGTGCGCGCGAGGATCACCGTCCCCAGCGCGGTCACGTCACCCGTGCCCATGGTGAGTACCAGATCACCGGGGCCCGTGAGGGAGGCCACGACGTCGGCGGCCTGCTCGTGGCCGTGCACGCGGTGCAGCCGGCCGCCGTGCTCGACGACCGCCTTCTCCAGCCCCTCGGTGGTCATGCCGCTGAAGGGCGGCGTCACCGTCGAGTGGACGTCCAGGAGCACGACCTCGTCGGCGACGGCCAGAGCCCGGCCCAGGTCCGGCCCCTGCGCCATCGTGCGCGTCCACCCGCACGGCTGGAACGCCACGATCAGCCGCTCCGACGTCAACGCCCGCCCGGCGGCCAAGTCCGCCTCGATCGCGCGCGCGTGGTGGGCGAAGGAGTCCCGCACGATCACACCGGACGCCTCGCCGACCATGCTCATGCGCCGCTGAATCCCCTGGAAGCGCCCGAGACCGTCGGCGAGCTCGCTCGCGTCCACCCCCAGCACGCGACCGGCCACGAACGCGGCGGCGGCGTTGAGCGCCATCTCCCCGCCCGGCACGCGCACCGTGAACGAGGTGGTCGCGCCGTCCGGCTCCCGGACCACCACGCGGCTGCGGGCGGCCTGCTGCTCGATCGCCACGACGCGGAAGTCCGCACCCTCGGACTCTCCGACCGTCGTCACGTCCACGCAGGACGAACGGACCCGCTCCACCAGGGCGCGGGTGCCCTCGTCGTCGGCGGAGGCCACCAAGTGGCGGCTGCCCCGCGCGAACGTCTCGAACACGCCGAGGACGTCGTCACGGTCGACGTATGTCTCCGGGTGGTCGTCGTCCACGTTCAGCACCACCGCCACGTCCGGCCGGTACGCGGCGATGCTCCGGTCGCTCTCATCGCCCTCGGCGACGAACACGCCCCCGCTCCCGTGAGCGGCGTTCACGCCGCCGATCAGCGCGCCGCCACCGGCCCACGACGGGGAGAGGCTGCGGAGCGCCGTGGCGAGCATCGCCGTCGTGGACGACTTGCCGTGCGTACCGCCGACGACCACCGACCGGTGCGCCTCGCTGAGGAGCTGGGCGAGGACGTGACTGCGGTGCACCACGGGGACACCCGCCGCTCGGGCGGCGACCAGCTCGGGGGTGTCCTGCTCGACGCCGCTCGACCACACGACCACGCTCGGGTCGTCGACGTGGGCGGCGTCGTGCCCGAGGTGGACGTGGCAGCCGACGGCGGCCAGGGCGCGGGTGACGTCCGTCGTACGGATGTCCGAGCCGCTGACGTGGGCGCCGCGCCGCACCAGCAGGTGCGCGAGGGCGGACATGCCCGCGCCGCCGATGGCGACGAGGTGCGGACGGCTCAGGTCGATGCCGCCGACGTACGCCGGGATGTGGATGTTCCGGGTTTCACACATGACGGTCACTCCTTCTTGATCGTGAAGGTGCGATTGCGGGCGCCGGGGCTCTTGGGGAGGACCCCGGCGCCGTTCTCCCGTACGCGCCGGCTCCGTGGGCCGGGCGCGGACGGAAACCTGTGGGTGGTTCAGCGGACGATCTGGACGTTGTCCGCATGGGTCGTCCACTCGACGCCGGACGCCGGGCGGATATGGGCGACGCGGACCGTCCGGCCGCCGTCGTGGAGTTCGTGGGTGACGGCCGTCAGCACGCCCTGCCCGCTCGACGCGATGTCGCGCACCGGTTTGTTCAGGAGCGGATGGTCCTCGTACCCGTCAGGACCGACGCCGTTCACGTCTCGCCCTCCTGCCGGGTGGTGATCTCCACACGCCGCATGAACTTGACCCAGCCATGGGCCGCCCGCATACGCAGAGCCCGGCTCGGCGCGCCCGGCGGGGGCTCGGACTGCGACAACGTACGGCCGTTGGCGTCGGGGTTCCGGCGGTGCGGTTCGGGGGTCGTCACGCGGTCGCTCCTCTCGTGCGGGGCGGCGGTAGTGGGCCGCATTTCGAGACACGATGCGGTCCGCCGCCTTGGGGGAGCCGCCCGAAGCGTTCGGCATCTCCGGGGGCGTGAGACCAGTCAAGGAGGAAGCGCACTCGTGGAACCATCGGCGACGCGATACGCGCATACGGCTATGCGCAAAGCGGGTACGAGTAGGTGCCTGATGGGGTCGAAACCCATGATGAGGGGGGACGTTGAGCATTTCGCCCAAGGTCAGAGAGGCGTCCCGGGTAAGGGACTTCGGCAGGGTCATCGAGTTGATGCGCACCGATGCGCGGATGACACAGACCCAGTTAGGCCAGGCGTGCGGACTGTCCCAGTCGGCGGTCTCCCGCCTGGAGGGGCGTGGGGTGCGTTCGTACGCCACTGATGTGCTGGCGATGGTGGCCGCACACCTGAACATCCCGAGGTCGTTGCTGGGCCTCGCGGAGATCGCACAAGCACGAGATGGGTCCGAGCACGTGGAACGACGCAACTTCCTCGGTGGGGCGGTGGCCGCTGCCGTCGCCCCGGCTCTCTCCGCCGTGCCCGGTACGGTCGGTGAAGCCTCCGGCCAAGCCGCCACCCTGAGACTTGGGACGGCCTCGTACCGCCGCCTGGACGCATCGACCCCGTCCCGTGAGCTCGCCGACGCCGTGCGCTCGCATCTCCGGCTCGTCGAGAGCCTCGCCGTGGCCGCGCCGGACGACGTACACCGGACTCGCCTGGCGGCGGTCAGGAGCGAGGCGGCGAGTCTGCTGGGGTGGCTCTCCTGGGACATGGGGGATCACGGCTCGGCGCGGAACCGGTACGGGCTGGCGATCACGGCCGCACGAGTCGCGGGCGACCCGCTGCTGGCCGCGTACCAGGCCGGGAGCCTGGCCCAGTTCGAGGCGGACGCGGGCAACGGTGTCCAGGCCCTGAACCTGACCCAAAGGGCCCGCAGGCTCCTCGACGAACGCAGGCCGGCGGTGGCGGACGCGTGGCTCACATCGGTGGAGGCACTGGCTCACGCGGCGGCCGGGAACGAGCGTGAGGCCGACCGCGCGCTGACGACGAGCCGGGCCTTGGCGAACAGACTCGGCTCGGCGGAGCCGCCGCCATGGCCCTGGGTCTTCACGTTCAACGAAGCCAAGGTGGCGGCGGCCCGGGTGACCTGCGGTGCCCGGCTGGGACTGCCGGGCTGGGTGCTGGACGCCGACACGGAAGCCCTCGCCACCGGTCACGCGAAGCAGCGGGCCCTGCTCGTCCTCGACATCGCGGCCGGTCATCTGGCGGCGGGGCGGGTCGAGGCCGCTTTCGCGCTGGCGGCCCGGGCCTTGGAGACCGGACTCCAGTACCGTTCCGGTCGGATCGTGGACCGGGCCAGAGCGGTCCGCCGCTCCTACCGAACGGGATCACCGCCCAAGGTGGTCAGGGATTTCGACGAACGTCTTCACGACGTCTACTTGTAGTCAGGGGAGAGCACGCGATGCGCGTAGGAGTCACTGGTCACCGCGGGTTGGGCGTCGAGGCTGAGAGCCGCGTCCGCGAGCTCCTGCAAGCCACCGTGGGGACGTACGACCCGGATGAACTGATCGGCGTCTCCTGCATCGCGGACGGCCCTGACGCGTGGTTCGCCGAATATGTCCTCGCGCACGGCGGGCGCCTGGAGGTGGTCGTCCCGGCCGACGAGTACCGGGAGAGCCTCCCTGAGGAGCACTGGCCGACGTACGACCGGCTCATGGACAACGCGGCCGAGGTCCACCTGACTGGCATGGCGGACTCGAATTCGGCCTCGCACATGGCTGGTAGCGAAATCCTCGTGGGCCTGGTCGACGAACTGCTGGCTGTATGGGACGGGAAGCCCGCCTGGGGCTTCGGCGGAACCGCCGACGTGGTGAGCTACGCGGAGCGCACGGGCGTACAGGTCCGGATCTTGTGGCCGGAGGGCGCGAGCCGCTAGCGGGCGGGGCGGCATACGGAGCGAAGCGCACTCGTGTACTCGCCGGGGTGCGCCTTGACGACCGGCCATCCTGGATTCGCTGGGACCTGACACGCTTGACGAGCACTGCTGCTGAAGGGGGAACGATGGGGCGGACGGAGAGGGGTTCTACCGCCGAGGGGGTAGGCCGGATGCCGTTGAGGATCGAATGGGTCACCGCGCAGGACCTACGGAACCACGGCTGGACCCGGGAGATGATCAAACTCGTCGGGGCCCCGGAGTACGCGCTAACGGGCCCCCATGGCAGTGATGCCCCGGGCGTCTACGCATGGCACTGGACAACGATAGCCATCGCCCGCACGGCTCCTTGGTTCGATCGCCACCTCGCGCGCGAGGCGGAACGGCTGCAACGCGACGCCGTTCCTCGGCAGCGCGCCCAGCGAGCTGCCGAGGAACGGAAGGCCATCACGCAGGAGCGCCGCAAGGCTCGGCGAGCTGACCGTTCCGCCTCCGCTGTAACGACAGCCGCCCCGAAGGCAGCCAAACCAACCCTTGTGAAGCGGCCGACCAAACTCGACCGCAAGCGGCGCTGTGCGGTCTGTCTGGGCACGGGCCTGGAGCCGGGGCGCTCGATGCACAGGGGCTGTGCCCGAAACCGGGAGTACGTACGCGGTCGAATGCGTACACCGCGCCGCCCCGACTGGGTCTGACGGTGTCCACGCGGTCAGGACTCCGCGCCATTGCGCTCCATCTGTCGTCCGCGAGACGGCGCGAGGCGTGAGTGCCTGCACAAGCACGATCAGTGCCTCGCCCGCCTGCGGCATACGTTGGTGACGTCGCCTGCCTAGCGGCCGCCTCGGCCCCTGGAGGTCTTCGGCTTGGCGCGGAGGGGGAAGTCGTCCAAGAAGGTGAGCAGGGTCGCCAATGCGGCGATCAGGCGCCCCAGGTCATAGGCGACGTCCATCTCGTTGGTGCGAGCTCTGGTCTCAACCTCCGCCAGCACCAAGCGCGCTTGAGCGATGGGGTGCCGGGCTGCCCGTGCCGGTGCTCGGCCGGTGTCCGGCTGCCCCGAGACGGATGCGACGTTCGACCGCCGTCCGGTTGTTTCGGCGAGGTAGGTGAACGCATCCACGAAGGCGAGCAGACCGGCCAGAGCAGAGATTGTGCGGGTCAGGTGGTACGCGAAGTTCAGCTCGACCCCCGCCGTTCCCTTCTCGACTTCAGTAAGCACCATGCGCCCGAAGAGAACCGGGTGTCGGTTGAACGCTGGCTTCGTGGCTTCTCCGGCCCGGACAGGGCCCGACCCGAAGGATCGTTGTCCGGAGATCGCGGAGTACTGGGCGAGGGTTTCCCCCGCAATAAGCATCCGAGCCACGGTGGCCGTTACGCGGGCCGAGAGCTGGCCACCTTCCAACTCGTCGGCGTGGTCGCCTCGCTCGATCTCGGCGAGCAGTGCGCGGGCGGGCGCCAGGAGATCCGGACTGTTCATGGGCGTGCTCCTTCACTCGGAGTCGGCGGCTTACAGCTGTACGAGACGGGGACGGAGGGGGTGAAGGGCAGGCCGGGTCCGCAGGGCTCAGGCAATGCGGGGGCAGAACGAACGACGGGCTGCCCGACCCGACCCGACCCAGACAGCGACAGGAGTCCGATTCGGGGGTGAGCAGCGCGATATTCGTCTCGGAAGTCGTCTGCCGGATCCATCTGAGGGTCGCGCCGGTCACCCGAACTTCCAGCGGGATCGCTGATCGAATCATTGATGGGGCCCGGTGATTGATCAGCCGATTCATCGTCGATTCGACGTTGATTGAAAGGGTGATCCAGTGCTTCGCTCGGGAGTCCGAGGACGGTGTACTTGCCCCGGAAATTCACGGGCAGCGCTGCGACATCCTCGGCGCGGACAGCGGGGAGGACCGGCATCCCGGCGACGTCCGGGGTACACCTTCCCTTGGCCTGGTTGCAGCGCTGGCAGCTCACGACGAGATTCGACCCGTCGGGTTGCGCCGGGGCCTCCGGATCGACGTGGTCGTACGTCACCCTGAGTTGAGCGGCCTCGGAGAACTTGGCAGCTCCTAGCTTGTTGCTGAGCGGTCCTGACCAGCAGTACCGACAGTACGGCCCGTCTCGGTGCAGCACGAGGGCCTTTAGGTCGGAGTCCGCGAGATCACTTCGCTTGGCGTCACGGAGATGCTTCTCCTTCCGGGACGGGTTGCGCTTCAGGAACTCATGGATGTAGAAGTCCCAGCCGTCGTCCCAACCTCGCGGGATACATGCACACTCGTCGTCCGGACGGTGGAGCTTGGGCGGCAGGCCGAGCACGGATTCGCTGAGCGTGATCGGCAGACTGCGGCGGTCGGCGGCCGAGTGCTCGGCCAAGGCCGCGGTGACCATGGCGGCCGTGAGATAGCCGTCAGTCATGTGGGAGGCGGCGGCCGTCATCAGGCAGACGTAGGCGTCGCGGACGACGACGATTCGGCTGGCCTTCCCCTCGGCCAGTTGTGACCACACAGGGTCAGTGGTGTGACGGTCATCGAGCAGCGCGTAGGGCACGCTCCCCACCTCCCGTCACGGGACGGAGGGCGGCCGGGCGCGATACCGCGCCCGGCGCCACCGGCGCGCACATTAGCCGCGCGCCGGGTCGGTCTGCTCGGCCAGATACGCCTCCAGCACGGAGACGCGGAAGCGGACATGCTTGCCCACCTTCACGGCCGCGATGCGGCGTTGAGCCCTCAGCCTGCGCACCATGCGCACAGGGACCGAGAGGTATTCCGCCGCTTCGCTGATCGCGAGCAGCGGATCCGGGTTCTTGAAGACCTGCTCGGGGATTGTCGCCGAAGCTGGGGTGATGACCTCAGACATGCGAGTTCCAGTCCGGGCACGCTTTTCCGAATTCCTGCTGTCCTTCCGACGGACAGTGGTGGGTTCGAATGGGGCGTTCAGCGCGGGACGCGTCGGGGCAGCGTGCCCTTTCGCGTGCCCCCTCCTCCGAGGGAGCTAGGCAGCACGAACCGCGCCGAGCCCATTGCTCGGCGGCGCGGTCGTCTG
Organism: Streptomyces sp. NPDC090025; assembly: GCF_044748125.1. Taxonomy (NCBI): domain Bacteria; kingdom Bacillati; phylum Actinomycetota; class Actinomycetes; order Kitasatosporales; family Streptomycetaceae; genus Streptomyces; species Streptomyces sp. NPDC090025. The sequence goes on along the minus strand of NZ_JBIVFL010000016.1, from coordinate 17,699 downwards.
AATGCTGCTCCTCAGCGCGCGATGTTCGAGAGGGCACGCGAAATCAGGTGGTCGGTCGTACGCTCGCCAGGAGTGGCGAGCTGCTTCTACGGCATCAGCCAGTGCGAGTCGCCGGATCAGGCGAGGGCTCACGATCATGTCAGGGGGCCGGTTGGCGCCATCGATGAGGTCAGGCTGTACACGGACCACGGCACAGACCGCGACGGGCAGTCCTGTGGCCTCGGATAGCTGCTCCGCCTCGACCCGATGCGCCATTGCCGCGTCGTCGGTCGCGATTCGGCGAATCTCCGAGAGTTCACGCCGGATCGCCCGTTGCTCCCGCGCGACGAGAACACGCAGCGGCCAGTACGCGCGACGGGCGCGCCAGCCGGGCGGAGCGCTTTCCTCGATGGCCTCCAGACGGGCGATGCGCTCGCTGAGTCTGGCGAGCCTCCGCTGGTAGTTCTCCCACGTCCCCAGCGGGGTGAACGGTTCGACGGAGGGATCCGGGCCGCCGACTCTCTGGGCGTGCACAGCGATGGTGTGCAACACGTCCACCCTGCCGGGGCACGGGCAATGCTCGGTGGTGCCCAGCGCAGCCTCGGAGGCGCGAAGCACCACAGCGCCGAGCGTAGCCCCGACCGGGGGCGCGCTCGGCGCTGTGGTGATCTTGCTCATGAGCACATCGTGCGGTACATCCATGGCTCTCGCGAGTCGAGCACGGTCAAGCGGGGGACGCAGCGGTCACGCTGCCCGCTCTCTGGAGCGCGATCACCTTGCCGGAATGGGGTGCTACTCGTCCCCAGCGGTGGTGCTCGCCACAACGGCGGGGCCCGGAAGCAGCCCCAGCATCGCCCCGAAACCGCTCATCAGGTCCCGCCGCCGCTGCTCGCTCGTCCGCTCGTACTTCGCGGCGGCGGCGTCGGTCCTGTGGTTGAGATGCCGTTTCACATCGGAGCGGGTCGCGCCCTGCCCGTACATGAACATCGCGGACGCCGACCGCAGGTCGTACCAGCGCAGATCCTCGCGGTTGATCCTCCGCTTCGCCCGAGTGAAGAACGTCGAACGATGGGAGCTGGCAAGGACGTTGCCGTGTGTGGTGGAGAACAGCAGGGCATCAGGTTCGGAGTCGACGTACTCGTCGATGTGTGCGGCGAGGATCACGGCCAGTTCCTCGGGGATGCGCTTCCAGCGGTCCGTCTCGGCGGTCTTCGGCGTGCTGAAATGGTGGCCTTTGCGGCCGTGGACCTTGCCGACCGCGCGGGCGACGTGCACGAGACGGTTGTTCAGGTCGACGTCCCGGCGCCGCAGGGCGAAGACCTGGCCGGGGCGGAGAGCGGTGAAGACCGCGAACCAGACGGCGGCGCGGTAGCGGGCCGGATAGTTCTGGGCGATGGCCGTCACCTCGTCCGTGGAGACCGGCGCGCGGTCGACCTCGGGGGCCTGGCCCGCGCCCTTGATTCTGCACGGGTTGTCCTTGATCAGCTCATCCGTGACGGCGGCGGCCATGACCGCGTGCAGTAGCCGGTACACCCGGGCCGCCACCTCCTCGCCCGCGTTCGGTTTCGCCTCGGGCGCCGGCTGGACCGGGCTGCCCGCCTCGGCCCACGAGGCGAGGAGCAGCGGGCTCAGTCGCCCCGAGGACTTCACAGCGCGGCCCGTCTCGCGCGCCCACCAGCGAGCCGGGTGCTCGCGCGGCTTCACGGCCCTCGCCCTGGCGACGGCGCTTGCCTTGACGGCCGTGCGCATGGCCAGGTACCAGCGGCGCACGGTCGCCGGGTCGATCTCCCGCAGCGTCATCGCGCCGAGTTCCACGCAGCCGCCCGGAGTCGCGGGGTCGGGCAGCTTCGTGAAGATCCAGCGCTTCGCCTCGTCCCGGTTCAGCTCCCGCGTCGAGTCCTTCTTGATCTTGGGATTGGTTTCCAGCCACAGAGCCACGTAGTCGGTCAGAAGTCGGTCGCCCCTGCCGTGGTCGAACCAGTCGCCCCGGTCGATCGCGGCGAGGTGCTGCCGGTTCCACGCCTGAGCCTCCGCCTTGGTGGCGAACGTCGCCGGGGCATAGTGCCGCTCGCCGGTAGCCGGGTGCAGGTAGCTGGCGCGGTACCGGCCGGACTTCTGTCGCTCGGCGGAGCCGCTGCCGGACGAGCGGACGCGCTTGCGAGGCCGGCCGCTCCTCGGGGCGGACGCCTGCGCGTCGGCGGGGGCATCGGGATAGAGGGACAGGGACGACGATGACGACGGGGACACGGAACGCGCGCCTTTCGGGTGCCGGTGCTTGATCACCAGCCATCCCCGGCGAGGAGACTTCCTGACGCGCTATCCCGCGTTATCCCGCGCACGGCGGTACGGGAACGGAAAGAGCCGGTCTCCGTCGTTCACGGAAAACCGGCTCTGACCAGGCAACTCGCCACATGGAGCGGGCGACGGGAATCGAACCCGCGTAGCTAGTTTGGAAGACTAGGGCTCTACCATTGAGCTACGCCCGCACAGCAGTGCGCCGCAGGCCAGGGCCGCGGCACGGACGCCATCGTAGCGGGTTCCCACGGGTGGTCGCACGCCGCTGGAAACAAGGGGCGTCGGACCGTCTCCGTCCATGTACCCTACGTGTCGCACCGACGGGGTGTGGCGCAGCTTGGTAGCGCGTCCGCTTTGGGAGCGGAAGGCCGTGGGTTCAAATCCCGCCACCCCGACCACCAGGCAAGATCACGTTGTGGGGGGCAAGCCGCTTGCGGTTACTATGCAAGCTGCGTGCCCGTGTGTCTCTCTGACCGGGCCGATCGGCCGGAACCGCCTCAGGCGGTGCCGCCGGAAACCGAATCAGCCACCAAGGAGACCGAACCGTGAAGAGCGCCGTGGAGACCCTGAACCCGACCCGGGTTCGGCTCACTGTCGAGGTGCCCTTCGAGGAGCTCAAGGACAGCCTCGACGCGGCGTACAAGAAGATCAACCAGCAGGTCACGGTCAAGGGCTTCCGCAAGGGCAAGATCCCCGCGCGCGTCATCGACCAGCGCTTCGGCCGCGGTGCGGTCCTCGAAGAGGCCGTCAACGACGCCCTCCCGAAGTTCTACAACGAGGCCGTCAACGAGGCCGAGGTGAACCCGCTGGGTCAGCCGGAGGTCGACATCAAGGAGCTGAAGGACGGCGAGCTGCTGTCCTTCACCGCCGAGGTCGACGTCCGTCCGACGATCGAGATCCCGGACTACTCCGGCATCGAGGTCGAGGTCGACGCCGTCGAGGTCACCGACGAGGACATCGAGAAGTCCGTGGAGCAGCTGCGCGAGCGGTTCGCCTCCACCAACCCGGTCGAGCGCGCCGCCGCCGAGGGCGACGTCATCACCATCGACCTTGAGGCCAAGGTCGACGGCGAGGTGCTGCCCGACGGCGTCGCCGACGGTGTCTCGTACACCATCGGATCCGGTGAGCTCCTCGACGGCATCGACGAGGCCGTGACCGGCCTGGAGGCCGGTGGCGAGGCCACCTTCACCTCCGAGCTGAAGGGCGGCTCCGCCGCGGGCAAGGCCGCCGAGGTGACCGTCAAGGTCATCACCGTCGCCGCCCGTGAGCTGCCCGAGCTGGACGACGAGTTCGCGCAGATGGCGTCGGAGTTCGACACCCTCGACGAGCTCAAGGCCGACAGCCGCAAGCGCCTCGAGAACATGAAGCAGTTCGACCAGGCCACCCAGGCCCAGGAGCGCGTCCTGGAGAAGTTCCTGGAGCTCGCGGAGATCCCCGTTCCCGAGAAGCTGCTCGAGGACGAGATCAACACCCGCAAGCACAACCTGGAGCACCACCAGCTCGGCCAGATGGGCCTGTCGCTCGAGAAGTACCTCGAGTTCCAGGGCAAGACGGTCGAGGAGTTCGACGCCGAGACCAAGGAGCAGGCGGTCAAGGGCATCAAGACCCAGTTCCTGCTCGACGAGCTGGTCTCCCAGGAGAAGCTGAACGTGGAGCAGGAGGAGCTCACCGAGCACCTCATGCGTCGCGCCGCCTCCTCCGGCATGTCCCCCGACCAGTTCGCCCAGGCCGTCGTCCAGGGCGGCCAGGTGCCGATGCTGGTCGGCGAGGTCGCCCGCGGCAAGGCCCTCGCGGTCGTCGTCGAGGCCGCCAAGGTCGTCGACACCAACGGCGAGGTCGTCGACCTCTCCGACGAGGACGAGCAGGCCACCGAGACGGTCGAGGCCGTCACCGGCGAGGCCGAGGTCGCCGAGGACAAGTAAGTCCCCGGAAGCACCCTGCCACGGGCCCGGACGCACCACGCGGTGCGCCCGGGCCCGTGGGCATAGGGGCCCGCCCCGAGGCCCGCGGAGGCCCGCCCGGGCGGCCCCCGGCGCGTTCATGCGCCCCCAACTACCTTGCGCTCCCAGCGAACAGTTCGGGAACCGGGATGGCGTTGTCCTACCTGCGCGTTAGGGTCCATGAATACGGGGGCACTGCCCTCGGAACGAGACGCGAGACGGCCCGGGGCCGTCGGAGACGAGCAGGTGGATACGTGACGAATCTGAAGCCTTACGCCGCGGGTGAGCCGTCCATCGGTGGCGGCCTCGGCGACCATGTCTACAACCGGCTGCTCGGCGAGCGCATCATCTTCCTCGGCCAGCAGGTCGACGACGAGATCGCCAACAAGATCACCGCCCAGATGCTCCTCCTCGCCGCTGACCCGAGCAAGGACATCTACCTGTACATCAACAGCCCCGGTGGCTCGGTGACGGCCGGCATGGCCGTCTACGACACCATGCAGTACATCCCCAACGACGTCGTCACCATCGGTATGGGCATGGCGGCCTCCATGGGGCAGTTCCTGCTCACCGGCGGCACCCCCGGCAAGCGCTTCGCGCTGCCGAACACCGACATCCTGATGCACCAGGGCTCCGCCGGCATCGGCGGCACCGCCTCCGACATCAAGATCCAGGCCGAGTACCTGCTGCGCACCAAGAAGCGCATGGCCGAGATCACCGCGCACCACTCCGGCCAGACTGTCGAGGCGATCATCCGCGACGGCGACCGCGACCGCTGGTTCACCGCGGAGGAGGCCAAGGACTACGGCCTCATCGACGACATCATCACGCACGCCGCGGGTGTTCCGGGCGGCGGCGGCACGGGCGCCTAGCCCCGGCAGCCCGCAGCCACGCCCCAGCCCCCCGCCGAACGCCACCAGGACGGTGAACACCCAGATGCAGAACAATTTCTCCGCGAGCGGCCTCTACACCGGCGCGCCGATGGACAACCGCTACGTCGTGCCGCGCTTCGTGGAGCGCACCTCGCAGGGCGTGCGTGAGTACGACCCGTACGCGAAGCTCTTCGAGGAGCGCGTGATCTTCCTCGGCGTGCAGATCGACGACGCCTCCGCCAACGACGTCATGGCGCAGCTGCTGTGCCTGGAGTCGATGGACCCGGACCGCGACATCTCGATCTACATCAACAGCCCCGGTGGCTCCTTCACCGCGCTGACCGCCATCTACGACACGATGCAGTTCGTGAAGCCGGACATCCAGACGGTCTGCATGGGCCAGGCGGCGTCCGCCGCGGCCGTGCTGCTCGCCGCCGGCACCCCCGGCAAGCGGATGGCCCTGCCGAACGCCCGCGTGCTGATCCACCAGCCGTCCGGCGGCACCGGCCGTGAGCAGCTCTCCGACCTGGAGATCGCGGCCAAGGAGATCCTGCGCATGCGTGACCAGCTGGAGACCATGCTGGCCAAGCACTCGACCACGCCGATCGAGAAGATCCGCGAGGACATCGAGCGCGACAAGATCCTGACGGCCGAGGACGCCCTGGCCTACGGTCTGATCGACCAGATCATCTCCACCCGTAAGAGCACGGCGGGCGCGTCGGTCTGACGCCCGACCTTCCCTTGGCACGGCAGGTGTGGCCGAATCCGGTCCATGTGAACCGTGCCAAGGGGGGCCCGAACGGGGGGCCCGGCAAGGTACCGTCGAATATGAGGCACCAGGAGTCGCTGAACCAAGCACTCCCAGGCGAAGGGGAAGCACCTCGTGGCACGCATCGGTGATGGCGGCGATCTGCTCAAGTGCTCGTTCTGCGGAAAGAGCCAGAAGCAGGTGAAGAAGCTCATCGCGGGACCCGGTGTGTACATCTGCGACGAGTGCATCGACCTCTGCAACGAGATCATCGAAGAGGAACTCGCCGAGACGAGCGAGGTGCGCTGGGAGGAACTTCCCAAGCCCCGCGAGATCTACGAGTTCCTGGAGGGGTACGTCGTCGGGCAGGAGCCCGCGAAGAAGGCCCTCTCGGTGGCGGTCTACAACCACTACAAGCGCGTCCAGGCCGGTGAGAACGGCGGCGGGCAGAGCCGGGAAGACGCCATCGAGCTGGCGAAGTCCAACATCCTGCTGCTCGGCCCGACCGGCTCCGGCAAGACGCTGCTCGCGCAGACCCTGGCCCGGATGCTGAACGTGCCGTTCGCCATCGCCGACGCCACCGCGCTGACGGAGGCGGGCTATGTCGGCGAGGACGTCGAGAACATCCTGCTCAAGCTGATCCAGGCCGCGGACTACGACGTCAAGAAGGCCGAGACCGGCATCATCTACATCGACGAGATCGACAAGGTCGCCCGTAAGAGCGAAAACCCGTCGATCACGCGCGACGTCTCCGGCGAGGGCGTGCAGCAGGCCCTGCTGAAGATCCTGGAGGGCACCACCGCCTCCGTCCCGCCGCAGGGCGGCCGGAAGCACCCCCACCAGGAGTTCATCCAGATCGACACGACGAACGTGCTCTTCATCGTGGGCGGCGCCTTCGCCGGCCTGGAGAAGATCATCGAGTCGCGGGCGGGCGCCAAGGGCATCGGCTTCGGGGCGACCATCCGCTCCAAGCGCGAGATCGAGGCGAGCGACCAGTTCCAGGAGGTCATGCCGGAGGACCTGGTGAAGTTCGGGATGATCCCCGAGTTCATCGGCCGGCTGCCCGTCATCACCTCGGTGCACAACCTGGACCGCGAGGCGCTCCTCAAGATCCTGGTCGAGCCGCGCAACGCGCTGGTGAAGCAGTACCAGCGCCTGTTCGAACTCGACGGCGTCGAGCTGGACTTCGACCGCCCGGCCCTGGAGGCCATCGCCGACCAGGCCATCCTCCGCGGCACCGGCGCGCGCGGGCTGCGCGCGATCATGGAGGAGGTCCTCCAGTCGGTGATGTACGAGGTGCCGTCCCGCAAGGACGTGGCGCGCGTGGTGATCACGGCGGACGTGGTCCGGGACAACGTGAACCCGACGCTGGTGCCGAGGATCGTGAAGAACGACGGCAGGCACGAGAAGTCGGCCTGAGCGAAGGCCCGTAGCCGGGCCACCCCTTCACACGCGAGTGCCCCGCCGGGAGACCCGGCGGGGCACTGCTGTGTGGCCAGACTTCGTTCGAATCCGGACGGAGCCGTCGACAACCCTTGGTCCGTGACCACCGCGATGATCTCGTTCGAGGCACGGGCGACACGTTCGCATCACGGACAGCGAAGGGGACCACAATGACAACGAAGATCCAGAGGCTGCTCGCGGCGGCATTTCTCACCACGACCGCCGCCGTGATTCCGATGGTGACCGCGACATCCGCCCAGGCGACACCTGCGCAGTGCGAGAGCTACTTGCGCAGCGTGGGATACCTGGTGGGCCCGAAGGTGAAGGCCGCCTGCCAGAAGGGTGCGGACGTGCCGACCGGGCACACCGTGTGTCTCGGAAGCCTCATGGCCATCGGCGTCAATCCCAACCACGCCAGTACGGCCTGCACGCGGGCCCCCTAGCGGGTCGAGGCCGCCCGCCCGACGCGGCGGGCGGCCAATCCTTCGGCCCGCGGGATCAGGCCTTGACGCGGACTTCCTTGCGGAGCTTGGCGGTGATGGCCGCCGCGTCGTCCATCGAACTGCCCTTGCCGGTCAGCATGGACGCCATGTCGAGCGGAAGCGTGAAGCCGAGGGTGCTGTGGTCGCCCCACACGCACACCGACATGGTGAACTCCTTCGGGCCGGGGCTCGTGTCACCGGTCTCCGGCTTGCTCTTCATCTGCTGGCACTTCAGGATCGCGCCGTCGAGGCCGGCCGGGGTGAACGCCTGCGGGCTGCCGATGAGTTCGGTCTCGCCGTCCTTGCTCTTCGCGGCCTCGGCCTTCATCGTCGCGAAGACGCCGTCCACGACCGCCTCCGGGTCGTCGATCTGGCCGTAGACGCCGCCGAACTGGAGCAGCTTCCCGCCGAGCGGGTTGGCCGCGTCCTTCACCTGGTATCCGGCGTCGACCTTCTTGGCGTTCTTGACGCCGTTCTTCTCGGCGTCCTTGAGGAAGTCGTCGTCCTCCGACTGCTTCTTGGTGTCCGGGCTCTTCTTGTACTCGCCGAGCACGGTCTCCGGGGTGATCAGCTTGTGCGGGCCGTCGTCCGCGACGCTCGCACCGCCGCCCCCGCCGAGCACGAAGTACGCGCCCACCGCGACCGCCGCCACCACCGCGACACCACCGATGATCCAGCCCGCCTTCGACTTCTTCGGCGCGGGCGGCGGCGGCAGGTAGCCGCCCGGGCCCTGCGGGGCGCCGTACGGGGGCTGCTGCGGGGGCTGGCCGTAGGGGTTCGGCTGCTGGGGGGCCTGCTGGGGGTAGCCGTACGGGCCGGGCTGCTGGGGGGCCTGCGGCGGGACGCCCTGCGGGGCCTGCTGCGGGTAGCCGTAGCCCGGCTGCGGGGCCTGCGGCTGGCCGTAGGGGTTCGGCTGGCCGTAGGGCCCGGGCTGCTGCGGCTGGCCGTACGGATTCGGCTGGCCGCCGTACGGGCCCGGCTGGTTGTAGCTCATCGACAGGTTCCCCTCACAAGATGTTTATGCCTGCCGAACATCCTGTCGGAAGCCCCGACCGCCCGGGGCGGTGGGGGGCACACCGTTACCGAACAATCGCGTTTCAGGACAGGACCCGGACACCCCTAAACTGGGCCCGTGACCGAGAACACTCAGCAGCAGACAGCGCCCACCACCGAACTGCCGACCCAGTACGTCCCGGCCGAGGTAGAGGGGCCGCTGTACGAGCGCTGGGTGGAGCGGGGTTACTTCGAGGCGGACGAGAACAGCGAGAAGCCTCCGTACACCATCGTCATCCCGCCGCCGAACGTCACCGGCTCGCTCCACCTGGGCCACGCCTTCGAGCACACCCTCATCGACGCCCTGACCCGCCGCAAGCGCATGCAGGGCTTCGAGACGCTGTGGCAGCCGGGCATGGACCACGCCGGTATCGCCACCCAGAACGTCGTCGAGCGCGAGCTCGCCAAGGAGGGCAAGTCCCGCCACGACCTGGGCCGCGAGGCGTTCGTCGAGCGCGTCTGGAAGTGGAAGGCCGAGTCCGGCGGCCAGATCTCCGGCCAGATGCGCCGGCTCGGCGACGGCGTCGCCTGGTCCCGTGAGCGCTTCACCATGGACGAGGGCCTGTCGCAGGCTGTCCAGACCATCTTCAAGAAGCTCTACGACGACGAGTTGATCTACCGCGCAGAGCGCATCATCAACTGGTGCCCGCGCTGCCTGACCGCGATCTCCGACATCGAGGTCGAGTACCAGGACGACGACGGTGAGCTCGTCTCCATCCGCTACGGCGAGGGGGACGCACAGATCGTCGTCGCCACCACCCGCGCCGAGACGATGCTCGGCGACACCGCGGTCGCCGTCCACCCGGACGACGAGCGCTACCGCCACCTCGTCGGCACCGAGATCGAGCTGCCGCTCACCGGCCGCCGCATCCCGGTCGTCGCCGACACGCACGTCGACCCGTCGTTCGGCACCGGCGCCGTCAAGGTGACCCCCGCCCACGACCCGAACGACTTCGAGATCGGCCAGCGGCACGACCTCCCGTCGATCGCCGTCATGGACGAGCACGCGGTCATCACCGTCCACGGCCCCTTCCAGGGTCTGGACCGTCTTGAGGCCCGCTCCGCGATCGTCGCCGCGCTGCGCGCCGACGGCCGGATCGTCGCCGAGAAGCGGCCGTACACCCACTCCGTCGGCCACTGCTCGCGCTGCAAGACCACGATCGAGCCCCGCCTCTCCATGCAGTGGTGGGTCAAGGTCGCCCCGCTCGCGAAGGCCGCCGGTGACGCGGTCCGCGACGGCAAGGTCAAGATTCACCCGCAGGAGATGGAGAAGCGGTACTTCGACTGGGTCGACAACCTGCACGACTGGTGCATCTCGCGGCAGCTGTGGTGGGGTCACCGGATCCCGGTCTGGTACGGCCCGAACGGCGAGGTCGTCTGCGTCGGACCGGACGAGCAGCCCCCGGCCGGCGAGGGCTGGTACCAGGACACCGACGTCCTCGACACCTGGTTCTCCTCCGGCCTGTGGCCGTTCTCCACGCTCGGCTGGCCGGAGCAGACCGACAGCCTCGCGAAGTTCTACCCGAACTCCGTCCTGGTCACCGGCTACGACATCCTCTTCTTCTGGGTCGCCCGGATGATGATGTTCGGCCTCTACGCGATGGACGGCACCCCGCCGTTCCACACCATCGCGCTGCACGGCATGGTCCGTGACCAGAACGGCAAGAAGATGTCGAAGTCGTTCGGCAACGTGGTCAACCCGCTGGACTGGATGGACCAGTACGGCTCGGACGCCGTCCGCTTCACCCTGGCCAACGGTGCCAACCCGGGCGTCGACGTCCCGATCGGCGAGGACTGGGTCAAGGCGTCCCGCAACTTCGCCAACAAGATCTGGAACGCGACCCGCTTCGCGCTGATGAACGGTGCCACGATCGAGGGCGAACTGCCCCCGGCCGAGGAGCTGTCGGCGACGGACCGATGGATCCTGTCGCGCCTCAACACGACCGTCGCGCAGGTCGACGCGCTCTACGAGGACTACCAGTTCGCCAAGCTCAGCGACACCCTCTACCACTTCGCGTGGGACGAGGTCTTCGACTGGTACGTCGAGCTGTCGAAGACGACGTTCTTCGCGGGCGGCGAGCAGGCCAAGGTCTCCGGCCGGGTCCTCGGCGAGGTCCTGGACGTGATGCTGCGCCTGCTGCACCCGATCGTCCCGTTCGTCACGGACACCCTGTGGACCACGCTGACGGGCCGCGAGTCGGTCGTCATCGCCGAGTGGCCGAAGGACTCCGGGTTCCGCGACGAAGCCGCGGAGAAGGAGATCGAGCTCGTCCAGCGGGTCGTCACCGAAGTCCGCCGGTTCCGCTCGGACCAGGGTCTCCAGCCCGGCCAGAAGGTCCCGGCCCGCCTCAGCCTCGACGGCACCGCGCTCGCCCCGCACGAGGCGGCCATCCGTCAGCTGCTCCGCCTCCAGCCGGAGGGCGAGGCGTTCGCCGCCACCGCCTCCCTGCCGGTCGCCGGGGCGACGGTCGCGCTCGACCTGTCCGGCACCATCGACGTGGCCGCCGAGCGCAAGCGGCTCGCCAAGGACCTGGCCGCCGCCGAGAAGGAGAAGGCGCAGGCCGAGGCCAAGCTCGGCAACGAGGCGTTCCTGGCGAAGGCCCCCGACAACGTCGTGGACAAGATCAAGGGCCGCCTGGCCAAGGCGGACGAGGACATCGCCCGCATCCAGGCCCAGCTCGACGGCCTGCCGCAGGCGTAGCCGCGTACGACGAAGGGGCCCGGTACCGCAGCTGCGGTACCGGGCCCCTCCGCATGTGCCCACGCGGGTCCGGGTCAGGACTCCGTGGCGATCGGGCCGACGCCCGCCGTCTCCGCGTTGCGGCGGGTCTTCGCCCAGCCGGTGCGGCCGCGCAGCAGCCGGACGAAGCCGCGCGCCGACACCCAGAACAGGTGGTACGCGTACAGCCACAGGGCGAAGCCCCACGCAAGGCCGGTCAGCCGGGAGCGGTCGGGCGCGAACTCCTTGCGGTAGACCGGGCCCCACAGCAGGAACGGCAGGATCGACACCACGGCGAGCCCGAGCACCAGCGGCCACGCGGTGAACAGCACCTCGCGCACGCCGCCGCCGAACACCAGCGACCCCAGCATGACGGCGGTCAGGAGCAGCGTCGCCAGGTGGGCGATCGGCTGGAAGAACGTGTACAGCGACTCCAGGACCCCGCGCGCCTTGTAGTGGCGCGAGCCGACGATCCGGCCGGTGTAGCGGACGCAGGCGATGTTGCCCTGCGCCCAGCGGGTGCGCTGGGTGAGGAAGCGGCGGGTGTACGGCAGCGCCTCCTGGGAGACCCAGGTGTCGGCGATGTGGGTGACGTCGTATCCGGCGAGCCGCATGTGCAGGCCGAGTTCGTAGTCCTCCAGGAGCGCGTCCTGCTGCCACGGCCGCCGTTCGGCGGCGGCGATCCGGTCCAGCGCGGTGAGCCGGGTGAACTGCCCGTTGCCGCCGAGGCCGACCGAGCCGGTGCGGCGGCGCAGCAGCTGCATGGCGGTGTTGGAGACGGCGAACTCGGCGTCCTGCATCCGGATCAGGAGCCGGGCGTACGCGTTGGCGAGGCGGCCGCGGTCGGGCAGCGGGCGCTCGTCGTCGACGTTGCGCATCCGGACGCCGATCTGCACGCCGCCCATCTCGGGGTCGCCGAAGCCGTCGGGGCCGCTGACGTGGCCGAGCGCGTCGGGCCCGACCTGGCCGTCGGCGTCGACGACGCAGACGACGACGCGGGCGCGGTCGACGTCCGGGCGCTCGCCGAGGTGGGTGTTCAGTGCCTCGTACGCGGAGTTGAGCGCGGCGCCCTTGCCGATCCGGGCGTCGGGGCGGCGCCGCGAGACCAGGTGGACGTGCGGGTCGCGCCCGGCGAGGGCGGTGACGATCGGAGCGGTCAGGTCGTCGCTCGCGTCGTCGATGACCCAGACGTGGGACCGCTCGAAGTCGGACCGCAGCCGGGTCACGGTCGTCGCGATCACGGCCTCCTCGTCCCGGCACGGCACGAAGAAGTGCCAGTCGAACGCGCCGGGGTCGCCGGGGCGGGCGGGCTCGCGGCGCGCGTAGGAGTGGCGGGCACCGGCCCAGTACACGAGGAATCCGGCGAGGAGGAGGAACGGGAAGACGTAGAGGAGGAGGTGGAGGTCCATCGAATCTCCGTGGGGGGTTCGCCGCGGGGGCGGAGCGGGAGGGGACGTTCAGGGGCGCGCGGGCAGGGCGCGAGCGCTGCGGGGGCGGCGCGGGGGCGGGCCGCCAGGCCGTGGGGGGCCGTCAGACGGCCAGGTCATCAGGCGGCCAGGCGGTCACGCGGCGAGCTGCTGGGCCGGTGCGGTCCGCACCGTCCCGCCGTCCACCGCTCCGCCGTACGCCAGGCCCGCGATCAGCTCGGCGATCCGGCGGGACGCGGTGCCGTCGCCGTACGGGCTGGGCAGCGCGGCCAGCTGGCGCAGACCGCCGGGGCCCTCGGCGAGGCGGCGGCGGGCGGCGGTGCCGATGGCCGGGCCGGGATCGACGAGCTCGGCGAAGTCGGCGAGGGACTCGGGGCGTTCGGTGGAGTTGCGGACGACCACCAGCGGGCGGCCGAGCACCGTGGTCTCCTCCTGGATGCCGCCGGAGTCGGAGACGAGCAGGGCCGCGTGCCGGGCGAGCGCCAGGAAGGTGCCGTAACCGGCCGGGGGCAGCACGGTGAGGCCGTCGAGCAGGTGGGCGAGGCCCGCCGACTCGATCCGGGCCCGGGTGCGCGGGTGCAGCGGGACGACGACGGGGAGTTCGCGGGCGAGCCCGGCGAGCTCGGTGAGGACGGCGGTGAGCGCGGTCTCGTCGTCGGTGTTCTCCGGGCGGTGCACGGTCGCCAGGACGTAGCCGTCGGCGGTGAGGCCGTGCGCGTCGAGCAGCGCGGCGCGGGTGGCGGCGGCCGGCAGGTGGTCGCGGACCGCCTCGACGACCGGGTTGCCGGTGACGACGATCCGCTCGGCGGCGACGCCCTCGGCGAGCAGCAGCTCCCGGTTGTCCGGGGTGGCCGCGCACAGCACGTCGGCGAGCCGGTCGATGAGCACCCGGTTGTGCTCCTCGGGCATGGCCCGGTCGTGGCTGCGCAGCCCCGCCTCGACGTGCACGAGCGGCAGGTCGCGGGCGTTGGCGGCGAGCGCGCCGGACAGGGCCGCGTTGGTGTCGCCCTGGACGACGACGGCGAGCGGCGGCTCGGCGGCGAACAGCTCGTCGAGGCCGTGCAGCGCGGCGGCGATCTGGACGGCGCGGGGCTGTCCGCCGACGCCGGTCAGGTATTCGGGATCGGGCAGTCCGAGCTCGGCCAGGAAGCCACCGGAGAGTTCCTCGTCGTAGTGCTGGCCGGTGTGGACGACCCGGGCGGCCGGACCGAGCACCCGGATCAGCTCGGCGAGCTTGACGAGTTCGGGGCGGGTACCGAGGACGACGGCGACACTGCGGGCGGGGAGGCTGTTCATGCTTCGAAGGTGCCGGGCCTCGGTCGCCCGCTCCGGTGGTGCTCGGTTGCGGAACGGTTGCTTTGTCCGATTTCGGGACCTGATGGGTGGATGGCCGGGACTTTGGTCCCGGCGGCGGGGTGTTCCCCGTCACCCCGGTCGCTCACCCGGCCCCGTCACCCGGCTCCGTTTCCGGCGGCGGGGCCGTTGTCGTAGCGGTAGCCCAGGCCCCGTACCGCGTCGATCGGGTCGGGCGCGTGCGGGCCGCCCGCGTACCGCAGCTTACGGCGCAGCCGGAGCACCGCGAACTTCACCCGGTCGCGGCCGATCGCCGTGGAGTCGTCCCACACCTGGTCGAGCAGCTGTTCGGTGGTGACCACCCGGCCCCGGTTGCGGACCAGGAGCTGGAGCAGCCGGTACTCGATGTCGCTGAGCCGGATCTCGGTGCCGTGCCAGAGGGCGGAGCGGCGTTCGGGGACCAGCCGCATGTCCTCCTCGACGGCCTCGCCCGCCCAGTGGCCCGGCCCGGTCCTGCGCAGCAGCGCTTCGACCCGGGCGAGCAGCTCGGCCTGCGCGAAGGGTTTCACCAGGTAGTCGTCGGCGCCGGAGCGCAGCCCGCGGACCCGGTCGTCGACGCCGCCGAGGCCGGACAGGACCAGGACGGGCAGGTCGCTCATGTCCCGGGTGCGGTCGAGCACCTCCCAGCCGTCGAGCCCGGGCAGCAGCAGGTCGAGCACCATCAGGGCGGGCCGCTCGGCGAAGAGGCGGCGCAGGGCCTCGCGGCCGTCGGCGGCGAGGGTGATCTCGTAGCCGCTGCGGGTGAGCAGGACGCGCAGGGCGAGCGAGAGGTCGGGGTCGTCCTCGACGACCAGCAGCCGGGTCATCCGGGCCCGCCGCCCTCCGCACCCGCACCCGCACCGGCCCCCTCGCCGTCCTCCGGCCCGGTTCCGTCGTCGGCCGCGCCCTCCGCCGTGGTCTCCGGCCGCGCGCCGCCGGGGCCCGCCACCGGCAGCCGTACGGTGAACACCGTGCCCTGGTTGTTCTCGCGGTCCCGGACGGTGATCGTGCCGCCGTGCAGCCGGACCGCGTCCAGGGCGTTGGCGAGGCCGAGGCCGGTGCCGGGGAAGCCGCCGCGGCGGGCGTTGGGGGCGCGGACGAAGGCGTCGAAGATCTCGTCCTGGTAGGCGAGCGGCACGCCGATGCCGGTGTCGCGCACCTGGAGGGTCCAGTGGTCGCCGTCCGGCCGGCCGATGATCTCGACCCGGCCGTCGTCGGGGGTGAACCGCATCGCGTTGGCGACCAGCTCCTCCAGGGCGCCGGTGAGCAGCACCCCGTCCGCGACCAGCGGCGGGCCGCCGGTCGGGCATTCGGCGGCGATGTACGGGCCGGAGTCGCCGGACCGCTGGAGCGCCTCCAGGGCCACCTGGTCGATCAGCTCGTGGACCAGGATCTCGCCGAAGCGGGGTTCGACGCGGTACGGCCCGGCGGCGGCGGTCGGCAGGTTCTCGGTCAGCACCCGCATCCGGTGGGCGTTGCGGCGGATGGCGAGGACGAAGTCGGCCTGTTCCTCGGTGAGCGAGCCGCCCGCCGGGTCGAGCAGCAGTTCGGCGAGGCTCAGCACGGTGGCGAGCGGGGTGCGCAGTTCGTGCAGGGCGCGGGCGGCGAAGGCGGCCCGGTCGTCGGCGAGTGCGGCGAGGGTGCGGACCTCCTCGTACAGGGTCTCCTCGGCCTCCCGCTCCCGGGTGATGTCCTCGACCAGCCACAGATGGCCGACGAACCGCTCGCCCTCCAGGACCCGGGTGCGGCGGCGGCGCAGGGTGCGGCCGTCGTGCAGGTGGTAGTCGGCGATCCGGGTGATGGGGGCGCCGGTGGCGCTCTCCGTCAGGAAGCGCTGTCGCTGCTCGGGGCTGTCGATCATCCCGGTGAGGTGTTCGCGCAGCCGGTCGCGGCTGGCGCCGAGCGAGACGTCGAGGTCGGCGGGGAGCCGCATCAGGGTGATGAAGCGCCGGTTCACCCGGACGATCCGCTGGTCGGCGTCGACGAGCATGGCGGCCTGGGGGAGCGCGTCGAGGACGGCGGCGGTGAGGGTCAGCTGCTCCTGGGGGACTTCTCGCACATGTCCGAGTGAAACAGTAATAAGGACAAAGTGCCCGATGTCACATCAGACGGGACTTCAGGTCCTCGGCGTAGGGACGAAAGACCCGGGATGATGGACTCCATGATTCCGCTTCCCACCGCCTCCACCGCCGCCGCACTGCGCCGCTGCGTGGACCGGTGGGCGGTGTCGCCCCGGGCCATGGACGTGGTGACCGCGCTCAGCGCGTTCGGCCTGATGGTCCTGGACGTGCCGGGACTCGCCCGCGAGGACAACTCGCTGAGCGGGATCACCGCCACCCTGGTCCTCGCCGCCGGTGCCGCGACCCTGGTGCTGCGCCGCAGGCTGCCCTGGGTGCCGTTCGTCGTGGCGATCGTCCTGATGGGCTGGCTGCACGAACTGACCATGGTCCAGTTCGCGCTCTACTCGCTCGGCCGGTTCCGGGGCCGCCGGGTCGCCGTGCTCGCCACCCTGCTGTACGTCGCCGCCGCGTACGGCTACTTCAACACGCCCGGCTGGCCCGCCCGGCACGGCGAGACCCTCAGCGACTTCCTCAGCCTGGTGCTGCCGATCGGCTTCCTCGCGGCCGGTGTCGGCATCGCCGCCCACCGCCACGACCTGGTGCACGCCCTGGAGGTGCAGCGCCGCGAGGCCGCCGCCCGGCAGGCCGTCCAGGACGAGCGGATCTCGGTCGGCCGGGACGTCCACGACCTGGTCGGCCGGGAACTGACCGTGCTCGCGGTCCGGGCCGAGGTGCTCGCCGTCCGGGCCAGGGGAGAGGCGCACCAGCAGGAGTTCGAGGAGCTCGCCGACACCGCGAGACGCGCCCACCACATGCTGAACGAGACCATCGTGCGACGCGGCGACGCGTCCGCCACCCCCGGCCTCGAAGGGCTCGCCGCGCTCGCCGAGGAGACCGAGCGGATGGGCAGCCCGGTCGACCTCACCGTCGCCGAGGAGACGAAGGCGCTGTCACCGCTGCGCCAGACGGCGGTGCACCGGGTGGTCCAGGAGTGCCTGACGAACGCCGCCAAGCACGCCCCCGGCCTGCCGGTCACCGTCACCATCGGCCTCGCCGACGGCTGTCTGCGCGTCGAGGTCCGCAACCCGCTCGCCCAGACCCCGCCCGACCGCGCCCCGGTCTCCACCGGCACCGGCCTGTTCTCCATGGCCGAGCGCGTCACCAGCATGGGCGGCACCCTGCACGCCCGCGAGGAGCACGGCGCGTACGTGGTGACGGCGACCCTGCCGTCGGGCCTGCCCGCCCGGACCCGGTCCTAGGGCGTGTTGCGAAAGTCCCGCCTGCCCCGCGACGCCTGGCACGCGCGCTCGCCGCGTTGTCGGGATCGTCCGAGTACGCCCGGTACGAGG
>NZ_JBIVFL010000015.1:0-220222 GCF_044748125.1 Streptomyces sp. NPDC090025 | reverse complement strand
GCCGGACGAAGTCCCACTCAGCATCCGTCAGTTCATGTCGACGTATCACGACACCATGGTCCATCAACGGTGATCATTTGAAGACACCGCCTAGCGGCAGCTGCCCCCGGGGCACCGCTCCCGGACCGGCCGGGCCCAGCCAGCGCGCCAGTTCCCCGGCGAGCTCGGCCGGGTCCGGCTCCAGGGCGCCCGCCGCCCACGCCAGATAGCCGTCCGGGCGGCACAGCACCGCCCGCCAGCCGAGCGCGGCGCCCTCGGCGTCGGTGGGCGCGACCCGTACCGTCCGCAGCCGGTCCGGCCAGTCGGCGAGCAGCTCGTTCGGCACCGTCGTCACGTCCTCGGCGAGCAGCAGCAGGGGAGTGGCGTCGCTCAGCAACTCGGCCGTGCTCACCGGGCCTTCGGCGGTGAGGAAGGTGTGGTTGGGCAGGAACGTGCCGGTGAGGGGATCGGTGCCGGGGCGGGCGTAGCGCACGCTCTGCCCGCTGATCTCGTCCGCCGTCGCCGCCCGCGCCTCCGGCACGTCCATCAGCCGGGCGAAGTAGGCGCGCAGCGGCTCCTGTTCGGGCCTTGGGTCCATCAGGGCCGCCTGCGCCCGGGTGTTGGCGGCCACCGCCTGGGCCACCGGCCGCCGCTCCCGCCCATAGCTGTCGAGCAGTTCGTCCGGGGCGTCGCCGCGGGCCACCAGACCCAGCTTCCAGCCCAGGTTGAAGGCGTCCTGGAGACCGGTGTTGAGACCCTGCCCGCCGAGCGGCGCGTGCACGTGCGCCGCGTCACCGGCGAGCAGCACCCGGCCGTGGCCCGTACCGCCGTCCGTACCGCCGCCCGTGCCGTCCACGAGACCGGGGGAGCGGTAGACGTCGGCGACCCGGGTGAAGTCACTGAACCGTGACCCGTACGCCAGCTCCCGCATGGGCAGTTCACGGCCGAGCACCCGCTCGGCGGTGGACCGCAGCTCCGCCAGGGTGACCGGACGGCTCCGGTCCGGGAACGGCCGCTCGAAGTCGTGCGTGAGGACCCGGCTGAAGCCGCGCGGGTTGACGTTGATCAGCGTCGAGCCGTGCGGGCCGCGCGCCCAGCCGCCCGGCGCGTCCGCCGGGTCGAGCAGCCTGACCAGGCCGATCACCCCGCTGAACGAGGGCGGGGTGGTGGTGACCGGGAACCCGGCGAGCTCCCGGACGGTGCTGCGGGCGCCGTCGCAGCCCACCACGTAGTCCGCCGTCACGGTGCCGGTGCTGCCGTCGGTGGCGGTGAACCCGACGGTCACGCCGTCCGGCCGCTCGGTCAGCCCGGTCACCCGCAGGCCGCGCCTGACCTCGGCGCCGAGCGCCCTGGCCCGGCCCTCGAAGGCCGCCTCCAGGGAGGACTGCGGCTGGTTGTGCAGCGGCGGGCCCTCGGCCGTCGGGGTGCTGATGGTGAGCAGCGGCAGCCCGCCGAAGTGGAAGCCGGAGCGCTGCCACAGGTCGAGCCGCCCCGGCCGGGGCAGCCGCAGGATGCCGCGCCGCAGCAGCGACTGCACGCTGCGCGCGTGCAGGGTGCCCGCGCGCGGGCTGTCCCGCACCCGCTCGTCCCGCTCGACCACCAGTGTGTCGACGTTCTGCAGCGCCAGCTCGCCCGCGAGCAGCAGTCCGACCGGACCGCCGCCGACGACGAGGACACTCACCCGTTCCCGGAACACCCTTGCTCCCCGCTGCCTTGTTCCCGTTGTCCGACTCGTGTCGTCCGCCTCGTGCGCCGTTACGCGTCGAAGCTGGCGAACCAGCCCGCGGCCATGTCCTTGTCGCCGTGGCCCTGGGCGGCGGCGCGCTGGAAGCGGCGGTGCCCGGCCTCGGTGGTGTCCAGCCGGACGCCGACCCGCTCGGCCGCGTCAAGGACGATCCGGGCGTCCTTCTCGGAGTTGTCCACGGAGAACTGCGGGGTCCAGTTCTCGCCCAGGATCGCCGCCGCCTTGCCCTGGAAGAACCCGTTGTCGAGCGGGCCGCCGGAGACCACGTCCACGAAGTGCGCCGGGTCCACGCCGAGCCCGCCGGCCAGCGCGAGGGCCTCGCCGACGCCGTGGGTGAGCGCGCCCACCCAGACGTTGAGGACCAGCTTCAGGCGGCTGGCCGCACCGGTGGCGCCGTCCTCGCCGACCCAGACCGTGCGGGCGCCGATGAGGTCGAACAGCGGCTGCACGGTGGGCCGTACGGCCTCCGGCGCGGCGGCCAGGACGACCAGCTTGCCCAGCTCGGCGGGCTGCCGGGAGCCCTGCACGGGGGCGTCGACGAAGACCAGCCCGGCCTCGGCGGCGAACGCGGCCAGCTCGTCGACGTCCTCGCCGACGGTGGAGACCTGCACCCAGACGGTGCCCTTGGCGAGCCCCGGCGCGGCGGCCTTGATGGTCTCCAGGACGCGCGGGCCGTCGTTGAGGACGGTGAGCACCACGTCCGCCCCCTCGACGGCCTCGGCCGGGGTGGCGGCGGCCGTGACGCCGTCGGCGGCCAGCGCCTCGGCCTTGGCGGCGGTGCGGTTCCAGGCGCGGACGGTGAAGCCGCCCTTGGCGAGGTTGCGGGCGACGGGGGCGCCGATGAAACCGGTGCCGAGGACTGCGATGACCGGCTGGGCGGTGGTCATGTCCGTACTCCTAGAGGGGGGTTCGAAAATTTTCGTACCGAGCTACCTTAGGCACCGGTGGCACGTGTTCCGCAACGTTTCCCGGCGTGCCGTCACGCATATGTCAACTTCCCGAAACCGAGAGGTCCCCGATGCCCGTCGAGCTGTTCCACCCGGCGCTGGACAGCGTCGAACTCGACTCCGTGTACGCGGCGTTGGCCGACCGGCACCGCCGTGGCGTGGTGGTCGTGCTGGCCCGTACACCGGACGCCGAGGTGGCCTGTACGACGCTCGACCTGCCGGGCGCCAAGTCCACCCGCTCGTACCACTGGAAGGTGCTCAGGGAGGCGGGGCTGATCCTGCAGCGCAGCACCGGGACCGGGATGCTGCTGCGGCTGCGGCCGGACTTCGAGCGGCGCTTCCCGGGGCTGCTCGGCAATCTGCTGAGCCTGACGGACGCGCACTGACGGACGCGCACTGACGGACGCGCCCTGACCGACGCGCACTGAGGGCGCGGGCGCCGGGCCCGCGCGCCGTCATGGCGTGGTCACCGGTACCGAGGCCGCCGGCTTCGCGGGCGCGGCCGCCGCACGGCGCTGGAGCACCCCGGACAGCAGGGCCGTGCCGAGCCCCGCGACCGCGAGCAGCGCGCCGGACCAGACCGGCGCCGTGTAGCCGAGGCCCGCGCCGATCACGCTGCCGCCGACCCAGGGGCCGATGGTGTTCCCCAGGTTGAAGGCGGAGGTGTTGGTGGTGGTCGCGAGGGTCGGCGCGTCGCCCGCCTCCCGCATCACCTGCGCCTGGAGCGCCGGGTTGATCGAGAACGCGGTCAGTCCGAACGCCAGGATCGTCGCCACGGTCGCCACCCGGCTGTGCGCGGTCACCGTGAGGACGGCGAGCACGACGGCCATCGCCGCGATCCCGCCGTACAGGTTCGGCAGCAGATGGCGGTCGGCGAACCGGCCGCCGACGAGGCTGCCCGCGAAGCAGCCGACCCCGAACAGGGTGAGCAGCAGCGGCACGGTCGCCTCGGAGAATCCGCTCACGTCGGTGAACAGCTTGGACAGATAACTGAAACAGCAGAAGATCGCGGCCTGGGTCAGCATCGAGGTCGAAAGCGCCACCCACACCCGGGGGTTGCGGAACGCGGTGAACTCCGCGCGCACGCCCGCGTACGGGCCGCCTGGCCGCCTCGGCACCGCGAACAGCACCCCGAGCAGCGCCAGTACGGCCAGCGCGTCCACCGCCCAGAAGCTGGCCCGCCAGCCTGCGTGCTGGCTGAGGAAGGTGCCGGCCGGGACGCCGAAGACATTGGCGACGGTCAGCCCGGCGAACATGATGGCGAGGGCCCGGCCCCGGCGCTCGGGACCGGCCAGCTCCACCGCGACCACCGAGCCGATGCCGAAGAACGCGCCCTGGGCGAGCGCCGCGATGACCCGGCCGGTCATCAGCACCCCGTACCCGGGGGCGAGCGCGCCCATGGTCTGGCCGAGCACGAACAGCAGGAGCAGCGCGACCAGGGCCTTCTTGCGGTTGACCCGCAGGGTGGCGACGGTGAGCGCCGGGCCGCCGACGACGACGCCGAGCGCGTATCCGGAGATCAGCCAGCCGACGGCGGGGACCGAGACCGACAGGTCGCGGGAGAGTTCGGGCAGCAGCCCGGAGATCATGAACTCGGTGGTCCCGATGCAGAACACGCTCAGGCCGAGCACGTAGACGGCGAAGGGCATCGCCGCTCCTCCTCTTTGTTGAACTATCGTTCCAGAACGACGGCGAAAGAAACGGCCGACGGCGGTGCGGGGCGGCGTCGGCCGGTCCGTGGGTCGCGGAGGGGGGTTACGGGTGCGGCGGCAGGATCTGATCGACCAGGGTCTCCAGGGTGGACCGGTCACTGACCTTGCCGAGCACCCGCAGACCGTACATCGAGTTGAGCAGATAGACCGCGAGCACCTGCGGATCCTGGCCCGCGGGCATCGACCCTTCGCGCTGGCCCTGTTCGATGCAGATGCGAAGTGCGACCTGGATTCTGGTGAACGTCCTGCGGACGTGATCGGTGATCTCGACGTCCTGGCCCGCCAGTTCCATGGCGGTGTTGACCACCAGGCAGCCGCGGTGCTCGGGGGCCTCGGCGGTCTCCTCGTCGACGACGCTCAGGAGCACCGAGCGGATCCGGTCGCGGGCCGGGCCCTCGCCCTCCTCGAGCAGTCTCACCAGGTGCGCGGTGCACTCGTCGTCGTAGCGCTTGAGGGCGGCTTCGAAGAGTCCGCGCTTGCTGTGGAAGGTGTTGTAGAGGCTGCCGCGACCCAGTCCGGTGCTGTCGACGAGGTCCTGGGCGGACGTTCCGGCGTACCCCTTGTCCCAGAATGTGGTCATTGCCGCGTCCAGCGCGTGGTTGAGGTCAAAGCCCCTGGGCCGAGGTGACATGTCGACAGGTTAGCAGTTCTGGAACGATTGTTAAAATTCCGTGGCCTGGCGTGACGACCCCCCGGAAGGTGTGGTTACCTCAAGTCGTCGACGCGGCACTGAGTGTCTCGGGCACCACACCGGGGCACTCGTGCATCGCCATCCGGCGCGAGGGATCCGACCATCCCGGACGCCGGTGTCGCCGCGAAGGACCCGGCTGCCGTCCCGTACGTGGACGGCCGCGGGGGAGAGCCCGACTGAGGGCATCAACATCATTCGCATGGGGGAATATCCGTGGCACCCGTTCAGTCCGTTGCGCCCATTCACGGCTTACGTCTGGAAAACGGGGCTTGCCTGCCCGGCCTGCTGGAGCAGCAGGCCGTGGCGCGGCCCGAGGCCGTGGCGGTCGTCTCCGACGATCGCAGTCTGACCTACCGCGAGCTGACCGACTCCAGCGGCCGGCTCGCCGTCCACCTGTACGCCCTCGGTGTCGAGGTCGACGACTGCGTCGGCCTGTACACCGAGCCGTCGCTGGACCTGATGACCGGTGCCTGGGGAATCCTGTTCGCCGGCGCCGCCTATCTGCCGCTGTCCCCGGAGTACCCCGAGGACCGGCTCCGCTACATGATCGAGAACAGCCGGACCCGGGTCATCGTCACCCAGGACCACCTGCGGGAACGGCTCACCGCCATCGCCCCCGCGGGCACCCGGATCATCACCCTGACCGACGTCCCGGACGCCGCCCTCGACGGCGTACCGCACTGCGGTGTCGGCTCCGTCGGGGCCGCCGCGGGCATCCCCGGACAGCGCGCCGGCGGCTCCGCCGCCGAAGCCGCCACCGAGGCCGACGCCGTGACCGCGACCGCGGCCGCCACCGAGCGGCGCGACCCGCGCGGCATGGGCCCGCGGCCCGACTCGCTCGCGTACGTGATCTACACCTCGGGCAGCACCGGCAAGCCCAAGGGCGTGATGATCGAGCACCGGAGCATCGTGTCCCAGCTGCGCTGGATGCACTCCTTCGGTCACCTCGGCAGCCATGTCACCGTCCTGCAGAAGACCCCGATGAGCTTCGACGCCGCGCAGTGGGAGATCCTCGCGCCCGCCGCCGGAGCCAAGGTCGTCGTCGGCGCGCCCGGCATCTACCGGGACCCCGAGGCGCTGGTCGCCGCCATCGACAAGCACCAGGTCACCACCCTCCAGGGTGTGCCCACGCTGCTCCAGGCGCTGGCCGACCTCGAGGAGTTCCGCTCCTGCACCACCCTGCGCCGGGTGTTCTCCGGCGGCGAGGCGCTGTCCCAGCGGCTCGCCAGGACGCTGCTCACCGAGCTGCCGTGGATCTCGCTGGTCAACCTGTACGGGCCCACCGAGACCACCATCAACGCCACCGCCTGCCTGGTCGACCCGGACCTGCTCGGCGACGGCGCGGGCTCGGTCCCGATCGGCGTCCCGGTCGACAACACGCCCTGCTTCATCCTCGACGAGGAGCTGCGGCCGGTCGACATCGGCACCACCGGAGAGCTCTACATCGGCGGCGTCCAGCTCGCCCGCGGCTATCTGCACCGCGACGACCTGACAGAGGAACGATTCATCCCGTCCCCGTTCGTGCCGACCGAGCGCCTCTACAAGACCGGCGACCTCGCCTACTGGAACCCGGACGGCACCATCACCTGCGTGGGCCGCGCCGACAACCAGGTCAAGCTGCGCGGCTACCGGGTCGAGCTGGACGAGATCTCGCTCGCCATCGAGGAGCACGCCTGGGTCCGCCGCGCCGCCGCCGTCGTCACCGACGACCCGCGCACCGGCTTCCAGAACCTCGTCGCCTGCATCGAGCTCAACCCGCGCGAGGCGGCCCTGATGGACCAGGGCAACCACGGCAGCCACCACCAGTCCAAGTCCAGCAAGCTCCAGGTCAAGGCGCAGCTGTCGAACCCCGGCGTGCGCGACCAGGCCGAGCTGGCCGGCCGGACCGTGCTGGAGCTGCCCGGCCGCGAGGAGACCGAGCGGCAGCGCCGGGACACCTTCGGGCGCAAGACCTACCGCTACTACGACGGCGGCGAGGTCACCCGCGACGACGTCCTGAAGCTGCTCGCGGCCCCCGCGAACGGCGACCGCAGCCGTGGACTTGACGAACTCACGCTCGAAGAACTGGGCGAGATCCTGCGCTGGTTCGGCGCCTTCCGCAGCACCGAGCGACTGCTGCCGAAGTACGCGTACGCCTCGCCGGGCGCGCTCTACGCCACCCAGCTCTACCTGGAGCTGAACGGCGTCGCCGGGATCGAGCCGGGCGTCTACTACCACCACCCGCTCGACCACACCCTGGTGCGGATCGGCGACACCCGGCTCACCGAGCCCGCCTTCACCGTCCACTTCGTCGGCAAGCGGCGCGCGATCGAGCCCGTCTACTCCAACAACATCCTGGAAGTCCTGGAGTTCGAGACCGGCCACATGCTCGGCGTCCTCGAAGAGGTGCTGCCCGAGTACGGACTGACCGTCCGCCCGGCCGGCTTCACCCCCGAGGCCAAGGACCGGCTCGACGTCGTCGACGAGGACTACTACCTCGGCACCTTCGAGGTGTACGCCAACGACGGCGCGCCCCGTGAGGACCCGACCGAGATCTACGTCCAGGCCCACCCGGGCCGGATCGCCGATCTCCCCGGCGGCCACTACCGCTACCGGGACGGCGACCTGGAGCGGGTCTCCGACGCGCTCATCCAGCGCCGTCACGTCATAGCGATCAACCAGTCGGTCTACGACCGGGCCTCCTTCGGCGTCACCGCGGTCAGCCGCGCCGCCGAACCCTGGCTGGAGTACATCGCGATGGGCGCCAAGCTGCACCGGCTCCAGCGCAACGGCCTGGACCTCGGCTTCATGTCCTCCGGCTACAGCTCCAAGACCGGCAACCCGCTGCCCGCCGCGCGCCGGATCGACGAGATCCTGGAGTCGGTCGGCATCGAGCCTGGCCCGTCGTACTTCTTCCTCGGCGGCCGGGTCACCGAGGAGCAGATCCTCAGCGAGGGGATGAACGAGGACGCGGTCCACACCAAGGGCCCCGCCGAGATCATCAAGGAGGAACTCGCCGGGTTCCTCCCCGACTACATGATCCCCAACCGGGTCCTGGTCATGAACGACCTCCCGCTCACCGCCAACGGCAAGGTCGACGCCAAGACGCTCGCCGCCAGCGAGCACGTCAGAGCCGCCGGCAGCGGCGCTCCCTACGTCGCCCCGGCGACCGCCCACGAGCGGTGGCTGGCCGATGTCTGGGGAGCCGCCCTCAAGTACGAGGAGCCGTCCGTCGAGGACGACTTCTTCGCGGCCGGCGGCAACTCCCTGGTCGCCGTCGCCCTGGTGAACCGGATCAACCGGGAGTTCGGCACCGAACTGCCGCTCCAGGTCGTCTTCGAGGCGCCGAAGCTCGGCGACCTCGCCGCGCGGATCGCCGACGGCGACGGGGCGCCCGTCTCGCGCCTGGTCCGGCTGCACGACGACACCCCGAAGGGGGCCGAGGGCGTCAGCAGCCCGGTGTTCTGCTGGCCCGGACTCGGCGGCTACCCGATGAACCTGCGGCTGCTCGGCCGCGAGGCCAGTCTCGGCCGGCCGTTCTACGGAGTGCAGGCGCACGGCATCAACGAGGGCGAGCAGCCCTACCCGACCGTCCAGGAGATGGCCGCGGCCGATGTCGCAGAACTGCGCCGGATCCAGCCCGAGGGCCCGTACCTGTTGTGGGGCTACTCCTTCGGCGCCCGCGTCGCCTTCGAGGCGGCCTGGCAGCTGGAGCAGGCCGGCGAGAAGGTCGAGCAGCTGCTGCTGCTCTGCCCCGGCAACCCGAAGGTGCGGTCGGCCGAGGCGGACCGGCACGGCCGGGAGGCCGCGTACACCAACCCCGCCTATGTGACGATCCTCTACTCGGTCTTCGCCGGGTCCATCAGCGGCCCCGAGGTGACGGACTGCCTCGCGGCCAGTCACGACGAGGACAGCTTCGTCGCCTTCGTGCACGAGCGGATACCCGCCCTCGACGAGCAGTTGATCCGACGGATCACCCGCATCGTCGGGGAGACCTACGAATTCGACTACAACTTCCGTGAACTGAGTGAGCGTCAGCTCGACACCCCGGTGACCATCTTCAAGGCCACCGGAGACGACTACTCCTTCATCGAGGGCTCCGCAGGCTACTCCGCCACCCCGGCCACCGTGGTCGACCTGGTGGGGGACCACTACAGCGTCCTGAAGGAGCACGGCGTCGCCGAGCTGGTGGCCGCGATCCGCGCCCGCCTCGGAGCCTGAGCCGCTCCGCACCTTCCCTCAGCTCCGCCTTCTTCCCGCTTCCGCACGCACCAGCACGCGCACGCCGGACCGTACGCCCGTACCCGCACGCGTACGTGCCCGTGACCGTGTCCTTGAACGTGTCCATGAACGACTTGGAGTCATGACTGTGCCGCACGTCGACATTTCCTACTACGGCCGGGAGTTCACGGCCGACCAGAAGGACCGGCTCGCCCAGGCCCTGGCCGATGTCGTGGTCGAGCACTTCTCGACCTACGACGGCGCCGTCTCCATCGCACTGAGCCCGGTGGACCCCGACGACTGGAACGAGCAGGTCTTCGAGCCCCGGATCACCCGCAGTCCCGAGCGGCTGATCAAGGAACCGAACTACCGCGACGCCTGACCAGGCCGGTCCGTTCCCGATCCGGTCCGAGCGGCCGGTCCACCCGCACCACCCGAACTTCTTGAGAGGCACCCATCATGACCGACTCCCTCGGCCCCCGACTCAAGGTCGGCGTCGTCGTCCCCTCCACCAACACCTCCGCCCAGCCGGAGCTGGAGGCGCTGCGTCCGCACCAGGTCACCAACCACGTCGGCCGCATGGTGATCGGCGACGACTCGATGGTCGACGAGCCCGGCTTCGACCACGTGATGCACAGCATCCGCAAGTCCACCCACCCGGCGATCAAGAGCGTCGTGAGCTGCAACCCCGACACCGTGATCATCGGTGTCTCCCCGGAGAGCTACTGGGACGGCCCGGACTCGCACGAGCAGGTCCTCGCCTCCATGCGCGAGGCCGCCGGCGGCCTGCCCGTCATCATGAGCCCCGACGCGATCAAGGCCGCGCTCACCGCCTACGGCGCCCGCCGCATCGCGGTCATCACCCCCTACCTGCCCGTCGGTGACGACTCCGTCAGCCGCTTCTTCAAGGACAGCGGCTACGAGGTCGTCCGCATCCAGGGCCTCGGCATGCCGAGCCCGGCCAAGATCTCGCACGTCTCGCAGACCGAACTGCGCGACGTCATCAAGGAGATCGACGGCCCCGACATCGACGCCATCGTCCAGGTCGGCACCAACGTCGCGATGTCCCACGTCGCCGCCGTCGCCGAGTTCTGGATCGGCAAGCCGGTCATCTCGAACAACACCGTCCTGTACTGGCACGCCCTGCGCAGCAACGGCATCCAGGACAAGGTCCACGGCCACGGCTCGCTGCTCTCCGAGCACTGACCGCGGCCCCACCCCGCTCGCGGTGCGGCACCGGCCGCACCGCCCCATCTGACCGACGGCCGTGGCCCGTTCCGCGGAACGGGCCACGGCAAACTGGAGAATTCCCGTGACCAGCACTGGCAGTAGCGAAGCGACCGCAACCGCACTGCGCCCCCAGCCGGCGCCGTCCGAGGAACGGCTTCCCATCCTCAAACTCCTCGCGTTCACCGCGGCGGGCTTCCTGGCGATCATGACCGAGACGATGCCCGCGGGCCTGCTCCCGCAGATCGGGCGCGGCCTCGACGTGTCCGAGGGGCTGGCGGGACAGCTCGTCACCCTCTACGCCATCGGCTCCGTGATCGCCGCGATCCCGGTCATCGCCGCCACCCGCAGCGTGCGGCGCCGCCCGCTGCTGCTGTGCGCCGTCGGTGGTCTGTTCGTCTTCAACACCGTCACCGCCCTGTCCACCAGCTACGGCCTCACCCTCGGCGCGCGGTTCGTCGCCGGTATGGCCTCCGGTGTCATCTGGGGTCTGCTCGCCGGATACGCCCGCCGCCTGGTCCCCGAGAACCTCCAGGGCCGCGCCCTCGCCGTCGTCGGCGTCGGCCAGCCCATCGCGCTGACCGCCGGTGTCCCGCTCGGCACCTGGCTCGGCTCGATCTTCACCTGGCAGGGCGTCTTCTGGGTGATGTCCGCCGTCGCCCTGATCCTGATGATCTGGGTCCGCGCCCTCGTCCCCGACTTCGCGGGCCAGGCCGCCGAACAGCGCCAGCCGATCCGCGAGATCTTCGTGACGCCGGGCATCCGCCCGATCCTCGCCGTCATCTTCCTGTGGATCCTCGCCCACAACATCCTCTACACCTACATCTCCCCCTTCATGAGCAAGGCGGGCCTCGGCGAGCGCGTCGACGTCATGCTGCTCGTGTTCGGCGCCACCGCCATCGCCGGCATCTGGCTGACCGGCATGTTCGTCGACCGCAAGCTGCGCCTGCTCACCCTCGTCAGCCTCGCGGGCTTCGCCGCCGCCTCGCTGATCCTCGGCATCGGGCACTCCTCGCCGGTCGCCGTGGTCATCGGCGTCGTCGCCTGGGGTCTGACCTTCGGCGGCGCGCCCACCCTGCTGCAGACCGCGATCGCGGACGCGGCCGGTGACGGCGCCGACGTCGCCCAGTCGATGCTGGTCACCATCTTCAACCTGGCCGTCGCCGGTGGCGGCGTGGTCGGCGGTCTGCTCCTGGAGTCCTCCGGCCCGACCTCCTTCCCGTGGGTGCTGCTCGCCCTCGCGGTGCTGGCCTTCGCGATCGTCTCGTCGGCCAAGGCGGGCTTCAAGCCGGGCAGCCGCGGCGCCGCCTGACGCGCACGGCACGCTGCCTAGGGCGTGTCCTAGAGCCCGGGTCCCGTCGGGGGCCCGGGCTCGGCCCGTTGGGGCGCGGGCGGTCGTCAGCCCAGCCGCGCCCGCAGCGCCTCCTCCGCCTCGGGCAGCCGGTCCCGGAGCTCCGCCGCCGCCTCGTACCGGGCGTGCCCGTACCCGGTCAGGTCTGGCGTGAGCGGCCCGAGACCGTCCGCCACGGCGTTCAACGGATAGGTGGTGAGGGTGAGTTGGGCGGCGGTCACCCGCGCCACGGTGGCCAGCTCCGGCGCGCCGAGCGCCGGATGGGCCGAGTGGTACGCGGCGGCCAGCAGGGCCAGACCGGTCGGCCAGTCCGGATCGGTGAGCACCGTCCGCGGATCGAGGGCGACCCGGCCCAGCTCCCACACCGGGCCGCGGTGGGCCGGTGGATGGAAGTCGATCAGCGCCGCCACCCGGCCGTCCCGCAGCAGCAGATTCGGCCCGGACAGATCGCCGTGCACCACCTGCGTCAGCATGGTCTCCGGGACCGGCGCCAGGAGCCGTTCGACCTCCGGCAGCCGGGCCAGCTTCTCCTTGGCCGTGGCCGCCGCCCACCGCTCGTACGCGGTCTCCGGCGGACTGGCCTCGTAGTGCCGGACCAGCGCCGTCAGCCGCCCGGACGCCCGCACCGGATCGAGCGACCGGTCCCTCGGGCCAGGACGGGGCGGACCCGAAGGATGCCCGGCGAGCCCGCGGTGCAGCCGCCCGACGGCCAGGCCGACCTCCTCCCAGACCGGCCCCGACACCCGGCCGTCCGCCGTCACCGTGTCCGCCAGAAAGCGGTTCACCGACACCGCCCCGTCCGGCCCCGCCGCCACCGCCCGGGTCCCGTCCCGGGTGAGCAGCACCGGGGCGACCGGCACCCCGCAGCCGCCCGCGAACTCCCCGAGCCGCGCCGCGCTCTCGGCCCTGGCCACATCGGTGCCCGGCGGATGGCTCTTCACGAACCAGCGCCCGCCGTCCGGCGCGGTGGCCACGTAGTTGCGCGTCGCGGTCCCGGCCGCGCCCTCCTCGTACCCGACCGGACGCAGTCCGAAGGCGTCGGCGAGCAGCGCGGACACCCACGCGGGCGGTGTCATGAGCGGACCTCCGTGACGGTCGACGGTACGGGCGAGGCGGGCGGCGCCGACTGGCCCGGGACGCCCGGGTGCAGGAACTGACGGGCCTGCAGCTCGTACGCCGTACGGAAGGTACCGGGTCCCGAGCCGGGGTCCATCAGCTCGGCGAACGTACCGTGCTCGACCACCCGGCCCTCGTCGAGCACATAGATCAGATCGGCGTGCCGGACGCTGTGCAGCCGGTGGGTGATCAGGACGGTGGTCTGACCGGTCCCGGCCAGCTGGTGGATCTGGTCGAACACCCGCTGCTCGGCCGCCGGATCGAGCGCGCTGGTCGGCTCGTCCACGATCAGCACCGCCCCGTCCCGGTAGCGCGCCCTGGCCAGACCGATCTTCTGCCACTGCCCGCCGGAGATCTCCTGGCCGCCCTTGTAGCCGCGCGACAGCAGGGTGTCCAGGCCGCGCGGCAGCGAGCCGACGACCTCGTCCGCCCCGGCGTACGCCGCCGCCGCGCCGATCGCGGTGTCGTCGATCGCGTCGCCCGCCCGGCCGATGCCGATGTTCACCCGGGCCGTGAACGGCCAGCGGTAGAAGTCCTGCGCCACCATCGCCACCCGCCCGAACACCTGCGCCCGGTCGGCCTCCGCGGTGTCGACGTCGCCCCACACCACCCGCCCGGCGTCCGGCAGCCGGGCCCCGCAGAGCAGCCGTACCAGGGTCGACTTGCCCGAGCCGTTGCGTCCGACGAGCGCGACCGTACGGCCCCGGGGGATCACCAGGTCGACGCCGTCGAGGGACGGCCGGTCGGCGCCCGGGTAGGTGAACGTCACCTTCTCGAACCGGATCTCGGCCACCTCGTCGGGCAGCTCCCGGCCGCCCACCGGGATGGCCCGGCGCACCGCCTCCTCGCACAGCGTCTCCAGGTCGGCGACGAACAGCGCCTCCTCCTGCACCTCGGTGACCCGCAGCACGAGATCGGTGATGTTCGCCGAGCCGCCGCGGATCGCCAGCACCGCCGTACCGGCCACGGCCAGCTCCATCCGGCCGGTCCACAGCAGCAGCCCGAGCAGCCCGTAGGCGGCGAGGGTGGCGAGCCCGCGCGCCGAGTCCGCGAGGACGCCGGTCCGCGCCCCGGTCCTGGCCAGCCGGGTCTGTTCGCGCTCGCTGGTCTGCGCCATCTGCCGGAAGTGGGTGAGCAGGAACGGCGCCACGTCGTGGACCCGGACCTCGGCCGCGGCCTGCTGGTTGATCAGGAGCTGGCTGATCAGCTTGGCGGCCCGGACGTGCTGGACGAAGCGGTGCCAGCTCACGTACCGGTGCCGGGCCATGGTGAGCGAACCCCAGGCGCTCGGCAGCGCGATGAGGACGAGCAGCGGGAGCAGCGCCGGGTGCAGCACGGTGAGCACCCCGGCCGCGGCGGTCAGCGAGATCGCGGAGGTGACCACCGCGGTGCAGTAGCCGACCATCCGCCGGGCGGAGTCGGCGCCCCACTGCGCGGAGTCCATCAGCCGGTGGAAGGCGTCGTCCTCGATCGCCTCCAGCTCGACCCGGGCGACGAGCCCCAGATACCGCTCGGTCGCGACCCGTTGGGCCTTCGGCTCCAGGATGCCGGTGGCGGCGGCCGACACCGACTTGCAGGCGGCGCCGACCACCGCGAGGACGGCGACGAGCCCGAGCGCGGGCAGCGCAGCCCGCAGCCGCCCGGTGATGTCACCGGCCGCGAGCAGTTCGACGAGCAGCGCGTTGACCGCGATCAGCGACACGGCCTGGGCGACGCCCCGGGCGATCTCACAGCCACCGACGGTGAGGAACGCCCACCGGTCCGCCTCCCTGGCCAGCCGCACGGCCACCGCCACCTGCCGCGGCAACGCCCCGGCCATGGCCCGCAGTCCGAGTTTCAGCCAGGCGCCGTCGTGGCTGCCCCAGCCGTGGTCGTAGGTGAGTTCGCCGCCGAACAGCAGCTGCTCGGAGTCGGAGGGGGCGCCCAGGGTGTTCACATCGGCCTCCGGAGGTCGGATCGTACGTGCGCGGTGAAGCGATGTCGGGCGGTTCAACGACCCCGCGCCCCGGCTCGAACACACGTGTTTCGGACGGGGCGGCAGCGTCGGTGGGCGGCGCAGCGGAGCGAAAGTCTGTTCGTGTCGGCTACATCGACCCGTGCGGCCACCGGGCCACCCATGGCCCGCCCGCTGGCCGAATCGCCGTCGCTGTGACGTGAGGTACCAGAGGGATTCCCCCAAGCCCATTCCGGCCGGAACCGGCGCAGAGCGGAACCGGCGAGGGGGCCGTGGGGGAGTGGCGCCGACGGCTGGTTAGCGTCCCGGCCATGCACAGAAAACGATCAAGCGCCGGGCGCCGCGCCGGGGCGCTGCTCACCGCGCTCGCCGGGCTCGGCTCGCTCCTCGGGGGCGTCGCCGCCCCGCCCGCCGCCGCCAGCGGCGCACCGCTCTCCGACGCCAACCGGATCGGCACCCAGCAGGTGCTGTTCCGCTCCGGCACCGCCGGATACGGCTGCTTCCGGATACCCACCCTGGTCCGTACGAAGTCGGGCGCCCTGCTCGCCTTCGCCGAGGCCCGCACCTCACCGTCCTGCGCCGACCGCGGCCCCATCGACACCGTCGTCCGCCGCTCCACCAACGACGGCCGCACCTGGGGCCCGATCCGCGTCGTGCTCTCCGGCAGCGAGACCGACCCGGACGAGCCGTACGTCCGCGGCAACGCCTCGCCGATCGCCGACCTCGTCACCGGAGACGTCTTCCTGCTCTCCAACTCGGAGAAGGCCGTCCCCACCCAGGGCGAGTCCCGCAAGTCCTGGGTGCAGAAGAGCACCGACGACGGACTCACCTGGGGCGCCCCGAAGGAGGCGCCGCGACTGACCGAAGCCGGCACCGGCTGGTTCGGCACCGGCCCCAGCCACGGCATCCAGCTCAAGGGGGGCCCGCACGCCGGGCGGCTCCTGGTCGGCGCGTACGAGCAGCCCGGCGGCACCGTGGCCAAGGTCGGCGTGCTCTACAGCGACGACCACGGCGTCAACTGGAAGGCGGGCACGAGCGTCGACTCCTACGCGGTGGACGCGAACGGCAAGCCGGCCGCCAAGCCCGGTGAGCCCTCCGTCGTCGAACTCCCCGGCGGCCGCGTCTACCTCAGCGCGCGCAGCCCGCACGACGCCGGTCACCGGATGCACTCCGTCAGCGAGGACGGCGGCGTCACCGTGCCCAAGTTCACCTTCACCCAAGGCTGGACCGGCCCCGACGTGAGCGGCTCGGTGATCGCCCCCGAGCACACCTACCGCACCACCCCCGGCGACCTGCTGCTCATGTCCGCGCCCGCGCACCCGAGCAACCGCCAGACCATGCAGATCCGTTACTCCACCAACAACGGCGTCACCTGGACCGACGCCCCCGGCGGCCGGCTGAGCACCGCCACCGCCGACCGGGCCGGATACTCCGACCTCGCCGAACTCTCCGAGGGCGAGTTCGGCCTGTTCTACGAGGGCGGCCCCAGCTTCTCCGCCGAGAACCTCTACTTCACCCGGTTCCGCGCCGCCGACCTCCAGCTCCCGGCCTCCGTCGGCCACCTCGGCTCGGCGCTCCCGGCGCCCGCCCCGGCCCCGGGCCGCACCACCCCGGACACCACCGCCGAGGCCAACGACGGCTATCTGAGCACCGGAGCGACCCTCACCTCGGGCGCCGCCTACCCGCCCACCGGCAGCCCCGTCTCCTTCGGCCAGGGCCTGGCCCTCGACGGCACCGACGGCCACGCCGACCTGCCGTACACGCCCTCGCTCGACCCGGGCGACGGCGACGCCACGTACGCCATGTTCTTCAAGTACGACACCACCACGAGCAGCCCGCAGCAGGCCCTGTTCTGGGCGTACGGCGTCGGCTCCACGAAACCCCAGGTCTGGGTGCGCGCCCAGCCCGGCAAGAACCAGCTGTACGCCTGGGTGCAGGGCAGCGGCGGCACCGCCACCGTGACCCTGGCAGGACCCGACCCCGCCAAGCCCGCCTTCGGCGACGGCCAGTGGCACCACCTGACCCTGGTCCGCTCCGGCGGCACCGTCACCCTCGACGTCGACGGCCGCCTCGGCACCCAGTCGGGCACCGTCTCCGGCGCCCTCGCCGGACCCCGTACGGGCAACACCACCGGCCTCGGCATCAGCGTCGGCGACAAGCCGATCACCGACCCGCCGGGCGCGCCCGCCGACGGCTTCGCGGGCGCCGTCGACGAATTCCGGGTCTACCGCGCCGCGCTGACGGCGGACCAGCGCGCCCAGCTGCGCGGCCCCGGTGCCGCCGCCGTGGCCGCCGACCGGCTCGCCGCCCATCTGCCGTTCCAGGTCGTCGACACCGCCACCCCGGCGGCGCTGCGCACCACCCGGATCCAGGACGACGTCTCCGGCCACTGCGCCGACGGCACGCTGCTCGGCACCACGTCCTCGGAGAGCGCCCTGACCACCGGCCGGATCGGCAAGGGCGCGCTCGCCGTGAACGGCGACCTGCCCGGCGTCGAGGTGCCCTTCGTGCCCGGACTCGACAACGGCACCGGCGACTTCACCTTCCTGCTCTGGTTCCGCTACCCGGCCACCGCGACCACCAAGGACGCGGCCCTGATGTGGGCGTACGGCTCCGCCACCGGCAAGCCCTCGCTGTGGGTGCGGACGAAACCGTCGCTCGACAAGCTGACGCTCCGGGCCGAGACCGCGACCGGCGCCGTCGAACTGGACCTGCCCGATCCGCGTGCCGACCGCATCGCGTTCGGCGACAACGCCTGGCACCTGCTGACGGTCACCCGCGGCGCGGGGCAGGGCCCCGGTTCCCGGATCACCCTGGCCGTCGACAGCGCCGACCCGGCCGCGCCCGGCGCGACCGCGGTCTCCGGGGACGGCCTGCAGGGCTCCTTCACGGATGGCGTCACCACCCCCGAGGGCTTCCGCATCGGCTCCAAGCCGACCGGCACCGACGTCCTCACCGGGGAGCTCGACGACTTCCGCTACTACCGGCGGGTGCTGCCCGTGAAGGACGTCGCCGACATCCTCGACACCGTCGGATCCGGCTGGGCGCAGCCCTTCGACCCCGACCTGTGGTGGTCCATGGAGCCGGGCAACACCGAGCAGCACCTGGTGATGCGCCCGGCCGACGACGCGAGCACCCGGGCCACCCCGGACGCCGGGCGGCACTGCGGCCACGGCTATGTGCGGGGCGGCGCGGCCCCGGCCGCGACCGGCGGCAAGTACGGGCGCGGCCTGGTCCTCGACGGTGTCGACGACGCCGTGGAACTGCCCTACGGCGACGCCGAGGCGCTCGGCACGGGCGACTTCACGCTCGCCACCTGGGTGCGCTTCAAGGCCGCCGACAACACCACCCCGGTGCTGGCCTGGGCGTACGGGGTCGGCAGCGGCGAACGCCAGCTCTGGATCAGGGCGGTGCCCGCCCAGAACAAGGTGACCGCGCTGCTCCAGACCGACGCGGCGACCACCACGCTGGACGTCGTCGCCCCGCCGGGCACCGTCTTCGGCGACGACAACTGGCGGCACGTGGTGCTGCGCCGCCAGGGCGGCGCGCTGACCCTGTCGGTCGACGGCACCGCCGTCACCAAGCAGGCCCCGGTCGGCGCCCTCACCTACGACGACGGCTTCGACGTCCGCGGTCTGGTGCTCGGAGCCCGCCCCGACGGCGGCACGACGGACCGGCTCAAGGGCGGTCTCGACGAGTTCCGGCTGATCCGCCGCGCCCTGTCGGACGGCGAGCTGACCGCCCTGCGGTCCGCGGACACGCCCCCGGCGGCCGACGCGACGACGGCGGTCAGGCTGCCGTTCGACACGGTGACGGCGCGGGGCGCGTACGCGCGCATGTAGCCGTGCCGGCCGCGCGGCCGCCGTGCCCCGTCACCCGTGGGGCGCGGTGGCCGCGCGCTCAGCCGTCGGCCGGTCCGGCTCGTCGCCGTTGGTCCACGGCGCTCGTGACGGGCCGCGCCGGGGGCTGGTCGCCACCGGTGGCGTCATCACCTGAGCAGCCGTCGTCCTCGCCGCCGCCTTCGCGGCGTCGTACGTCCGCATCCGTGGACCCGGGCGGGCCGTGGGCCCACCGGATCAGGAGCCGCGCCCGCCCCGCGTATCCGTCGCCCCGCATCCGTCGCCCCGTCACGAGGGGAAAGGCGGATGCAGGAGTGCCATGTCAGTGCCCCGGCCGGGCGCCGCGCGTCCGTGACCGGTGGCCGAGCCGGGAGAGCGCGATGACCGTCTCCGTCGTTCTGTACACCGCCGACCTCAGGGTCCACGACCATCCGCCGCTCAGGGCCGCGGCGCTGAGCGCGGAGGAGGTGGTGCCGGTCTTCGTCCGCGACCCCGCCGTGGACCGGGCCGGTTTCGCCGCGCCCAACCGGCTGGCCTTTCTCGCCGACTGCCTCCAGGACCTCGACGGGTCCCTGCGGGAGCGCGGCGGCCGGCTCGTGGTCCGTGAGGGCGACCCGGTCGCCGAGGTGCGGGCGCTGGTCCGGCGGACCGACGCCGACGAGGTCCACATGGCCGCCGGGGTGACCGCCTTCGCCCGGCGGCGGGAGGCGCGGCTGCGCGGCGCGCTGGAGGCGGACGGCTGCCGCCTGTACGTCCACGACGGCGTCGTCACCGTCGTGCCGCCCGGCGACGTCGTCCCGCAGGGCTCGGACCACTTCGCCGTCTTCACGCCCTACCATCGGCGCTGGGCCGCCGAGCCGCTCCGGACGCCGTTCGCCGCCCCGAGGCGGCTCCGGGTGCCCACGGATGTGCGCTCCGCTCCGCTGCCGCACCGCTCCGGCGTTCCGGACGTGTCCCCCGGCCTGCCCACGGGGGGCGAGAGCGAGGCCCGCAAGCGGCTCGCCGGCTGGCTGGCCGACCACCTCGCTGCGTACGAGGACCGGCACGACGACCTGGCGGGCGACGTCACCTCGCGGCTCTCGCCGTATCTGCACTTCGGCGCCCTGTCCGCCACCGAGGCGGTGCACCGGGCGGCCCGGCGGGGCGGGGCGGGCGCCGACGCGTTCGTACGCCAGGTGTGCTGGCGGGACTTCCACCACCAGGTGCTCGCCGCGCGCCCCGGGGCCGCCGAGACGGACTACCGGCCCCGGCCGGGGGGCTGGCGGACCGGCGCGGACGCCGAGGACGACCTCGCCGCGTGGCGGGAGGGGCGCACCGGCTACCCGCTCGTGGACGCCGCCATGCGGCAGCTCGCCCACGAGGGGTGGATGCACAACCGAGGCAGGCTGATCACCGCCTCGTTCCTCGCGAAGACCCTCTGCGTCGACTGGCGCGAGGGGGCGCGGCACTTCCTCGGCCTGCTGGTCGACGGCGACGTCGCGAACAACCAGCTCAACTGGCAGTGGGTCGCCGGAACCGGCACGGACACGCGCCCCCACCGCGTCCTCAACCCCGTCCTGCAGGCCAAGCGGTACGACCCCGAAGGGCGCTACGTCCGCCGCTGGATCCCCGAACTCGCGGGCATCGAGGGACCGGCCGTCCACGAGCCGTGGAAGCTCGCCGGCCTCGACCGGGCGGCCGTCGACTACCCGGACCCGGTGGTCGGGCTCTCCGACGGTCTGGCGCGATTCCGGCTGCTCCGAGGCTCCGCCGACTGAGACTTCGATGCGGAAACGATGCGAGTTGTGGCGAGGGACGCGCCCGGCGGACCGTGAGGGGGCACGGGGCCGCTGAGACCCCGGCGTCGCCGCCCCGACGGCGGCCCGCCCGGTGGACGCCCGCGCCACCATCCGGAGGAGGAAGCGCCATGACCCCGCACCGGACGACCGGATCGCCCGACCCCGCCGCTCCCGACGCGGGCCCCGACGCCGACCCCGCCGCTGCCGACGCGGGCCCCGACGCCGCCCCCGCCCCCGCCCCCGCCCCCGCCCACGCCTCCGACGAAGACGATGCCGCCACGGTCACCGACGCGGAGATCGCCCGCGGTCTGGCCGGTGGCGACGAGCACTGCCTGACCGTCGCCCACCAGCGCTGGGGCCGTCTGGTCCACACCCTGGCGGCCCGCTCCCTCGGCGACTCCCGGGAAGCGGAGGACGTCACCCAGCAGGTCTTCGTCGCCGCCTGGCGCGGCCGGGCGAACTTCCGCCCCGACCGGGGCTCGCTGCCCGCCTGGCTCACCGGCATCACCCGGCGCAAAGTAGCCGACGCCCTCACGGCCCGCACCCGCCGCACCGAGCTCGCGGCGGCCCTCGGCGGCTCCCTGGAGCACGACGACCGGACCGACGAGGAATCCGCGCGGGTCCTCGACCGCATGGTCGTCACCGAGGGGCTGTCCCGGCTGCCCCGCGTCCAGCGCGACGTCCTGGAACTCGCCTACTTCGCCGACCTGACCCAGACCCAGATCGCCGACCGCACCGGGCTGCCGCTGGGCACGGTCAAGAGCCACGCCCGCCGCGGCCTCCTGAACCTGCGGCACAGCCTCGAACTCGCCGACGCCGGCCGCTGACCCGCCGCGGCAGGCCCGTACGACACACACCGAGGGATGGGGAACGATGAACGCGCACAGCATCGCCGTGGTGGGAGCGGGAGTGGCGGGACTCACCGCCGCCCTCGTCCTGTCCCGCGCGCACGACGTGGTCCTCTACGAGGCGGACGACCGGCTCGGCGGCCACGCGCACACCCACCGGCTGCCCTCCGCCGAGGGCGGCACGCTCCATGTCGACACCGGCTTCATCGTCCACAACGAGCGCACCTACCCCCATCTGCTCCGCCTCTTCCGCGCGTTGGGCGTCACCACCCAGGACGCCGAGATGAGCATGTCCGTCCGCTGCGACGGCTGCGGCCTGGAGTACGCCGGGGCGCGCGGCCTCCACGGACTCCTCGGCGGCGGGAACGCCCGCAGCGGCCGGTACCTGCGGACGCTCGCCGCCGTGCCGCGCTTCCACCGCGCCGCGCGCCGCCTGCTCGCCGCCGACGACGACCCGACCCTCACCCTCGGCGACTTCCTCCGGGTCCACCGCTTCTCGCCCCACTTCGTCAGCCACTTCGCGATCCCGCTGGTCTCCGCCGTCTGGTCGTGCGCCGCCGACGCGGCCCTGCGGTACCCCGCCGGGTACCTCTTCCGCTTCCTCGACCACCACGGACTCCTCTCCGTGACCGGGTCCCCGCGGTGGAGGACCGTCACCGGTGGGTCCGCGGCCTACGTCGAGCTCGCCGCCAGACCGGTCTCCTCCGTGCGCACCGCCACCCCCGTCCGGGCCGTCGTCCGCGGCGACCGCCGCGCCACGGTCGTCACCGCGGACGGCGAGTCCGCCGAGCACGCCGCCGTCGTGATCGCCGTCCACCCCGACCAGGCCCTGCGGCTCCTCGCCGACCCCACCGAGCCGGAACGGCGCGTCCTCGGCGCCTTCACCTATGCGCGCAACCCGACCGTCCTGCACCGCGACACCCGGCTCCTGCCCCGCTCGCCGCACGCCCGCGCCTCCTGGAA
Source organism: Streptomyces sp. NPDC090025 (assembly GCF_044748125.1). Lineage (NCBI taxonomy): Bacteria > Bacillati > Actinomycetota > Actinomycetes > Kitasatosporales > Streptomycetaceae > Streptomyces > Streptomyces sp. NPDC090025. Next base: position 197,873 of record NZ_JBIVFL010000015.1, on the reverse strand, counting down.
CTACCTCCTGCCGTCCTGCACCGCCCGCCCCGGCGCCGTCCAGGTCAGCTACGACATGAACCGGCTCCAGCGGCTGCGCACCATGGAGCCGCACATCGTCACCCTCAACCCCGGCGACCACGTCGACCCGTCGACCGTCCTGGCCCGCATGACGTACGAACACCCCGTCCACACCCCGGAGTCCGTGGCCGCCCAGCGCCTCCTGCCGACCCTGACCACCGCCGTCACCACGTACGCCGGCGCCTACCACGGCTGGGGGTTCCACGAGGACGGCTGCCGCTCGGGCGTCGAGGCGGCCCGCCACCTGGGGGTGACGTGGTGACACCCGCCACCGACGCCTTGCCGCCGGTCCCCGCCCCGCCGCCGGTCCCCGCCCTGTACGAGACCGAGATCGGCCACACCCGCGTCACGCCGCTGCGCCACACCCTGCGCCACCGCACCTACCTGTGGCTGATCGACCTCGACGAGCCACCGGTGCTGCCCCGGCCGCTGCGCCCCCTCGCCCGCTTCGACCCCACCGACCACTTCGACGGCACCGCCCCGACGCTCCGCGCCGGGCTCGACGCCTGCCTCGCGGCACACGGCGTCCGGGCGGACGGCCGGATCCTCATGCTCGCCCACGCGCGCGTGCTGGGCCACGTCTTCAACCCGCTCACCCTGTACTGGTGCCACGACCGCGCCGGTCGGCCCGTCTGCGTCGTCGCCGAGGTGCACAACACGTACGGCGGGCGCCACACCTACCTGCTCCGCCCCGACGCGCACGGGCGCGCCGAGACGCCCAAGGAGTTCTACGTCTCCCCGTTCCTCGACGTCGAGGGCGCGTACCGGATGCGGCTGCCGCTGCCCGGCGACCGCCTCGACCTCACCGTCCAGCTGCGCCACCCCGACGGCAGCCGCCCCCTGACCGCCACCGTGCGCGGCACCCGCAGGCCCGCGCACCCCCGCGGCCTGCTCGCGGCCGCGCTCCGCCACCCGTGGTCCACCGCCGCCGTCTCCCTCGGCATCCGCCGCCACGGTGTCCAGCTCTACCTCAAGGGCCTCCGGGTCCGGCCCCGCACCGCCCCCACCGCGCAGGAAGGCACCCCGTGACCCGCTCGACCCCGCCGTCCGCCGCTCGCCCCGGTCCCGGTCCCGGTCCCGGTCCCGGTCCCGGCGGCGTCCCGGTGGACGCCGCCCGATGGCCCGACGTCGCCCGGCTCCCGCGTGCCTCCGCCGCCCGCACCGCGGCGGCCCGGCTGCTCGTCCGGCGCGCCTTCGCCCGGCTGCCCCTGCGGATACGCACCGGACCCGGCGGCGCGCCCGCCGCCTCCGCACCGGCCGGTGGGGACGCCTCCGTACCGACCCTCACCCTCCACGACCCGGACGCCTTCCACCGGCGCGTCGGCGCCGACGGGCTCATCGGGTTCGGCGAGTCGTACATGGCCGGCGAGTGGGACGCCGACGACCTGGTCGGCGTGCTCACCGTCCTCGCACAGCACGTCGACGACCTCGTGCCCGCTCCGCTGCGCCGGTTCCGGGGCGCCTGGGTCCGCCGCAGGCCGACGGCCGACCGCAACACCCCCGACGGGGCCCGGGAGAACGTCCGCCGCCACTACGACCTGTCGAACGAGTTCTTCGCCCTCTTCCTCGACCCCGGGCTCAGCTACTCCTCGGCCGTCTTCGAACCCCTCCCCGAGGACCGGCGGGTGCTGTCCGACGCCCGCTTCACCGCGGCCCAACACGGCAAGATCGACCGCCTCCTCGACCTGGCGGGGACCGGACCGGGCACCGAACTCCTGGAGATCGGCACCGGCTGGGGCGAACTCGCGATCCGCGCCGCCGCCCGCGGCGCCCGGGTCCGCACCGTCACCCTCTCCGCGGAGCAGCTCGCCCTCGCCCGCCGCCGCGTCGCGGACGCCGGTCTCGCCGACCGGGTCACCGTCGAACTCCTCGACTACCGCCACGTCCGGGGCCGGTACGACGCCGTCGTGAGCGTCGAGATGATCGAGGCGGTCGGCGCCGAGTTCTGGCCCGACTACTTCACCGCGCTCCGCCGCCTCCTGGCCCCCGGCGGCCGGGTCGCCCTGCAGGCCATCACCATGCCGCACGAGCGGATGCTGGCCACCGCCCGCACCCACACCTGGATCAGCAAGTACGTCTTCCCCGGCGGCCTCATCCCCTCCCCGGAGGCCCTCGCGGACGAGAGCGCCGCCGCCGGACTGCGCATCACCCACGACACCGGGTACGGCGCCCACTACGCCGCCACCCTGCACCAGTGGCGCGCCCGCTTCCACCGCGCGGAGGCCGCCGTCGACGCCCTCGGCTTCGACGCCGTCTCGCGGCGCCTGTGGGACTTCTACCTCGCCTACTCCGAGGCCGGGTTCCGGGCCGGCCGCCTCGACGTCCGCCAGCTCCGCCTCACGGCGGCCGGCGCCGGGGCGGTGACCGCCACCGTCCCGGCACGCCGCCATGCGGGGGCATCGTGAGCGGCGTCGACACCACGACCCTCGGCACCGTCCTCGCCGCGTCGGCGGCCGCCGCCCTCGCCGTCATGCTGGTGACCTTCGTGCTCGGCACCGTGCGGCGGCTGCACCGGCTCGTCGACGTCGCCTGGGGGATCGCCTTCGCGGCCGTCGCCGTCGTGTCCTGGCTCCTCGCGGCCGGGCACGGCGACGACGTGCGCAGGACCGCCGTCGCGCTCGCCACCGTCGCCTGGGGGCTGCGGCTCGCCCTGCACATCGCCCGGCGCGGCCGCGGCCACGGGGAGGACCCCCGGTACGCGCGGATGCTGGCGCGCGGCCGCGGCCGGGGCCGCCCCGCCCTGCACGCCCTGCGGAAGGTGTATCTCCTCCAGGGCGCGCTCGTCTGGCTCGTCTCCCTGCCCGTGCAGGTCGCGGTCCTGCTGCCCGGGCCGCTGGAGGTCACGGCCTTCCTCGGACTCGCCCTGTGGGCTGCGGGACTCGCCTTCGAGGCGGTGGGCGACCACCAGCTCGCCCGGTTCAAGGCGGACCCGGCCAACCGGGGGCGCGTCATGGACCGGGGACTGTGGAACTGGACCCGCCATCCCAACTACTTCGGTGACTTCCTCGTCTGGTGGGGCCTCTATCTGACGGCCTGCGCGACCTGGCGGACCGCCCTGCTCACCCTCGTCTCCCCGCTCGTGATGAGCGGCCTCCTCATCTGGGGCAGCGGCAAACGGCTCCTGGAGGCACATATGGCCGACCGGCCGGGGTACGCGGACTACCGGGCCCGCACCAGCGGCTTCGTCCCCCTGCCGCCCGGGAAGCCCCGGCCCGGCGCCGCCGCCGACCGCGCCTGACCGGGTCCGACCGGGTCCGGTCAGGCGCGGTCGGACCCGGCTCAGTCCCGGCCGCGGCCCGCCGCCTCCGGGTCCCCGGCCCGCTCCCCGTACAGCCGGGAGAGGACACCGAGCGCCTCGCCCAGGCCGGTGGGGCGCACCATGCCCGGAGCGGGCGCGCGGCCGAGCCAGCCGGGGCCGGCGAGGAGGACGAGGGCTGCGGTGCGCGCGCCCCGCAGCCCGAACGCCGTCCCGGCGACGTGCCCGGCCAGCGCGTGGTTCGCGGTGGAGCGGGCCTGGGACCACAGGACGACGGCGGCCGGGCCGGAACGCCGTACCGCCGCGTCCAGGGCCTCGGCGGGCACGGCGCCGCCGAACATCCGGGTCGGCAGGGACCGTTCGGCCAGCCCGGCGGCGAGCGCTTCGAGCGGCAGCGTGTGCTGTTCCGAGGGGACGCACGCGAGCAGGACCGGCGGCGCCGGGGACGCCGGGGCCGGCCCGGTGACGGCGGCCCGCCGCAGCGCGGTGGAGATGTGCCAGGACAGCAGGTGCTCGACCTCGACGTAGCGGTCGCCGGACGATTCCCACTTGCGGCCCACGGCATGCAGGGTCGGGGCCATGATCTCCTCCCAGGCGGTCACCAGCCCGTGCTCCACGAGCGCCGCCCGCAGCAGTGCCTCCATGGCCGGCCCGTCGAGGCGCACGGCGGCCCGAGCGAGCCCGCGGCACTCCTGCCGCACGTCACCCAGCGGCAGGCCGCCCCCGCCGGCCGGACCGCCCCCCGCCGTCCTCACCGCCACGGGCGCGGGCGCGACGGGCCCCGCCGCCCCGGCGCGCACCGCCGACGCCCGCACCTCCCGGGCCGCCCGGGCCGCCTCGGCGGGCGGGACACCCGACGCCGTCAGACGGCACATCTCCTCCAGCATGGCGACGTCCGCGGGGCTCCACCGCCGGTGCCGTCCGTCCCCGCGGACGGCGGGACCGATCCCGTACCGCCGGTCCCAGGACCGCACGGTGGTGGGGGAGACCCCCAGACGGCGGGCCACGGCGCCCGTGGTGATCCCGTGAACGGCCTCGCGCATGTCACCACCGTACGATGCGGAAACGACGCGAGCCGGGGAGCGCGGTCACGGGCGCCACGCCTCGGCGGCCGCCGGCAGCCGCGTGACCACGCCGTCGGCCAGCCCCTCGAACTCCCCACGCAGGAAGGGCGCGGCCAGCCGGGCGAAGCCCTTGAACGTCAGCGACGCCGCGTAGGTCAGCCGCGTCGACGTCCCCTCCTCGGCGAACCGCAGGTCGTCCCGCGCGGTCACCGTCCGGTTCTCCCCGACGAACACGAGCCGCGCGGACTCCCGTACGACGAGCTCGTACCGCAGCTCGGTCGTACGGCCCCGGAAGCGTGACGTGTTCCGCCACCGCGCGCCCGGCCGCCCCGGCCCGTCGTCGAGCCGCACACAGCGGACGGTGCCGGGATCCCACTCCTCGGTCCGGGCGAAGTCCGTCAGATAGGCCACGACCTCGGCCAACGGACGCCGCACCACCATCACCCGCGTCACGCTTACCACCACGACGGCCCTCCTCCCGCTGTCCGCCGGGGCGCGCGACGGCCCCGGTCGTCAGGGATTCCGGCTGACGGGCCCGACCGGATGCACGGGGTCCCCGGGGCGGCTGACGGGTGCGTCGCACCGCTACGCTCCTGATGAGTCGTCCGTGGACCGCACGGTTGAAGAGATGGGTGGCCTGGGAAAGTGTTGCAAGAGGTCGTAGCGACCCGCTATGTCACGCCCCTGCGTGAGGGCGGATCGCTCCCCGGGATCGTCGAGGCCGATGACCTCGGCACGTACGTCATGAAGTTCACCGGCGCCGGACAGGGCCGCAAGACCCTGGTCGCCGAGGTCATCTGCGGACAGCTGGCCCGGCGGCTCGGGCTGCGGGTGCCCGAGCTCGTCACCATCCAGCTCGACCCCGTGATCGGTCTCTCCGAGCCCGACCAGGAGGTGCAGGAGCTGCTGAAGGCCAGCGGCGGGCTCAACCTCGGGATGGACTTCCTGCCCGGCTCGCTCGGCTTCGACCCGCTCGCGTACGAGGTCGACCCGGCCGAGGCGGGCAGGATCGTCTGGTTCGACGCCGTGATCAACAACGTCGACCGCTCCTGGCGCAACCCCAACATGCTGGTGTGGCACGGCGAGCTGTGGCTCATCGACCACGGCGCCACCATGATCTGGCACCACAACTGGCCCGGCGCGCAGGCGTCCGCCGCGAAGCCGTACGACGCCTCCGACCACGCCCTCGCCCCCTTCGGCCCGGACATCGCCGCCGCGGCCGCCGAGCTGGCGCCGCTGGTCACCAAGGAACTCCTGGACGAGGTCGCCGCCGACGTGCCCGACGAATGGCTGGTCGACGAGCCGGGCTTCGCGGGTACGGACGAGGTCCGTGCCGCGTACGTGGCCGCGCTGCTGCCCCGCGCCGCCACCATCCACGAGCGCATCACCCTCGGGCCGCGCACCGAGCGCCGCCCGCAGCAGCCCCCGGGCTGGCTCGCCGACCGCCTCGCCCCGAGGTCCCACGCCGCGCCGGACGCCCCTGAAGGCGGCCCCCGGGGCACCGGCCAGCACGCCACCGAGAAGGACAGCACCTCGTGACCGACCGCGACGTCTTCGAATACGCGCTGCTGCGCGTCGTGCCCCGTGTCGAACGCGGCGAGTTCTTCAACGCGGGCGTGGTCGTCTACTGCCGCGCCCGGTCCTTCGTCGCCGCCCGCACCCACCTCGACGAGGCCAAGCTCGCCGCGCTCGACCCGCGCGCGGACGTCGTCGGCGTCCGCGCGGCACTCCGAGCCGTCGAAGGCGTCTGTACGGGCGGCGAGGCCGCCGGGCAGGCCGCGGGCGACGACGCGGGCCGCCGCTTCCGCTGGCTGATCGCCCCCCGCTCCACCGTGGTCCAGCCGGGCCCGGTGCACACCGGCCTGACCACCGACCCCGAGGCCGAGGTCGAGCGCCTGCTGGACCTGCTCGTCCGCTGAAAGGTGCCGCCGGGCGGCCCGGCCGTCCGGGCACCGTGCCTGACCTGGGATCATGCGGACATGGACCAGGAAACGCCCGTCAGCCGTCTCGACCTCAGGACCGTCCTGCCCGACGCGGCCGACACCTGGCCGTCGGCCGCCGTACGGCCGCTGGTCGACGGGCGGGACGTGCTGGCGCGGGCGCATCCGGGCGGCAGGTCGAGCAGTTACCAGTACCTGTGGTTCGGGCCGCCGGAGAGCTGGCCGCTGTGGGCCGCCGAGGAGCCCCGCCGGGTCGTGCTGTCCAACAACGACTGCGACCCGGGCTGCTGCGGCGGCGTGTTCGTGACCGTCCGGCGGCGGGGCCCCCACGTCGAGTGGGTCGACTGGGAGAACACCCATGACGTCCGGGCCGCCCTCCCGGCCGAGGTCCGCTTCGACGCCGTGCGGTACGACGCCGAGCTGGCCCGGTCCGCCGCCGACCACGACTGGGAGGAGCCGGTGGACACGGCGGCCCGGCTGCTGGCCCGGCGGACGGCCGAGAACGGCTGGTACGAGCGGTGGGGCTGCACGCCCTACGTGAACGGCGTCCAGGTCCGTGAGCGCGGCGCGTCCGCCGCGGTCGTCATGCACTTCGCCGTCGGCCCGTCCGGCGCGGGCGACAGCGGCCGGTGGCACCTCCTCCCGCTCGCCCCGGGTGAGCCCGTCGAGGACCAGGTGGCGTCCTTCGTCGAGTGGATCACGGCGAACGACCCCCGTGACACCGCCGCGGGCCGGTGACCCCGCGAGGGCTGCCCCCGCACGTCAAGGCGCGCGGCGCGTGATCCGGTGCACCCGGTGGGCCGTTGACACCGGGTGCCAGGGCTTCTAGCGTCTCGTCTGCGGGTGATACTAAGCGGTCGCTCATCTCCGGGTCGAGGGATTCCGGGGGAACGGGCCGCCCGCTGGGTAGGGACCGTATCCAGGGACGTTCCAAGGGCGAGGAGAACAAGCATGTCCACCACCGAGCAGCGGGTAGCCGTCGTCACCGGTGCGGCGCGGGGCATCGGCGCCGCCACCGCGATCCGGCTCGCGGCCGAGGGCCGTGCCGTCGCCGTGCTCGACCTCGACGAGGCGGCCTGCAAGGACACCGTCGAGGCGATCACCGCGGCGGGCGGCACCGCGCTCGCCGTCGGCTGCGACGTCTCCGACAGCGCCCAGGTGGAGGCCGCCGTCGCGCGGATCGCCGCCGAGCTCGGCGCGCCCACCATCCTGGTGAACAACGCGGGCGTGCTCCGCGACAACCTGCTCTTCAAGATGTCCGAGTCGGACTGGGACACCGTGATGAACGTGCACCTCAAGGGCGCGTTCCTGATGAGCAAGGCGTGCCAGAAGCACATGGTGGACGCGGGCTTCGGCCGGATCGTGTCGCTGTCCTCCTCCTCGGCGCTCGGCAACCGCGGCCAGGCCAACTACTCCGCCGTCAAGGCCGGTCTGCAGGGCCTCACCAAGACCCTCGCCAAGGAGCTCGGCAAGTTCGGCGTCACCGCCAACGCCGTCGCCCCCGGCTTCATCGTCACCGAGATGACCGCGCAGACCGCCGAGCGGGTCGGCATGGGCTTCGAGGAGTTCCAGGCCGCCGCCGCGTCGATGATCCCGGTGCAGCGGGTCGGCCGCCCCGAGGACGTCGCCCACGCGATCGCCTTCTTCACCGGCGACGCCGCCGGATTCATCTCCGGCCAGGTCATGTACGTGGCCGGCGGCCCGCTCAACTGACGCGCGGCGCGGGAGGAACGAGCAGATGAGCAGCGAGCGCATGAGCAGCGAGCACAAGGGTGGCGAGCACGTGAGCGGCGACGGCGACGGGCGCGGCCCGAAGGAGCTGCCCGAGCTCTCGGGCAAGGTCGCCCTGGTCACCGGCGCCAGCCGGGGCATCGGCTACGGCGTCGCCGAGGCCCTGGTGGCCCGCGGCGACCGGGTCTGCATCACCGGACGCGGCGAGGAGGCCCTCAAGGAGGCCGTGGAGCGCCTGGGCGCCGACCGGGTGATCGCGGTCCCCGGCAAGGCCCACGACGAGGCCCACCAGGCCGCCGCGGTCGAGGCCACCATGGCGGCCTTCGGCCGGGTCGACTTCCTGGTCAACAACGCGGGCACCAACCCGGTGTTCGGGCCGATCGCCGAGCTGGACCTCGGTGTCGCCCGCAAGGTCTTCGAGACCAATGTGGTCTCCGCCCTCGGCTTCGCCCAGCACACCTACCGGGTCTGGCAGAAGGAGCACGGCGGGGCGATCGTGAACATCGCCTCGATCGCCGGGCTCTCCGCCTCGCCGTTCATCGGCGCGTACGGCATGAGCAAGGCGGCGATGATCAATCTGACCATCCAGCTCGCCCATGAATTCGCACCCTCGGTACGGGTCAACGCCATCGCCCCGGCCGTCGTGAAGACGAAATTCGCCGCCGCCCTGTACGAGGGCCGGGAGGCCGAGGCGGCCGCCCCGTACCCGCTCGGCAGGCTCGGCGAGCCCGAGGACATCGGCGGCGCCGCCGCCTTCCTCACCTCGCCCCAGTCGGATTGGATCACGGGCCAGACTCTGGTCGTCGACGGCGGCATTTTCCTGAACGCCGGTGTCGGGTGACCGATATCCGGACACCTTCCTGAATTCTTGACCGGTTTGGCCCCGGTTGCGGATCGAATGCCTCAAGTGCCCTGCCAGGGCGGAAGATTGACCTGGCAGGGCGCTGCGGTATGGTCGGCCGACCCCAGGCTGAACGAGGAGCGTGCACGTGTTCAACCGGACCAGTCTGCAGGCCGCTGCAGCCCTTGTGTCCATATCCCTCCTGTCCGGATGCAGTGTGTTTTCGGACGGTGAATCGGCAGCGGACCAGAGAATCGTCGTGGGGACGACGAGTTCTCCCACGACCCTCGATCCGGCGGCGGCCTGGGACAATTCCTGGGAGCTTTTCCGGAATGTGTTCCAGACGCTCGTGGCCTTTCCCACCGGAACGACGATCCCCAAGCCGGACGCCGCCGACTGCGCCTTCAAGGGGACGTCGAGCCGCGTCTACGAATGCACCATCCACGACGGTCTGACCTTCTCCAACGGCCACAAGCTGGACGCGGCCGCGGTGAAGTACTCGATCGACCGCATTCGCACGATCAATGTCGACGGCGGCCCGAACGGCATGCTCAAGTCGCTCGAAAAGATCGACGTGATCGACCCGCAGACCGTGGTCTTCCGGCTGAACCGGCCCGACGCGACCTTCCCGTTCATCCTCGCCACCCCGGCCATGTCGATCGTCGACCCGGCCGAGTACCCGGCGGACAAGCTCCGCAAGGACGGCAAGCTCGTCGGCTCGGGACCGTACGTCCTGGACTCCTACGCCGAGGGCGAGAAGGCCGAGCTCACCCGCAACGCCGGTTACAAGGGCTTCGCCGACCGCAAGAACGGCGGCGTCACCATCCGGTACTTCAAGGAGTCCGAGCCCATGGTGGCCGCGCTCAAGAAGAAGGAGATCGACGCCACGTACCGCGGCCTGACCGCCGCCGAGGTCGTCGAGCTCCAGGCCGACAAGCCCGAGAACAGCGGCCTGCAGCTGGTCGAGTCGACCGGCGCCGACATCCGCTACCTGGTCTTCAACGCCGAGGACCCGACGGCCGCCAAGCTGCCGGTCCGCCGGGCCATCGCCCAGCTCGTCGACCGTGACGCGCTCGTCAACACCGTCTACCAGGGCACCGCGGAACCGCTGTACTCCATGGTCCCCAAGGGCATCGCCGGGCACACCACCAAGTTCTTCGACCGCTTCGGCTCGCCCGACCCCGCCAAGGCCAAGCGCATCCTGCGCGACGCAGGCATCACCGAGCCGGTGAAGATGGACTTCTGGTACACCACCGACCGCTACGGCTCCTCCACCGGGCCCGAGTTCGTCGAGCTCAAGCGGCAGCTGGAGGCGTCCGGCCTGTTCGAGATCACCCTGCACGGCAAGCCGTGGAAGGAGTTCCAGCCGGGCTACCAGAAGGGCCAGTACCCGGTGTTCGGCCGCGGCTGGTTCCCCGACTTCCCCGACGCCGACAACTTCATCGCGCCCTTCGTCGGCGAGGACAACGTCCTCAGCACCCCCTACGTCAGCCCCCGGATCTCCGACCAGCTGATCCCCAAGTCGCGCCGCGAGAGCGACCGCGCCGCCGTCATGGACGAGTTCAACGAGGCGCAGGAGATCATGGTCCGCGACGTCCGGCTGCTGCCGCTGTGGCAGGGCAAGCTGTACGTCGCCGCGAGCGAGGACATCGCGGGCGGCGAGCGGGCGCTCGACCCGCAGACCGTCATGCAGATGTGGGAGCTGGGCCGCCGCACCAGCTGGTGACGACCGACCGACCGCGCACGGCCCCGCACGACCGACCGACTGCCCGCCGACCGCCCGCGACCGCCTCCGACGGCGGTCGCGGGCGGCGGCACGAGCGGCCGGAGCGGGCCGCGGGACGGGCGGCGGAGGGCGTTGTCAGTGGGCACCGGTAGGTTCGTTCCCGGAGTGACAAGCAAGCCCACGGAGGTTGTTGACGTGACCGACACCGACATGCTGCCCGAGTCCTGGCGCGGCGTCCTCGGCGACGAGCTGGAGAAGCCCTACTTCAAGCAGCTCACCGAGTTCGTCGAGGAGGAGCGGGCCAACGGGCCGGTCTACCCGCCGCGCGACGAGGTGTTCGCCGCCCTCGCCGCCACCCCCTTCGACCGGGTCAAGGTCCTGGTCCTCGGCCAGGACCCGTACCACGGCGAGGGCCAGGGCCACGGCCTGTGCTTCTCCGTCCGGCCCGGGGTGAAGACCCCGCCGTCACTGCGCAACATCTACAAGGAGATGCAGGCCGAGCTCGGCCACCCCATCCCCGACAACGGTTATCTGATGCCGTGGGCCGAGCAGGGCGTGCTGCTGCTCAACGCGGTGCTCACGGTCCGGGCCGGCGAGGCGAACTCGCACAAGGGCAAGGGCTGGGAGAAGTTCACCGACGCCGTCATCAAGGCCGTCGCCGACCGGCCCGACCCGGCCGTCTTCGTCCTCTGGGGCAACTACGCCCAGAAGAAGCTGCCGCTCATCGACGAGACCCGGCACGTGGTGGTGAAGGGCGCCCACCCCTCGCCGCTGTCCGCGAAGAAGTTCTTCGGCTCGCATCCCTTCACCCAGATCGACGCGGCCGTCGCCGCCCAGGGCCACGAGCCGATCGACTGGCGCGTGCCGGACCTCGGCTGAGCCTCGCCCGGATCCGGCGCGGCGCCGGATAGCGTCGGATCCGGCAGTGCCGTACCCAAGTGCTGCCGTCCCCGGGCGGGCGCGGCAGCGCGCCGACCCGGGACGGCAGCCACCGCGTGGAGGCCGTATGACCGGGCAGCAGGTGTCGGACGACGCCGTCATGACCAGGATCGGGCAGGCGACGATGCTGCTCCACGGCGGCGACCGCGAGGAGGCCCGCAACCGCTTCACGACCCTCTGGATCGAGCTCGGCCCGGACGGCGACCCGCTGCACCGCTGCACCCTCGCCCACTACATGGCCGACGCCCAGGACGACCCGGACGTCGAGCTGGCCTGGGACCTGCGGGCGCTGACCGCCGCCGAGGGGCTCGACGAGGACCGGCTGGCCCGGCACGACTCGGCGGCGGCGCTCCGCGCGCTCTACCCGTCACTGCACCTCAACCTGGCCGCCGACTACGTGAAGCTGGCCCAGCCCGACGCGGCCCGGATCCATCTGGACCGGGCCCGCGCCGCCGCCGAGACACTGGACGACGACGGCTACGGCAACGGGGTGCGCGCCGCCATCGGCCGCCTGGAGCTGCGGCTGCGCGCCCACCCCGAGCGGTAGCCCGCCGGATGGCTCCGGCCGGCTTGCCAGGTGGTCCGGCCGCGCCCTCAGGGCCCGTACGTTCCCCGGCAGAGCTTCGCCTGCGGGCTGTCCGGCGCCCAGCCCCCGTACGCCTGGCCGAGCGCGCACACCTCGGACCGGTCGCGCGGCACCCGGGGCACCCCCAGGGGCACGGCGGGCGGCCGGGCGGACGGCCGGTGTTCCTCCGGTACGGGGGAGGGGTCCAGCCGCTCCGCGCGGCGCGGCCGGGACACCGGGGCGGCCGCGGGACCCGCCGGACGCCGTGCGGTGTCCGCGCGCGGTCCGGGTTCCGGGGGATCGGGCAGCGCCGCCTCCAGGGCCTCCCTGGCGGGCCCCGGCACGATCTGCGGGGCCACGTCCTGGCCCTCGGGGGCGGTCGTGCGGCTCGGGGCGGTCGACGGCGCGGCGGGCGGCGAGTCGACCGCGACGCAGCCCGAGAGGGCGGCCATCGCCACCCCGGCGAGCAGCGTCACTGTGGTTCGGGTTCCATGCACCCGCGCCACTCTGCTGTCCTGATCACCCGGGCCGCGCCCCTACTCGCGGGGAATGCCCCGCACGAGTGATCATCCCGGTCCGCGCTGACCGCGCCGCGGGGGCGGCCGGCGGTCAGCCGCACCTGCTCCGGGCTCGCGGGCACCGGCCGGTGCTCAGTCGCCGGTCGCGCCGTCGATCCGCTCCCGGATCAGATCCGCGTGGCCGTTGTGCCGGGCGTACTCCTCGATCATGTGGAGGTAGATCCAGCGCAGGTTGAAGGTGTCACCGCTGCGGTGCTCGCCGACCCCGATGTCGTCGAGCCCGCGGTCGGCCGCCAGCGTCCTGGCCCGGGCGATCTCACCCTGCCACGCGGTGTACGCCTCCTCCCAGGTGTCCTCCTCGGTGACGTGGATGTCCCGGTCGTAGTCCTCGGCGGTGGCGAAGATCCAGGTCACGTCCTCGCCGGCCAGGACCTTGCGGAACCAGCCCCGCTCCACCTCGGCCATGTGCCGGACCAGGCCGAGCAGATTGAGGTCGGACGGCGGGACGGAGACCGTGCGCAGCTGGGCCTCGTCGAGGCCCGCGCACTTCGTCTCCAGGGTGGCGCGGTGGTAATCCAGCCACTCCTCAAGGGCGGCGCGCTCGGCGGTGACGGTGCCCGGCTCGACACGGGAGACACGGGAGGAGACAGGGTGCGATGCGGTGCTCTCGGCAGTCATGGGCCGCATCCTGACCCACCGGCAGCCCGTCTGCCAGCGAATTGACGTGAAGGCGGCTGCCGAACCGCCGCCGAGCCGCCGCCGGACGGACGTGCGGACGGACGCGTAAGCTGACCGGCGCCACGGCCCGTACAGGGCTGGGGGCGGGCGTACGCAGGCAGGATGCGGCCGTCCCGCAGTCGGTTCCCGGACAGTTCCCGGGCAACTCCCCGGCACCACAACGGCATGGCATTGGCACGACAACGGCACGACAACGGCACGACGAGCATGACGAAGACAAGGAGCACCCCGTGAAGGTCGGCTGCATCGGACTCGGCGACATCGCGCGCAAGGCGTATCTGCCCGTCCTGTCCACCCTGCCCGGGGTCGAACTCCACCTCCAGACCCGCACCCCCGCCACCCTCGACGAGGTCGGCGCCACCTTCCACGTGCCCGCCGAGCGCCGCCACCGCGACCTCGACTCGCTGCTCGCCACCGGCCTCGACGCCGCCTTCGTGCACGCCCCGACGTCCGCGCACGCGGAGATCACCACCCGGCTGCTCGACGCCGGGGTGCCCACCTATGTCGACAAGCCGCTGTCCTATGAGTACGCCGAGTCCGAGCGGCTGGTGGAGCTGGCCGAGAAGCGGTCCGTCAGCCTCGCCGTCGGCTTCAACCGGCGGCTCGCGCCCGGCTACGCCCAGTGCGCCGACCACCCGCGCGAACTGATCCTGCTGCAGAAGAACCGGGTCGGACTCCCCGAGGACCCGCGCACCTTCGTCCTCGACGACTTCATCCACGTCGTGGACACCCTGCGCTTCCTGCTGCCCGGCGAGGTCGACCACACCGATGTACGCGCCCGGGTGCGCGACGGACTGCTCGAGCACGTGGTGCTCCAGCTCTCCGGCGACGGCTTCACCGCCATCGGCATGATGAACCGTCTGAACGGGTCCACCGAGGAGATCCTGGAGGTCTCGGGGCAGGACACCAAGCGCCAGGTCATCAACCTCGCCGAGGTCGTCGACCACAAGGGCCAGCCGACCCTCCGGCGGCGCGGCGACTGGGTGCCGGTGGCCCGGCAGCGTGGCATCGAGCAGGCCGTCGTGGCGTTCCTCGACGCGGTCCGCGAGGGCCGCACGCTCAGCGCGCGCGACGCGCTGGTGACCCATGAGCTGTGCGAGCACGTGGTCCGCGAGGTGCTGGCCCAGGCATGAGGCGCGCGGGGCCGCGCCGGGCCGGTCAGCCGTCCCGGCGCCGCCACGGCGGCCCGTCGCGGTGGCCGCGCAGGACGCCCGCCGCCAGGCAGGCGACGACGACCGTCGCGCACGCGCCGTACAACGGCCAGTCGCCGAGCCGGTCGTACGGCGAGCGCGCGCGGGCCAGCGGCAGTTCGTAGACGGCGGTGGCGCTGCGGTCGGTGCCGAGCACCGGGCCGACGCGGCGGCCGTCCGGCCCGTACGCGGCGCTGATCCCGGTCAGCGTCGCGTGCACCATCGGCCGCCCCGACTCGGCGGCCCGCAGCGCGCCCAGCGAGGCGTGCTGGGCGGGGGCCCAGCTGTGCTGGAAGGTCGAGGTCGACGACTGCGCGACCAGCACGTCCGCGCCGTCGTCGGCGAGCCGCCCGCTCATGTCGGGGAACGCGGTCTCGAAGCAGATCAGCGGACCGATCCGCAGCCCGGCGGGCCCGGGGCCAGGGGCGTCGGGCAGCGCCATCACCACCGGGGCCGTGCCGCGCCGCCGGTCCTCGCCCGCCGCCTTGCCCACCGAGGTCGCCCAGCCGAGCACCGCGCGGGCCGGGACGTACTCGCCGAGCGGCACGAGCCGCATCTTGTCGTACCGCGCGCCGGTCGGTCCGTCCCGGCCGATCAGGATCGCGCTTTTGAAGATGCCGGGCCGGTCGGAACGGCGGGCGTCCACGTTCACCAGGAGCGGCGCGTCCACGCCCCGCGCGAGGGTGGTGAGCCGGGCCGCCAGATCGGGCCGCGAGCCGAGGTCGGCGCCGACGCTGCTCTCGCCCCACACCACCAGGTCGAGCCGCTGCCCGGCGAGCGCCCTGGTCAGCTCCTCGCCCCGGGCGAACCGCCGGTCGGCGCCCCCGGGACCGTCGTACACGCCCGGCTGGACCACCGCGATCCGCACTGTCCCGGTGCGCGGCGGCGGGGCGCCGACCCACCAGCCGAGGCCGACGAGCAGCGCGCAGACGAGCAACCCGGCCACTCCGGTCGCCCCGGCCGCCGCGAGGCGGCGGGCCGGTGCCATGGCGAGCACCAGCGCGAGCGCCGTGTTCACGGCCACCACGAGCAGCGTCAGCAGCCACACCCCGCCCACCGAGGCGAGCCGCAGCGCGGCGGGCACCTGCCACTGGCTGGCGCCGAGCAGGCCCCACGGGCCGCCGAGGCCCTGCCAGGAACGGACCAGTTCGATGAGCAGCCAGCCGGACGGCACCACGAGAAGTCCGGCCGCCGCCCGCCGCGCCGACGGCCTCCCGCCGAGGAACGCCCGGACGAGTCGCCCCCACGGCAGCCACAACAGCCCCAGAAGTCCTGCCAGAACCAGCAGGAACACATGCAGGCTCGGCAGCAGCCAGTGGTGCACGGCGATGACGAACCCGGCGCCCCCGCACCAGCCGTCCAGACCGGCCCGCCGCTGGTCGGGTGCGGACCGGATCAGGAGCAGCCAGGGCACGAGTGCGAGATACGCCCACCACCAGAGCCCCGGGGCCGGGAAGGCGAGCGCGGGCAGGGCCCCGAGCAGCAGCGCGAGCGCCGAGCGGGCGAGCCCCCGGCCGCGGCCGCCCCGGCCACGGCGCTGTTCGCCCCGGGCGCCGCTCCCGGCCCGTACCGCCGCCGAGTCGGTTCCGCCGGTCCCGCCGGTCTCATCGGTCCCGCCGGTCCCGTCGGCCGGAGAAGCCATCGGCCCGACGCTCCCGGTCGCCGACCGATGGGAATACGGCATCCGCATGCCCTGCCTCCAGGTGTCGCCTCCAGTCTGCGCGCGCCACCACGGCCCGGCCTCACATACGGCGCCACTTCTCCTCGACGACCACCGAACGGAGCCGCCAGCCGCCGTCCGTACGGCGCAGCGCGAAGGTGTAGCGCCCGCCGCACACGAAGTCCTCGCCCGACGCGAAGCGCATCGGGTTCAGATAGTCGGCCCGCACGGTCGCGGTGTCGCCGGGGTAGCCGCCGAGGTCCTGGAGGCTGATCCGGCGGTTGACGATCAGGTGCTGGCGGACCGGGAACAGCTTCATCGTCTCGGCCAGCCAGTCGGCGACCTCGGCGGCGGGCCCCTCGATACCGCCCGAGCCCGAGTAGTCGGCCCGCCCGTCCCGGGTGAACAGCGCCCGGTACGCGGTCCAGTCGGAGTCGTCCACGGCCACGGCGTAGCCGGTGACCAGGTCGTCGATGGCGAGCCGGTCCATCACCGTCGCGAGATCCACGCGCTGCGTCATCGGATCAGTGTCGGGCAGCGGACCTACGGGGCCAAGGGGCGTGCGCGCACGAACGTGACCGGCGCGCGAGCGTGCGCGGCGGGTACGTGGGCGGCCCTGTGCCCCTGAAGGCGCCCGCCACGGGGAGGCGGGCGCCTTCAGGGGCGCGTGGGACGGCGCGGGGACCGGGCCGGGGTCAGCGGACCACCGTGCCCGCGGGGGCCGACAGGAGGCCCAGTTCCGCGCGGGTCGGGGCGCCCTCCGCCGCGCCCCTGGGATCGTCATGGGCCCCGGGGCCGTCCGGGGGCAGGCACAGCGGGAGCTCGTCGTCGGAGGCGATCAGGACGTCCACGAGCGGCGCCCTGTCCTTCCTCTTCCTGGTGGACAAGGTGGAGCGCATCGAGGCGTAGGACGCGCCGCCGCCCGGCGTGTCCGGGGGCCGTACGCGAGCGGACGCGAGTCCTGGACGACCCGTCCCCTGCTCCGTCCGGATGTACGGAAGGGCCCGCACGGCTTCTCTCAGCCGTGCGGGCCCTTCCGCGTCATCCGCCGCTTCGCGCGCGTGTGTGTGTCGTGGCGGGGTCAGCCAGCCGACTCGCCCGCGTGCGGGCTGAGGACGCCCGCCGCGACCAGGGCGAAGAGCACGATGCCGAGCAGGATCCGGTAGATCACGAACGGCATGAAGGACTTGGTGGTGATGAACTTCATGAACCAGGCGATGACCGCGTAGCCCACCACGAACGCGATGATCGTCGCGAAGATCGTCGGCCCCCAGGAGACATGGCCCTCGCCCGCGTCCTTCAGCTCGAAGACGCCGGAGGCGAGCACCGCCGGGATGGCGAGCAGGAAGGAGTAGCGGGCGGCGGCCTCGCGGGTGTAGCCCATCAGCAGACCGCCGGAGATGGTGGCGCCGGACCGGGAGACGCCCGGGATCAGGGCCATCGCCTGGCAGACGCCGTAGATCAGGCCGTCACGGATGCCGAGCTCCTTGAGCGACTTGCGCTCGCGGACCGCGCGGTGCTTGCCGCCGATCTCGTCGCGGGCGGCGAGGCGGTCGGCGATGCCGAGCACGATGCCCATCACGATCAGGGTGGTGGCGATCAGGCGGAGATCGCGGAAGGGGCCCTCGATCTGGTCCTTGAAGGTCACGCCGAGGACGCCGATCGGGATCGAGCCGACGATGACCAGCCAGCCCATCTGGGCGTCGTGGTCCGAGCGCAGCGACTTGTCGAAGAGCGAGCGGAACCAGGCCGAGACGATCCGCACGATGTCCTTGCGGAAGTAGATCAGGACGGCGGCCTCGGTGCCGATCTGGGTGATCGCCGTGAACGCGGCGCCCGGGTCGTGCCAGCCCGCGAACGCGGCGGTCAGCCGCAGATGCGCGCTGGACGAGATGGGGAGGAACTCGGTAAGCCCCTGGACGAGTCCGAGGATGAATGATTCGAACCAACTCATGGAGTCAGGGCCGTCCCGAATGTACGTGTGCGGTCACAAGGTCGCTGCGCAGCGTACCGTCCCCGGGTGACACAGCGTTCCGCCGGGGCCGGGCGGCGGCCGGTCGAAGGCCGTCCGCCGGGGGCCGGGCCGCTCACTGCCCGGAGGGGCCCGTCGTGCTCCAACCGGGCGCCGTGACATGGGCCTTGAGCGTGGTGTGATCGGCCTCGTCGCCGCAGGACGCGCAGATGACCCGCGGGCTGAGCACTTCGCCGCAGCTGTGTTCGAGCACCACCGGCGGCCGGCCCGGGTTGAGGTGCCGGTCACCCCAGGCCATCAGGGTGGTCAGGACCGGGCCGAGCTCCTCGCCGGCCGCCGTCGCGCGGTACTCGTGGCGTGGCGGGCGCTCGCTGTACGCGACCTTCTCCAGGATCCCGGCCTCGACCAGGCGCTTCAGGCGCGCCGTGAGGATGTCACGGGGGGCGCCGGTGTTGCGGGCGATGCGGTCGAAACGGTGGACACCGAGCGAGATCTCGCGCAGCACGAGCAGCGAGTACTTCTCGCCGACCAGGGCGAGGGTGTCGGCGATCGAGCAGGGGCGGGGCGCGGCCTTCATGGGGTCAGCCTAGGCCAGCCTCCCGGGGAGGGTTTGAAAATCCAACCGACAGGGCTATGTTACTGGCAGGTGTTGGTCCAGTTTTCCAACTCAGTCGTCCGCCCGCGGGATCTGCCCACAGGAGACATGCCATGCGCGACGCCGTCATCGTCGAAGCCGTCCGTACGCCGATCGGGAAGGGCAAGCCCGGCGGCGCCCTCGCCGACGTCCACCCGGTCGCCCTGCTCTCCCACACCCTGCGCGCCCTGATCGACCGGACCGGGATCGACCCCGCCCTCGTCGACGACGTCATCGGCGGCACCGTCGACCAGGTCGGCGAGCAGGCCATGAACACCACCCGCTACGCCTGGCTGGGCGCGGGCCTGCCCGAGACCGTCCCCGCCACCACCGTCGACCGGCAGTGCGGCTCCTCGCAGCAGGCCGTTCACTTCGCCGCCCAGGGCGTCCGCTCCGGCGCCTACGACATCGTCGTGGCCTGCGGGGTCGAGTCGATGAGCCGGGTTCCGATGTGGTCCAACGTGCCGCCGGGCGCCGACCCCTTCGGCCCCGGCGTCGCCGCCCGCTACCCGGAGGGCCTGGTCCCGCAGGGCATCAGCGCCGAGCTGATCGCCGCCAAGTGGTCGATCGGCCGCACCGCCATGGACGAGTTCGCCGCCGCCTCGCACGCCCGGGCCGCGCGGGCCTGGCAGGCCGGACTCTTCGACGCCCAGGTGGTCCCGTACGGCGAGGTGCGCCGCGACGAGTCGGTGCGGCCCACGACCACCCCGGAGATCCTGGCCGGGCTGCGGCCCGCCTTCGAGGACCCCGGCTTCGCCGAGCGCTTCCCGCAGATCGAGTGGTCGGTCACCGCGGGCAACAGCAGCCCCGTCAACGACGGCGCCTCGGCCGTCCTGATCATGGCCGCCGACACCGCCCGCGCCCTCGGGCTGCGCCCGCTCGCCCGGCTGCACTCCTTCGCCGTCACCGGCTCGGACCCGGTCCTCATGCTCACCGGGGTGATCCCGGCCACCGAGAAGGTGCTGCGGAACGCCGGACTCCGGCTCGACGAGATCGACCTGTTCGAGATCAACGAGGCGTTCGCCAGCGTCGTCCTCGGCTGGCAGCAGGAGACCGGCGCCGACCCGGCCAAGGTCAATGTGCACGGCGGCGCGATCGCCCTCGGCCACCCGCTCGGCGCCAGTGGCACACGGCTCACCACCACCCTGGTGCACGCGCTGCGCGAGCGGGGCGCGCGGTACGGCCTGCAGGCCATGTGCGAGGCGGGCGGCCTGGCCAACGCGATGATCGTCGAGGCGCTGTAGCGGCCATGAGCCCATGAGCCCATGAGCCCATGAGCCCATGCGGCGGGCGACCCTGCCCGGCGTGGGACGTGCCACCGGGCGGACGGGCTACGGGGCGGGGGAGCCCGTCGCGGCGGGTGCGGGCGGCACCACCGTGGCCGCCGCCTCCGCCTCGGCCCCCGTGACGGTCGCCGTCTCCGCCGCCTCGTGCTCGCGCGCCGAGCGGTCCGCGTGCGCGCTGATCCGGTGCCGCTTGCGCCAGGCCACCACGGCGGCGACGGCCGCCGACAGGACGATGAAGCCGGTGGCGATGAGGAAGGCGGGGGAGGTGGGCGAGGTGGCCTCGCTGCCCGCGATCACGTACGCCGCCGTGTTCGGCACCGAACCGAGCCCGGTGGCGAGCAGGAACGGGAACAGCTTCATCCGGGAGACCGCGGCCGCGTAGTTCGCCAGTTGGAACGGCATCCCGGGGAACAGCCGGATCGCCAGCATCGAGCGGAACCCGTGCCGGGTCAGCTGACCGTCCGCCGCCTTCAGCCAGCGGCCCCGCACGTACGGGCGCAGCGCGTCCTGCCCGAGCGCCCGCCCGAGCAGGAAGGACAGCGCCGCGCCCACGATGGTGCCGCCGAGCGAGACCGCGATGCCCCAGGGGGCGCCGAACAGGGCGCCCGCCGCCAGGTTGAGGATCGGCCGCGGCACCAGGGCCGCGGTGCACACCCCGTACGCCACACCGAAGACGATCATCGCGCCCGCGCCGCTCAGCTGCGGCGGCCAGCCCGCCGCGAGCAGCCGTTGTGGCTCGAAGAGCAGCACGCAGACGCCGGCGGCGACCAGGATCACAGCGAGATACGTCAGCCGGGCCTTGGGCGAAAGGAGCCCTCGGGAGCGGCGGACGGACACGGGCTCGAACACCCGGGGAGAGTAACCGACCCGGGCGTGTGATCGCCGTAATGTGCGCCATGCCCGGCCGCCCGTCCCGCCGTCCGTCCTGCCGTCCGTCCCGCCGTTCTGGAGTGATCCGATGCGCACCCCCGCGACCCCCGCCACGCCGGAGCAGGTCCCCGCGAGCGCCCTCGCCGACGAGGTGCTCGCCCGCCTCACCACCGTCTACCCGACGGGCGGCGACCCGTTCCGGGCGCAGGAGATGGTCGCGTACATGAAAGGCGTGGCGCCGTTCCTCGGGGTGCGCAGCCCGGAGCGCCGGGAGCTGACCCGTACCGTCCTCAAGGGCCTCGGCACGCCCGACGAGGCCGACTGCGCGGCGGTCGCGCTGCGCTGCTTCGCGCTCGACGAGCGCGAGTACCACTACTTCGCCGTCGACTACCTCCGCCGCCACATCAAGCGCTGCTCGTCCGGCTTCCTGCCGGTGGCCAGGACCCTGGTGACCACCGTCTCCTGGTGGGACACCGTCGACCACCTCGCCGCCCATGTGGTCGGCGGCCTGGTCGCGGCCGATCCGGCGCTGGCCACGGCGATGGACGAGTGGATCACCGACGACGACCTGTGGGTGGCCCGCACCGCCCTGCTCCACCAGCTCCGGTACAAGTCCGGCACCGACGCCGAACGCCTCTTCTCGTACTGCCTGCTGCGCTCGGGCCACCCCGACTTCTTCATCCGCAAGGCGATCGGCTGGGCCCTGCGCGAGTACGCCAAGACCGCACCGGGCGAGGTGCGGGCGTTCGTCGACCAGAACGCGTCGCGGCTGTCGCCGCTCTCGGTGCGCGAGGCGACCAAGAACCTGCCGTAGCCGGGACCGGCACCGGGACCGGCACCGGGACCGGGACCGGGACCGGGACCGGGCGCCGCCCCGCCGTGCCCGAGCCCCGGCGAAATTCGTTCGACGCCGCCGACCTGAGCGGCCATCATCAGTGCCATGTTCCGGTACGCCTTCCTCGCAGCGCCGTCCGCAGTCGCGGACGCGCCGAAGGCTGCCGTGGCGACCACGACCTTGCTCGGCGGCGACCGAAGCTGACCCTCCCCGGACCGTCCGGCGGACCCCACAGGGGGAGGGTCGGTTCGGCCCCAGGGGTCCCCACTCACGTTTCGAGCAGGGAATCGAGCACACCCGCCATGTCCAAGCAGGCATACGCGCGCACCAAGCCGCACCTCAACATCGGCACCATGGGTCACGTCGACCACGGCAAGACCACCCTCACCGCCGCCATCACCAAGGTCCTCAGCGAGCGCCCCGGCGCCACCGCCGACAACGCCACCGCCTACGTCCCCTTCGACCGCATCGACCGCGCCCCCGAGGAGGCGCGCCGCGGCATCACCATCAACGCCGCGCACGTCGAGTACGAGACCGACACCCGCCACTACGCCCATGTCGACCTGCCCGGGCACGCCGACTACGTCAAGAACATGGTCACCGGCGCCGCCCAGCTCGACGGCGCGATCCTCGTCGTCTCCGCGCTCGACGGGATCATGCCGCAGACCTCCGAGCACGTGCTGCTGGCCCGTCAGGTCGGCGTCGACCACATCGTCGTCGCCCTCAACAAGGCGGACGGCGCCGACGAGGAGCTGGCCGACCTCGTCGAGCTGGAGGTGCGCGAACTGCTCACCGCGCACGGCTACGGCGGCGACGCCGTGCCCGTGGTCCGGGTCTCCGGCCTGCGCGCCCTCGCGGGCGACCCGCGCTGGACGGCGTCGGTGGAGGCGCTGCTCGACGCGGTCGACACCTATGTGCCGGTGCCCGAGCGCTATGTCGACGCGCCGTTCCTGTTGCCGGTGGAGAACGTCCTCACCATCACCGGCCGGGGCACGGTCGTCACCGGTGCCGTCGAACGCGGCACCGTCCGGGTCGGCGACCGGGTCGCGGTCCTCGGTGCGGACACCGAGACCGTCGTCACCGGCGTGGAGACCTTCGGGCGGCCGATGGAGTCCGCCCAGGCGGGCGACAACGTGGCGCTGCTCCTGCGCGGGGTGCCACGCGGCGCGGTCCGGCGCGGCGACGTCGTCGCGGCGCCCGGCAGCGTCGAGCCGCGCCGCCGCTTCACGGCCCGGGTGTACGTGCTGTCCGCCCGCGAGGGCGGCCGGGCGACCCCGGTCGCCACCGGCTACCGGCCGCAGTTCCACCTGCGGACGGCGGACGTGGTCGGCGGCGTCGACCTCGGCGAGGCGGGGGTCGCCAGGCCCGGCGACACGGTCACCATGACCGTCGAGCTCGGCCGCGACCTCCCGCTGGAGGCCGGGCTCGGCTTCGCGATCCGCGAGGGCGGCAAGACCGTCGGCGCGGGCACGATCACCGAGGTCCACTGAGCGGCCCGCCGAGGGGACCAGGGAGCGGTCCGGTACGGGGCCGGTGCGGGCCGCACCCTCGCGGGGTGCGGCCCGCGTCCGGTTCCCGGCGCCGGCCCTGGTCCGCCCGCCCGGCCCCCGCCCCTCGGGCCCCGGCCCGCCCACCCCGCCCCTCGGGCCCCGCCCCGCCTCCGCCCGGGCAGAATGGGCCCGTGAACGAGCAGATCCCTGTCATCCGCGAGGTCGACCACGGCACCGCCCGGCTGATGCCCGACGTCGACACCGAACGGGGCTGGCTGCTCACCGTCGACGGCGCGCCCCAGTCGTACATCGACCTCGACGACCCCCGCCACCTGGAGTTCGAGTACGCGCGGCGGCTCGCCCACGTCCTCGACCTCGCCGCGGAGCCGGGGGAGCCGCTCGACGTCGTGCACCTCGGCGGCGGCGCGCTCACCCTGCCCCGCTACACGGCGGCGACCCGGCCCGGATCGCGGCAGCGGGTCGCCGAGGCGGACCGTGGACTGCTCGGCCTGGTGGCCGAGGTGCTTCCGGTGCCCGCCGAGGACGGGATCGCGGTGTACGGGGCGGACGCCCGGGAATGGCTGGCGGCGGAGCCGGACGCCTCGGCGGACGTGCTGATCGCCGACGTGTTCGGCGGCTCCCGGGTCCCCGCGCACCTCACCTCGGTCGACTACGCGCGCGAGGCCCGCCGGGTGCTGCGCCCCGGCGGCGTCTACGCGGCGAACCTCGCCGACGGCGCGCCCTTCGCCTTCCTGCGCGGCCAGCTCGCGACCTTCGGCGCGGTCTTCCCCGAGCTGGCGCTGATCGCCGAACCCGGGGTGCTGCGCGGCCGCCGGTTCGGCAACGCGGTCCTGCTCGCCGCCGACCGGGAGCCCGATCTCGCGGGCCTGGCCCGCCGTACCGCGGCCGACCCGTTCCCGGCCCGGGTGGAGCACGGAGCGCCGCTGACCCGGTTCATCGGTGACGCGGTGCCGGTACGGGACGAGGACGCGGTCCCGTCACCCGTGCCGCCGGACGGCGCCTTCGGCATCGGCTGAGCCGGTCCTGGCCGAGATGGTCTCGGCCGGGACGGCGTCAGCGGGGACGGCACCGGCCCCCGGGTCCGGGGCCGTGCCCGGGTCCGGAGCACCGGCCCCCGCCACCCGCTTCGTGACCGTCCCCGCGACCGTCCCCGTCCCCGTTCCCGTCCGCCGGGTCATGTTCCGCACGTCCGGCACCAGCAGCACCAGGCCCGTCACCAGGACGATCAGCGTGGCCGAGCCCCACAGTGCGGTGTCCCGGCCCATCAGGCTCTCCGCCGGTCCGGCCAGGGCCGTGGACAGCGGGAGCATCGCGGTGGAGCCGAACCAGTCGTAGGCGGAGACCCGGGACAGCTTCTCCTCGGGGATCTCCTGGTGCAGCGTGGTCATCCAGGAGACGCCGAAGATCTCGATGGCGACCCCGCTGACGAACATCGCCGCCGAGAGCCCCCACACGTCGAGCGGCACCGCGAGCGCCGCCGAGGGCAGCGCGATCGGGAACACGCCGAGGGTGCCCACCAGGAGCAGCCTGCGCGGCTTCCAGCGGGCCATGAGCAGCGCGCCGCCCAGGGTGCCGACTCCGAAGGCGGCGAGCGCGATGCCCCAGGGCCGGGCGCCGCCGAGTTCGTCGCGGGCGACCAGCGGGCCGTACACCGACTCGGCCGCGCCGACCAGCGCCACCACGATGGAGAACTGGGCGACGATCGACCACAGCCAGGGGCGGCCGATGACCTCGCGCCAGCCGTCCCGCAGATCGGCGAGCAGTCCGCCGCCGGGGGACCGGTCGGCCACCTGCCGGACGTCGAGGAAGGCGCGCAGCGCGCCCGCGAGGGCGAACGCGGCGGCGTCGACGGCGAGC
The DNA here is from genome assembly GCF_044748125.1 of Streptomyces sp. NPDC090025. NCBI lineage: Bacteria > Bacillati > Actinomycetota > Actinomycetes > Kitasatosporales > Streptomycetaceae > Streptomyces > Streptomyces sp. NPDC090025. The sequence continues at coordinate 172,680 of NZ_JBIVFL010000015.1, read as the reverse complement.
ACCCAGCCCGGTCCGACGGCGGCGACCATGGCGCCGCCGAGCGCCGCGCCGCCGATGCCGGCGCCGCTCAGCGCCATCCGGAACAGCGCGAAGGCGCGGCTGACCTGCTCGCCGTCGACCGAGGACAGCAGCATGCCCTCGGCGGCCGGGTTGAAGAACGCCTGCCCGGTGCCGCACAGCGCGGTCAGCACCATCATGTGCCAGAGTTCGGCCCGGCCGGTGAGCACCAGGACGGCGAAGAGCGCCTGGGAGACGCAGTTCAGCGCGTTGGCGGCGACCATCACCCGGTGCCGCGGCACCCGGTCGGCGACCGCGCCGCCGATCAGCAGGAAGAACACCAGCGGCAGCGTGCGGGCCATCGCGACCAGGCCCACGTCGCCGCCGTCGCCGCCGGACTGGATGACGGCGAACGCCGCCGCGATCAGGGCGCCGTGGGTGCCCACGTTGGTGATGATCGCGGCGGCGGTGAGCAGCAGGTAGTTCCGGCCCGCCCAGCCGGGTATGTGCGCGCGGATCACGACTCCGGGGAATCGGGGGCCAGGCGCACGGTGGACATGATCTTCTTGATCGTGTCGTCGGGCAGCTCGTCCTTGACGCCGTCGGCGGCGTAGAGCACGAAGGAGGAGAAGTCGCCCTTGGCGTTCTTGAAGGAGAAGGCGACCGACTTGCCGTCGGACTCGCACATGTTGCGCTTCTTGATGCCGGGCGCGGTCGCGGTCGCCATGCTGCCGGAGAGCCCGGAGGCCGAGGTGTACGGCACCGCCTTGGTGATCTTGATGGTGCCCTTCGGCATGTGCTGGGCGTAACCGGCCCACACCCAGTTGCCGGCCTCGTTGAAGGCCGCCTCCGCGGTGTCCTTGGCGCCCTGGCCGCCCTTGGTGCCCGCGCCGCCGAGGCTCCATGCCTCCTTGGTCCCGTTCTTGTCCGTGTCGTACGCGCACCAGTTGGACTTGAAGTGCGCGGGCGCGGACATGGTGACGACCGGTGAGCCGTCGTTCTTCTTCTCGTCCTCGAAGTAGGTGACGACACCCGGCTTCGCGAGCTCCCACTCCGGCGGTACGTCGAACAGCGTGCCGTACTTCGGGTTGTAGACGACCTTCCAGCCCGGGACGGTCGGCTGCATCGCGGCCCCGTCGCGCGGGTTGTCGATCGACGGCTGGGCGGAGGGGGTGCCCGGCGCGCTGCTGCTCTGCTTGGGCTTGGGGTCGTCGGCGACGTTCTTCTTGCCGTCGTCGTCCTTGCCGACCACCAGGAACGCGGTGACCCCGCCCGCCACGAGCACGGCCACCGCCGCGACGATCGCGATCAGCGTGGTCTGCTTCTTCTTGCCGTTGCCGCCGTCGCCACCGGGCTGTGCCGGTCCGGGCATCGCGTACTGCTGCACGGTCGGCTGCTGGTACGGGTTGGGCTGACCGTAACCGGGATACCCGCCCTGCGGCGGGGCCGGCGGGGCCGGCGGCTGCTGGTACGGGTTCGGCTGGCCGTATCCGCCCTGCTGCACGGTCGGCTGCTGGTAGGGGTTCGGCTGTCCGTACCCGCCCTGCGCGCCGCCCTGGGCGCCGGGCTGCTGCCCGTAACCGGGCTGCCCGCCGGGCTGCGCGTACGGGTTCTGCTGCTGATTAGGGTCCTGCGGGTTCTGCTCGCCCCCGGGCGGCTGCTGTCCTGGCCACATGGGCCGTAACGATAGAGGTGCGACCGGTGCGCGGCTACGCCCGCCCCCGTCCGGGGATGGCGCGGACTGCTACCGGTGGGTAACATAACCGGGCATGAGCGCAGACCAGATGACCGTCGGCGAGATGCTCGCCGCCACGGTGCCCATGGCCAGGACCCTGAAGCTGGAGTTCCTGGAGACCACCGCCGAGCGCGCCGTCGTGCGCCTCCCGGACCAGGCCGACTACCACAACCACGTCGGCGGCCCGCACGCCGGAGCGATGTTCACCCTCGCCGAGTCCGCCAGCGGCGCCATCGTGCTCGCCGCCTTCGGCGACCAGCTGAGCCGCGCGGTGCCGCTCGCGGTCAGCGCCGACATCGCCTACAAGAAGCTGGCCATGGGCGTGGTCACCGCCACCGCGACCCTGGGCCGCCCGGTCGCCGAGGTCGTCGCCGAGCTGGACGCGGGGCAGCGCCCCGAGTTCCCGGTCCGCATCGACATCACCCGCGAGGACGGCGCCGTCACCGGCGAGATGACCGTCCTGTGGACCCTGCGGCCGAACAACTGACGGCATCCGCCGGTACGGGTGCCCCACCACGGGTGCCCGGCACGGCGGCGCGGAATCCGACGAACCGTCACGCATAGTGCGATCAGCCATCGACCGGACGCGGGTCGGCGGCCCCCAGGCCCGAGGCCCCGGGACCTCGGTCACCGGCCCCGGGCCGGTGAGCCGCCGACCGCCTCCGCGTCCGCCTCCGCGTCACGATCCTGATGGTGATCGTGATGGTGGTGATGGTGATCGTGCCGTTCGTCGCGAAGGAGCGCCGCCGTGTCCCAGGCCCCCACCCCGGAATCGGCACCGCCCGCCGCGTCCCGGCCGCCCGCCCGACGCCGGCTGCTGCTCGCCCTCGCGGGCGCCGCCGCCCTCACCCTCGCCCCCACCGGCACCCTCGGGCGCGCCACGGCGGCGCCGTCCGGGCGCGCCCCCGGCGGCCCGCCCACCCCGCCCGCCCCGGGCACCGGCACCCCGGCCGACGCCCGGGTCGACGAGCTCATCGCCCGCCTCACCCTCGACGAGAAGACCGCGCTGCTGCACGGCGCCACCGACCCCGAGAGCCTCGGCCAGGCCGGACACGTGCCCGGCGTGCCCCGGCTCGGCATCCCGCCGCTCCGCCTCGCCGACGGCCCCGCCGGAGTCCGGGTCGGCAAGCCGGCCACCGCGCTGCCCGCGCCCGTGATGCTCGCCGCCGCCTTCGACCCCGGACTCGCCCGCGCGTACGGCCGGGTCATCGGCCACGAGGGCCGCGCACTCGGCCAGGACGTGCTGCTCTCACCGATGGTCAACCTGATCCGCACCCCCTACGCGGGCCGCAACTTCGAGACCTTCGCCGAGGACCCGCTGCTCTCCGCCGACCTGGTCGCCGAGGAGATCCGCGGCATCCAGGCCGAGGGACTGATCGCCACCGTCAAGCACCTCGCCCTCAACAACCAGGAACGCGACCGCACCCTCGTCGACGTCCGGGTCGGCGAACAGACCCTGCACGAGACCGAACTGCGCGGCTTCGAGGCCGCCGTCGACGCGGGCGCGGGCGCCGTCATGGCCGCGTACAACAAGGTCGACGGCGCCCACGCCACCGAGAACCACGCCCTGCTCACCGAGATCCTGCGGGACCGCTGGGGCTTCGAGGGCTGGGTGATGAGCGACTGGGAGGCCGTCCACTCCACCGGGCCCGCGCTCACCGCGGGCTGCGACATGGAGATGCCGGGCGGCGAGCACTACGGCGCGCCGCTGGCCCGTGCCGTGCGGGACGGCCTGGTCACCGAGGCCGCCGTCGACACCGCCGTCCGCCGGATCCTGACCGTACGCGCCCGGTTCGGGCTGCTCGACCAGGCGCCGCCCGCCCGGCCCGCCCGTGACGCCGAGGCCGGGGCCCGGCTCGCCCACCGGGTCGCCGTCGCCGGAGCCACCCTGCTCCGCAACGAGCGCGGCACCCTCCCGCTCGGCGCCCCCGCCGCCCGCGCCCTCGCCGTCATCGGCGCCACCGGCGCGGTCCCGTTCGTCAGCGGCGGCGGCAGCGCCCATGTCGTCCCCGACTCCGCCGTCAGCCCGCTCGACGCGCTGCGCGCCCGCGCCGCGGCCGAGGCCGGAACCGCCGCCTCCGTCACGTACACCCGCGGCGTCGACCCCTACGGCAAGCCGCTCGCCGAGACCGGCGGCCGCCTCGCCCCCGACACCTCGCCCGACGAACTCGACGACCGCACCGTCCCGGCGGGCCGGACCTGGACCCACGAGGCCACCCTCACCACCACCACGGACGACGACTGGAGCTTCTTCGTCCACTACGACGGCGGCGAGCGCCCCACCGTCACCCTCGACGGCACCGAACTCTTCCCGGTCCGCGCGGGCGTCGCCGAGTACTTCGCCGGTGGCCTGCTCGGCCGCGCCCCCGACGGCCTCGCGCTGCGCCGCGCCGACCGCAGGCTGAGCGCGGGCGCCCACCGGCTCACCGTGACCGCGCGCGCCGGGACCGGGCGCCTCCGCTTCCGGCTGCGGGCCACCGACGGCACCACCCGCGCCGCCGACACGGCCGCGGCCGTCGCCGCCGCCCGGGCCGCGCACGACGTGGTCCTCTTCGCCTACGAGGACGCCACCGAGGGCCGCGACCGCACCGGACTCGCGCTGCCCGACGGCCAGGAGGCCCTGATCTCCGCCGTGACCGCCGCCAACCCCCGTACCACCGTGGTCCTCAACACCTCGTCCGCGACCACCATGCCCTGGCTGGAGCGGACCGGCGCCGTGCTCCAGATGTACTACCCGGGCCAGGAGGGCGGGCGGGCCACCGCCGCCGTGCTGTTCGGCGACGCCGACCCCGGCGGCCGGCTCACCCAGACCTTCCCGCGCACCGAGGACGCCCACCCCACCGCCGGTGACCCGCGCCGCTACCCCGGACAGGGCGGTGTGGAGGAGTACTCCGAGGGTGTCCACATCGGCCACCGCTGGTACGACATGCGGGGCGTGGAGCCGCTGTTCCCCTTCGGCCACGGCCTCTCCTACACCACCTTCCGGTACGCGGACCTCACCGCCGTCCCCGCCGCCGACGGACTCCACGTCACCTTCACCGTCGTCAACACCGGGCCCCGCACCGGCATCGAGGTCGCCCAGGTGTACGTCGGGCCCTCGCCGGACCTGACCGCGCTCGGCGTCGACCAGCCGGTCCGGGCCCTCGCCGGATACCGCCGCCTCGAACTCGCGCCCGGCGAACGGCGCCGGGTCACCGTCCCGGTGGCCGCCCGCACCCTCTCCTCCTGGGACCCGGCCCGGCACACCTGGGTGCTCGGCACCGGGCCGCGCGAGGTGCGCGTCGGCGCCTCCTCACGTGCGCTGCCGCTGCGGACCGTGGCCCGGGTGCGGACACCGTGACCGGGTAGGCTGCCCGGGTTCGGTCGCCGACACCCCGGAAGAGGACCCGCCGTGCACGTCCAGGAGTGGCTGGAGACGATCCCCGCGGTCGCCGTCTACGCGCTGGTCGGGGTGGTGATCGGCCTGGAGAGCCTGGGCATCCCGCTCCCCGGCGAGATCGTGCTCGTCAGCTCGGCCCTGCTGGCCTCCCAGCACGGCGAGATCAACCCGTACGTGCTCGGCGCCTGCGCCAGCGCGGGCGCCATCATCGGCGACTCCATCGGCTACGCGATCGGCCGCAAGGGCGGCCGGCCGCTGCTGACGAAGCTGGGCCGGAAGTTCCCCAAGCATTTCAGCGAGGCCAACATCGGCCTGGCCGAGCGGTCCTTCGAGAAGTGGGGCATGTGGGCGGTCTTCTTCGGCCGCTTCGTCGCCCTGCTGCGGATCTTCGCCGGGCCGCTCGCGGGCGTGCTGCGGATGCCGTACTGGAAGTTCCTCATCGCCAACGTCTTCGGCGGCATCCTCTGGGCGGGCGGCACCACCGCCGTCATCTACTCGGTCGGCATCGTCGCCGAGGCATGGCTGAAGCGCTTCTCCTGGCTGGGACTGGTGCTCGCGGTCCTCATCGGCCTGGCGTCGATGCTGATCCTGAAGAACCGCGCGAAGAAGGCCGCCGCCGCGATGCGGGACGAGGAGCAGGGCCAGGCGCCGGACCGGAACCCGTCCCCGGCGGCCCCCGCCCCGGCGGAGTAGCGGGGGCGGGTCCGGGGCCCGGGCCCGGCGGCACGTTCCCGCCAGGCCCGCTCGCCGACTCGGCCGCTCGGCTACTCGGCGAAGGTCTCCGCGTGCGCCTTCGCCAGGTGCAGATACATCTCGGCGTTCAGCCGGATGCCCGCCAGCTCCTCCTCGGTCAGCGGCCGGCGCACCTTCGCGGGCACCCCCGCCACCAGCGAACCCGGCGGCACCTCCATGCCCTGCGGTACGAGGGCCTGCGCGGCGACCAGCGAACCGGCGCCGATCCGGGCGCCGTTCAGGACGGTGGCGCCCATCCCGACCAGGACGTCGTCCTCGATCACACAGCCGTGCACGGTCGCGTTGTGCCCGATCGTCACCCGCGCGCCGATCCTGACCGGGAAACCGGGGTCGACGTGCACCGTGCAGTTGTCCTGGACATTGGCGTCCTCGCCGACCTCGATCGGCCCGCAGTCCGCCCGCAGCACCGCGTGGTACCAGACACTGGCCCGCGGCCCCAGGGTGACGTCGCCGAGCACCACCGAGGTCGGCGCCGTGAAGGCGGTCGGGTCGACGCTCGGCTCCTTGCCGCCCACACCCCTGATCAACGTGCCGGTCACGTCCGTCGCCTCTGCCATCGTTCCGCTCCTGATCTCGTTCGTCGAACCGCTCGTCGAATCGGTCGTCGCGCCTTGCCCGGCAGCCTAGGGCCTGTCTGACAATTCCCGTCGGGTCCGGCCCGCCCGGCACTATCCGACGCGAATTGTCAGACAGGCCCTAGTCGCGGCCCATGACGGACATCACAGCGCACCGCACTGATCAGGCACGACACCGGCCACTACGGTGTCCGGGTGCCCCGGAACCGAAACACGTTCTCCTCGCTGACCGCCTGGCGCCGCCGGGTCGTGGCCCGTGCCCTGCAGGGCGGCTGGCGGCGGATCCAGCAGGCGGGTGCCGTCACCGCCGAACACCCGGGGCGGCTGCGCTTCCGCCGGCTCGGCGCGGGCACCCGGCTGGCGTTCCCGCAGGGCACGGTGTTCGGCGAGGAGTGGATCGAGGTCGGCGCCTGCTGCATCATCGCCGAACAGGTCACCCTGACCGCCGGGATGCTGCCCGGGTACGACCTCGGCGAGGACACCGTCCTCACCCTCGGCGACGGGGTCGTCCTCGGCCGCGGCAGCCACGTCATCGCGGACGCGCCGATCACCATAGGCTCCGACACCTACTGCGGCCCGTACGTCTACATCACGTCCACCAACCACAGTTACGACGACCCCGAGGTGCCGGTCGGACGGCAGTGGCCGCGCTCGGCCCCCGTCGTCATCGGCCCCGGCTGCTGGCTCGGCACCGGCGCCGTGATCCTGCCCGGCGCCCGGCTCGGCCGGAACGTCGTGGTCGCGGCCGGAGCCGTCGTACGGGGCGAGGTCCCCGACCACGCGGTCGTGGCGGGCGCCCCGGCGAAGGTGGTCCGCTCCTACGACCCCGAACGCGGCTGGCAGCCACCGCTGCGCACCCCCGCGCCCCGGCCGATCCCCGAGGGCGTGACGGCCGCACAACTGGCCGCGCTGGCGGCCCTGGAGGACCTGGCGGACCTGGGCGAGCTCGACAAACTCGACGAGCTCGGCACGACGGACCCGTCGGAGAGCCTGGGGCGGGGCGGCCTGGCGGACGCGGAGCGCTGACGGCGCCGCCGCGGGTGCCGGTGCCGGGCGGCGGGACGCGCCGGTACGGGGCCGGTCAGCCGGTCGCCAGCAGCACCGTGCCCACCAGGGCGAGGCCCGCGCCCGCCGCCTGCACCGCCTTCAGGCGTTCCTTGAGGACCACGCGCGCGGCGAGGGCCGTGACCACCGGGTAGAGGCTGGCGAGGACGGCGGCGACGGTGATCGGGCCGCGCTGGGCGGCGATCGCGTAGGTGCCGTTGGCGGCGACGTCCGCGAGGCCGATGAAGGCGAGCGCCGGGAGCGCGGCGCCGACGGCCCGCAGACCGCCGCCGTCCTCGGGGAGCATCGGGCCGCCGCGCCGGACCGAGAGCCACAGCGCGCCGCCGCCGACCACCACATTGGTCACCCGCTGCACGAACAGCGCCAGGAACAGGCCGGTGACCGTGGTGGACGCCTCGGCTATCAGGGCCATCACCGCGCCGAAGCCGAACGCGGCGAGGATGGTGAGCAGCACCGCCCGGCGCCGCACCGGGGCCCCGCGCAGCTCCGGGCCGCCCGCCAGGACCACGCCGACGATCGCGACGGCGATCCCGGCGAACTGCGCGAGCCCCGGGCGGTCGCCGACGAAGAGGCCCACGGCGACCGGGACCACCACGCCGAGCGAGCCGAGCGGCGAGACCACGCCCATCGGGCCGAGCGCGAGGGCGCGGTAGAAGGCGAGCATCGCGGCGGGGCCGATGACACCGGCCGCGACCGCGTACCAGAGCAGCGGACCCGCCTGGTCGAAGGCCCCGGTGGCGAGCACGATCGTGCCGAGGACCACGACGGCGATCGTCTGCGAGACCACGACCACGGTCAGCGCCGGGAAGCGCCGGGTGAGCAGGCCGCCGCCGAAGTCGGCGAGGCCGAAGAGCAGGCTGGTGCTCAGGGCGAGCAGCGCCGTCAGTGCCGTCATCGGGGGTGCCTCGCAGTACAGTGCGGTGAACAATCGGGTGCACCACACGGTAGTACAGCCTGTTGGACCCTGTCATTCAAAATATTGGACGGAACGTGTCGGACCTCGACCAGCTCACCCAGTCCCTCGCCCGGAACCTGAAGCGCTGGCGCAACGAGCGTGGCTTCACCCTGGACGCGCTCGCCGCCCGGGCCGGGGTCAGCCGCGGCATGATCATCCAGATCGAGCAGGCCCGCACCAACCCGAGCGTCGGCACCACGGTGAAGCTCGCCGACGCCCTCGGGGTCTCCATCACCACCCTGCTCGACTACGAGCAGGGCCCGCACGTCCGCCTGGTGCCGCCGGAGCAGGCCGTCCGGATGTGGTCGACCTCCACCGGCAGCAACACCACCCTGCTCGTCGGCACCGAGGCGCGCGGTCCGCTCGAACTGTGGCACTGGACCCTGAAGCCGGGCGACGGCAGCGCCTCCGACCCGCACCCGGACGGCACCACCGAACTGCTCCACGTCTCGGCGGGCACCCTCACCCTCGTCGTGGACGGCGCCGACCACGTCCTGCCGGCCGGCACCGCCGCGGTCTTCGAGAGCAATGTGCCGCACGCCTACCGCAACGACGGCGGGGAGACGGTCGAGATGACGATGGCCGTCTCCATCCCGCCCGTACGCTGACCCCGCCCCGCCCCGCCCCGCCCCGCCCCGCCCGGTTCAGGTCCGGGCCGGGCGGCCGTCGGCCGGTCAGGCCGACAGGCGGGGCAGCTCGATCGCGGGGCAGCGGTCCATCACCATGTCGAGCCCGGCCGCGCGGGTCCGCTCGTACGCCGCCTCGTCGATCACCTCCAGCTGGAACCACACCGCCTTCGCGCCGATCGCCACCGCCTCGTCCGCGACGGCGCCCGCCAGCTCGCTGTTGACGAAGACATCCACCACGTCGACCGGGAACGGGATGTCCGCGAGCGTCGCGTACCCCTGCTCCCCGTGCACGGTCTCCGCCTTCGGGTGCACCGGGACGATCCGCTTCCCGAAGCGCTGCAGGGTGGCCGCCACCCCGTACGCCGCGCGCGTCCGGTTGTTGGACAGGCCCACCACGGCCCAGGTGTCGCCGCTCTCGGTGAGGATCCGGCGTACCGCCTCGGATACGGACCCGGCCCCCGCCGTGCTGGTCTCGACGCTCATCCCACACTGCCTTCCGTGCCTGCTGCGAAACTCGTGGTCATGGGCGTGAACGACGGTCGACGCACGGTCATTCCCGGCGGCGCGACCGGCGTCGGCCCGTCCGGGCCGGTCCGCGCGGGCGCTTAGGCTTGCGGGATGCAGGAGCAGTACCGCACGCTCGCCGCCGAGGGCGTCCACGAATCCGAGATCAACCGCTCGCGCTTCCTCTGCGCGCTGGCGCCCGTCGCCGACGAGCGGGAGGCGCAGGAGTTCGTCGCCCGGATCCGCCGCGAGCACCCCACCGCCACCCACAACTGCTTCGCGTACGTCATCGGCGCCGACGCCTCCGTACAGAAGGCGTCCGACGACGGCGAACCCGGCGGAACCGCGGGCGTGCCCATGCTCCAGATGCTGCTGCGCCGTGAGATGCGTTACGTCGCCGCCGTCGTCACCCGCTACTACGGCGGCGTGAAGCTCGGCGCGGGCGGTCTGATCCGCGCGTACGGCGGCGTGGTCGGCGAGGCCCTGGACGCGCTCGGCACCGTCACCCGGCACCGCTACCGGCTCGCCACCGTCACCGTCGACCACCTGCGGGCCGGGAAACTGCAGAACGACCTGCGGTCCACCGGCCGCTCCGTGCGCGAGGTCCACTACGGGGCCGCCGTCACCATCGAGATCGGGCTGCCGGACGCCGACGTGGCGCAGTTCGAGGGCTGGCTCGCCGACGCCACCGCGGGCACCGCCACCTTCGAACTGGGCGGGGAGGCGTACGGTGACGCCTGACCCGGCCGGTCCCGCCCGACCCGCCCGACCCGCCCGACCCGCCGGTCCCGGCGGGGCGCTCGCCGCCGCTCCCGCCCGCGTTGTCCGACCCCACCGATACCCTCACGGATCATGAGGCTTCTGCACACGTCGGACTGGCACCTGGGCCGGTCCTTCCACCGGGTCGCCCTGCTCGACGCCCAGGCCGCGTTCCTCGACCACCTGGTGGCGACGGTGCGCGAGCGCGCGGTGGACGCGGTGCTCGTGGCCGGTGACGTCTACGACCGGGCCGTGCCCCCGCTCACCGCCGTCGCGCTGTTCGACGCCGCCCTGCACCGGCTCGCCGACGCGGGCGTGCCCACCGTGATGATCTCCGGCAACCACGACTCGGCCCGCCGCCTCGGCGTCGGCGCCGGACTCATCGACCGCTCCGGCATCTTCCTGCGCACCGACCCGGCCGGGGCCGGCACCCCGGTGGTGCTCGCCGACGACCACGGCGCCGTCGCCCTCTACGGCCTGCCCTACCTCGAACCCGCCCTGGTCCGCGACCAGTTCGGCGTCGAGAAGGCCGGACACGAAGCGGTCATCGGGGCCGCCATGGACCGCGTGCGCGCCGACCTCGCCACCCGCCCCGCCGGCACCCGCTCCGTGGTCCTCGCGCACGCCTTCGTCGCCGGTGGCGAAGCCAGCGACAGCGAGCGGGACATCACCGTCGGCGGCGTCGCCGCCGTGCCCGCCGGGGTCTTCGACGGCGTCGACTACGTGGCCCTCGGCCATCTGCACGGCAGCCAGACCCTCACCCCCCGGGTGCGCTACTCCGGCTCCCCGCTCGCCTACTCCTTCTCCGAGACCGACCACCGCAAGACCATGTGGCTGATCGACCTCGGCGCCGACGGTGCCGTCGACGCCGCCGAGCGGATCGACTGCCCGGTGCCCCGGCCGCTCGCCCGGCTCCGCGGCCGGCTCGACGACCTGCTCGCCGATCCGGAGCTGGCCCGTCACGAGGACGCCTGGGTGGAGGCGACCCTCACCGACCCGGTGCGGCCCACCGAGCCGATGGCCCGGCTCACAGGCCGCTTCCCGCACACCCTGCACCTCGTCTTCGACCCCGAGCGCGCCGCCGACGACCCCGACGTCTCGTACGCCTCCCGGCTGCGCGACCGCACCGACCAGCAGATCGCGGAGGACTTCGTGGCCCACGTCCGCGGCGGCGCGGGCCCCGACAGCGCCGAACGGGGCGTCCTGCACGGCGCCTTCGACCACGTCAGGGTCGACAGCGCGGTCCACGAGCGGGAGACGGGCCGATGAGACTCCACCGCCTCGCCGTCACCGCCTTCGGGCCCTTCGGCACCACCCAGGAGATCGACTTCGACGCCCTGTCGTCCGGCGGTCTCTTCCTCCTCCACGGCCCCACCGGCGCCGGGAAGACCTCCGTCCTCGACGCCGTCTGCTTCGCCCTGTACGGGGCGGTCCCGGGCGCCCGGCAGAGCCCCGGCGGCACCCTGCGCAGCGACCACGCCGCCGCCGGCACGTACACCGAGGTCACCCTCGACCTCACCGTCGGCGACCGGCGCCTGGAGATCACCCGCCGCCCCGCGCAGGCCCGCCCCAAGAAGCGCGGCGGCGGCTTCACCACCGAGAAGGCCCAGAGCTGGCTGCGCGCCCATGACCCCGAGACCGGTGACTGGCAGGCCCTCAGCCGCTCCCACCAGGAGATCGGTGAGGAGATCACCCAGCTGCTCGGCATGAGCCGGGACCAGTTCTGCCAGGTGGTGCTGCTGCCCCAGGGCGACTTCGCGCGCTTCCTGCGGGCCGACGCCGAGGCCCGCGGCCGGCTCCTCGGCCGTCTCTTCGACACCCGCCGCTTCGCCGCCGTCGAGGACCGCCTCGCCGAACTGCGCAAGACCGCCGAGCGCGAGGTCGGCGCGGGCGACGAACGGCTCCTCGCCCTCGCCCACCGGATGGCCCAGGCCGCCGGACCCGGCTCCGCCGCCACCGCCATCGAGGAGCGCCCCGGCGAACCAGGCGTCGCCGAGGCCGTGCAGACCCGCGCCGCCCTGGCCCGCAGCGAGGCCCGCGAGACCCTCGACATCGCCCGGCTCAAGTCCGCCGCCGCCGAGCGCCGCCAGGCCGCCGCGCGCGCCGCCCTCGACACCGCCCGCGAGCTCGCCGACCGGCAGGCCCGGCACGCCGACGCGCTGCGCCGCCAGGACGAGCTGACCGCCCGCCGCCCCGAGCGCGACCGCTGCCAGAGCGCCCTCGACCGCTCTCTGAAGGCCGACCGGGTCGCCCCCGCGCTCGCCCTGCGGGAGCACGCCGACCGCACCCACCGGGGCGCGGGCGCCGCCCGCGACCGGGCCCGCGCCCAGCTGCACCCGGAGCTCACCGAGGCGAGCGCCGAGCACCTCTCCACCGTCGAGCGGCGGCTGCGGGCCGAGCTCGGCGGGCTCGACGCGGCCCGTCGCGCCGAGCGGCGCAGCGCCGAACTCGCCACCGAGCGGGCCGCCCTGGACCGCGACGCCCGCGACGACGAGGACTTCCTGGTCGACGCCGCCGCCTGGCTGGCGGGCTGGGAACCGCGCCGCGCCGAGCTGATCCGGCACGTCGAGGCCGCCCAGGACGCCACCGCCCGCGCCGAACAGCTCGCGGGCCGCCTCGAACCGCTCCGCCGCAGGCTCGCCGCCGCCCGCCGCCGCGACGACCTGGCCGCCGCCCTCACCGAGGCCCGCGAGCGGCTGACCCGGGCCCGCGAGCGGCGCAACGACGCCCATGAGCACTGGCTCGACGTCAAGTCCCGGCGGCTGCGCGGCATCGCGGCCGAGCTCGCCGCCGCCCTCACGCCCGGCGCCCCCTGCCAGGTCTGCGGCTCCGCCGAGCACCCCGCTCCGGCCGTCGCCACCGCCGACCATGTCGACAAGGCCGCCGAGGACACCGCCTACGCCGCCTACACCCGCGCTGACGAGGCCCGTACCGGAGCCGAGACCGCCGTCGCCGCCACCACCGAGGCATGGGAGGCCGCCCGCGCCGAGGCCCGCGCCGCCGACCCCGCCGACCCGGCGGACCCGGCGGGCGGCTCCGCGCTCCCGGCCGGACCGGACGGACCGGCCGTCGAGCCCGCCGTCGCCGAACTCACCGCGCGCGCCGCCGAACTGACCCGCGCGCACGCCGAGGCGCACGCGCTGGCCGCCCAGACACACGCGGCCCGGGAGGCCCTGGCCCGGGCCGAACGCGAGCACGAGGAACGCGAGGGCGCCCGGCGCGACGCCGAGCGGCGGGTCGCGGCCAGGACCTCCCGGCGCGAAGCCCTCGACCAGCAGCGGACGGCTCTGGAGGACGAACTCGCCGCCGTCCGGGGCGAGTCCGGCAGCGTCGCCGCGCACGCCGGTCTCCTGGAGCGGCGGATCGCCCTGCTCACCGACGCCGCCGAGACCGTACGGGCCGCGGAGAGCGCCGCCGTCGCCCTCAAGGAGGCCGACGACCGGCTCGCCGACGCCGCCTTCAAGGCCGGGTTCGACACCCCCGCCGAGGCCGCCGCCGCGCTGCTCGACGAACCCGCCAGGGTCGGGCTCCAGCGCCGTGTCGACGCCTGGCAGGCGGAGGCCGCCGTCCTCGCCGACCGGCTCGCGGACCCGGCCACCACGGCCGCCGCCGCGCTGCCGCCCGCCGACATCACCGCCGCCACCGCCGAACACACCGCCGCCGAACGCGCGTCGCGCGAGTCCGGGGCCGCGCTCGCCGCCGTACGCGAGCGCTGCGAGGCCCTGGACCGGCTGTCCCGGCAGGCCGACCAGGAGGTGCGCGGGCTCGGCCCGGTCCGCGCGGACCACGAGCGGGTGGCCCGGCTCGCCGCGCTCACCGCCGGTACGTCGGCGGAGAACGAGCGCAAGATGCGCCTGGAGTCCTACGTCCTCGCCGCCCGGCTCGAACAGGTCGCAGCGGCGGCCACCGCCCGGCTCCAGCGGATGTCCGCCGGGCGCTACACCCTGGTCCACTCCGACGTCCGCAGCGGCGGCCGCCGGGCCGGACTCGGCCTGCACGTGGTCGACGCCTGGACCGGCAACGAGCGGGACACCGCCACCCTCTCCGGCGGCGAGACCTTCTTCGCGTCCCTCGCGCTCGCCCTCGGCCTCGCCGATGTCGTCACCGACGAGGCGGGCGGGGTCAGACTCGACACCCTCTTCATCGACGAGGGCTTCGGCAGCCTCGACGACCAGACCCTCGACGAGGTCCTCGACGTCCTGGACTCGCTGCGTGAGCGGGACCGCAGCGTCGGCATCGTCAGCCACGTCGGCGACCTGCGCCGCCGCATCCCCACCCAACTGGAGGTCGTCAAGGCCCGGCACGGCTCGGCCGTGCGGCTGCGCACCGGCGGCGACGCGCTCGGCGGCTGACCCGCCGGGCCGGCCGGGCCCGTCCGGCCGGGCGGCTTCCGGGGCTCAGCGGCCGATGGCGCGGCGGGGGAGCGGCGAGGAGTAGACGACGCTGGTGGTCACCGAGCCGAGCGCGCCAACCTTTCCGGCGATCTCCTCCAGGTGCCGCATCGACCGGGCGGCGACCTTCAGGACGAAGCAGTCGTCGCCGGTGACGTGGTGCGCCTCCAGGACCTCGGGGGTGGTGGCGATCAGGTCGTGGAACGGCTTGTAGTTGCCGTTCGGGTAGCGCAGCCGGACGAAGGCGAGGATCGGCAGGCCGAGCCGTTCCTGGTCGACGACCGCCGTGTATCCGGCGATCACCCCGGCCTCCTCCAGGCGCCGCACCCGCTCGGTCACCGCCGACGGGGACATGGAGACGGCGCGGGCCAGCTCGGCGAAGCTGGCCCGGCCCTGGGACTGCAGGGCGTCGAGGATCCGCCAGTCGGTGGCGTCCGGGGTGTATCCGCTGGTCATGGGCGTGACCTTGCAGGGAAAACCCCGGGAGTTCAAGCCCTCCCGGGGTATCTCACACCGCGCTCGCCCGGCAGCCGGGAGAACTCGCCCTACAGCCGGGAGATCTCGTCCACCAGGTCGTCGAGCCCCAGCGGTCCCTGCGAGAGCGCCGCCATGTGCCACGCCTTCGCGTCGAACCCGTCGCCGTGCCGGGCCCGCGCGTTCGCCCGGCCGGTCAGCCAGGCCCGCTCGCCCAGCTTGTAGCCGATCGCCTGGGCGGGCACCGACAGATAGCGGGTCATCTCGCTCTCCACGAACGACGGCGGGCGGCTGCTGTGCCGCTGGAAGAACTCCTGGGCCAGCTCCGGCGTCCACCGCTCGCCCGGGTGGAACGGCGACTCCGCCGGGATCTCCAGGCCCAGGTGCATGCCGATGTCCACGATCACCCGGCAGGCCCGCATCATCTGGCCGTCCAGATACCCGAGCCGCCGCTCCGCGTCGCCCAGGTAGCCCAGCTCGTCCATCAGCCGCTCCGCGTACAGCGCCCAGCCCTCGGTGTTGGCGCTGACCTTGCCGATCGTCGCCTGGTAGCGGGAGAGCCGGTCGGCGACGTGCGCCCACTGGGCGATCTGCAGATGATGGCCGGGGACGCCCTCGTGGTACCAGGTCGACACCAGGTCGTACACCGGGAACCGGGTCTGTCCGTCCACCGGCAGCCAGGTGCGTCCCGGCCGCGAGAAGTCCTCCGAGGGGCCGGTGTAGTACGGGGCGGCGGCGCCGCCCGGCGGGGCGATCCGGGACTCCACCCGGCGCACCCGCTCGGCGAGTTCGAAGTGGGTGCCGTCCAGGGCGGTGATCGCCTCGTCCATCAGGCCCTGCAGCCAGTCCCGTACCGCGTCCACGCCCTCGATGTGGGTGCCGTGCTCGTCGAGGTGGGCCAGCGCCTCCCAGGGGTCGGAGCCCGGCAGGATCCGGTCCGCCTCGTGCCGCATCTCCCCGAGCAGCCGGTGGAACTCCGACCAGCCGTACGCGTACGCCTGGTCCAGGTCCAGATCGGTGCCGTTGAAGAAGCGCGCCCAGCGCCGGTAGCGCTCGCGGCCCACCGTGTCGGGGGCGTCGGCGACCGCGGCGCCGTACACCTCGCGCATCCAGTCCCGCAGTTCGACCACGGCCAGGTCGGCGGCGTCGCCCGCCTTCGCGAGCTCGGCCCGCAGCGCCTCCGGCACCCCGGCGACGCCCTCGGCCCCGGCGGCGAGCCCGGCGAACCAGCCCCGGTCCGTGCCGTCGGGCCCGGCGCCGCCCGCGACCGCCCAGTCGGTCAGCTGCCCGACGAAGGTGGCGGTGGCCCGGGGGCCGCCCCGCATCCCCCGTTCGAGGCCGAGCGCGAGCGAGGCGCGGTAGCCCTCCAGGGCGGCGGGGACCGCGCGGAGCCGGGCGGCGATCGCGGCCCAGTCCTCCTGGGTGGCGGTCGGCAGCATGGTGAAGGAGATCCGCACGCTGTGCGCGGGCGAGCGGAGATTGCTCACCACGCACAGGCCCTCGCCCGCTTCGTGCACCAGGAGTTGGGCGGTCAGCCGCTCCCGCAGCAGCCGGGCGCAGCGCCGTTCCGCCTCGCTGTCGGCGCCGGGCTCCCGCTCGGCCGCGTCGAGCAGCGCCAGGGTCCGCCGGGCGAGCTCCGCGACCGCCTCCTGGCCCGCGGGGGAGAAGTCGGGAAGGCGGCCGGCGCTCTCTCGGACTCCCAGGAACGTGCCGGTGATCGGGTCGAGTCGGATGAGTTCGTCGACATAGGCGTCGGCGATCTGGCGGGGGAGCGCGGGGCTGGAAGTCTCTGGCATGGGTCTCATCCTGACCCGTGCACGGGTCCCGCGTCACCCTCGGCCGGACGCGCGCGGCTGACAACCGAGCGCCGGAGGACGGCGCGAGGAGGGGACCGGGCACGCTCTCGCGAGGGTCCGGCGGGGGCGGTGGGCGGGCCGTTCCGCGCGCGGAACGCGCGGTGTCCGGGGCCGGACGCCGCAGGTCGGCGGGGCCGGTGACGGTGCCGGGCGCCGGACCGGGGCCGGATCCCGGTGGGCGGAGCGGGGCGCGGGGCCCGTCCGGCGCCGGACCCGGGCCAGGAACGGGACGACGGGTTCGCGCCGGTGCGTCCGCACCCCGGCGCGGAGCGACGCCTCATGTACTCGGCCGAGTTTGGCCGGATCCAGCCGTAGTCGGTGACCGGTGATCACGCGGGTGCGGCGGCGCCGGGCGGGCCGGTCCCGACAGGTGGGGACGCCCGCCCCCGCCCCGGCGGCGCGCTCCCGGCAGGTGGCCGGGGCGGGGGTGGCGGGCCGGTACGCGACCGGCGGGGAATGAGCGGACCGCCCCTGTCCCCGCCGACGGATCCGGCCAGTGGCCGAACTTCGTGGGTCGATTTCCCGCTACCCGCCGGTATCCGTCCGGACACGACCTAGGAACGGCCGGTGGTGGCGGTGGCCTGGCTGCCGCTGAGGCGGGCGGTGATGACCAGGGTGCCCTCCTCGATCTGGTAGTCGAGCGGCAGGTTCAGGGCGCGCATCGCGGCCACCATGCCGGTGTTGGAGGACTGGGTCACCGCGTAGACGCTCGCGCAGCCCGCTTCCTCGGCGAGCGCCACCAGGCGGCCGAGGAGTTCCGAGCCGATGCCGCGGCGCTGCCAGTCGTCCTCGACGAGCAGCGCGACCTCGGTCTCGTCGCCGTCCCACAGCAGGTGTCCGAGCGCGACCACCCGGCCGGACGTGGTCTGTACGGCGAGCGTACGGCCGAACCGCGGGCTGAGCAGATGGTCGAGGTAGCGGTCCGCGTCGCCGACCGGGCCGTGGTAGCGCAGCGCCAGGGTGCGGTCCGAGCAGCGGTCGTGCAGGGCGCGGGCGGCCCGCAGGTCGCGCTGGTCGGCGCGGCGGACGGTGATCTCGTTGCCCTCGGGCAGGGTGAGCACGTCACGGCCGTGCGGGACCCGGGGGCCGAGCCGGGCGTCGAGCTCGACCAGCGCGCGGGCCCGGGCGAACTCGGTCGGGGTGAACGGCAGATAGGGCCGCTCGATGACCAGCGTCCCGCCGTTCGGGTCGCGCAGCCGCATCTCGGTCTCCTCCAGGACGCCCTCCACCGGGGCGACCGGACCGGTGGGGCGGCCGGTGAGCGAGACCGGCGGCACCGAGCGCAGGGTGCAGCGGCCGAGCAGCTGGCGCAGCGCGAGCGGGAGTTCGGCGGCGTCGAGCGCGGTGCGGGTGGCCAGACCCAGCA
The DNA here is from genome assembly GCF_044748125.1 of Streptomyces sp. NPDC090025. Taxonomy (NCBI): domain Bacteria; kingdom Bacillati; phylum Actinomycetota; class Actinomycetes; order Kitasatosporales; family Streptomycetaceae; genus Streptomyces; species Streptomyces sp. NPDC090025. The sequence goes on along the minus strand of NZ_JBIVFL010000015.1, from coordinate 154,242 downwards.
CCCGGGTGGGGGTGTCGACGAGGTCGTGGGCGTCGGCCCGCTCGGTCCAGGTGTCGGTGCCGCCCGCCTCGGCGATGGCGTCGGTCAGCAGGTCCGAGCCGAGCCCGGCGGGGGCGCGCAGCAGGAACTCGTCGACCGTGCCGGCGGCGAGCGGGTGGGTCTGCAGGGTCAGGATGTCGACCCCGTGCCGGGCGAGCACCGCGCACACCGCCGCCAGGCTGCCGGGCGCGTCGGCGACCGTGGTCCGCAGCCGCCACAGCGCCGTGCCGGTGGCCTCCGCCACGGGGGCGGAGGCATCGGCCGGCCGCTGGTCCCGCGGCAGCGGGGCGCCCGGCCCGCTGCCGCCGGGATCGGCGGGTGGTGCGTGACTGTGCCTGCGGGCCCACCAGGTGTGGAACGCGGCCGTGGCGACCAGGGCGATCGCCGAGAACACGAGCAGGTACGGGCCGTCGGGGCCCTTGGCGACGGCCTTGGCGATCGAATCGGCCACCACCACGGCGGTGAACAGGGCGGCGAGCTCGATCACGTCGTGCCGCCAGTGGTGGGTGCCGCGAGTGGTCCGGGTGCGCGTCTTGTCCGTCATGACCTCACTGTGACCCAGTGGTGTTGCGTGATCACGAACGCCTTGTGTCTGACGGGTTAAGCGCCGATCTGGGGGTTTAACTTCCGATTTCGACCGGTTGTGCTGCCGTCTGATCGACCCCCTGACCGAGTGCGACCGCGAGCCGCCGCGCCTGCGTCACCAGCCGGCTCGTACCGCCCCGCGCCGCGAGCACGGCGAGACCCGGTATCTCCCGCTGCCCGGCAGCCGCCGACGGCGCGCCCGCCCGCTCCACGCACTCGGCCGCCACCGCCAGCAGCTCCCCGGCCCCGTGCACCGGCCGGTCACCGCCGATCAGCGACGGAAGCAGCGCGAGCAGCACCCCGCGCACCGTCCCGTACGCCCCGGTCGCCGCCGCCGTACGCAGCGCGTCCGCCAGCCGGTTCGGCTTCGCCATCCCCTCCGCCGTCAGCTCCGCGAGCCGCGCACCCAGCAGCGCCGGATCGAGGTCGCCACGGGCCGCGAGCACGAGCAGCGCGTCCACCGCCGTCAGCCGGTCCTCCGCGTGCCGGCAGCCGAGCCCGACCGCGACCGCCAGATGGAACGCGGGCCCCGCCGCCCCCTCCGCCTCGGCCAGCGCGGTGAGCCCTTCGGCCGCACCCCGCAGCTCCCACTCCGCCGCCGCACCCAGCGGCGGCAGCAGCCAGGCCGCCAGCGCCTCCCGGTCGTCCGGCAGGATCCCCGGCCACAGCGGCCGCAGCCCCGACCAGTGGTACGGGTTACAGCCGGGCGACGACTCCGCCGGTGCCCCGCCCAGCCACTGGAAGACCGGCGGGAACTCGTCCCGGATCGCCCGGCGCTCCCGGACCGCGAGCACCAGCCGCTCCGCGAACCACCGCCGCCCCTCCGTCCGTTCCCCCCGCGTCCCGCTGGTGGCCCGCAGCCGCAGGCCCGGCGCCAGCGACTCCGGCTCCGTCAGCCACGCGGCGAGCCGCGCACCCGCCCGGGTGCCGAGCGCCGCCGCCTCCCCGGCCACCCGGGCCGCCAGCGGATCGGCCTTGCGCACCCGCAGCAGCGCCTGCGCCAGATCCACCGGCAGCGGCTCGACGCCGCCGTCCCGGTACGCCCGCAGCCGCTCCACCAGCACCACCGGATCCACCGAACCGGTGTGATGGGTCGGCGTGGCGAGCAGGAACGGCACCGGCCCCGCCGTCGCGAGCAGCCACGCCACCTCCCACACCCGGGTGTCCACCACCCTGGCCAGCACCTCGTGGGCGCACCGGGCCGTCCCGCGCGGCCGCCTGCGGGCCAGATCGAGCGTGGAAACCCCCACCTCGCCCGCGAGCGCCGCGAGCACGGTCATCAGCCCGCGCGAACCGCTCCGCACATGCTCCCCGCCGACGAACCCGTGCCACTGGCCGAACATCTCCCGCACCCGCGCCGTCAGTACCTCCCGGTCCCGGTGGGCGTGCCGCACCACCCCGTCGAGGGCCCGCTCGAAGTCCACCGGCGCGTCGTACGGATGGCGCGCCAGGACGATCAGCTCCTCCATCAGCTCGGGCACCGTACGGGCGGGCGCCGCCACCGGACGGCGCTCCGGCACCGGCGGCAGCACCTCCTCGTACGCCACCGGGAGCCCGGCCACGGACCCGCCGAACAGCTCCGCCGCGGCCGCCCGGTGCACCGGGCTCAACAGCTCGGCGGCGCCCGCCAGTTCCGCACGCACCGCCTCCGGCACCCGGGCCAGATACCGGCCCACCAGGGCGAGCGCCCGCTGCTGGATCGCCGTGTCCTCGTGCCCGAAGGCGTCCGTGACCACCGGAAGCAGCTCGGCCGCCTGGCCGGGATCCCGCCGCAGCACCTTGCCGAGCAGCGTCAACTGCGCCCGCACCAGCTTCTTCTCCGGCCGGAACAGCACCGCCCCGGACAGCTCCGCCAGCTCGGCCACCGCGAGCCCGCCGTCGAGCGCCAGGCCCGTCAGGATCTCCTGCGCGTGCGCCGCCACCGGCGACGGCGCGTCCGCCGCCATCCCCAGCCAGTCGGGGATCCGCGCCCGCCGCTCCTCGCCGGTCGTGGCGAGGGCCTGCAACACGGCCAGCGGGAACCGCAGATCGCGCGCCCGGCCGCCGCGCAGCAGCCGGGACACACAGCAGTCGACCAGCGCCGCCCGGTCGAGCACCCGCTCCTCGGCCAGGGCCCGCAGCGCGGAGGGCCAGTGCCCCGGGTCGTCCGCCGCCGTCGTCCAGCTCAGCCGGGCGGGCGCCTCGGTGAGGGCCAGCACGAGCGGCAGCAGGACCGGCGTCTGCGGATCGGCGCGCAGCGCCGCGAGCAGCTCCCGCTCCGGCAGTGCCTCGGTCCAGCCCCGCAGATACGGCTCCGCGGTCGGCACGGCGGCGCCCGAGCGGACCACGAGGGCGTGCACCAGCCGGTACTGGTCCTGCGCCACCTGCCGCTCGGCGAGCCGCCCCGCCACGTCCGCCAGCCACCCGGACGGACGGCCGTCGAGGACCTCCAGGACCCCGTCCACGGCCTGGCCCGTCCAGCCGGTCAGATCGCGCGCACCGATCCAGGCCGCCGCCGCTGCCGCCCCCGGCAGACAGCCGGCCCCCGCCACCCGCAGCGCCTCCCGGGCGTGCATCTGGTCGTGCCAGCGCTCCCAGCCCCAGCCCCGCACCTCGCTCCGCAGCTCCTTCAGAAGCGGCAGGGCCGCCTTGCGGGCCGCCGCGTCCAGCGGCGCGAGCAGCCCGGGCACCCGGTCGTGCCGCCCCGCGCGGACCGCCGCCAGCAACTCCGCGACCGCCGCCTCCACCACCGTGTCCACGGCCGTGCCCTCCGCCGTCATCCCGCTGTCCGCCGTCCCCGTCGTCCCCGTCGTCCCCGTCGGCCCCGTCGGCGTCGTCGGCGTCGTCATCGGGTCACCCCCGTCGTCTCGAACCCCGCCTCGAACCCCGCCCCGGCCGGTGCCGCGGCGTCCGTCGCGCCACGCCGGCGCATCCGTACCGCGAGCGCGTGCTTGCACGGGCCGCGCCGCCCCTGGTAGTCCGCCCACCACGCGCACGTACAGCTCAGCCGCCCGTCCGCCGACTCCCGCACCTGATAGCGCCGGTCGCCCGACAGCACCGAGGCCAGCGCCCCGTCCACGGTCACCGCGCCGGCCGCGAGCAGCGCCCGGGCGGCCAGCAGCCGGGGGTTGTGCCGCTCGGCGCGCTCCGCGTCATAGGGCAGCTCGCGGTGGAAGTAGGCCGCCTCCGCCACGTCGTAGCCCACCTGCCCGGCCGTGCCGAGCCGGGTCAGCGCCGCCCGCACCCGCTCGACGGTCAGCCCGGCCCGCCCGGCGAGCTCCGCCGGATCGATCCGCGGCTCCCAGGACAGCAGCACCGACACCAGCTCCGCGTCCCGCTCCGCCTCGTCGGTGGCCAGCGCCTCCAGGACCCCGCCCTCGCCGGAGAACCCGCGCGCCGGATCGGGCGACAGGGTCAGCGTCAGCCGCATCCCCGGCAGCACCACCTCCCAGGCGCTCGCTGCCGCCGCGCCGTCCGGCACCGGCCCGTACACCCGCAGTGCCGTCGCGAAGCGCAGCACCCGCTCCAGGGCCACCAGCCGGTCGGGTCCGGCCAGACAGACCGCGCCCGGCACCGGGCGGGTCGTCGGCCGCAGCGTCCGCCCCGACGGGACCACCCACAGCGGGCCCCGGCCACGCCCGGGGGAGCGCGGCAGCGACCGCAGGAAACGCACCGCCTCCGCCCCGGTCAGCTCGGCCCGCAGATCGAAACCGGCGGACGCCACCTGGGACTCGGCGAAGCCGCGCAGCCAGCGCTGCGGCAGCGGCACCTTCTTCTCCACCACCGCGCCCGCCATCGTGGTGACGGCCAACTCCTCGGGACCGACCCGCAGATGAAGCGGATCGTCCCCGGTGAGCCGGGAAAGCGCCTCCCGCAGCGGGTTGTTCACATCCACGTTCGTCGTACCGTGCCCGGTCTCCGCCCCGTCGAGACCCGCGCTCAGCACATCGAGGCGCGCGTACACCCCGCCGCAGCCCGAGAAGGACTCGAAGCGCAGCCGGTCGCCGTTCCCGGTCACCACCGGGTCCAGCGAACCCGGTCTGATCCGCTGGTGGTAGCGGGCCGCGGCCACGTCGGCCACCGCCAGCAGACCCCGCGCGCCGATCTGCGGCGAGGTGAGGAACCCGGAGAAGAACCGGGGCCGGGCCACCGCGCCCCGAGGGGTGCGGCCGCCGGAGGTCTCCAGGCCGAGCAGCCGCCCCGAGCCCGATGGCTGGAGGGCGGACGGGCATGCGTAGGCCAGCGCCTGTACGGATCGCGTCATGGGAAAAACGCTAGGCCCCGGCACTGACAACGGGCCCGGAGCGGCCTCGCACGCCCGCCCCGGACCCGCCCCGGACCCGCTCCGACCTGCGGATCCGCCCCGCCCGCCGGGCTGTTACTGCCCGACGCGGCCCGGCTGGAGCGACCGCGCGAACAGCACCGTGCCGCCCTCGGCACGCAGCCGGACCGTCAGTTCACCGCTGTCGCCGTCGATGTCGACCTCGCCGAAGTACTGCGGGCTCTCCATCGGCGACAGGTTCGCCCGCTCCGGCGCCCGCACGAAGACCCGGTCCGGGCCGAACGTGCCGTCCAGCTGGTTCGCCGGGAAACCGCCCGCCGCCAGCGGACCCGAGACGAACTCCCAGAACGGCGCGAAGTCCTTGAACGCCGCCCGCTCCGGCGCGTAGTGCTGCGCCGAGGTGTAGTGCACGTCGGCGGTCAGCCACAGCGTGCCGGTGATCCGGCGGTGCTTGATGAACCGCAGCAGCTCCGCGATCTGCAGCTCACGGCCGAGCGGCGCGCCCGGGTCGCCCTGCGCGACGGCCTCGAAGTCGGTGGCGCCGTCGTTCACCACCAGCCCCAGCGGCATGTCGGCGGCCAGCACCTTCCACACCGCGCGCGACCGGCTCAGCTCCCGCTTCAGCCACTCCAACTGCTCGGCGCCCATGATGCCGGTGGTGTCGTCGGGCTGCCGGCCGGGCGAGTTGGCGTTGCGGTACGACCGCATGTCGAGCACGAACACGTCGAGCAGCGGGCCGTAGCGCACCACCCGGTGCATCCGGCCCTCGGAGCGCGACTCGCCCGCGCGCGCGTGCAGCGTGGAGACCGGGAAGTACTCGGCGAAGGCGCGCGAGGCGCGGGCCGCGAGGACGTCGATGTTCTTCTCGGTGTAGCGGACGTCGTCGAGGATCTGACCCGGGTACCAGTTGTTGCGCACCTCGTGGTCGTCCCACTGCACGATCGACGGCACCTGCGCGTTGAACGCGCGCACATTGTGGTCGAGCAGGTTGTAGCGGAAGTTGCCCCGGTACTCGGCGAGCGTCTCGGCGACCTTCGCCTTCTCCGGGGTGGTGACGTTCCGCCAGACCCGCCCGTCCGGGAGGGTCACGGACGGCTGGATGACACCGTCCGCGTAGATGGTGTCGCCGCTGCACAGGAAGAAGTCCGGGTTCAGCCGCCGCATCTCGTCGTACGCGCGGAAACCGCCGATGTCCGGGTTGATGCCCCAGCCCTGGCCCGCGATGTCGCCCGACCACAGGAACCGCACCCCGTCCCGGCGCCGCGCGGGCGCGGTCCGGAAGGTGCCGGTGACCGGCCTGCCGGTACGGCGCGGGTCGTCCGGGTCGGCGAGCACGACCCGGTAGTGGATCTGCTCGCCCGCGGGCAGCCCGCGCAGCGCCGTGGTGCCGGTGAAGTCCGTGCCGGGGCCGATCAGCGGGCCGACGTGCCGGTGCACCCGGCGGAAGGACTCGCCCGACGAGGTCTCCACGATCATCCGGGCCGGGCGGTCGGAGCGGATCCACACCAGCGCCGAGTGCGCGGTCACGTCACCGACCTGCACGCCCCAGTCGGCCGAGGGCCGCCCGGACAGGGCGAACGCCGGGCTCGCGAACGCGCCGCCGCCGACCGTCAGAGCGGCGGCCGAAGCGGCGAGCGAGCCGCGCAGGACGGAGCGGCGGGCGGGAGCCGGGCCGGGGGTGGGCTGGGACATCGAGCGCCTCCAAAGGGATCGGGACAGAGCGGTACGGGGCCGTCGGCGATCGGCCCGACCCACCCCGCGCCCCCATGCCTAGCGGCCGGTGGCGGCTGCCAGCCGAACCCCGTGTGAACAACGGCGGCGCGGGCACCGCCCGTTGGCGACACCCGCTACCCGCCGACGTACTCCGCCGCCACCGCCGCCACCCCGCGCGCGATCTCCGCGGGCGTCAGATGCGCGTACCCGATCACCAGCCGCACCGCCCCGTCCCCGGGCCGCGCCGTGCCGTACTCCTCCAGGGTCCGTACGACGACGCCCGCCGCCCGCGCCCGCGCGAGGAACCGCTCCGGCGGCCCGAAAACGGGCGGCACGCGCGCGATGACGTGCAGACCGGCCGCTATGCCCGACACCTCGGTGCCGGGCAGGTACGTGGTGAGGGCGGCGACCAGGGCGTCCCGGCGGGCCCGGTAGGCCCGCTGGCAGCGGCGCAGCTGGCGGTCGTAGCCGCCGCTCGTCACCAGCCGGGCCAGCACCGCCTGGTCGAGCACCGTGTTGCCGAGGTCCGCCGTCCGCTTGCGCTCCACCACCTCGTCGAGCAGCGCGTCCGGCAGCAGCATCCAGCCCAGCCGGAGCCCGGGGGCCAGCGACTTGCTCACCGAACCCGCGTACACCACCCGCTCCGGGTCGAGCCCCTGCAACGCGCCCACCGGCGCCCGGTCGTACCGGAAGTCGCCGTCGTAGTCGTCCTCCAGGACGAAGCCGTCCACCGCGCGCGCCCAGTCGAGGAGTCCGGCCCTGCGGTGCGCCGCGTACCCGATCCCGGACGGGAACTGGTGCGACGGCGTCACCACCACCGCGCGCACCCCGGACCCGGCCAGCGGCCCCGGTTCGAGACCGTCCGCGTCGACCGGCAGCCACACCGTGTCCAGACCGGTCGCCGCGAACAGCCGGGCGTGCTCGGGACTGCCCGGGTCCTCGACGCCCACCGACGTGTGCCCGCGCGCGCGAAGGGCGTGCCCGAGCAGCGTCGCCGCCTGCGCGACCCCCGAACACACCACCAGACGCTCCGGATCGGCCACCACCCCGCGCCGCCGCGCGAGCAGCGCCGCGAGGGCACCGCGCAGTTCGGGCAGCCCGCGCGGATCCGGGTAGCCGAGCCGCCGGTGCGCCAGCTCGGCGAGCACCACGCGCTGCGCCGCGCCCCAGGCGGCCCTCGGGAACAGCGACAGGTCCGGGGTGCCGGGCCGGAAGTCCACCCGTACCCCCGCGCCCGCGCGATCCGGCGCGCCCGGCGCCAGATCCCGTACCGCAGGAGCCGCCGGGGCCCGCGCCGCGCCGCCCACCCAGGTGCCGGAGCCGCGGCCGCTGCGCAGATAGCCCTCGGCGGTCAGCTGCTCGTACGCCTCGGTCACCAGACCGCGCGACACCCCGAGATCGGCGGCGAGTTCCCGGCTGGACGGCAGCCGGGTCCCGGCCGCGAGCCGCCCGGTGCGCACGGCGTCCCGCAGCGCCTCGCGCAGGGCCCGGCCGCGTCGGCGGGCCGGGGCGGCGGCCGCGGGAAGCAGCAGTTCCCAGGCCGGTCGGCCGTCCATCAGCCCGCCCCTCTCACCGGTGTCCGCAGGAGCGCGAGCGTACCCGGCGCGGCGGGCCCGGACGGCACGCCCGTCGGGCACGCCCGCCGGAGAGCATCCGTCAGAACACGAGGTCGCGCAGCCACCCCACCACGGCGAAGAACCCCACCGCGAGCAGCACGACGACCCCGAGGATCACCACCGTCACCCAGTTCCAGGAGCCCCCGGTGTCCGGGACGTCGTGATCGCGTCCGCCGCCCAACTCCCCGTCGAACCAGTCCATGTGATCCCCTTCCCCCGGGGGACCCGGCCAAGTGGTCCCCGATGACGTCAGACAAGTGGACCTCTTTTCGGGCCCGTCCGGTTCCTAGCGTCGGGGACATGAACGCGAACTCCCCGCGCGGCGTCCTCCTCGTGACCGTCGCCTACGCCCTCGTGGGCGCCTCCTTCACCGCCAACAGCCTGCTCGGCGACTATCCGTACGCGGGCGGCCAGGCGCTCCGCTACGGCGCCGCCTGCCTGCTGCTGCTCCCGCTGATCGGCGGGCGGGCCGCCGCCGGGCCGCTGCGGGCCCTGACCGGACGGCAGTGGGTGCGGATCGGCCTGCTCGCGGCGGTCGGCATGGTCGGCTTCAACCTGGCCGTGCTCGCCGCCGAGCGCACCGCCGAACCCGCGGTCCCCGGCGTTCTGGTGGGCTGCGCCCCGGTGGTCGCCGCGGTCCTGGTGCCGCTGATCGAAGGCCGCAGGCCGACCAGGGCGGTGCTGTACGGGGCGGTGCTCGTCGCCGCCGGGGCGTTCACCGTGCAGGGCTGGGGCCGCACCGACGTGGCCGGACTCGGCTGGTCGGCGGCGGCGCTCGCGGGCGAGGTCGGCTTCACCGTGCTCGCCGTACCGGTGCTGCGGGTGCTCGGCCCGAAGCTCCTGACGGCGGTGGTGTGCGGCGTCGGCGCCGTCGAATCGGCGCTGCTCGCCCTCCTCGTCGACGGCGCCGACGCCCTGCGCGTCCCGACCGCGCCCGAAACCGGCGCCCTTCTGTGGCAGGCGGTGCTCGCCACCGTCTGCGGCTTCGTCCTCTTCTACCAGGGCGTCCAGCGGATCGGCATGGAGCGCGCCACCCTCTTCACCGGCGCCATCCCGGTGGCCGCCGCTCTGACCGCCGCCGCCCTCGGCCACGGCTCCTTCGGCCCGGCCCAGGCGGCGGGCGCCCTCCTGGTGGGCGCGGGCGCGGCCCTGGGCACGGGGCTGTTCGGCGGCGCGGACACGGTCCGCGCCGGATCAGGCGACCGCGCTGCCGTCCAGGATGACCCGGGCGACCAGGGCCGGGTCGTCGTTCATCGGGACGTGGCCCGCGCCGGGGAGGCGGATCAGGCGGGCGGCCGGGATGGTGTGCTTGGCGCGGATGCCCTGGCGGCGCAGGAGGAGGCGGTCGCGGGTGCCCCAGGCGATGGTGACCGGGACGGCGGGGACGTCCTCGTGGAAGCGGACGCCGCCGCCCGCCGCGAGGGTCTGCTCGAAGCCGGTGGCCGTGCGCAGGGACAGCGTCTCGGCGACCGCCGCCTCCGGTGACAGGCGGGCCGGGCGGGCGTAGATGGTGCTGGTGAGGGCGGTGCGGCCGGCCGCGCTGCGGGACAGCCGCTCGATCAGCGGCAGCGGCATGGCCCGCGCGGCGCCCCGCATCGCGCGGAGCGTGGCGAACGCGTACACCCGCTCCGCCTCCGACCAGAATCCGGCGGGGGAGAGCGCGGTCACCGAGCGGACCCGCTTCTCGCGGCCCAGTTCGAGCGCGAGCAGCCCGCCGAGCGAGTTGCCCGCCACATGCGGCCGGTCGATCCCGAGTGCCTCGCAGAACGCGCCGAGCACCGGGGCGACGGTCGCCAGGTCGTACGCCAGCGGCTCGGGCAGCGCGGGGGAGGCGCCGAAGCCCGGCAGGTCCACGGCGATCACGTCGCGCTCGGTGGCGAGGACGTCGAGGACCGGCTCCCACGCCTGCCACAGGTGGCCGATGCCGTGGAGCAGCAGCAACGGTTCGCCGGTGCCGCGCCGCTCGTAGGTCACCGTGACGGTGCGCGGGCCCGCGGTGGACTCCACGGGGAACGAGATCTGTGCGGGCATGGTGGCTCCCTGTCGGTCCGACGGTGGTTCACCGGCTGCTCCCGGCCTCTGCGAGACAGCCTGTCAGCAAGAATTACCCGTGGGTAGAGTCGAGTTCAAGACCTACGACCGCCAGACGTACGACCGCGAGCCATCGCGACGGCACAGGAACGACGGGGAACCCGTGACGACACACGCACCGAACGAGACACCGAACGAGACGCCGCCCACGCCCGGACCGCCGAACGACCCCACCGAAGCCCTCACCGAGGTCTTCGAGCGGCACCGGGGGCTGCTCACCGGCGTCGCCTACCGCATGCTCGGCCGCGCCGCCGACGCCGAGGACGTCGTCCAGGAGGCATGGCTGCGCTGGGCCGCCGCCGACCGCGGCGACATCCGCGAACCCCGCGCCTATCTGGTCCGGGTCACCACCCGGCTCGCCGTCGACCGGCTGCGCCAGGCCCAGACCCGCCGCGAGACCTACGTCGGCCCCTGGCTGCCCGAACCCATCGTCACCGACTTCGGCCCCGCCGTCCCCGACACCGCCGAACGCGCGGTCCTCGCCGACTCCGTCTCGCTCGCCCTGCTCGTCGTCCTCGAATCCCTCTCGCCCCTGGAACGCGCGGTGTTCGTGCTCCGCGAGGCGTTCGGCCTGCCCTTCGCCGAGATCGCCGAGACCCTCGACCGTGCCGAGCCCGCCGTCCGGCAGCTCGCCGCCCGGGCCCGCAAGCACGTCGACGAGGGCCGCCCCCGCTACGACGTCGACCCGGTCCAACAGCGGGACCTCACCGAGCGGTTCCTCGCCGCCGCGTCCGGCGGCGACCTGGCGGGCATGCTCGCCCTGCTCAGCCCCGACGTGCGGCTGGTACCGGACAGCGGCGGCAAGTCCAAGGCCCCGCTGCGCGTCCTGCTCACCCCGGACAAGGTCGGTCGCTTCCTGGTCGCCGTCGGCCAGGACGCCGACGAGACCTACGCGTTCCGCTTCGCCGAGATCAACGGCGCCCCGGCGCTCGTGGCCCTCGTCGACGGACGGATCGACTCCGTCTTCCAGGTGGAGGTACGGGACGGCCGCATCGTCTGCCTCTACATCCTGCGCAACCCCGACAAACTGGCCCTCCTCGCCCTGGACCGGCCCCAGTCCACCTGACCCGGCACCCCTGACAGCCCGACCCGGCGCCGCACACCCAAGGCCCCGCCCCGGAAGCCCAGCCTCCGGCGCGGGGCCTTCGGCATGCCCGATCGGTGGCCAGGACAGGGACATTGCTGCGCAGGGCACACGCGCACGCGAACGTCCTGTGAACGATCTAGGTCAGAGGGCCATATTCGGGGCCGTTCGACGGAGGATTGGTCTTGACCAAGGGTGTGGGTCGGCCTATGGTCGCAGTGTTAGTGCAGGAACCTTTAATAAACAAGGGCGCGGAAAACGCCGCGGGACACGGCGAATGTGCGGAGGATTCAGGGTGGGGACCACGCAGCTGGAAGCGGCACCGGAGCCGAAGTACTGGCACCTGAAGACCGTGATCGGTGAAGCACTCGACTCGGACTTCACGGTCGGCGAGGTGCTGCCCAACGAGCGCGACCTGGCCGCCAGATTCGGCGTCGCCCGCGCCACCCTCCGGCAGGCCCTGGAGCAGCTGGAGCTCGAAGGCCGGCTGCAGCGCCGCCGCGGCGTCGGCACCACCGTCGCCCCGCCGCGCGTCGGCGTCGACGTCTCCACCACCCAGCACAGCTGGCCCGGCATGGGCGAGGACGGCTGGCAGTCCGTCGACCGCGCCGCCGACGCGGCCCCGGCCGCCGTCGCCCGGCTCCTCGAACTCGCCCCCGGCGAGCAGGTGCACGTCGTCCGGCGGCTGCGCGTCACCGACGGCCAGACCGTCGCCGCCGAACTCCTCTACGTGCCCGCCGGATCGGTTCCCGCGCTCACCGACGCCGACGCCCCCGACCCGGTCGGAACGGCCACGCACGCGCGTGGTGTGCTCCGTGAGCTCGGGCGGCTCGCGCTCGAAGGCCAGGACCGGTCCGTCGAGCTCGGCTCGGCCCGCGCAGACGACGCCAAGGAGCTCGACCGGCTGCCCGGCGCCCCGGTGCTCGTCGTCACCACCCGCTACCTCTCCGCGGGCCGCACCGCCGCTGTCGCCGTGGCCACCTACCGCGCCGACACCTGCCGGCTCACCTTCGGCGACTCCGGCGACCTCGCGATGGCCTCCTGACCTCCGCCGCACCCCCGCGTATGTGAAGGGCCCCGGGCATCTTGCCCGGGGCCCTTCACATACGGCACACCGCTGCCGCGAACGTCACCGCCGCGCCGACACCGTGCCGTCCACCGCGAACAACTGCTCCTCCACATGGTCGAGCGCCAGCCGCAGCGCGCCCGTGCCCACCGCCGCCTCGCCGAGCAGCGACAGCGCCACCCGGGGCGGGCGCAGACAGAACCGGGCCAACTCCTCGCGCAGCGGCTGCAGCACGCCGTCGAGACCGGCCGCCCAGCCGCCGATCACCACCAGCTCCGGATCGAGCGCCAGGACCAGCGCCGCCACGTCGTGCACGAGCCGCTGGATGAACCGCTCCACCGCCGCCTCGGCCGCCGCGTCGCCCTGCCGGGCCAGCGCGAACACCTCGGCCACCGCCTGCTCGTCCAGCGGATGCAGCGGCTCGTCCGTCCGCGACAGCAGATGCTCCGGAGTGACCCCGCGCCCCAGCAGGTGCAGCGCGCCGATCTCGCCCGCCGCGCCGCCGTACCCCCGGTGCAGCCGCCCGCCGATCAGCGAACCGGCCCCCGGGCTCAGCCCGGCGAGCACGAACACGATGTCGTCGGAATCCGTCGCCGCGCCCTTCCAGTGCTCGGCCACGGCCGCCGCGTTGGCGTCGTTCTCCACGATCACCGGGCAGCGGAACGACCGGCGCAGCCGCTCGCCGAGGGCCAGGCCGGTCCAGCCGGGCAGCGCCGTGCCGAGCCGTACCGTGCCGTCCGCCTCCACGATCCCCGGCGTGCCGACGCCGACCGCGCGCAGATTGGACCGGGGCACCCCGGTCCTGCGCAGCACATCGGCGACCACCGCACGCACCCGGTCGAGCCGCTCGTCCTCCGGGGCGGCCTCGTCGACCTCGCGCGAACCGGCCCCGATGATCCGGCCGTCCAGGCCGGAGATCAGCGCGGCGACCCGGTGCGGGCCGATCTCGATCCCCAGCAGATGCCCGGCCTCCGCCCGGAAGCGGAACCTCCGGGCGGGCCTGCCCTGCCGCCGGGCCTCGCCCTCCTCGGGCGCCGACTCGACGACGAGACCGCCCTCGATCAGCCCCTCGGTGACGCCCTCGACCGTCGGCCGGGAAAGCCCGGTCACCCGGGTCAGATCCGTCAGGGTCAGCGCGTCGGAGCCCCGCAGCGCATGGAGTACCACCGCGGAATTGATCCGCCGCAGCAGCGACGGATCCCCGCCGGTCAGCCGCCCCACCGTGTGCCTCCCAGCTCGTGCGCCTCTTTGGCCGGATGTTACTCAATGGACGGGGGCGCGGCGAGTGCCGCCCAGGACGGATTTCCCCAGGTCGCGGGCCGGATGGCCGGTACGGACCCGGTCAGATCGGCGTGAGCGCGACTGACGGGTCACCAATTGTCGGTGCCCGGCGCTTTACTGGACCCATGACCACTCTGGCACGGCACGTCGCCGCACTCGACCTGCTGCGCGGGCGCCCGTTCCGCGACGGCGGGCACCACCTCGCCGAGTTAGCCCCGGCCGACCCCTCCGAGGAGCAGGCGGAAGCGGAGCGGACCGCGCTCGGCGGCCTCCTCACCGGCCGCTGGGGACCCCCGCAGCACCTCGGCCTCGGCTCGATCCCGCTGCGGGCGGCCCGCGGCGAGCACATACCCCGGCCCTGGGACCTGCTGGGCGACGCCGTGCCGGACATCGAGCTGTGGCGCGCCGAAGGCCGCTGGATAGCCCTCGGGGTCGTACGGACCGCGCAGGACGAGCACCGGATCCTGGTCTGCGTCACCACCGTCGACCCGCCCTGAGCCGCCACCCCGCTGCCGTACGCCACCGGCCCCCGGCAGGCCCTGGATGGCCGGCCCCGGATGGCCCGCGCCGGAGGATCCGCCCCGCTCAGCGGTCGGTACGCAGATCCGGCAGACCCGCCGCCTCCCGCAGCCGCCCGTACTCCTCGGCCATCGTCGCCGCCGTCCAGTGCGCGTTCAGCCCGCTCGGATTCGGCAGCGCCCAGATCCGGGTGACCCCCGAAGGCCCCTCGATCGTCCGCTCCTGCGGCCCGATCACCGCCTTGGGCTCGCCGAAGGCCGTGCGGTACGCCGTGACGCCGACGACCGCGAGCCAGCGCGGCCCCAGCGCGCGCACCTTCCCGGTCAGGATCCGGCCACCCTCCCGGTACTCCTCGGCGCTCAGCTCGTCGGCCCGCGCGGTCGCCCGCGCCACCACATTGGTGATGCCGAGGCCGTACGAGAGCAACTCGTCCTGCTCGGCGGGCGCCAGCAGCCGTGGGGTGAAGCCGGACAGCTGGAGCACCGGCCAGAAACGGTTGCCGGGGCGGGCGAAGTGGTGGCCGGTCGCCGCCGTCATCAGACCCGGATTGATCCCGCAGAAGAGAACCGAAAGGCCACCCGCGACCGCCACGTCGGGGACGAGGCGGTCACGAGCGGCCTGGAGTTCCTCCCGCGTGAAACGCGGGGAACCGGCGGACCGGGGGGTCCGGGTCAGAGGATCGCCCCGGGGGTGTAACCGGCGGCCTCCGGGTACCGCTTGGCGATCTCGTCGATCCGCGCGACCACCGTGGCCACCTGGGCCGACGCGGCACCCGTGAACGACAGCTTGTCGGCCATCAGCGCGTCGAGCTGCGCCCGGTCCAGCGGGATCCGCTCGTCGGCGGCCAGCTTGTCCAGGAGCTCGTTGCGCTCGGCGCCCTGCTCGCGCATCGCGAGCGCGGCGGCCACCGCGTTCTCCTTGATGGCCTCGTGCGCGACCTCACGGCCGACCCCGGCCCGCACCGCGCCCATCAGGACCTTGGTGGTCGCCAGGAACGGCAGGTAGCGGTCCAGCTCGCGGGCGACGACGGCCGGGAACGCGCCGAACTCGTCGAGCACCGTCAGGAAGGTCTCCAGGAGACCGTCGAAGGCGAAGAAGGCGTCCGGCAGCGCGACCCGGCGGACCACGGAGCAGGACACGTCGCCCTCGTTCCACTGGTCACCGGCCAGCTCGCCGGTCATCGACGCGTAGCCGCGCAGGATGACCATCAGGCCGTTCACGCGCTCGCAGGAGCGGGTGTTCATCTTGTGCGGCATCGCCGAGGAGCCGACCTGGCCCGGCTTGAAGCCCTCGGTGACCAGCTCGTGCCCGGCCATCAGGCGGATCGTCTTGGCGAGCGAGGACGGGGCGGCGGCCAGCTGCACCAGGGTGGTCAGCACGTCGTAGTCGAGCGAGCGCGGGTAGACCTGGCCGACCGAGGTGAAGGCGTGCGCGAAGCCGAGGTGACCGGCGATCCTGCGCTCCAGCTCGTCCAGCTTGCCCGCGTCGCCGCCGAGCAGGTCCAGCATGTCCTGCGCGGTGCCGACCGGGCCCTTGATGCCGCGCAGCGGGTAGCGGCCGAGCAGCTCCTCAAGCCGGGTGTAGGCGGCCAGCAGCTCGTCGGCGCCGGTCGCGAACCGCTTGCCGAGGGTGGTGGCCTGGGCGGCGACGTTGTGCGAACGGCCCGCCATGACCAGCTCCGCGTACTCGGCGGACAGCTTGCCGAGCCGGGCCAGGACGGCGACCGTACGGTCCCGCATCAGCTCCAGGGAGAGCCGGATCTGCAGCTGCTCGACGTTCTCGGTGAGGTCGCGCGAGGTCATGCCCTTGTGCACGTGCTCATGACCGGCGAGGGCGTTGAACTCCTCGATCCGGGCCTTCACATCGTGCCGGGTGACCTTCTCGCGCTCGGCGATGGACGCCAGGTCGACCTGGTCCACCACCCGCTCGTAGTCGGCGAGCGCCGCGTCCGGCACCTCGATCCCGAGGTCCTTCTGGGCACGCAGCACGGCGAGCCACAGCCGGCGCTCCAGCTTCACCTTCTGCTCGGGGGACCAGAGCACGGCGAGCTCCGCCGAGGCGTAGCGGCCGGCCAGGACATTGGGGATGCGGGGCTTCGCAGTCGCAGCAGTCACGTGTCCAGATTCTACTGGCGGTTTCTGCAGGCCAGCGCCAGGGTCCGGACTGGAGCTTGCTACGAGACCCAGCTCACGCCCGGCCGCCCGCCGCTAGCCGCCGGCCGCCAGGGCCGTGCGGCCCCCGGCCCGCCGCGTCCCCCCCGGCCGGAGTCGGACGCGGTCGGCCGGAGTCGGCTCAGCGGCCCTCCGGGACCTCGGTCCGTTCGTACGGCAGCAGCTCCGGGCGCTTCGCCGGGCGGCCGTCGCCCGACGACCGTCCGGTCAGCCGACGGCCGATCCACGGGCCCAGGTGCTGCTTCGCGAAACGGGCGTCGGCGACCCGCCGGGTCGACCAGCCGGGCTGCGGGGCCGGGCCGAGCGGGGCGCGCCAGTCGTCCTCGGCGGGCAGGCCGAGGGTCTGCCAGACCGCCTCCGCCACCCGCCGGTGGCCTTCGCCGGTCAGATGCAGCCGGTCGACGTCCCAGAGCCGCTGGTCCCCGAGCACCGGGGCGCCGTACAGGTCGACCACCAGAGCGCCGTGCCGGGCGGCGAGCTCGTCCACGTACCCGAAGAGCTCCTCCATGCGCGGCCGGAACCGGTCGAGCACCGGGCCGTTGCGGCCCGGGCTGCGCATCAGGACCAGCTGCCCGCAGGCCGGGGCGAGGCGCTCCACCGCCTCGCCGAGCAGGGCACGCACCCGGCCCATGTCGCACTTCGGGCGGAGGGTGTCGTTGAGCCCGCCGACCAGTGTGGCGATGTCCGCTTTCATGGCCGCCGCGGGCTCGATCTGCTCGTCGACGATCTGCCCGATGAGCTTGCCGCGTACGGCCAGATTGGCGTAGCGGAAGCCGGGCGCGCGGGCGGCGAGACGGCCCGCGAGGACGTCGGCCCAGCCCCGGTAGGAACCGTCGGGCCGCAGATCCGACATACCCTCGGTGAAGCTGTCGCCCACGGCGACAAGACTGGTGTACGTGGCATTGATCTCCATGGCCCAGCGATCGTACCGCGCGGTATGGCCGCGGCGCCGAGCGGAGACCCGGGAGGGGAAACCCATGAGCGAGGCGCTGCTGAGTGCGCTGACCGAGGCGCTGGCCGAGCTGGTGACGGCGGTCGGGACCGCCGACGAGGAGGTCCTCGACCCCGGCACCGGGACGGCCTGGCGGGCGAGGACCGCGCGGGTCCTCGACCGGCTGCCCGCCGCCGACCGGCGCACCCTCGACCGGCTGCTCCAGGAGGCCGCGCTGCGCCGCCCGGGCGGGCCCCGGCCCGCGGACCTGCTCAAGGCCCCCGCCGGAGGCGGCCTCACCGACCCGCACGACGCCCACCGGCACGCCCGGCGCCTCGACCTCGTCGCCGCGCACGTCGACCGGCTGCTCGCCCTCGTCCGTACCGCCGACCCGGCGACGCCGGTGCCCAGCCGCCCCGGCTGGACCCTCGCCGACCTGGTCGAGCACCACGGCACCACCCACCGCTGGACCGAGCACCTGGTCCGCACCCGGGCCACCACCCGGGTGCTTGCCCGTGACGTGCCGCTCGGTCTGCCGGCCGACCCCGCCGAGCGCCCCGACTGGCTGGCCGCGAGCGCCGCCACCGCGCTTGCCGCGCTGCGCGCCGCCGATCCGGGCGCCCCGCTCTGGTCGTACGGCGCCGACCCGCACGTGCGGTTCTTCGCCCGCAGGCTGCTGTTCGAGGGCGTGGTCCACGTCGCCGACGCCGAGCTGGCGCTCGGCCGCCCGGTCGGGCCGATCGACCCGGGCACGGCCGCCGACGGCATCGAGGAGCTCCTGGAGAACCTGCCGTACTTCGGCTGGGCCGCCGAGCCGGTCGCCCAGCTCGACCGGGACGGCGCCGTCGTCCGCTTCCTCGCCACCGACACCGGGGCCGGCTGGACCCTCACCCTCGGCGGCGGCGGTTTCGCCTGGCGGCGGGCCGCCGACGGCGCGGCGACGGTGACCGTCGAGGGAGCCGTCGCCGACCTGCTGCTCCTGCTCCACGGCCGGTACCGGGCCGACGCGCCGCGCTTCACGGTGACCGGGGACCGTACGGTCCTCGACGCCTGGCTGACCGCCACGGCCGTCTGACAGAGCGGGGCAGGGCAGGGCGAGACAGCACAAGACAGGGCAGGGCAGAACAAGGGGAAGGGCCCCGGACACGAGCGGTGTCCGGGGCCCTGCTTCGAACGGTGGCGCACGGTGGCGCACGGTGGCGCACGGAGGCGCACGGTGGCGCACGGAGGCGCACGGAGACGTACGGAGGCGTACGCGCCGGGGATCAGGCGGCCGGTCGGCCCACCAGCTCCCGCAGCACGTCCTCCATCGTCACCAGACCGGCGAGCTTGCCGTCCTCGTCGATGACGGCCGCCAGATGGGTACGGCTGCGCCGCATCGCCGTCAGGACGTCGTCCATCGGCGTCGCCGCCCGTACCCGGGCGATCGGCCGCATCGCCGCCACCGGTATCGGCAGATCGCGCGGGGTCACGTCGAGCGCGTCCTTCACGTGCAGGTAGCCGAGGATCCGCTGTCCCTCGTCCACCACCGGGAAGCGGGAGAAGCCGGAGCGCGCCGACAGCGCCTCCAACTCCTCCGGAGTGGTGCCCACGTGCGCGTAGACGACCTTCTCGACCGGCATCACGACGTCGCGCACCGGGCGCCTGCCCAGTTCGAGGGCGTCGTGCAGCCGCTCGGCGGCCCGGTCGTCGAGCAGTCCGGCGTCACCGGCGTCGGTGACCATCCGGGCCAGTTCGTCGTCCGAGAACGTGGCCGCGACCTCGTCCTTGGCCTCCACCCGCAGCAGCCGCAGGATCGCGTTGGCGAACGCGTTGATCGTGAAGATCACCGGGCGCAGGGTGCGCGCCAGGGTCACCAGCGGCGGGCCGAGCAGCAGCGCGGTACGGGTCGGCTCGGCGAGCGCGATGTTCTTCGGGACCATCTCGCCGAGCAGCATGTGCAGATAGGTGGCCACGGTCAGCGCGATCACGAACGAGATCGGGTGCACCAGGCCGTGCGGCACGCCGACCGCGTCGAAGACCGGTTCGAGCAGATGGGCGATGGCGGGCTCGGCCACGATGCCGAGCACCAGGGTGCACAGCGTGATGCCGAGCTGGGCCGCCGCGAGCAGCGCGGAGACGTGCTCAAGACCCCAGACGACGCTGCGGGCCCGGCGGTCACCGGCCTCCGCGAGCGGTTCGATCTGGCTGCGGCGCACCGAGATCAGCGCGAACTCGGCGCCGACGAAGAAGGCGTTCACGACCAGGGTGGCCAGGCCGATCAGCAGCTGGATCATGATCATCGGTTGGCCTCCCCGTCCTTGGTCTCGTCCTTGCCGTCACTGTCACCGTCACCGTCGCCGGGCAGTGGCGCGTGCAGCAGCACCCGGGCCGCCCGGCGGCCGGAGGCGTCGACCACGTCGAGCCGCCAGCCGGCCAGCTCCACCGCGTCGCCGACGACCGGGATCCGGCCGAGCTCGGTGGCGAGCACGCCCGCCAGCGTCTCGTACGGGCCTTCCGGCACCCGCAGGCCGATCGCCTCCAGCTGGTCCGTACGGGCCGCGCCGTCCGCCGACCACAGCGCGCGGCCGTCGGTGTCCTGGCCCGCCGGGGCCAGGTCCGAGGTCTCGTGCGGGTCGTGCTCGTCGCGCACCTCGCCGACGACCTCCTCGACGATGTCCTCCAGGGTCGCGACCCCGGCCGTGCCGCCGTACTCGTCGATGACCACGGCCATCGTCTGCTTCCCGGACAGCCGGTCGAGCAGCCGGTCCACGGTCAGGCTCTCCGGCACCAGCAGCGGCTCGCGCAGGATGTCGCCGACCGAGCGGCGCGGGCGCTCGTCGGCCGGTATCGCCAGCACGTCCTTGACGTGCGCGATGCCGACCACCGAGTCCAGGTTGCCGCGGTACACCGGGAACCGGCTCAGACCGGTCGCCCGGGTCGCGTTCAGCACGTCCTCGGCGGTGGCGTGCGCCTCCAGGGCGGTGACCTGGACCCGCGGGGTCATCACGTTCTCCGCGGTCAGCTCCGCGAGGTTGAGGGTGCGCACGAACAGCTCGGCGGTGTCCGCCTCCAGGGCGCCCTCCTTCGCCGAGTGCCGGGCGAGCGCCACCAGCTCCTGCGGGGAGCGGGCCGAGGCCAGCTCCTCCGTGGGCTCCATGCCAAGGCGGCGCAGGATCCGGTTGGCCGTGTTGTTGAGGTGGCTGATCAGCGGCTTGAACGCGGCGGTGAAGATCCGCTGCGGGGTCGCGACCACCTTGGCGACGGCCAGCGGGGACGAGATCGCCCAGTTCTTCGGGACCAGCTCGCCGACGACCATCAGGACGACGGTCGACAGGGCGGTGCCGAGCACCAGGGCCACCGACGAGGCCACCGAGGGGGAGAGGCCGAGGGCCTCGACCGGGCCGCGGATCAGCTTGGCGATGGACGGCTCGGAGAGCATGCCCACGACCAGGTTGGTGACGGTGATGCCGAGCTGGGCGCCGGAGAGCTGGAAGGTGAGCGACTTGACCGCCTTCATCGCCCCGGCCGCGCCGCGCTCGCCGCGCTCGACGGCCTCTTCGAGCTCGCCGCGCTGGACGGTGGTCAGCGAGAACTCGGCCGCCACGAACGCGCCGCAGGCGAGCGAGAGCAGCAGCGCCACCACCAGGAGCAGTACCTCGGTCATCGATTCACCTCCGTCCCCGGGTGATTCCCATGATCAGTCAGGGGAGGAAGGACCGCGCGATGTCGGCTTCGGGAACGGCTACTGGGAGGCTCGCCCATGGGCGGACGCTCACACCTTTCGGTCGTATGTCGGTCGTGGATCGGTCGGATGCCGGTCGTACGCGGAGATGATCGGGTACGTCGGTCACTGCGTGTCCATGGTAAAGGACGGGCAAAGCGGGGTGGTCGAGGCCCCGGACGGGGTTTGGTGCGGAGGGGCCCGGCCCCGCCGCCGGTCCTCAGGCGCCGGTCCGGGTCTCCCGCGGCCCCAGCGGCTTCACCCAGCGCGACCATTGGTCCTCCTGGTGGTACGCGGCGGCCCGCCACGCCGACCGGCCGCGCTCGTTGGCGTCCAGGACCATCGCGTCGGCGCGCCGCCCGCCGAGACCGACGAATCGTTCCTCCGCCGCGTCGAGCAGGGCGCCGCCGATGCCGAGCCGACGGTGGCCCGGATGGACGGCGAGCCGGTAGAGGTGGCAGCGCCAGCCGTCGAAGCCCGCGATGACCGTGCCGACCAGCGCGTCCGCCCGTTCCGCGAGGAGCAGCGCCCCGGGGTCGCGGTCCAGGAGCCGGGCCACGCCCGCCGGGTCGTCGCTGATGCTGGTGCCCTCGGCGGCGTCGCGCCAGAAGGCGAGCACCGCCTCGATGTCGGCCGCCGCGGCGGCCCGTATCCGAAGATCGTCCATGACGGCGATCCCATCATCGGCGGCCCGGGACCGTCGACCGTGTTTCGGCTGACGGACGCGGTACGGCGACACGGCGCGGTACGGCGACACGGCGCGGTACGGGGGCGTGGCGGACGCGGCACGAGCACGGGCCCCGTCACCCGGTGACGAAGCAGAACTCGTTGCCCTCCGGATCCAGCATCACCTGGAACGAGCCCTGCTCGTCCGTCACGATCCCGCCGGACCGCACCGCGCCGAGCGGCAGCGCCTCGTCCGCCGCCGCCGACGGGTCGGCCACCGCCAGGTCCAGGTGCAGCCGGTTCTTCACCGCCTTGCCCTCCGGCACGCGCTGGAAGGCGACCCGTACGAACTCCGGCGGATCGACGTACGACCAGTCCGGGCCGCGGTCCACCGGCTCCCCGCCGAGCAGCGCCGTCCAGAACCGCACCAGGGCGGCCGGGTCGGCGCAGTCGAACACGATCTCCTGAACACGTGCGCGCATGGGGGCAGCGTAGATCAGCGGGCCCCCGCCGCACCGGCCCCCGTCGCACCGGACTCCGCCGCCCTCGCCGGGGGCGCGAAGCGCTCGGCGAAGCCCGCCGCGTCCCAGCCGCCGCCGAGCGCCGGGGCCAGCCAGCCGGGCGCCGCCGCCCGGAACGCCTCCGGCGCCAGCGCGCCCGCGCCCGCCGGGACCGCGCCGAGCAGCGGGGCGTCCGCCGCCGTCGGGAGGTCGGCCAGGTTGCAGCGGGCGGCCAGGTCGGGCGCGTCCGGCCAGCTGCCCACCACCACGCCGGACTGCTCGATCCCGCGCGCCCGCAGCGCCTCGGCGGTGAGCGCGGTCGAGTTGAGCGTGCCGAGCCCGGCGGGCACCACCACCACGACCGGTGCGCCGAGCAGCGCGGCGACGTCCGCGAGCGTGCCGCCCGCCTCGTCGAACCGTACGAGCAGCCCGCCCGCGCCCTCCACGAGCACCAGGTCGTGCTCCTCGGCCAGCTTCCGCGCCGCGTCGGCGACCTCGTCCGGCCGGACCGGCGCCATCCCGGCCCGCCGGGCGGCCGTACCGGGCGCGAGCGGCTCGGGGAACCGGGCCAGCTCGGTGCCGGTCACGGCGCCGGAGAGCCGTACCGCCTCGTCGGCGTCACCGGTCTCGTCCGGCCGCAGACCGGTCTGCGCGGGCTTGAGCACGGCGACCCGCAGTCCCGCGGCGGTCGCGGTGGCGGCGAGCGCGGCGGTGACCACGGTCTTGCCGATCTCGGTGCCGGTGCCGGTGACGACGAGCACGGTCATGGGAGGAAGCGCCTTTCCTGGAAGGGGGGTTGAGGTGAGGGGAGTGGGCGGTGCGCGAGGCCCAGGGACGGGGCGGGGTTGTGACGGGGGCCCTAGCGGGGCCCCCGTCAGGGCCCGGCTACCCCGCCCGGGCCGCCGCGAGCACCGCCCGGCAGATCCGGGCCACGTCCTCGTCGCCCGTGACGAACGGCGGCATCGTGTAGATCAGGTCCCGGAACGGGCGCAGCCAGACGCCCTCCGCGACCGCCGCCCGGGTCGCCGCCGCCATGTCGACCGGGTGGTCGAGCTGGACCACGCCGATCGCGCCGAACACCCGGACGTCCGCGACGCCCGGCAGCCCCTCGGCGGCGGCCAGGCCGGACCTGAGGCCCGCCTCGATCCGCTTGACCTCTTGCCGCCAGTCCTGGCCGAGCAGCAGGTCGATCGAGGCGAGCGCGACCGCCGAGGCCAGCGGGTTGCCCATGAAGGTGGGGCCGTGCGCGAGCACCGGCACGTCACCGCGCGAGATGCCGTCGGCGACCCGGCCGGTGCACAGGGTGGCCGCCATCGACAGATAGCCGCCGGTCAACGCCTTGCCCACGCACATCACATCGGGCGAGACCCCGGCGTGGTCCGCCGCGAACAGTTCGCCGGTGCGGCCGAAGCCGGTCGCGATCTCGTCGAAGACGAGCAGCACGTCGTGCGCGTCGCACGCCTCCCGCAGCACCCGCAGGTACCACGGGCTGTGGAAGCGCATGCCGCCCGCGCCCTGCACCACCGGCTCCACGATCACCGCGGCGAGCTCGTCGGCGTGCTCCGCGATCGCGGCGCGCAGCCGCTCCGCGTACGCCTCCTCGTACCCGACCGGAGGCGCGTCCACGAACACCTGCGGCTGCAGCACGCCCGCCCACAACTCGTGCATCCCGCCCTCGGGATCGCACACGGACATCGGCTGCCAGGTGTCCCCGTGGTAGCCGCCGCGCCAGGTCAGCAGCCGCCGCTTGGCCGGCCGGCCGAGCGAACGCCAGTACTGCAGACACATCTTGGCGGCGACCTCGACCGACACCGACCCGGAGTCGCTGAGGAAGACGTGCCGCAGCGGCTCCGGGGTGATCTCCACCAGGCGCGCGGCGAGCCGCACCGCCGGTTCGTGGGTGAGTCCGCCGAACATGACGTGGCTCATCCGGTCGAGCTGGCCGCGCGCGGCCTCGTTGAGCACCGGGTGGTTGTAGCCGTGCACGGCCGACCACCAGGAGGACATGCCGTCGATCAACTCGTCCTGGCCCTCGACGGGTTCGGCGAGCCGGAGCCGCACCCCGGACGCGGACGCGACGACCAGCGGGTCGGTGCGGCCGGGCATCGGGCCGTACGGATGCCAGACGTGCGCCCGGTCCAGGGCGAGGAGTTCGGAGTTACGCATTCGGCGCGAGGTCCGTACCGGCGCCCCGACGGCGCACCGCGACCAGATCCGTGCGCGCTCCGTCGGCGCCCGGCGCGGCGGCCTGCTCCGGCACCGGCTCGGAGCCGGTCACCGCGGCAGCGCCGCCGCCGCACGGGCCGCAGCCGCCGCCCGCACCGGCGTGCGAGCCGCAACCGCCGCCGGACTCCGCCGCCGCGTGCGAGCCGCAGCCGCCCGCCGCCGGGGCACCGGCCGCGCCCGCGGCCGCCGCCAGGTCGGCCCGGTGCGCCGGGAGCGTGGTGGTGCCCGCGCCCTCCACCTCGAAGCCCGCGTCCGCGATCATGTCGAGGTCGGCCTGCCCGGCCTGGCCCTCGCTGGTCAGGTAGTCGCCCAGGAAGATGGAGTTGGCGATGTTCAGGGCCAGCGGCTGCATGGTGCGCAGATGCACCTCACGGCCGCCCGCGATCCGCACCTCGACGTCGGGGCAGACGAACCGCACCATCGCCAGGATCCGCAGACAGCGCTGCGGGGTGAGGTTCCACTCCTTGGCGAGCGGCGTGCCCTCGAACGGGATGAGGAAGTTGACCGGCACCGAGTCCGAGTCCAGCTCGCGCAGCGCGAACACCACGTCGACCAGGTCCTCGTCGCGCTCGCCCATGCCCGCGATCAGCCCGGAGCACGCGGAAAGGCCCGCCCCGTGCGCCTTCCGCACCGTGTCCACCCGGTCCGCGTAGGTGTGGGTGGTCGTGATGTCCCCGTACGTCCCCTCGGACGTGTTGAGGTTGTGGTTGTACGCGTCGGCGCCGGCGTCCTTCAGCCGCTCCGCCTGGCCGTCCGAGAGCAGACCGAGGCAGGCGCAGACCTCCACGCCCTCGTTCTGCTCCTTGATGGCCTCGATGGTCCTGCCGACCCGCTCCACGTCCCGGTCGGTCGGGCCGCGCCCGCTCGCCACCAGGCAGACCCGCTTGGCGCCGCCCGCGACGCCCGCCGCGGCGGCGGCCGACGCCTCGTCCGGCTTCAGCCAGGAGTACTTGAGGATCCCGGCGGTCGAACCGAGCCGCTGCGAACAGTAGGAGCAGTCCTCGGGGCAGAGCCCGGACTTCAGGTTGACGAGATAGTTGAGCTTCACCCGCCGCCCGAACCACTGGCGGCGCACCTTGCCGGCAGCGCTCACCACATCGAGCAGGTCGTCGTCGGAGGTCGCCAGCACGGCGAGCGCTTCTTCACGGGTCGGCGACTCGCGCCGCAGCCCCTTCTCCACCAGCGTCTTCAGCAGGTCCATAAGCGCTGATCCTGGCCTACCGCGCACCCCCTGGCCAAGGAGGAACCGAACAAACGGCTGCGAATGAGGTGTGTGCATGGCCACACCCTTGTCGTGGCGGCTTGCCGTTAGGGTCTGTGCGCTGCCTACAAAAGGATCCGCATATGCCGTCGTACGCCGAGGACCTGCCGGAGACCGGCCCGGACACCGGCGGGAACGCCGGTCAGGACACGGATCCGCGGCTGGCCGCGTTCGCCTGGACCGAGACGGCCGCCCGGCGGCGCGCCGCGGCCGGACTGGTCCGCACGCTGCGGCCGCGAGCCGCCGAGTCCGACCTGCTCGACCTCGCGGGCAACGACTACCTCGGCCTCACCCGGCGCCCCGAGATCACCGAGGCGGCCGCCGCCGCGGCGCTGCGCTGGGGCGCCGGCGCCACCGGCTCGCGCCTGGTGACCGGCTCCACCCGGCTGCACGCGCGCCTGGAACGCGAACTCGCCGAGTTCTGCGGCTTCGAGGCCGCCCTGGTCTTCTCCTCCGGGTACGCGGCCAACCTGGCGGCGCTGACCGCGCTGTCCGACCGGGACGGGATCGTCGTCTCCGACGCGGGCAACCACGCCTCGATCGTGGACGGCTGCCGCCTCGCCAGGGCCGAGACCGCCATCGTCCCGCACGCCGACCCGGCCGCCGTCGCCAAGACCCTCGCCGCCCATCCCGGCCGCCGGGCCCTGGTGGTCAGCGACTCGGTGTTCTCGGTGGACGGCGACCAGGCGCCGCTCGGCGCCCTCGCGGCGGCCTGCCGGGCGCACGGCGCGGCCCTGGTCGTGGACGACGCCCACGGCTTCGGGGTGCTCGGCGACGGCGGGCGCGGCGCGGTGCACGCGGCGGGCCTCGCGGGCGCGCCCGACGTGGTGGCGACACTGACCCTGTCCAAGTCCCTGGGCAGCCAGGGCGGCGCGGTGCTCGGCCCGGCCCGGGTGATCGAGCACCTGGTCAACGCCGCCCGCACCTTCATCTTCGACACCGGTCTCGCCCCGGCCGCGGCGGGCGGCGCGCTCGCCGCGCTGCGCCTGATCGCCGCCGAACCCGGCCTGGCCGGACGGGCCCGTACGGTCGCGAGCACCCTGCACCGGCGGCTCACCGAGGCCGGGCTCACCGCCGTACGGCCCGACGCGGCCGTCGTCTCGGTGCGCGCCCCCGGCCCGGCCGAGGCGCTGCGCTGGGCCGCCGACTGCCGGGAACTCGGCCTCGGCGTGGGCTGCTTCCGGCCGCCGTCGGTGCCCGACGGCATCTCCCGGCTGCGGCTCACCGCCCGCGCCGACCTCACCGGTGCGGAGATCGAGCGGGCGGTCGCGACGATCGTGCGGACGGCGCCGGAGGGCGCCCGCTGAGCCGGGCGGCGTCCGGCCCCTCGGGCCGGGCCGGTTGTCAGTGGGGCTCGCTAGCTTGATCGCATGAGTTCTTCGCTGAGCGTGTATCTGATCGATCCCAAGGCGGCCCGGGCCCTGGTGGGTTCCGGCGACCAGTCGCTGCTCGACGTGGTCCGGGAGAACTTCGCGGCGGACCTGGCGTCGGACGACGACTGGTTCTCCGCGGAGATCGAGGACGGCGCGCCCACCGCGTTCGAGGCGCTGACCGCGGTGGTGCGGGGCGGGCCCTTCGAGGCGGCGCGGCACCACTCCTTCCCGTACGGCTACGCGTACAAGCGGCTGTGCTCGCTCACCGGTTCCTTCCTCGACAACTCGGCGTTCTCGCCGTTCCGCGGTGACTGGCTGGAGGTCGTCGACGAGGGTCTGACGGCGCTGCGGATCACGGCGGTGTCGGTGGCCGAGTTCGGCTACGGAGGCGGGCTTCCGCAGCCGATACCGCGGGACGACCTGCCGCGCTGCGGCGAGTGGACCCACGAGCAGTGCCTGGCGGCACTGGAGCAGTTCGAGCGGACGAAGGAGGCCGGGCACGCGCCGCCGCTCGACCCCGAGGTGGTGGCGGCCGTGCGGGACGTGACGGGCTGGCTGCGGCACGCGGCGGCGCGGCCGGGCTTCGGGGTGATCGGCTTCGTCTCATGAGCGGGGCGCTGCGCCGGACGGCGGGCCGACGCCCGGGAGTCCCCGACCGGTGCGGGCAGGAACGATCCGGTCGCCCGTCGGACGCTTCACCGCTTCGGGCGACAGATATCCGTATATCTGGTGGATCGCCTCCCGCGGGCCCGGCATCGGTGGCAGTCTGACGCGCAGTGCAGTCCGGGCGTCGCCCGGTGGGAAAGGGACGGCGTCGCCATGGCAGACCTCCAGGAAGCAACCGTCACGCTGCCGAGCGACCCCGCGTCGGTCTCCGTCGCGCGGCGGTACGTCGCGGAGGTGCTGTCCTCCTGGGGCCTCGGTGACGCGACCGGTCTGGCGGACACGATCCGGCTGATCGTGTCGGAACTGGCGACCAACGCCGTACAGCACACCTTCGGGCAGTCGCCCACCTTCACGGTCGACCTGCGTCTGGAGGAGGACGAGCGGCTGCGGATCGGGGTGACCGACAGTCACCCGCGCTGGCCGCAGCGGCTGCCGGCCGCCGTCCAGCAGGACAACGGGCGCGGGATGGTGATCATCCGCTCGCTCGCGGCGGAGGCGGGCGGCAGGCTGTCCGTGACGCCGACCCCGGAGGGCGGCAAGACGGTGTGGATCGCGCTGCCGTGGCGGGCCGTGGTGCCGAGCTGACCGCAGCACCGGACAAGGCGCCCGGACGTGTAGGGCCCGGAGGCTTGGGGCCCGGAGGCCCGGGGGCCCGGGGGCCCGGCGGCCGGGTGCTCCTGGGACGGGAGCAGCGGGCCACCGGGCGTCCCGGTGGACGGAGCGGGTCAGCGGACCCGGCCGTAGTAGACCTTCGACGACCAGATCCGCTCCAGCTTCACCCAGGAACCCGTCTTGGGGGAGTGCCAGATCTTGTTGTCACCCGCGTAGATACCGACGTGGTAGACCCTCCCGCCGGAGTGGAAGAAGACCAGGTCCCCCTTCTGCCTGCTGCCCGACGAGATGTGCCGGGTCTTGTTGTACTGCTGCTGCGCGGTGCGGGGCAGCGTCTTGCCCGCCTTCTTGTACGAGTAGAGCGTGAGCCCCGAGCAGTCGAACCTGGTGGGTCCGGCCGCGCCGTACTTGTAGGGCGATCCCTTCTTCGAGGCCGCGATGTTCAGCGCCTTGTTCGCGTAGGACGTGGCGGCCTGGGCCTCCGGCGCCGCTCCTGGGGCGAGCAGCGTGCCGCCGACGGCGGCGAGGGTGAGAGCCGAGACGGCTCCGGCCCGGGACAGCAGGGACGGGACATGTTTCTGCGCAGTCATGCGCAACCCTTCGTCAGCCGCCTGCGAAGGATGACCTGTCGGGTTCGGGCTGGCGAAGTTGCCCGGCCGCTCGCACGGCTTCACCCCGAGGAACGTCCGCACTGCTCGGACGTCCCGTACTGCTCGGGTCCTCCACTCCTGCCGATCCACTCCTGTCGACCAGTCGTCCGGGACGGCGGCAGGACTCGGCGTCCGCCCGGACCGCCCCGCCGTGGGTGGCGGGGGCTTGTCGTCGACGAGGATCTTGACCCACGGGCAGGGCGAAATCCGAGCTGAAACGGCGATATGTGAGGCTCCTCACGACTGATCCATTCGAGTGGACAGTCAGGTTTCGCGATCTTCGGAGGTTTGGCCGACGAGCCTCCCACCAGCGGCGGAACGCAATATTCCGCCAAATGCGTCTACCTGTTGCGCAACTCTCGGGGATCCTCTGTCGACAGATCGACTACACCGAACGGGGGAGGGAATCTGCCGCTCCGGTGCTCCGTGTGGACCTCGACACGACACGCGTGACTGTCAACTGGCCCTGACTTCGCGGAGGGTGACCCGGTCCGATCGGCGGGCTCCGTCCAACACCCTGAGCGCACGCGCCAATGCCTCCGCGTGGACCTCGCTCTCGCCCCGCAGACGCATGAGGGTGAGCGCGTCCCGCAGGGCCGATGCGCGCCCGACCAGGGCCTGGGCCGCCCGGAGCGCCCCATAGGTATGCGAGCTCCTGGATGGATTGATCCGCCCGAGCAGGTCGACGACTTCGAGGTGGGCGTCGACGAACTCGCCCTCGGCGCGGGTCAACGCGGGCAGCGGCGGGCGCGTCGAGCACCGTCGTACGGCTCAGCTCGGCGTCGATCAGAGCGCGGTCCCGGCCGGTGTGCCCGGCGAGCAGCCCGATGGCCAGCTCCCGCTGGCGCGGCAATTCCCCGGCCTGGATGCCGAGATCGCTGTGCCGGCCCCGCAACGGCTCGTCGAGCGACGGCTCCTGGAGCACGATCCGGGCGCCCGGCAGGGCGAGGCGCCGCCCCGGGGTGCCGGCCGCGAGCAGCACGATCCGCTCGGCGAGCAGCTTCTCGTACGGGTCGAGGGTGCAGGGGTCAGCCGACCGGGGCCGCCGCCGGGGCTCCGGACGGCGCCGGGGTGCCGGTGTCCGGCGTGCCCGGGGATCCGGCCGACCGGCCCGCCGCGCGCCGACCGCCGATCAGCACGGCCGCGAGACCGGCCGCCGCCCACAGCGCCAGGATCAGCAGCGGCGTCCCGGCGCCCGCCCCGTCGAAGGACGACACCGAGCGCAGGGCGGTGCCCGCCGCGCCCGGCGGCAGCCACTGGCCGAGGGTGCCGACCGGCGCGGGCAGCAGCTCGGGCGCGCTGGTGATGCCGGAGAAGGGGTTGCCGAGCAGCACCATCAGGACCGCGCCGAGGCCGATGCCCGGCTTGCCGACGAGCGCCGCGATGCCCGCGATCGCCGAGCCGACGGCGAGCACGGTGAGCGCGAGCACCCCGGCCTCCGCCCACCAGGCGCCTTCGAGCGCGCCGAGCCAGCTGTCGGCCAGGCTCGCGCCGACCACGCCCGCAAGGAGTGCCGCCCCGAGCAGCGCGAGCGCGGCACGGGCGCCGCGCAGGCCGAGCAGCGTCGCCACGATCCCGGCCGCGGCCCCGGCCATGACCAGCGGCAGCAGCCCGGCCCCGAGCACCGCGCCGCGCGGATCGGCGGCGGGCGCCGGGACGACGTCGGTCACCTTGGGCACGGCGCCCGGCGGCAGCTGGGCGGCGACCGCCTCCTTCAGGAGCCCCGCGACCACCGGGCCCGCGGCGGTCGCGGTGAGCAGCTCGGGCCCCTGCGGGGTGACCACCACGGCGCCGTACACGGTCCGGTCCTCGATCGCGGCCCGGGCGGCGGCCGCGTCCGGGTAGCGGTGCACCTCGAAGGCGCCCTCGTGCGCGGCGAGCCGCTGTTCGAGGGCCGAGGTCGCGGTGGCGGGCCCGGCCACCCCGAGCGGCAGGTCGCGGGGCGCCATCCGGGCGGCGGGCCAGGCGAAGGCCCACAGGGCGAACGCGACGACCACCGGGACGAGCAGGATCACCGCGACGGTCTTCCGGCGGGCGACGGAGGCGGCGGCCGCGGCAGGTGCGGCGGTTGCGGGCATGGTGGAGCTCCCTCAATCAAAGAGAAGGATCGTTCGTTTTACGTGTTCCTCACTCTCCGCAGGAGTGTCGACGTTGTCAAGAATGAATGTTCGTTTTACGTTGGAGGCATGGCTCGTGTCTCCCAGGAACATCTCGACGCCCGCCGCCGCCAGATCCTCGACGGTGCCGCGCGCTGCTTCGCCCGCAACGGCTTCCACGCCACCTCCATGCAGGACGTCCTCGCCGAGGTGGGCCTCTCGGCCGGTGCCGTCTACCGCTACTTCGCGGGCAAGGAGGAGCTGATCGCGGCCATCGCCGACGAGGCGTTCGCCGGGATCCACGGCGCGTTCGAGGAGGCGTCCCGGCAGTCCCCGCCGCCCACCCCCGAGGTGCTGCTCGGCGCGGTGCTGCGACTGTTCCTGGAGGAGCGCATCCCGGGCGCCGACCGGCGCGCGTTCGCCCGGCTGATCCTCCAGGTGTGGAGCGAGACGGCGCGCGACGAACGGCTCGCCGCCAGCCTCCAGGACGGCTTCGACGGGATGCGGGTGCTCTGGACGAAGATCGTCGACGGCTACCGGGAGAGCGGCCTGCTCGCCGCCGACGTCCCCGCCGAACACCTGGCCCGCACCCTGATCGCCGTCGCCCAGGGATACATCGCCCAGCAGGCGCTGTTCGGCGACATCGACGTCACCATGCTGGAGGACGGGCTGCGTGGCCTGATGTCCATGTCGGTGTACGGCTCAGTCACCATGGACCCGCAAAGCGCGAGTTAACGCGTCGGAAAAACTTCCGCCCTAACGTGCAATGTCTGACGGGCGGCCCATCGACCCAGGTCAACAGAGTGTTGAAGCTGGGTAAGGTCCGCTGCTGTCCGGGGGAGCCCCCGGTGGACGTTTGTGAGGTGGAAGCGTGCAACTCAGCCCACACGAGCAGGAACGCCTGCTCATCCATGTCGCGGCCGACGTGGCCGAGAAGCGCCGGGCCCGTGGCGTACGCCTCAATCACCCCGAGGCCGTCGCCCTCATCACCGCGCACGTCCTGGAGGGCGCCCGGGACGGCCGTACCGTCGCCGAACTCATGGCCACCGGCCGCAAGGTGCTGACCCGCGACGAGGTCATGGACGGCATCTCCGAGATGATCCACGACGTCCAGGTCGAGGCCACCTTCCCGGACGGGACCAAGCTGGTCACCGTCCATGACCCGATCGTGTGAAGGCGGGCCGTCAACGATGATCCCCGGCGAAATCCTTTACGGGGACGGCCCGGTGGCCCTCAACGAGGGGCGCCCCGTCACCCGGCTCACCGTCCTCAACGCGGCCGACCGGCCCGTCCAGGTCGGCTCCCACTACCACTTCGCCGAGGCCAACCCGGGCCTCGACTTCGACCGCGCCGCCGCCCGCGGCCTGCGCCTGCACATCGCCGCGGGCACCGCCGTGCGCTTCGAGCCGGGCGTCCCGGTCGAGGTCGAACTGGTGCCGATCGCGGGCCGCCGGATCGTGCCGGGGCTGCGCGGCGAGACCGCAGGACCGCTTGACGGTGCCGCCCAGGCCGCCCCGGCCGCCCAGTCCGTCGGCGCGCCCGCCGCCGACCCCACCGCCCCCGAGACGAACGGAGGCGACCGTGCCTGAGCTGCACCGCGCCGTGTACGCCGACCTGTTCGGCCCCACCACCGGCGACCGCATCCGGCTCGCCGACACCGATCTGCTCGTGGAGATCGAGGAGGACCGCTCCGGCGGCCCCGGACGCGCGGGCGAGGAAGCCGTGTTCGGCGGCGGCAAGGTCATCCGCGAGTCGATGGGCCAGTCCCGCACCACCCGCGCCGAAGGCGCCCCGGACACCGTCATCACCGGCGCCGTCGTCATCGACCACTGGGGCGTCGTCAAGGCCGACATCGGCATCCGCGACGGCCGCATCACCGCCCTCGGCAAGGCCGGGAACCCCGACACCATGGACGGCGTCCACCCCGACCTGGTCATCGGCCCCGAGACCGAGGTGATCGTCGGCAACGGGCGGATCGTCACCGCGGGCGCGGTCGACACCCATGTCCACTTCATCTCGCCGACCGTCGTCGACCAGGCCCTCGCCACCGGCGTCACCACCCTCGTCGGTGGCGGCACCGGACCCGCCGAGGGCACCAAGGCCACCACCATCACCCCCGGGCCCTGGCACATGGCCCGGATGTTCGAGGCGCTCGACACCTTCCCGGTCAACATCGGCCTGCTCGGCAAGGGCAACACGATGTCCCGCGACGCCATGCACTCCCAACTGCGCGGCGGCGCCCTCGGATTCAAGATCCACGAGGACTGGGGCGCCACCCCCGCCGTCATCGACGCCTGCCTCGACGTCTGCGAGGAGACCGGCGCCCAGCTGGCCATCCACACCGACACCCTCAACGAGGCCGGGTTCGTCGGCGACACCCTCGCCGCCATCGCGGGCCGCACCATCCACGCGTACCACACCGAGGGTGCGGGCGGCGGGCACGCGCCGGACATCATCACCGTGGTCTCCGAGCCGCACGTGCTGCCCAGCTCGACCAACCCGACCCGGCCGCACACCGTCAACACCATCGAGGAACACCTCGACATGCTGATGGTCTGCCACCACCTCAACCCGGCCGTCCCCGAGGACCTCGCCTTCGCCGAGTCCCGCATCCGGCCGTCCACCATCGCCGCCGAGGACGTGCTGCACGACCTCGGCGCCATCTCGATCATCTCCTCCGACTCGCAGGCCATGGGCCGCATCGGCGAGGTGATCATGCGGACCTGGCAGACCGCGCACGTGATGAAGAAGCGCCGCGGCCCGCTGCCCGGCGACGGCGCCGCCGACAACCACCGGGCCCGCCGCTATGTCGCCAAGTACACGATCAACCCGGCGGTCGCCCAGGGCATGGGCCACCTGATCGGCTCGGTCGAGCCCGGCAAGCTCGCCGACCTGGTGCTCTGGGAGCCGGCCTTCTTCGGCGTGAAGCCGCTCGTCGTGGTCAAGGGCGGCCAGATCGCCTACGCCCAGCTCGGCGACGCCAACGCCTCCATCCCGACGCCCCAGCCGGTGCTGCCCCGGCCCATGTTCGGCGCGCTCGGCCGGGCCGCCGCCGCCGGATCGGTCAACTTCGTGGCCCAGGCCGCCCTGGAGGACGACCTGCCGCAGAAGCTCGGCGTGGCCAAGGAGTTCACCGCCATCGGCTCCACCCGGCGGATCACCAAGGCCGACATGCGGGAGAACGACGCGACCCCCCGGGTCGAGGTCGACGCCGACACCTTCTCGGTGACCATCGACGGCGAACCGGTCGAACCGGCCCCCGCCGTCGAACTCCCCATGGCCCAGCGTTACTTCCTCTTCTGAGCGCCGAGCAGACCACCATGTCACGCTCCGCACTCCTGGTGCTCGCCGACGGACGCTTCCCCGCCGGCGGGCACGCCCACTCGGGCGGCGCCGAAGCCGCCGTCAAGGCCGGCCGGATCACCGACGCGGCGGGCCTGCTCGCCTTCTGCCGCGGCCGGCTGCACACCACCGGCCTCACCTCGGCGGCGCTCGCCGCCGCCGCGGCACTCGGCGCCGACCCGGACGGGCTCGACGCCGCCGCCGACGCCCGCACCCCCTCGCCCGCGCTGCGCACCACGAGCCGCCGGCTCGGCCGGCAGCTGATGCGGGCCGCCAGGGCCGCCTGGCCGAGCCCCGAACTCGACCGGCTGGCCGCCGCGTTCCCGCGCGGCGCCCACCAGCCGGTCGTGCTCGGCACCACCGCGCGCGCCGCCGGACTCGGCCCCGAGGACGCCGCCCACTGCGTCGCGTACGAGACCGTCGGCGGCCCCGCCACGGCCGTCGTCCGACTGCTCGGGCTCGACCCGTTCCAGGCCACCGCCGTGCTCGCCCGGCTCGCCCCGGACCTGGACGAGACCGCCACGCGCGCCGCCGAGCGGGCGCGGACCGCGCTCACCGACGGCCTCGACACCCTGCCCGCGGCCTCCGCCCCGCTGCTCGACCTCACCGCCGAACAGCACGCGGCCTGGCCGGTCCGCCTGTTCGCCTCCTGACCCCACCGGTGGCCGGTGCCCCGCGCCCCGGCCCGTACCCCCGCCCCCGCCGTCCCGTCCTCCCGTCCCGCAAGGAGCCGTCACCCATGCACCTCGACCACGGCCACGACCACCACTCCGCCGTCTCCGCCGACGCCCACCGCCCCGACGGCACCCGCCGGGCCCTGCGCATCGGCCTCGGCGGCCCGGTCGGCTCCGGCAAGACCGCCACCGTCGCCGCCCTCTGCCGGGAACTGCGCGACACCCTCTCGCTCGCCGTCGTCACCAACGACATCTACACCCGCGAGGACGCCGAGTTCCTGCTCCGCGAGGCCGTCCTGCCGCCCGAGCGGATCACCGCCGTCGAGACCGGCGCCTGCCCGCACACCGCCATCCGCGACGACATCTCCGCCAACCTCGAAGCCGTCGAGGACCTGGAGGACAGCGTCGGACCGCTCGACCTCGTCCTCGTCGAGTCCGGCGGCGACAACCTCACCGCCACCTTCTCCAAGGGCCTCGTCGACGCCCAGATCTTCGTCATCGACGTGGCCGGCGGCGACGACATCCCGCGCAAGGGCGGCCCCGGCGTCACCACCGCCGACCTGCTCGTCATCAACAAGACCGACCTCGCCCCGTACGTCGGCTCCGACCTGGCCCGGATGGCGAGCGACGCCAAGGAGCAGCGCGGCGAACTCCCCGTCGCCCTCCAGTCGCTGCGCGGCCCCGACGGCGTCGGCCCGGTGGCCGGCTGGGTCCGCGAACGCCTCGCCGCCTGGACCGCCTGACCATGGACCGCATGAGCCTGGCCGCCACCGCGCGGATCGTCGCGGCGGCGGACGGCGGACTGCCGGTCCTGACCGGTGAGGGCCCGCTCGCGCCGCGCCGCACCCGGGCCACCGGCCCGTACACCCGGGTCACCGTCGTCGGCGCGATGAGCGCCCCGCTCGGCGGCGACCGGCTCGCCCTGCACACCGAGGTACGAGACGGGGCGCGGCTGCTCGTCGACTCGGCCGCGGCCACCGTCGCGCTGCCCGGCCGGGGCGGCGCGCCCGCCACGTACGACCTCGTCCTCACCGTCGGCGAGGACGCCGAGCTGCGCTGGCTGCCCGAGCAGCTGGTGTCGGCGGCCGGTTCGGAGCTGCGGATGCGCACCGTCGTCGACCTCGCGCCCACCGCCCGGCTCGTGCTCCGCGAGGAACAGGTCCTCGGGCGGCACGCGGAAGAGCCCGGCACCCTGCTCAGCCGCCTCACCGTGCGCCGGGCCGGTCGCCCGCTGCTCGACCAGGAGCTCGGCTACGGCCCCGGCGCGCCCGGTGGCTGGGACGGGCCCGCCGTCCTCGCCGGGCACCGGGCGACCGGCCAGCTCCTCGTCGTCGACCCGGAGTTCGCCGACCGCCCGGTGGAAACCAGGCTGCTCGGCGAGCACGCCGTCGTCGCGCCGCTCGCCGGACCCGCCGCCCTGGTCACCGCCGTCGCCCCGGACGCCCTGGTGCTGCGCCGCGCCCTCGACGAGGCACTGGCCGAACTGGCGCCGGAGCGGGTGGGCTCAGGCCACGGCATCCGGTGACACGGTCACCGAGGTGCGCTCCGACTCGGCGCCGTCCGTGGTCAGGGCGAAGGCCCTGATCACCTGGCGGTCCGCGGGCCAGGCCCGGGCCGGCGCCCAGGTCCAGTGGCCGTCCGGTGCGACGGGGGCGGTGCCGAGCCGGGTGCCCCGCTCCCAGAACTGCACCGCGACCGCGCCCGGGGCGGTGCCCGCGAGCCGTGCCGTCGGGCCTTCGGGTCCCGGCAGGACCGCCGAGGACGTGACCACCGGCGGAGCCACCCAGCTGCCGGGGCGCGCGGTGGCCGCGAGGTGGGCGTGCAGCGCCGTCCGGTCGGCCCCGGGATCCTCGTGACCGTTGCGGACGAAGCCGAGGCGCGGCGCCATCCCGTCGGCGAGGAGGTTCACCAGGCCCAGGACGACGGGCACGTTCCGGCCCGCCACCCGGGTGTGGTCGGGCACGTACGGGGAGTCGGTGAACACGAAGTTGAAGTTCTCGTGGCCGTGGAAGAGCAGCAGGAAGGGCTCGATCTGCTCGGGGTACTGGGCGTCGGCGGGCGAGGAGAACACATACAGGTTGGCGCCGGGGTTCCGGCCCTCGCGCACCAGGTCCGGCAGGCACGCGTCGAGTTCCCGGGCGGCCGCCCCGTCGGTGTCCTCGCCCAGCATGAAGCGGGCGGTCACCGGATGGACCCGCCGCACGTAGCTGCCGATGGCGAACTGCGGCGCTATCGCCAGGACGTTGCGGAAGCCGTACGTCAGGCCGAACCACAGGGCCGCGCTCGCCCCCTTGGAGCTGCCGAGCAGCGTGCAGTCCTGACGGGTGAGCGCGAGCGCGGCCAGGAAGCCGTCGATGAGCCCGGCCACCGACCGCTCGACCGAGAACTCCCCTTCCCTGCACAGGTAGTAGGAATTGTGGCCGTCGAACCGGTCCCGGATCCACAGCACGTTGGCGCGCACCCCGTCGAGCACGCCGTTGGACCAGCCGTAGTCCTCGGGCGCGTCGAAGTTGGCGAAGACCACGAGGAGGTGCCGGTTGCCGTTGCGGGCCGCCTGGAACCGGTAGTCGACCGGGAGTTCGCCGGAGGTGTCGGTGCCGGTGTGCAGGGGACGGCCGAGGGACGAAGGGGCGGTGCGAGCGGCGGGGACGGTGGGGGCGGTGGGGGACATCGGATCTGTTGCCTTTCCGGTTCGGGTCACGCGGCCCGGTCGAGTGCGGCGGGGGAGTGGGCGGGCACGCCGAGCATGCGGTCGACGACCCGGCCCGCCGCGTGGCCGTCGTCGAGTCCGCAGAAGTCCCGCCGGAACCTGCGGTAGGGCAGGGCGTACCGCTCGCGCAGGCCGTCCGCGTCGCGGATGGCGTCGACCAGCTCGGGCGAGGTGGCGAGGAGCGGGCCTGGCGCCGCCGCCTCGAAGTCGAAGTAGAAGCCGCGCAGCGTGTCCCGGTAGTGGCCGAGGTCGTAGGTGAAGAACAGCATCGGACGGCCGGTGTTCGCGAAGTCGAACATCAGCGACGAGTAGTCCGTCACCAGGACGTCCGTGACGAGCATGAGGTCGGCGATGTCCGAGTAGTCCGTCACGTCCCGGACGAAGCCGTCGCCCGCGCCGGGCACCGGGTCCACCACGTTGGGGTGCCGGCGGACCAGCAGGACGTGGTCGTCGCCGAGCCGTCGCCGCGCGTCCGCCAGATCGATCCGGAAGTCGAACCTGTACCGGCCGGGCCCGTAGTGGAGGTGGTCCCGCCACGTCGGGGCGTACAGGACGACCCGCTTGCCGTCCGGCAGCCCCAGGCGGCGCCGCACCGCCGCCGCCCGCTCGGCGCGGTCGGGCGCGTACAGGACGTCGTTGCGCGGGTAGCCGGTCTCCAGGAGCTCACCGCCGAAGCCGAAGGCCCGGCGCATGATCGGCGTCGAGAACCGGTTCGGCGAGACCAGCATCGACCACTGGCCGACCTCGGTGGGCAGCCGCTCCAGGTAGTCGCGGTCCGCGAAGCGCGGGGACTCGATGTCGTGCCCGATCTTCTTCAGCGGGGTGCCGTGCCAGGTCTGGACGACGGTCTGCCCCTCGCGGCGCCGGAACCAGGGGGGCAGGTGGTTGTTGAACACGAGGTGGCGGGAGCGGGCGAGCGCCTCGTACCACTCGGGCGACCACATGCGGACCGCGCGGGCGTTCGCGGGCACCTGGATCTGGTCGTCCCGGACCACCCACAGCAGTTCCAGGCCGGTGCCGCGCCGGGTGAGCTCGTCGAACACGGCACGCGGGCTGTCCGAGAGCTGGGTGCCGCGGAAGCTGTCGAACAGCACGGCCTCGCGGAGCGGCTTGCGGCGCGCCGCCGGATAGTGCCGGGTGCGCAGCAGCCTCTGCCGGTACGGGCCGCGCCCCTCGACCGGCATCGCGGAGTGCGCGAGCAGCGTCAGCCGGTCGTGCCACTGCGTCTGCACGTCGTAGCGGCGGTCGTCCGACGTGCCCCGTACCGGCATCTCGGCGATCAGCCTCCGGTGGGCGCGGCACGGCACGTCCACCGGGGGCAGCCCCGCGCCCCGGCCGACCCGCAGATCGAGGTCCCACCGGCCGGAGGCCAGCGGGGCGGACCCGTTCGGGCCCGTCACGTGCGCCGGGTCGAGCGAGACCTGGAAACGGCCGCCCACCGAGCGCACGGGGAAGGTCCTCTCCTGCCGTCCGGCCCGCTTGCGGACCACCAGGCGCAGCTCGGCCCGCTGCCGCTCCGACAGCCGGGAGAGCCCGGGGAACGCCCCGACGAGGGTCAGCGTGCCGTCCTGTGCCCAGTGGCACGCGTCGGCCACGGGTGCCTCGGCGCGCTCGAACAGCACCAGGAAGCCCTGGGCGTTGGCGTGCAC
The DNA here is from genome assembly GCF_044748125.1 of Streptomyces sp. NPDC090025. Lineage (NCBI taxonomy): Bacteria > Bacillati > Actinomycetota > Actinomycetes > Kitasatosporales > Streptomycetaceae > Streptomyces > Streptomyces sp. NPDC090025. Next base: position 114,757 of record NZ_JBIVFL010000015.1, on the reverse strand, counting down.
GACGACCTCACGGCCGGATCCTTCCGCCGGGGTGCCGTCGGCGGCGGGCGGCGCGGGGTAGCAGCCGTCGGGGGTCTCCGGGGCGACGACGGGGTAGTAGGGGCGCTCGCGTCCGGGGATGTGGAGGGTGGTCTTCCAGCCGTGGATGCCGGAGGTGTCCGTGGCGCCGGGAGTCCCCGGTACCGCCGGTACGGGCGGTGCCCCGGGTGTGCCTGTTGTGTCTGTTGTGTCTGTTGCGGCCGGGCTGCCCGGGCCTTCGGGGGACGTGGCCCGTGCCCCGGCCGTACGTGCCCGGCGCGGGCGGCCCGCACCGAGCGGGCGGACCGGGACGCGGGTGCGGAAGCGGCACCAGCCCGGGCCGCCGGGGGTGAACACGACGTCGGCCTGCTGCTCGGCCACGCCGGAAAGCGCCCGCAGCCGCAGCGTGCCCGACGCGGGCACCTGGTCGGCCAGCAGCACGCCGGACAGTTCCAGGTGGTCACCGCGCAGCGCGTGGCCGGTGACGCGGCAGCGGACCCGCTCGACCCGCAGTTTCAGCACGCCGTCGACGAACAGCGGCACCACCCGGGTGTTCCGGTCCAGCTGGAGCGGGGCCGGGTGGGACGCGGTGCACGCGTCGCCCGCGATCAGGCTCTTGTACCGGAACACGCCCCGGCTGAGCGCGCCGACGGCCACGTCCCAGGTGCCCTCGACCCACGCGCCGCCGTGCCGGAGCCGACGCGGGTCGATGACGGTCTCGAAGCCGGACCAGTCGTAGGAGTAGCGGTCCTGGCCCGAGTGCTCGGTGGCCTCCGGGGCGTACGTCGTCCTGGCCCGCTGCACCATGATCCGCGAGGACAGCTTCTTGTTGCGGAGCGCGACCGCCTTGACGGTGTGCCGCCGCTTCGAGACGTCCAGATTGCGGATGTACGCGCGGCCCGAGAGCCGCAGTTTTCCGTCCTCCCAGACCGCCGAGGTCAGCGAACCGCGCATCGAGAACTCCTCGCGCAGCCGGGAGGCGTCGCGCGGGACCCCGACCGAGCGGTCGCCCAGGTAGGGGTGGTCGAGGTGACGGCGGAACCGGCGGCGGACCGGCACAGGACCGCGGTTGTCCCGCTCCCACCGGACCAGGTCGAGGAGTTCGGCCAGCTTGCCCGCCCGTACCAGGTGCCACTTGACGCGATCGGCGGCGCGCAGCCCGTCGATCACGTCCGGCGCCGCCTCGTCGACGAACGCGTTGGCCTGCGCCATGAACAGGGCACGGCACTCGTCGTCCGCCTCCGGCAGGGCCTTGAGGTGGATCATGAGGTCGGAGCCGAGCACCGCCCGGTCGTAGCGGCGCTTGTGGTCGGCGTACTCGGCCCCCTGCCCGCCGAGGAACCGGCTCACCTCGCGCACCGCGGTGAAGCGGTCGCGCACATTGGTCAGCGAGTGGTTGAGCTGGGTGATGGACGGGGCGGCGCCCCCGTCCCGGCGGCGCCAGAAGTAGACCGGGGTGGCGACCACGTCCACCGCCTCCGCGCGGTGGTGGGCGTAGAGGTTGACCCAGATGTCCTCGTAGAGCACGCCCTCCGGGTAGCTGATCCGGTGCCGGTCCCAGAAGGACCGCCGGAACACCTTGTTCCACACCGTCCTGTCGTAGATCAGGTCGTGCTTGCGGGTGATGTGGGTGCGCCGCCGGTCACGGCGCAGCACGGGGTGGTGGAGGTCCGAGGCCCACGACGTGTGCGAGTTCATCATCCGGACGTTCCCGGAGGCGAAGTCGGATCCGGTCTCCCTGAGCGTGCCGATCAGGAGCTCGTAGGCGTGGTCCGGGACGAGGTCGTCGCCGTCCGCGAACGCGAGGAACTCGGCGTCCGGGTCCGCCGCGCGCAGCCCGGTGTTCCGGGCGTGGCCGGGACCGTGCGCCTGCTGCCGGACGAGCCGGAAGCGCGGGTCCTCGCGGCAGAACTCGGCCGCGAGCCGCGCGCTGCCGTCGGTCGAGCCGTCGTCGACGAGGACGGCCTCGAAGTCCTCGAAGCTCTGCGCCGCGAGGGACTCCAGACAGGCGGTGAGGTACTGCTCCACGTTCTGGAACGGCACGACGATGCTGAGCTGCGGGGACATCGGGTCAGGCTCCTTCGACCCCCTGGTCGCTTCGGGGCGGCGCCTGTGCGGGCCGCCGTCAGGGGCACCGTCTCGACGTTAGGGAGCCGGAAGCCGACCGTGTGTGGACGGATGTCGACGCGGTGTGGACCGGAAGCGTCAACGGGTCCCGGGGCGTGCGGCCCGTCCGGGCGGGTCGTACGGCCCCGCCCGGAGGGCCGGACGTCCCGGATCGGACATCCGCGCGAAGCCGGCGGCGGTCAGCCGTCGCCGAGTCCGGCCCGGTGCGCGTAGAGCGCCGCCTGTGCCCGGTTGTCCAGGTCCAGCTTGGCGAGCAGCCGTGACACGTACGTCCGTACGGTGGTCTCGGCGAGGTGGAGTTCGGCCGCGATGTCCCGGTTGGACCTGCCCTGCCCGAGCCGGACCAGGATCTCCCGCTCCCGGGCGCTCAGCGAGGCGGTGGCGGTGGTGGCGGAGCCGGGACCGGGCGGCGCGGGAGCGGCCGTGTAGGCGCGTTCGATGAGGGCGCGCATGAGCTCGGGCGCCAGGACCGGGTCACCCTCGTGGACGGTGCGGACGGCCGAGATCAACTGGGCCGGTCTGCTGCCCTTGAGCAGGAAGCCGTCCGCGCCCGCCCGCATCGCCCGCTCCAGGTTCCGCTCGTCCCCGAAGGTGGTCACGACGAGGATCCGGGGCCGCGGGGTGAGGGCGCGCAGCCGGGGGATCGCGGCGTGCCCGTCGGCGCGCGGCATGTGGAGGTCGAGGATCACGACGTCGGGGAGCAGGGCGCGCGCCACGGCCACGGCCTCGTTGCCGTCCGCGGCCTCCCCGGCCACCACGATGTCGTCCGCCGAACCGAGGATCACGGAGAGCCCCGCCCGTACGAGCTGTTCGTCGTCGGCCAGCAGTACCCGGATCCGAACGGCCGGGACGGTGGCGGAGGGGCCGGTCGGGCCGGTCGGGCGGGCCGGGTCTGCCGGGTCGCTCGGGTGCATCACGCGTCCTTGGGGAGATCGGCCTCGACGAGGAAACCGCCGTCGTGGGTGGGGCCGAAACGCACGGTGCCGCCGAGGAGGCGGGCCCGCTCCTGCAGGCCCGCGAGTCCGAGGCCGGTGCCGGGGACGAGCCGGTCGGCGGGCCGCGCCGGGGGATCGTTGCGCACCCGCAGGCGCAGCCGCTCGCCGTCCACCCGCACGCGCACCTCGACGGCGGCGCCGGGCGCGTACTTGACCGCGTTCGTCACGGCCTCCTGGGCGATCCGGTAGGCGGCGAGCCGCGTTCCCCGCCCGGCCCGCGCGAGGGTGTCGGCGGCCCCGGTGGCATCCACCGCCGTACCCAACGCCGCCACCCTGTCGACCAGTTCGCGCAGGTCGGCGCTGGCGGCCGTCGACGGATCGGGCTGCTCACCGGACGCGCCCTCACGGAGCACCGCGTACCACGCCCGGATGTCGTCCAGGGTGCTCTGGGCCGTGTCCTGCAGGTCGACCGCGGCCCGCCGGGTCTCCTCGTCCCTGGCGCTCACCTCCAGAGCGCCCGCCCGCAGCATCATCAGCGTCACGCCGTGTGCCACCGTGTCGTGCAACTCCCGCTGAATCAGGGCACGTTCGCGGGCGGCGGCCTGGTCGGCCCGCAGTTCCGCGTTGCGCAGCAGCAGGTCACGTCGGCCGGCCGTCGTGTGCAGGGCGTTGCCGAGGAGGCCGGGCAGCCAGACCACGGTCGCGACAAGGAGCGGGACGTCGATCGGCAGGAGTCCGCCCGCCAGCCGGTTCACGAGCACCAGGCCCGCGCTCGCCCCCACGAGCCAGGGCACCCAGCCCCGTGCGGAGTTCCGGGTGACGATGAGGCAGGCGTAGGCCAGTACGGCGCTGTTCGCGGAGACGAAGGTCGCGGCCAGGGCGAGCGGGATGAGCAGCGGACGCGGCACGCGCAGGGTGGCGACCAGCGCGATGGCCGCCAGTTGGACCACCAGGTCGAACGGCACGGGGAGGGGTGCCGGGTCCGCCTCAGGACCCCAGCGGCTGAGAGCCGCGAGGACCGCCCATCCGGCCATGACGAGCCCGAGTCCCCGGGTCACCGCGGTCTGCCGGTCCGACGGCGGGAAGACCCGGACCCGGAGGTCCCGGTAGCGGGACCTGGAACCGAGTGTGATCACATTCAGCATCATATAGATCGATATGTCTGTTCAGGGTGATTCATTCCGCCGGTCACGCACCCCGGCCCGCGTCGGACCATGTCGCGCGCACCCACCGGGGGTTCACCGCTGAGCGGTACTCAGGTCACCGGTTATTGGTTCGGTAAAGAAACACGTGTACGCCCTTTTACCCGTGGCCCCGTTGACGAAAGGATCCCCCGGACAGTCCACGCCTTGGCGCTGCCACGGGGGCGGCGCCCACTTTGGGGGAGGGACCACTTGCGACGTACAGCGGTGTTCGGCTCGGCCGGCACTCTGATAACGGGCACGCTGATAGCCACGGCGCTCGCCACTCCGGCGGCGAGCGCCCACAGCCGACACGACCGGGACGACGAGGCCCGTGGCGCGGCGGTGGCCGCCGCCCGGGCCGAGAAGGCCGGGATCGACTGGCAGGACTGCCCCGCCGACTGGGGGCTCGAGAAGCCCATCCAGTGCGGCTGGGTCACCGTCCCGGTCGACTACGCCCGTCCGTACGGCAAGCAGATCAAGATCGCCGTCGACCGCGCCCTGGCCACCGGCACGCCCGCCGAGAAGCAGGGCTCGCTCGTCTACAACCCCGGCGGCCCCGGCGGCTCCGGGCTCCGCTTCCCGCGCCGGGTGACCACCGGCAACAAGATCTGGGCGAACGCGGCCAAGGCGTACGACTTCGTGGGCTTCGACCCGCGCGGCGTCGGCCACTCCGCGCCCATCTCCTGCGTCGACCCGACCGACTTCGTGCGCGGGCCGAAGCTCGACCCGGTGCCGGACACCGAGGCCGACAAGCGCGCCCAGCGCAAGCTGGCCGCCGAGTACGCCGCGGGCTGCGCCGAGAAGAGCGGCGACCTGCTGCCCTACATGACGACCCGCAACACCGCCCGCGACCTCGACGTCGTCCGGGCCGCGCTCGGCGAGAAGAAGCTCAACTTCGTCGGCGTCTCCTACGGCACCTACCTCGGCGCCGTCTACGGCACCCTGTACCCGGACCACGTCCGCCGCATGGTGGTCGACAGCGTGGTCAACCCGGCGAAGAGCAACATCTGGTACCAGGCCAACCTGGAGCAGGACATCGCCTTCGAGGGCCGCCTCAAGGACTGGATGAACTGGGTCGCCGAGCACGACGACACCTACCACCTGGGCAAGACCTACGGTGAGGTCAACCAGCAGTGGGTGACCCTGCGCGCCGCCGCCAAGAAGAACCCCCTCGGTGGCAAGGTCGGCCCGGCCGAGCTCATCGGCTTCTTCCAGAGCGCCCCGTACTACGACTCCTCGTGGGCCCCGGTCGCCGAGGCGTGGAGCGCCTACGCCGCCGGTGACCCGCAGCCGCTGATCGACGGCGCCGCCGCCGACCTCACCGACACGGCGGGCAACATCGCGTCGGAGAACGGCAACGCCGTCTACACCGCCGTCGAGTGCGCCGACGCGCCCTGGCCGACGGACTGGAAGACCTGGAACCGGGACAACTCCCGGCTCCACGAGAAGTACCCGTTCATGACCTGGGCCAACGCCTGGATGAACCTGCCCTGCGCCACCTGGTCCGCGCCGCGCCAGCGGCCGACCGAGGTGAAGACGGGCAAGGGCCTCCCGCCGGTGCTCATCGTCCAGTCCGAGCGGGACGCGGCGACGCCGTACGCGGGCGCCGTCGAGCTGCACAAGCGCTTCAAGGGTTCGCGTCTGATCACCGAGAAGAACGCCGGTTCGCACGGTGTCACCAACCTGGCGAACTCCTGCATCAACCCCAAGGTGGAGACCTACCTGCTCACCGGCAAGGTCGACAGCCGTGACGTGACGTGCGAGCCGCACGCCGCGCCGCAGCCGTAACACCCCGCAGCACCCGCACAACGGCACAGGGAGGGGCGGTCGCCGCACGGCGACCGCCCCTTCGCGCGTCGGCGCGTCCGTGGGTCAGCGCGCCGCCAGCCAGGCGTCCTCGGCCGCGTAGTCGAAGAAGTCCACCCCGTACCGCACCAGACCGGGGAAGGCGTCCCGCCAGTCCCGCTCCGCCACCGTCGCCGCCAGGAACTCGATCGTGCCGGGCAGCGACTCCGCGTACCCGACCACCGCCCGGTAGCCCAGCTCCCGCTCCGCCGCCGTCATGTCGCAGACCATCGGGCGGGGCGTCGTCCACGGCGTGTAGCCGACCATGTCGTCCCCGGGCGGCCCGTCGAACAGGACCGTCTCGCTGGTCACGCCCATCGCCGCGTCGATCGCCGCGCCGATCTCGGCCACCGAAGGCGCCTGCGGATCGGCCGCGTTGAGCACCCGGGTCCCGGGCCGCGCGGCGGCGAGCCGGACCAGCTCCGCCAGATTGTCGACATGGACGGGGTGGAACACCGACCGCCCGCCCTCCGCCAGGATCCGCACAGGCCGCCCGTCCAGGGCCCGCTTCACGAACCACAGCTCGCGCGGACCGGGACTGTACGGGCCGTGCACGGCCGTCGCCCGCAGCAGGGTGGTCGGCAGGGACTCGCCCGCCGCCACCAACTCCCGTTCGAGCGCCACCTTGCGGGTGCTGTACGAGCTGTCACCGGGTGCCACCGTGCCGAGGGTCTCCGGGATCGGCAGCGGATAGTCCGGGAAGCCGTCCGGCTCGTCCTGGGTGTCGAAGTTACGGCCCTGGGCGTCCTGGTACACGGCGGCACTGGAGATCACCACCGCCGACCCGATCCGGTCCGCCAGGCCCCGCAACTGCCGTCCGTGGCCCTCGTGGTACGCCACGACGTCCACCAGCACATCGGTGCCCGCCCCGAGCGCGCGGCCGAGCGCCCCCTCCTCGTCACGGTCCACCGCCACCGACCGGACCTCCACCGGCCATGCCTCGTCCCGGCCGCCCCGGCGCGAGGCGGCGGTCACCTCCCAGCCGTCCGCGACGAGCGCCCGCACGGCCGCCCGCCCCACCTGTCCCGTAGCTCCCAGCACGAACGCGTTTCCCTTGGTCATGGCCGAGACGCTACGGGCCGGACGCCGGGCCGCCCAGAGCCGTTCGCCCTGCGCGGATCCGCTCAGGGCGTGTCCGCCGGTGGCTGAATCCGTTCCTGCCCCCCGGGCCCCGGCCGTCAGCCGCCGCTCACCCCCGGCGCGACCGGATCAGCTCCATCAGCTTCGCGTGCGTCGCCGCGTCCGCCGCGACCACCAGGCCCTCGCCGCCGCCCTCAGGTCCGAGCGGGGCGCCGTCGATCCCGGTCACCACGCACCCGGCCGCCCGGCACAGCGCGATCCCGGCGGCGAAGTGCACACTGCCCGTCAGATCGCCGCCGTCGGTGACGTAGGCGGCCCGCTTCCCCGCCGCCACCCAGGCCACCGCGAGCGTCGTCGACACCACCCGGGGCCGGAACCCGGCCACGAAGCCGGGGTGGGCCAGCAGGTCGACGGCCCGGAACCCGGGCGCGTGCGGGAACGGCGGATCGAGGTTCACGTCCACCAGCGCGCTGTCCGCCGTCGGCGCCAGCGGGGTGTCCGCCCCGGCCCGCCGCACCCAGGCGCCGCCGCCGTCGGTGTGGAACACCTCGTCCTCGAACGGGTCGGCCACCGCCGCCGCCCCGCCGCGCAGGGCCACGTTGACCGCCACCAGCCTGCTGCCCACCGCGAAGTTGAGCGTCCCGCAGAGCGGATCGACCAGCCAGGTCCGGCCCGCGTCGGCCGCGCCCCGCCGCCCGCCCTCCTCGCCGTGCACCGCGTCGCCGGGCCGGGCCGCCCGCAGCACCGCGAGGATCGCCTCCTCGGCCGCCACGTCGGCATCGGTGGCGAAGTCCCCCGCGCCCTTGTCGATCCGGGCCGTCACCCGCCCGTACCGGGCCCGCACCGCCCGCGCCCCGGCCAGCGCGGCGGTGACCGCCACCGCCGAGTCAGAGTCCGAGTCCGACTCCGAGGCCACGCGCCCGTCCGTACCGGTCAGTTCGTCGAGCGGCTCCGCACCGCTGATGTCGATCATGACGGGCACCCTACCGAGGGGCCCTACCGGGCGGCCGGGCCGTCCCCGCCCCCGCCGCGCCGGGCCGCCGCCTCCGCCGCCTTCACCTCGGCCGCGTACGCGTCCACGTACTCCTGCCCGGACAGCCGCATGATCGCGTACATGATCTCGTCGGTGACCGCCCGCACCACCGCCTTCTCGCCCGCCATGCCGTCGTAGCGGGAGAAGTCGAGCGGCTCGCCGAACCGCACGGTGACCCGCCGCACCCGGGGCACCACCCGCCCCGGCGGCTGGATCTCGAAGGTGCCGACCATCGCGCACGGCACCACCGGCACGCCCGCCCGCAGCGCCATCACCGCGACCCCGACCTTCCCCTTGTAGAGGCGGCCGTCGTGCGAGCGGGTGCCCTCCGGATAGATGCCGAGGAGCTCGCCGCGCCCGAGCACGCCCAGACCCTCCCGGATCGCGGCCTGCCCGGCCTCCTTGCCCGACCGGTCCACCGGGATCTGGCCCGCGCTGCGGAAGAACGCCGCCGTCAGCCGTCCCTTGAGGCCGGGCCCGGTGAAGTACTCCTGCTTCGCCAGGAAGGTGATCCGGCGGCTCAGCACCACCGGCATCAGGAAATGGTCCGAGAACGAGAGGTGGTTCCCGGCCACGATCGCCGCACCCTCCTCGGGGATGTGCTCCACCCCCGCCACCCGCGGCCGGAACAGCAGCCTGAGCAGCGGACCGAGGAGCACGTACTTCAGCACCTGGTAGAACAACCGACTACCCCCGTCCCTCGCACGAACAGAGCCACGCGGGAGCCCCCGCGAAGTTCCGCGAAGTCCCGCGCACCCTTTGTAACCAAGGCGGGGCGCGTGGTCCACTGGTGGGGAGGAGCGGGACCATGACAGGCGCGCGCGGGCACAGGCGTCCCGGCGCAGCCGCCACCGCCGTACTGTGCGCCGTGACGGCCGCCGGTCTGTACGGCTGCTCCGGCCCGGGCCCGTCGGAGCCCTCGCCGCACTCGACGCCCACCCCCGCGCCCGCCACCCCGCTCCCGACCGCGCCTGCGGCCGGTGTCTCCCCGCTCACCGGACTGCCCGCGCGCCCCGCCCCGGTGCTCGCGGTGAAGATCGACAACGTGCCCGCGGCCCGCCCGCACACCGGACTGACCGCCGCCGACCTCGTCTACGTCGAGCAGGTCGAGTCCGGCCAGACCCGGCTGATGGCCGTCTACTCCTCCCGGCTGCCGGACAGCGTCGGACCGGTGCGCAGCGCCCGCGAGTCCGACCTCGAACTCCTGCGGCAGTTCGACGCGCCCGTGCTGGCCTTCTCCGGTGCCCAGAGCGCCCTGACACCGATCCTGGAGGCCGCGCCGCCGCACCTGGTCGACGAGGGCGGCACCCCCGCCGCCTTCCGCCGCGACCCGGGCCGGTCCGCCCCGCACAACCTGTATCTGCGCCCCGGGGCCGCGCTCGCCGCCGCGCCCGGCGCGAGCCTGGTCAAGGACATCGGCTTCCGGTTCGGCCCGCTGCCACCGACCGCCGGCACCGGCACCGCCACCGGACCGGACGACGGCACCCCGGTCAACAGCCGCACCGTCCGCTTCCCGGCCGCCCGCTACACCTTCACCTGGGCACCCGCCGACCGCGCCTGGCACGTCACCATGGACGGCCGCCCCGACGGGCCGCTCGCCCCGGCCACCGTGGTGGTCCAGCACGTCACGATCCGGCCCTCGCGCTTCCACGACGTGCTCGGCGCCGTCTCCCCGTACACCGAGACCGTCGGCTCCGGCACCGCCGAGGTGCTGCGCGACGGGCGCGCCCACCCGGCCCGCTGGAGCAGACCGGACGCGAACGCGGGCACCGTCTTCACCACCCCGGCGGGCGCGCCGCTGACCTTCGCGCCGGGACAGGTCTGGGTGCTGCTCACCGGGACGCCATGACGGTACGGGCCGGGGCCCGCCGCCGCGAGCAGGACCGTACGGCAGGCGCTACGGCTGTGGCCCCGGGCGGCGCGGCCGTACCGGACGCCTGACCTGCTCGGCGCCCGCGTCCGCCGCGGCCATGCCGAGGGTGGCCACCCCCAGCACCATCCAGCCGAACCAGAGCCAGCCGCTGCTGCCGAGCGCCACCGTGTACGTGGTGGTCAGCACCAGGGCCGCGAAAGTGATCGCACCCATGGTCTTCGTGGGACCGGACATCATCGCTCCGCCCTCCTCCCCGACCATGGTCACCCCGGGGAGGGGGCGCGCGCCAGACTTCGGACGCCCCGGGCGTGCGCCGCCCTCGGGAGCTCCTGCCGCCGGAAGCTACTGCCCGCGGGCCTGGAGCGAGGCGAGGTAGGCGTTGTACGCCTCCAGCTCCTTGTCGCCGTCCCGGTCCGCGGCCCGGTCCTTGCGGACCGCCTGCCGCTGCTCGGAGTGGTACCACTGGTAGACCAGCGCGATCAGCACAAGGACCGACGGGATCTCGCTGAACGCCCACGCGATGCCGCCCGCCGCGTGCTGGTCGTCGAGCGGATTGATGCCGAGGGACGCGGGCGGATTGGCGTACACCTTCACCAGCGGCTCGCTCGCCATCATCATCGCGATGCCGAAGAAGGCGTGGAACGGCATCCCGGCGAACAGCTCCAGCATCCGCATCACATAGCCGGGCCGGTGCGGGCCCGGGTCGACGCCCATGATCGGCCAGAAGAAGACCAGGCCGACCGCGAGGAAGTGCAGCATCATCGCGATGTGGCCGGTCCGCGATCCCATCAGGAAGTCGAAGAGCGGCGTGAAGTAGAGCCCGTAGAGGCTCGCGATGAACATCGAGAGGGTGAACGCCGGATGCGTGACGATCCGCATGTACCGGCTGTGCAGCAGCTTCAGGAGCAGCTCGCGCGGCCCGAGCGAACCCCGCCCGGCCACCGGCAGCGCCCGCAGCGCCAGCGTCACCGGCGCGCCGAGCAGCAGCAGGATCGGCGACAGCATCGAGATGATCATGTGCTGCACCATGTGCACGCTGAACATGACCATGCCGTAGTCGTTGAGCTTGGTGCACATCACCAGGGCGATCGAGAGCACGCCCACCGTGAAGAACACCGTCCGGCTCACCGGCCAGGAGTCCCCGCGCCGCCGCAGCCGCGCCACGCCCCACCCGTACAGGCCGAGCGCGGCGACACAGCCGATCAGGAAGAACAGGTCGGGGGAGAACTCCAGCCCCCGCCCCAGCGTGAACGGCGGCAGATCCATGTTCATGCCGTGCCCGCTGTGATCCATGCGTCTACTCCTGCGGCCCGATTCGCGCTTCTTGTCCGCACCAGACTAGAACCGCCCCCGTTCGCGTTCGCGACCGGGGGCGGTTCCAGGGGCTTCCGGGACGCCGTCGGACCTCAGAGGACGTTCTCGGCCTCGGCGTAGCGGTCCGCCGGGACCGTCTTCAGCTGCTCGACCGCCTCGGCCAGCGGGACCAGTTCGATGTCGGTGCCGCGCAGCGCGGTCAGCATCCCGAAGTCGCCCCGGTGCGCCGCCTCCACCGCGTGCCAGCCGAAGCGGGTGGCGAGCACCCGGTCGTACGCGGTCGGCGTGCCGCCGCGCTGGACGTGCCCCAGGATCACCGGGCGTGCCTCCTTGCCGAGGCGCCGCTCCAGCTCGACGGAGAGCTGGTTGGCCACGCCGGTGAAGCGCTCGTGGCCGTAGATGTCGGTGCCCGCGGTCTTGAAGTCGAAGGTGGTGCCCTCGCGCGGCTTGGCGCCCTCGGCGACCACCACGATCGCGAAGCGCTTGCCGTCCTCGAAGCGGGCGCCGACCCGGGCGGTCAGCTCGTCGATGTCGAAGGGCCGCTCCGGCACCACGATGGCGTGCGCGCCGGCCGCCATGCCGGAGTGCAGCGCGATCCAGCCGGTGTGCCGGCCCATGACCTCGACGACCAGGCAGCGCTGGTGGGACTCGGCGGTGGTCTTCAGCCGGTCCAGGGCCTCGGTCGCCACCGTCACGGCGGTGTCGAAGCCGAAGGTGACGTCGGTCGACGCGATGTCGTTGTCGATGGTCTTCGGGACGCCGACGATCGGCAGCCCGGCCTCGGAGAGCAGATGGGCCGCCTTCAGGGTGCCCTCGCCGCCGATCGGGATGATCGCGTCGATGCCCAGGTCGGCGACGTGGCCGCGGGCCCGCTCGACCCCGCCGACCAGATGGGCGGGCTGGACCCGGGAGGACCCGAGGACGGTGCCGCCGCGGGCGAGGATGCCGCTCACCGCGTCCAGGTCGAGCTTGCGGTAGTCGGCCTCCAGCAGACCCCGCCACCCGTCGTGGAAACCGATGACCTCGTCACCGTGGTCGACGACGGCGCGGTGCACGACGGAGCGGATGACGGCGTTCAGACCGGGGCAGTCTCCGCCGGAGGTGAGCACACCAATGCGCATAGCCCAAAAACCTTTGCAACGTGGGCCGACTCCCGGACCACGTCGTCCGGCTGGATCCCCGTCACCCTATCGGTGCAGGGTGGCGGGGCCGAACCGGATGTCCGCACAATGGACAACGTACGTTCGTACAGCAGATGTTGTCCGGGCGTGCGGAGCGCCCTGTTCCGGCACCCGGCGGCAAGCCCCGGGCGCCGGACGGCGCGTCAGGCAGTGCGTCAGGCGGTGCGTCAGGCGGGCTGGGTGGCCGCCGCGATGCGCTCGGCGCGCAGCGCCTCGTACCAGCGGTCGTCCGTCGGCGGCAGCGCGTTGACGTCGAGCGCCAGCTTCAGCATCAGGTCCGCGACCTGCGGGTTGCGGGCCATCACGGGACCGTGCATGTAGGTGCCGAACACGGTGTCGTTGTACGCGCCCTCGGTGCCGTCGCCGGTGCCGTTGCCGTTGCCGAACACGGTCCGGGCGAACGGGCGGGCGGTCGGGCCGAGCTGGGTGATGCCCTGGTGGTTCTCGAACCCGGTGAGCTGCGGCAGGCCGAGGTGCGGGTCGATGTCGGCCAGCACGTCGCCGACGCACCGCTCGCCCTCGCCGCGCACGGTCGTCACGTCGAGCAGGCCGAGGCCGGGCTCGCGGGCGCCGAGGTCGTTGATGAACTCGTGGCCGAGGATCTGGTAGCCCGCGCACACCGAGAAGATGATCGCGCCGTTGGCCGCCGCCCGGCTGAGTCCGCCGTCGCGGCGCAGCCGCTCGGCCGCGAGCCGCTGCGGCCGGTCCTCGCCGCCGCCGATCAGATAGATGTCGCCGGAGGTCGGCACCGGCTGGTCGCTGCGCACGTCGAGCCGCTCGACGCTGAGCCCGCGCTGCCGGGCGCGGCGCTCGACGACGAGGACGTTGCCCTGGTCGCCGTAGGTGCTGAGGAGGTCCGGGTAGACCCAGACCACCCGCAGACTGCTGTCACTCATGCTGCGTGTCCTTCTGCGAGTCGTGGCGGGGCCGTCAGTTGCCGACACGGCGGCGAACGTCCTGGAAGGCGGTGTAGTTGGCGATCAGCTCGATCTGCCCGGGCGGGGCGACCGTGACGGCCTCGTCGAGCGTGTCGCAGACCCGGAAGTCGACACCCGCGACCTCGAGGCGCACCGCCAGGTCCAGCCTGCGGTCGCCGATCACCATGATCGGGTGCCCGGCGAGCCTGCCGTAGTCGACGTCCCACAGCCACGAGGTGTCCGTGCCGTCGGCGCCGCGCGCGTTGACCGACAGGATCACCGGCGTCGGCGGACGCTCGATCAGGGAAAACGTTTCGAGCCAGCCCGCCGGGTTCTTCGCGAGCAGCAGGCGCAGCTCACGGCCCTGGAAGGACACCACGTCATAGCGCCCGGCGACCGCCTGCACCTGGTACATGCGCTCAAGGGCGACCTGCGGCGGCACCCCGAACACGGCGGCGACGGCGGCCGAGGTGGCGGCGTTGGCCTTGTTGGCGCGGCCGGGCAGCTGGAGCCGGATCGGCCAGGCCGAGCCGTGCGGGTCGAGCACGTGGTCGCCGCTCAGCGCCCAGCTCGGCGCGGGGCGGCGGAAGCCGCACTCGCCGCAGAACCAGTCCTCGCCGGGCCGCTGCAGCACACCGCCGCAGGCCGGGCAGGACCAGGCGTCGTCCTTCCACTCCTGGCCGACCGCCACCCACACCACGTTGGGGGAGGAGGAGGCGGCCCACACGATCAGCGGGTCGTCGGCGTTGGCGACGACCACGGCCTTCGAGCCGCTGAGGCCCTCGCGCCACTTCTCGGCGAGCATCCGGGTCTCGGCGGCGCGGTCGAGCTGGTCGCGCGAGAGGTTCAGCAGCGCGATGACCTTCGGCGTGGTGTCACGGGCGACCCCGGCGAGGTACTTCTCGTCGACCTCGATGACCCCGAACTTGGCGTCCGAGCCACCGGCCAGCGCCGAGGTGATGCCCGCGGGCATGTTGGCGCCGAGCGCGTTCGACACGACAGGACCGCTGGCCCGCAGGGCCTCGGCGATCAGCCGGGTCGTCGTGGTCTTGCCGTTGGTCGCCGACACGAGGACGACGTCCAGGTGCTGCGCGAGCCGCCCCAGCAGATCGGGGTCCAGCTTGAGCGCGACCCGCCCGCCGATCACCGATCCGCTGCCGCGGCCCGCTGCCCGCGACACGGCGGCGGCGGCCTTGCCCGCCGTCACGGCAAGCTTGGCGCGCGCCGACAGCGGCTCTGGATTAGCGGCGTTCCCTGACATCGTCCTTGTTCCTCCTTGCGTCGGTCCGTGCTCAGCCTATCGAGATCCGGCCAGCAGCCCGAACCGCGGCACCGCCGACCGGGGTGGCCGCCCTCTGAACGTACCCTTGCGCCCATGCGAAACCGCCCGATCCCCGGCAGTTCCGGCCACGTCCGAGCGATGACCCTGCTCGGCGACCCGGTGCTGCACAGCCCCTGCGCGCCCGTCACCGATTTCGGCCCCGGCCTGGCCCGGCTCGTCGAGGACATGTTCGCCACCATGTACGCGGCGAACGGCGTCGGCCTGGCCGCGAACCAGGTGGGCGAGGGGCTGCGGGTGTTCGTGTACGACTGCCCGGACGACGAGGACGTCCGGCACCTGGGCCATGTGGTGAACCCGCGTCTCGTCGAGGCGGACGGCGAGGTCTTCCCGGGGCCCGAGGGCTGTCTCTCGCTGCCCGGTCTCGAGGCGCCGACGCCGCGCTTCGACCACGCGGTGGTCGAGGGGGTGCGCGTCGACGGCACCCCGGTGCGGATCGAGGGCACCGGGTTCTTCGCCCGCTGCCTCCAGCACGAGTGCGACCACCTGGCGGGTGGCGTGTACGCCGATCATGTGACGGGCCGGGCGCGCCGCAAGCTCCTGCGGGCGATCCGGAAGGAGCCGTGGGGGAGCGGCGTCGGGGTGCTCGAAGGCTGAGCGGGGGCGGCCGCGGTACGGCGCGGTGCGCGCGGTCAGAAGCCCGGCCCGTCCGCGCGGTCCGGGGCCTGGGCGAGCCTGCCCCACAGCACGTCCGCCAGGCTGCGCACCAACTCGGCGCGTGAGCAGGGGCGTTCGCCGAGCCACCAGTCGCCCGCCGCGTGCATCATGCCGACGATGCCGTGGCCCCAGATCCGGGCCTGTGCCTCGCCGCCGGGGCCGAGGTCGATCCGCTCGGCGATGACCTGGCCCAGCTCCTCGCCCATCCGCCGGAGCAGCGGCGCGGAGTGCCGGCCGACGTCGAAGCCCTGCTCGGTCTGCTGGGACTCCTCGGCCGGGTGCATCAGGAAGCGGTAGACCTGGGGCATCGCCTCGATGGAGGCGAGATAGGTGTCGAGGGTCGCCTCCACCCGGCGGCGCCGGTCGGCGGGCGCGTCGAGCGCGGCCCGCAGCGCCGCGAGCAGGGCGTCGGTGTGCCGGGTGGCGAGGGCGCGGTAGAGGCCGCCCTTGTCGCCGAAGTGCCGGTAGAGGATCGGCTTGGTGATCCCGGCCTCGGCGGCGATGGCGTTCATCGACGCCTTCGGCCCGTCCCTGAGCACCACGCGGTCCGCCGCCTCCAGCAGTTCCCGGCGCCGTTGGTCGGCCGGCTTCTGCTGGTCGGTGGTGGTCCGGTGTGTGGTGTCCATAAGCGTGTCTCCCCGCCCGTACGAATTCCTGAGGCTGTCGCAACGTAACACCCGAACGGCACTCGGTGCCGATCGGCCGGAACCGCTTCGCTGCTGGTTGACAGCCTCTACCCGTCGGTAACAGACTTCGGTTACCGCAAGTAACATACCGCCGGGAGGGACCATGGCCGAGTTCACGTTCGAGCTCAACGACGACCAGAAGCAGGTGCGCGACTGGCTCCACGGCTTCGCCGCCGATGTGATGCGCCCCGCGGCCGCCGAGTGGGATGAGCGTGAGGAGACTCCCTGGCCGATCATCCAGGAAGCCGCCAAGCTCGGAATCTACTCCCTCGACTTCTACGCGCAGCAGTTCTTCGACCCCACCGGTCTCGGCGTGCCGATGACCATGGAGGAACTGTTCTGGGGCGACGCGGGCATCGCCCTGTCGATCGTCGGCACCGGACTCGCCGCCGTCGGCGTGCTCGCCAACGGCACCGAGGAGCAGATCGGCACCTGGGTCCCGCAGATGTACGGCGACGCCGCCGACGTCAAGGTCGCCGCCTTCTGCTCCTCCGAGCCCGACGCGGGCTCCGACGTCGCCTCCATGCGCACCCGGGCCGTCTACGACGAGGCCAAGGACGAGTGGGTGATCAACGGCACCAAGACCTGGGCGACCAACGGCGGCATCGCCAACGTCCACGTCGTCGTCGCCGTCGTCGACCCCGAGCTCGGCTCCAAGGGCCACGCCTCCTTCATCGTCCCGCCGCACACCCCCGGCCTCTCCCAGGGCCAGAAGTTCCAGAAGCACGGCATCCGCGCCTCGCACACCGCCGAGGTCGTCCTGGAGAACGTCCGGGTCCCCGGCCACTGCCTGCTCGGCGGCAAGGAGAAGCTGGACGAGCGCCTCGCCCGCGCCCGCGAGCGCGCCAGGTCCGCCGCCGGCAAGGGCGAGCGGGTCAAGAACGCCGCCATGGCCACCTTCGAGGCATCCCGCCCGGCCGTCGGCGCGATGGCCGTCGGCACCGCCCGCGCCGCCTACGAGGTCGCCCTCGACTACGCCAAGACCCGCGAGCAGTTCGGCCGCCCGATCATCGACAACCAGGGCGTCGCCTTCCAGCTCGCCGACATGCGCACCCAGATCGACGCGGCCCGGCTGCTCGTCTGGCGCGCCTCCTGGATGGCGACCGCGGGCCGCCCCTTCACCGCGGCCGAGGGCTCGATGTCCAAGCTGTACGCCTCCGAGGTCGCCAAGAAGGTCACCGGACAGGCCATCCAGATCCTCGGCGGCAACGGCTACACCCGCGAGTACCCGGTCGAGCGGATGCACCGCGACGCCGCCATCTACACCATCTTCGAGGGCACCAGCGAGATCCAGCGCCTGGTCATCGCCCGCACCCTGTCGGGCATGCCGATCCGCTGACCCCGCGCGCGGTCTGACGCCGGTTCAGGTCCGCGTGCGGGTGCACCCCCACGCGGACCGCGGACTACGGCAGAATCGAACAGGCCGACGACGCGCACGAGGGGGACAACGGCACGATGGCGACGACCACCACGCACGACACGAGCGACACCAAGGAACCGAGGGACGTACCCGAGCTCACCGGCCTGCCGGTGATCGGCTCGCTGCTCGACCTCAAGAACGACTCGCTCGGCACCTTCCTGAAGGCGTGCCAGGACCACGGCGACGTCGTCCGGATCACCGCAGGACCGCCCGGGATACGGGCCACCGTCCACGCGGTCTTCTCCGCCGAGGGCGCCCAGCAGGTCCTGGCCACCGAGGCGGCCAACTTCCGCAAGGAGAACGCCTTCTACGAGGAGATCCGGCAGTCCTTCGGCAACGGCCTGCTGACCAGCCAGGACGACGACTACCTCAGGCAACGGCGGCTCGTGCAGCCGCTGTTCACCCGCCGGACCGTCGACACCTACGCCGCCGCCGTGGCCACCGAGGTCACCGCCGTCACCGACGGCTGGCGGGAGCGCGGCGAGGAGACCGTCGACGTCCTCCACGAGATGACCGGATTCGCCCTGCGGGCCGTCGCCCGCATCCTGTTCGGCACCGACGTCGAGACCGCCGTCGGCGTGGTGGAACGCTGCTTCCCGGTGCTCGGCGGGTACGTCGCCCAGCGCGGCTACTCGCCCCGCAACCCGCCCCGCTCCTGGCCGCTGCCCGCGAACCGGCGGGCCGCCGCCGCGACCGAGGAGCTGTACGCGGTCTGCGACCGGATCATCGCCGAACGGCGTGCCGCGGGCCCGGAGGCCGAGCCCCGCACCCCGGACCTGCTGAGCCTGCTCATCGCCGCGGGCGACGAGGGCGGCGGCTTCGACCCGGCCGAACTGCGCGAGCAGGTCCTGGTGTTCCTGCTCGCCGGGCACGAGACCACCGCCACCTCGCTGGGCTTCGCGCTCCACCTGCTGGCCCGCCACCCCGAGCAGCAGGCCCGCGCCCAGGAGGAGGTCGACCGGGTCCTCGCGGGCCGGGTCCCCGACGCCGCCGACCTCGACGCCCTGCCGTACCTCACCCAGGTCCTCAAGGAGGCCATGCGCCTCTACCCGGCGGCCCCGGCCATCGGCCGCCGCGCGGTCGAGGAGGCCGTGGTCGACGGACACCGCATCCCGGCGGGCGCCGACGTCATCGTCGCCCCCTGGGTCACCCACCGGCACCCGCGCTACTGGCCGGACCCGGAGCGCTTCGACCCGGACCGCTTCACCCCCGAGGCCGAGGCCGCCCGCCCCCGCTACGCCTGGTACCCCTTCGGCGGCGGCCCGCGCGCCTGCATAGGCCAGCACTTCTCGATGCTGGAGTCGGTGATCGCGCTCGCGATGGTCCTCCAGCGGTACGGCCTTCAGGCCGTGGACACCGAGGTACGGCTCGGCTCCGCGATCACGCTCCAGGCGCTGAGCCCGGCCCGGTGCCGGCTGGTGGCACGCGACTGAGCGGCCGGCGGGGCCGGGCGCGGACCGTTCGTGGTCCGCGCGCGGCCCGGCGGGTCCGTCCCCCGACGCCCGTCAGCCGCGCCGCGCCACCAGGACCGTCGCGTACCACTCCGGGTCCCGCAGCACCTCGGCCGGCAGACCGTGCGCGGTGACCACCGCCACCGCGCGCTCCGCCTGCCGTTCGCTCGTCTCCACGAGCAGCCGCCCGCCCGGCGCCAGCCAGCCGCGGGCGTCCGCGGCCACCCGCCGCAGCACGTCGAGACCGTCCGCGCCGCCGTCCAGGGCGGCCAGCGGCTCGTGCTCGCGGGCCTCGGCCGGCAGCAGGGCGACCTCGGCGCTCGGTACGTAGGGGACGTTCGCCACCAGCACGTCGACCCGGCCGCGCAGCCCGTCCGGCAGCGCGGCGAACAGGTCGCCCTCGTGGACCGCGCCGCCGCGCGGCACCACATTGCGGCGGGCGCAGCGCACCGCCGCCGGATCGATGTCCGAGGCGTGCACCTCGGCCGACGGCACCGCGTCGAGCAGCACGGCCGCCGCCGCGCCCGTACCGCAGCACAGGTCGACACAGACGGCGCCCGGGCGGGCCAGCGCGACCGCGCGGCCGATCAGGAACTCCGTACGCCTGCGCGGTACGAACACCCCCGGGTCGACCTCGACCCGCAGGCCCGCGAACTCGGCCCGGCCCACCACGTGTTCCAGCGGCAGACCGGAGGCCCGCCGCTCGATCATCGCGTCGAGCTGCGCGGGCCCGGCCGCGGCCGCGTGCAGCAGCCGCGCCTCCTCCTCGGCGAAGACGCAGCCCGCGGCACGCAGCCGCGAGACGACCGAGGAAGGAACGACCGAGGGGTCAGACAAGCTTCGCCTCGATGGCCGCGACCAGCTCCGGCGCGTCCGGCTCGGTGCGCGGACGGAACCGGGTGACCTCGCCGTCCCGGCCGACCAGGAACTTCTCGAAGTTCCACTGCACGTCACCGGCCTCGCCCTCGGCGTCCGCGACCTGGGTCAGCTCCGCGTACAGCGGGTGCCGGTCGGCGCCGTTCACGTCGGTCTTCGCGAGCAGCGGGAAGGACACGCCGTACGTCGTCGAGCAGAAGGTCCGGATCTCCTCCGCGCTGCCCGGCTCCTGGCCCGCGAACTGGTTGCACGGCACGCCGAGCACGGTGAGGCCGCGCTCCCCGTACTCCTGCTGGAGCTTCTCCAGGCCCGCGTACTGCGGGGTGAGACCGCACTTCGAGGCCACGTTCACGACCAGGACGGCCTTGTCGCGGTAGTCGGCGAGGGAGACCGGCTCGCCGGTCAGGGTCTGCAGCGGGATCTCGAACAGGCTCATGGAACGCTCCTCATCGGAAAATAGGGTTTGATCTCACCATGGGTGACGAACCACTGGCAATCGACCTCGACGCGGCCCCGGAGCCGGCCGCGCCGCGCCCCGTCCGGTGCGGGCTGTGCGGCCGCCCGCTGACCGGTGCCGCCTCGCGCCGCACCGGCCTCGGCCCGTCCTGCGACGCCAAACTCCACCCGCCGGGCCCGGAGATCAGGACCCGGCGCCACGAGGTCGCCCAGGACCCCCTGCCGGGCATCGAGGCCCTCGACGTCTAGAGCTTGCGGAACAGGCCCTCCTGGACCACCGACACCAGCAGCTGCCCGTCCCGGTCGTAGATCCGCCCCCGGGCCAGCCCCCGCCCGCCGGTCGCGATCGGCGACTCCTGGTCGTACAGGAACCATTCGTCGGCCCGGAACGGCCGGTGGAACCACATCGCGTGATCCAGGCTCGCGAGGTCGAAGCCGCGCGGCCCCCACAGCGGCTCCACCGGGATCCGCACCGCGTCGAGCAGCGTCATGTCCGACGCGTACGTCAGCGCGCAGGTGTGCACCAGCGGGTCGTCGCCCAGCGGGCCCACCGCCCGCATCCACACCGCGCTGCGCGGGTCCGCCCCGGTGACCTCCTCCTTGGTCCAGCGCAGCCGGTCCACGTACCGGATGTCGAAGGGCTGGCGGCGGGCCATCCGCTCCAGCGCCTCCGGCAGCGCGCCCAGGTGGTCGCGGATCTCGTCCGCCAGGTTCGGCAGGCTCTCCGGGTCGCCCAGGTGCCGGGGCGGCAGCTGGTGCTCGAAGGCGCCCTCCTCCGGCAGATGGAAGGAGGCCGTCAGATTGAAGATCGTCCGGCCTTCCTGGACCGCCGTCACCCGCCGGGTGGTGAACGACCGGCCGTCGCGCACCCGCTCCACCTGGTAGACGATCGGCACGCCGGGCCGCCCCGGCCGCAGGAAGTACGCGTGCAGCGAGTGCACCGGACGCTCCTCGTCGACCGTCCGCCCGGCCGCCACCAGGGCCTGCCCGGCGACCTGGCCGCCGAAGACCCGCTGGAGCGACTCCTGCGGGCTGCGGCCCCGGAAGATGTTCACCTCGATCCGCTCCAGGTCGAGCAGATCCACCAGTCTCTCGGCGGGGTTGGTCACCTCTGTGCTCCTTCGGGGAAAAGCGTGGGGCGGGCGGCGGGAAGGCCCGGGGGAGTGGGGGGACTACAGCTGCCCGACCGAGGTCACGCGGACGACCGCCCGGCCCTCCTCGTCCGAGGCCGCCAGGTCCACCTCCGCGCCGATGCCCCAGTCATGGTCGCCGTTCGGGTCGGCGAAGGTCTGCCGGACGCGCCAGACGCCGTGCGCCGGGTCCTCCTCGATCGCGAGCAGCTTCGGGCCGCGCGCGTCGGGACCCGTACCGAGGTCGTCGTACTCGTCCCAGTACGCGTCCATCGCCTCGCCCCAGCGGTCCGCGTCCCAGCCGGACTCGCCGTCCAGCTCGCCGAGCTCGTCCACGTGGTCGAGCGCCGCCAGCTCCACCCGCCGGAACATCGCGTTGCGCACCAGCACCCGGAACGCCCGCGCGTTCGCCGTGACCGGCTTGACCTGGTCGGCCTTCTCCTGCGCCTGCTCCGCCGTCTCCACGTCCGGATTGGCCAGCTGCTCCCACTCGTCGAGCAGCGAGGAGTCGACCTGCCGCACCATCTCGCCCAGCCAGGCGATCAGGTCCTCCAGGTCCTCCGTCTTCAGATCGTCCGGGATGGTGTGGTCGAGCGCCTTGTACGCGCTCGCCAGATAGCGCAGCACGATGCCCTCGGTCCGCGCCAGCTCGTACACCGAGGTGAACTCGGTGAAGGTCAGGGCCCGTTCGTACATGTCACGGATGACCGACTTCGGCGACACCGGGTGGTCGCCGACCCACGGGTGCGACGTGCGGTAGACGTTGTACGCGTGCCAGAGCAGCTCCTCCAGCGGCTTCGGGTACGAGACCTCCTGGAGCCGCTCCATCCGCTCCTCGTACTCGACGCCGTCCGCCTTCATCGCGCCGACCGCCTCGCCGCGCGCCTTGTTCTGCTGCGCGCCGAGGATCTGCCGGGGGTCGTCCAGCGTCGACTCCACCACCGACACCATGTCCAGGGCGTACGACGGCGACTCCGGGTCGAGCAGGTCGAACGCGGCCAGCGCGAACGTCGACAGCGGCTGGTTCAGCGCGAAGTCCTGCTGGAGGTCGACCGTCAGCCGGATGGTCCGGCCCTCGGCGTCCGGGGTGTCCAGCTGCTCCACCACACCGCCGTCGAGCAGCGAGCGGTAGATCGCGATGGCCCGCCGGATGTGCCGCAGCTGGTTCTTGCGCGACTCGTGGTTGTCCTCCAGGAGCTTGCGCATGGCCTCGAAGGCGTTGCCCGGGCGGGCGATCACCGACAGGAGCATGGTGTGGGTGACCCGGAAACGCGAGGTCAGCGGCTCCGGATCGGAGCCGATCAGCTTCTCGTAGGTGCTCTCGGTCCAGCCGACGAAGCCCTCGGGGGCCTTCTTGCGGACCACCTTGCGGCGCTTCTTCGGGTCGTCGCCCGCCTTCGCGAGCGCCTTCTCGTTCTCGATGACGTGCTCGGGCGCCTGCGCCACGACATAGCCCGCCGTGTCGAAGCCGGCCCGCCCGGCGCGGCCCGCGATCTGGTGGAACTCCCGGGCCCGCAGCGTCCGCACCCGGTTGCCGTCGTACTTGGTGAGCGCGGTGAACAGCACCGTGCGGATCGGCACGTTGACCCCGACGCCGAGGGTGTCGGTGCCGCAGATCACCTTCAGCAGACCCGCCTGCGCCAGCTTCTCCACCAGCCGCCGGTACTTCGGCAGCATGCCCGCGTGGTGCACGCCGATGCCGTGCCGGACGTAACGCGACAGGTTCTTGCCGAACTTGGTGGTGAAGCGGAAGTTGCCGATCAGCTCGGCGATCGCGTCCTTCTCCTCGCGCGTGCACATGTTGATGCTCATCAGCGACTGCGCCCGCTCCACCGCCTGCGCCTGGGTGAAGTGCACGATGTAGACCGGCGCCTGCTTGGTCGACAGGAGCTCGGTCAGCGTCTCGGTGATCGGCGTCAGCTCGTACTCGTACGACAGCGGCACCGGCCGGGTCGCCGAACGGACCACCGCGGTCGGCTGCCCGGTCCGCCGGGTCAGGTCCTTCTCGAACATCGACATGTCGCCGAGCGTCGCCGACATCAGCACGAACTGCGCCTGCGGCAGTTCGAGGATCGGGATCTGCCAGGCCCAGCCGCGGTCCGGCTCCGCGTAGAAGTGGAACTCGTCCATGACGACCTGGCCGACGTCGGCGTTCTTCCCGTCCCGCAGCGCGATGGAGGCCAGCACCTCCGCCGTGCAGCAGATGATCGGGGCGTCGGCGTTCACCGAGGCGTCGCCGGTGAGCATGCCGACGTTCTCGGTGCCGAACATCTTGCACAGGTCGAAGAACTTCTCCGACACCAGCGCCTTGATCGGCGCGGTGTAGAAGGTGACCTGGTCATTGGCCAGCGCCGCGAAGTGCGCCCCCGCCGCGACCAGCGACTTTCCCGAGCCGGTGGGAGTGGAAAGGATCACGTTCGCGCCGGAGACGACCTCGATCAGCGCCTCTTCCTGGGCCGGGTAGAGCGTGATGCCCCGGTCCTCCGCCCAAGAGGAGAACGCCTCGAAGAGGGCGTCGGGGTCGGCGGTCGGCGGCAGCTGATCGATAAGGGTCACGCCCCCATCTTGCCTGGATTCCGTCCGGATGAGGGAACCGGCCGACCCGACGAAGATCACGGACGGTAGGCTGGCCCGTCGACCGGTGGCACGCCCGGTCGGCCGACCGGGCGTCAACTGGGCACCGGCGCACGAGGAATGGGGCGGGAACGACCATGATGGGACCGGCGCACTCGCTGTCCGGAGCGGCGGCCTGGCTGGGGGTCGGAGCGGCGGCCGCGGCCCTCGACCATCCGATGCCGTGGCCGGTTCTCGTCGTCGGCGCGCTCATCTGCGCGGGCGCCGCCCTCGCCCCCGACCTCGACCACAAGGCGGCGACCATCTCGCGCGCCTTCGGCCCGGTCTCCCGGGGCCTGTGCGAGATCGTCGACAAGCTCTCGTACGCCGTCTACAAGGCCACCCGCTCCTCCGCCGACCCGCGCAGGTCCGGCGGCCACCGCACGCTCACCCACACCTGGGTGTGGGCGGTCCTGATCGGCGCGGGCTGCTCGGTCGCCGCCGTCACCGGCGGGCGCTGGGCGGTCCTCGGGATCCTCTTCGTGCACCTGGTGCTCGCGGTCGAGGGCCTGCTCTGGCGGGCCGCCCGGATGTCCAGCGACGTGCTGGTCTGGCTGCTCGGCGCGACCAGCGCCTGGATCCTCGCCGGGGTCCTGGACCAGCCGGGCAACGGCGCCGGCTGGCTGTTCACCGAGCCCGGCCAGGAGTACCTGTGGCTGGGCCTGCCGGTGGTCCTGGGCGCCCTGGTGCACGACATCGGCGACGCCCTGACCGTCTCCGGCTGCCCGGTCCTGTGGCCCATCCCGATCGGCCGCAAGCGCTGGTACCCGATCGGCCCGCCGAAGCCGCTGCGCTTCCGGGCGGGCAGCTGGGTGGAGCTGAAGGTCCTGATGCCGGTGTTCATGCTGCTCGGCGGGGTGGGCGGGGCCTCGGCCCTCGGCTTCCTGTAGCGCCGTCCAGAGGCCGTGTTCGCGGTTGTACGGGAAAGGGCCGCCCCGGTCGATCCGGGGCGGCCCCTTCGCGTACGGGCGGCCTAACCGTGCCAGGAGCGCCACAGGGCCGCGTAGGCGCCGTCCGCCGCGACCAGCTCGTCGTGGCTGCCCAGCTCGCTGATCCGGCCCTGCTCGACGACCGCGATCAGATCGGCGTCGTGCGCGGTGTGCAGCCGGTGCGCGATCGCCACCACCGTGCGCCCGTCCAGGACCCGGGCCAGCGAGCGCTCCAGGTGCCGGGCCGCGCGCGGGTCGAGCAGCGACGTCGCCTCGTCCAGGACCAGGGTGTGCGGGTCGGCCAGGACGAGCCGGGCAAGGGCCACCTGCTGGGCCTGCGCCGGGGTGAGCGCCTGCCCGCCCGAGCCGACCTCGGTGTCCAGGCCCTCGTCGAGCCCGCGCGCCCAGCCCTCGGCGTCGACCGCCGCGAGCGCCGTCCACAGCTCGGCGTCCTCGGCGCCCGCCCGGGCCAGCCGCAGATTGTCGCGGAGGCTGCCGACGAACACATGGTGCTCCTGGTTCACCAGGGCCACATGCTCGCGGACCCGCTCGGCGGGCATCTCGGCCAGCTCGGCCGCGCCGAGGGTGACCGAGCCGGTGCGCGGCGCGTAGATGCCCGCGAGCAGCCGCCCGAGGGTCGACTTGCCCGCGCCGGACGGGCCGACCAGGGCCAGCCGGGTGCCGGGCGCCACGTCGAGCGACACCCGGTGCAGTACGTCGACGCCCGCCCGGTAGCCGAACCGCACCTCGTCGGCGCGGACCGTCCGGCCCTCGGGCCGCACCGCCCCGTCGCCCGCCTCCGGCTCGATCTCCCGGACGCCGACCAGCCGGGCCAGCGACACCTGGGCGACCTGGAGCTCGTCGTACCAGCGCAGGATGATCCCGATCGGGTCCACCAGCATCTGCGCGAGCAGCGCCCCGGTGGTCAGCTGCCCGATGTCCAGCCAGCCCTGGAAGACGAACACACCGCCGATGAGCAGCAACGCCGTGATCACCAGGGTGTGGGTGAAGGTGACCACCGGGAACAGCACCGAGCGCAGGAACAGCGTGTAGCGCTCCCAGGCCGTCCACTCCTTGATCCGCCGGTTCGACAGCTCGATCCGGCCCGCGCCGAGCCGGTGCGCCTCGACCGTGCGGCCCGCGTCGACGGTCTCCGCGAGGACGGCGGCGACCGCCGCGTACCCGGCGGCCTCCGAACGGTAGGCGGCCGGGGCGCGCCGGAAGTACCAGCGGCAGCCGACGATCAGCAGCGGGGCGGCGACCACCAGAGCGAGCGCCAGCGGGGGAGCGGTGATCGCGATGCCCGCGATCAGCAGCCCCGCCCAGACCACGCCGATCACCAGCTGCGGCACGGCCTCGCGCATGGCGTTGGCGAGCCGGTCGATGTCGGTGGTGATCCGGGAGAGCAGATCGCCGGTCCCGGCCCGCTCCAGGACGCCCGGCGGCAGCGCCACCGACCGCACCAGGAAGTCCTCGCGCAGATCGGCCAGCATCTCCTCGCCGAGCGCCGCGCCGCGCAGCCGTACCATCCGGGTGAACAGCGTCTGGACCAGCAGCGCGACGGCGAACAGCGCCGCCGTGCGTTCCAGATGGAGCTCGCGGGCCCCGGCGGTCAGGTCGTCGACGACCGAGCCGAGCAGATAGGGCCCGGCCATCGAAGCGACCACGGCGATCGCGTTGACCGCGACCAGGGCCACGAAGGCCCGCCGGTGGCGGCTCAGGAGCTCCCTGACGTACGCCTTGACGGTGGCCGCCGTGCCCACCGGCAGGGTGGTCGCGGACCGGGGTGCCGCCGGGTCGTACGCGGGTGGCGCCACGCCGATCATGCCGATTCTCCTTCGAGCTGTTCTTCCAGGTGCCGCAGTTCGGCGTCGAGCGCGGCCGGGGTGCGGGGAGCGGTCCCGGTGCCGTCCTCGGGGCCCGTGCCGTCCTCGGGGCCCGTGCCGTCCTCGGGGCCCGTGCCGTCCTCGGGGCCCGTGCCGTCCTCGGGGCCCGTGCCGTGCTCGGGGCCCGTGCCGTGCTCGGGGTCCGCGCCGGACTCGGGCTCGGTCTCGCGGGTCACCACCGCCCGGTAGCGCGGCTCGTCGGCCAGCAGCGCCCGGTGGGTGCCGACGGCGACCGCGCTGCCGCCCTCGACCAGGACGACCCGGTCGGCGAGGTCGAGCAGCAGCGGCGACGAGGCGAGCACCACGGTGGTGCGGCCCGCCCGGAGCCGCTTGATCCCGGCGGCGACCCGGGCCTCGGTGTGCGAGTCGACCGCCGAGGTCGGCTCGTCGAGTACCAGCACCTCCGGGTCGGTGACCAGGGAACGGGCAAGGGCGAGGCGCTGGCGCTGGCCGCCGGACAGCGACCGCCCGCGCTCGGTGATCCGGGTCCGCATCGGGTCGCCCTCGGTGCCCACGCTCGCCTGCGCGAGCGCGTCCAGGACGTCGTCGCACTGGGCGGCCGCCAGCGCGTCCTCGGCCGGGACCTTCCCGGAGGAGGGCACGTCGAGCAGCTGCCGCAGGGTGCCGGACAGCAGCACCGGGTCCTTGTCCTGGACCAGGACGGCCGTACGGGCCGTGCCGAGCGGCAGCCCGTCCAGGGCCACCCCGCCGAGCAGCACCGAGGCGTGCGCCTCGTCCGGCTCCGCCGGATGCCCGCCGAACCGGTCCGCGAGCCGCCCGGCCAGGTCCGGGTCCCCGCACACCACGGCGGTGAACAGCCCCGCCGGGGCCCGCACCTCGGTCACCGGGTCGTACAGGTCACCGCTCGGCGGCGCGAGGTCCGGCCCGGCAGGCTCCGTGCGCGCGGCCGTCTCCCCGACCGGCACGGTGGTCCGGGACAGGCTCAGCACCCGGGCCGCGCGGCGCGCGGAAGGCTTCGAGAAGGAGTACGCCATGGCGATCTCCTCGAAGGTGCGCAGCGGATGGTTCGTCAGCGCCACCGCGCCGTACACGGTGACGAGTTCACCGACCGAGATCCGGCCGTCGAGGGCCAGGTGCGCCCCGTACACCACCACGGTGACGAGCAGCAGACCGGGAAGGAGCACCTGGATCGCGGCGATCAGCGCCCACATCCGGGCGCTGTGCACGGCGGCCTCGCGGACCTCCTGGGAGGCGGTCCGGTAGCGGCCGAGGAACAGCTCCTCGCCGCCGATGCCGCGCAGCACCCGCAGGCCCGCGACGGTGTCGGAGGCCAGCTCGGTGGCCCGGCCCGCCTTCGCGCGCTGCTCGTCGGCGCGCTTGGTGGCGCGCGGCAGCAGCGGCAGCGCGGCGAGCGCCAGGACGGGCGCGGCGACGGCCACCACCCAGCCGAGGTCGGGCTGGTAGAGCACCAGGCCCACACAGACCGCGACCAGCGCCACGGCGGACGCCGCGAACCGGGAGGCCGCCTCGACGAACCAGCCGATCTTCTCGACGTCGCCGGTTGACACGGCCACCACCTCACCGGCCGCGACCCGGCGGGTCAGCACCGCGCCGAGCTCGGCGGTCTTGCGCGAGAGCAGTTGCTGGACGCGGGCGGCGGCGGTGATCCAGTTGGTGACGGCGACCCGGTGGACCATCAGGTCGCCGATCGCGATGGCCAGTCCGCAGCCCGCGAGGACCCCGATGCCGAGGCCGAGGCGGCCGCCGTCACGGTCCACGACCGCCTGGACGGCGAGGCCCACGCCGAGCGGCAGCCCGGCGATGCCGAACTGCAGCAGCAGGCCCCAGAGCAGACATTTCAGCTGTCCGCCGAGCTGGTTGCGGCCGAGCCAGAGGAGGAACCGGGAGCCTGAGCGGACATCCGGCACTCCTGGGTCGGCATACGGTAGATCGCGAATCTGCATGGCGCCCCAAGCTCCGGACCCGCCGTCGTCGGCCGGTCCCCTGACATCTCGAACCGGTCAAGGCTCGCTCCGTACGCCGTCCGACGGCAACCGGTTTTCCGTGCGGGGCCCACCGGCCGGCTTTCGCGAACACCCTCCCGACCGGCGCTTTCCCTGAGACGATCACCGTTCCGCCACCGCTCGAACACATGACCGTGGCGGTGGCGTCAGGACACGAGGAGGGGACACGAGTGTCGAGCAGAAGCAGCGAGTCCATGGAGTCCGGGGCGGGGCGTTCGCGGGTGCGCCGCACCTCCCTGGTGGTGGCGGGCGCGGGCCTGGTGACGGCGGCGGTGCTCGTCGCGGCCGGGACCGGGCTCGCCGGGCAGGGGCCGGGGTTCGGCGTGGCGGCGGCCACGGCCGAGGACACCGTGGGCGTGTCGGAGGGCGGCATCGGCGGCGGTGAGACCACCGGCGGCGAGGTCGGCGGAGCCGACGCCGGAGCCGACGGCGGCGGCACGGTCGGTGTGACGTCCGGGGGGACCTCGGGGGAGACGGTCAGCGGCAGCGGCAGCGGCGGCGCGGCGGGCGGTTCGTCGCCGACGCCGACCCCCGTGCCCTCGCCCAGCGGCCCGGGCGGCGGCGCCGTCAGCGGCGGAGTGATCGGCGGTCCTTCGACGGGACCGACCGATCCGCCCGTGCCGACCGATGAGCCCACCCCGGAGCCGACCGCGCAGCCCTCGCCAGGACCGCAGCCGCCGTCCGGTCAGTCCTGCTGGTCCTGGACCGACAACCGGCCGGTGAACGGCACCTTCCTCGCGCTGGTCCCGGCCGGCACCCTGCCGACCGGGAACAAGGCGACGCTGGTCGAGCTGCGGTTCACCGCGAAGGCCGTCGGCGACAGCTGGGTCGACGACCGGATCGTCACCCGGTTCGCCGCCACCGGCGGTGCCTGGAGCACCGCGCGCCCGGTGCCGGTGGAGCTGCGGCAGGACGGTCTGGAGACCTTCCGGCCGGTCGTCGACGGCCTCGCGCTGAAGATGCCGGAGATCACCGTCAACTCCGTCGACTGCTGGAACACCACCGTGACCGGCCTCGGCGGCTACCTCACCTACGGCGGCCCCGGCGGCAACGGCGGCGTCGAGGTGCGGGTCCCGGTGACCTGGCAGCGCCAGCGCTGACCCACGGACCGGGGGCGGGGACCGGCGACGCCCCCTGCCCCCGGCCTGATCCGAAAGGGACCCCCTAAGGCCGGGTCGCCCGTTCCAGCGCCAGCAGTGCCGAGTGGTACGAGCGCCCGGTGGCCCGGTCCATGCCCACCTCGCACATCCGGTTCGCCGACAGATGCGCGTCGAAGGGCCGGGCGGTGACCTCCGCCGCCTCCCGGGCCGTCGCCGAGGCGGTCAGCTCCGGATGCAGCATCCCCCGGTCGCCCGCGAACGCGCAGCAGCCCGCGTCGAGCGGCACCACGACCTCCTCCGCGCACGCCCCGGCCAGCTCGGTCAGCTTGTCCTCGTCGCCCAGGTGCCGCATCGAGCAGGTCGGATGGACCACCGCGGAGCCGACCTTGCGGCGCACGTCGAGCCGGGGGAGCAGTTCGTCGGCGGCCCACACCAGCGAGTCGACGACGGTCAGTTCCCCGTGCAGCTCCCGGTTGTCGGCGGTGAGGTACGGCACCACCTCGTCGGCGATGCCGAGCGTGCACGAGGAGGCGTCGACCACCAGCGGCAGCCGCCCGCCGGCCGTCCAGCCCCAGGCGGCCTCCACGATCCGGTTGGCCATCACCTCGTTGCCGCTCACATAGCCCTTGGAGTGCCAGATGGTGGCGCAGCAGGTGCCCGCCACGTCGTCCGGGATCCACACCGGCCGCCCGGCCCGCGCCGACAGCGCCACCACCGCCTCCGGCAGCGAGGGCCCGGCCGTCCCGGCCGGATTGCCGAAGATGCGGTTGACGCAGGCCGGGTAGTAGACGGCGACGGCGGCCGGACGGTGGGTGCGGGGGAGCCGCCGCGGGCCCGCGCCGGGGATCTGCGGCAGCCACTCCGGCACCAGGTCGGGCCGCACCGCCTTGCGGGCCAGGCCGGTCACCGACTCCAGGAAGCCGTCGCCCAGCCGGCTCGCGGCCGCCACCGCGAGCCGTGCGGCGGCCTCCACGGCCCGGAAGTCCTTCGCGGCCCGCGCGGCGATCCGCTCCTCGCGCGGTGAGTGCCGTGCGTGCCGGAACTCCTTCATCAGGGCGCCGGTGTCGATGCCGACCGGGCAGGCCAGCTTGCAGGTGGAGTCACCGGCGCAGGTGTCGACGGCGTCGTACCCGTACGCCTCCAGGAGCCCGGTCTCCACCGGGGATCCGTCGGCCTGCCGCATCATCTCCCGGCGCAGCACGATCCGTTGGCGCGGGGTGGTGGTCAGGTCGTGGCTGGGGCAGGTGGGTTCGCAGAAGCCGCACTCGATGCACGGGTCGGCGATCGGCTCCACCGCCGGGATGGTCTTCAGGCCGCGCAGATGCGCCTGCGGGTCGCGGTCCAGGACGATCCGGGGTGCGAGCACCCCGTCCGGGTCGATGATCTCCTTGGTGCGCCACATCAGTCCGGTCGCCTTGGGGCCCCATTCGAGCTCCAGGAAGGGCGCGATGTTGCGGCCGGTGGCGTGTTCGGCCTTCAGGGCGCCGTCGAAGCGTTCCACGGTCAGCTTGCAGAAGGCGTCCATGAAGCGCGCGTAGCGCTCGACGTCGGCCGGGTCGGCGGCGTCGAAGGCCAGCAGGAAGTGCAGGTTGCCGTGGGCGGCGTGCCCGGCGACGGCCGCGTCGAAGCCGTGCCGGTCCTGGAGTTCGAGGAGTTCGGCGCAGGCGTCGGCGAGCCGCTCCGGCGGCACCGCGAAGTCCTCGGTGATCAGGGTGGTGCCGGACGGACGGGAGCCGCCGACCGCCGTCACGAACGCCTTGCGGGCCTTCCAGTACCCGGCGATGGTCCGCTGGTCGCGGGTGAACGTGTTGTCGGCCGAGGCCACCGGGGCGACCAGGTCGAGCTCCGCGAGGACGCCCGCGGCGGCCGCCTCGTACGCCTCCTGCCCGGCCTCGTCCGGCGCCCGGAACTCCACGAGCAGCGCCGCCGTCTCCTTGGGCAGCTCCGCCCAGTCGGCGGGCACCCCGGGCACGCTCACCGAGGCGCGCAGGGTGTTGCCGTCCATCAGCTCGACGGCGAGCGCGCCCGCCTCGTTGAAGCGGGGCACGGCGGCCGCGGCGGCGGGCAGCGAGGGGAAGAAGAGCAGCGCGGTGGAGACCTTCCGGTCGAGCGGCAGGGTGTCGAAGACGGTCTCCGCGATGAAGCCGAAGGTGCCTTCGGAGCCCACCATCAGACCGCGCAGGATCTCCACCGGGGTGGCCCCGTCGAGGAAGGCGTCGAGCCGGTAGCCGTTGGTGTTCTTGATGGCGTACTTGGCGCGGATCCGCGCGGTCAGCTCCGGGTCCGCCTCGATCTCGGCCTTGATGCCGAGCAGCCCGGCGCACAGCCGGGGCTCGGCGCGCGCCAGCTCCTCGTCGGCCGCCGGGTCGGCGGTGTCGACGACGGTGCCGCTGGGCAGCACGAAGGTGAGCGAGGCGAGCGTGCGGTAGGAGTTGCGGGTGGTGCCCGCGGTCATTCCCGAGGCGTTGTTGGCGACCACCCCGCCGAGGGTGCAGGCGATGGCGCTCGCCGGGTCGGGGCCGAGCACCCGGCCGTACGGCGCGAGCGCCGCGTTGGCCCGCACCACCGTGGTGCCGGGCCGGATCCTGGCCCGGGCGCCCCCGTCGAGGACCTCCACGCCCACCCAGTGGCGGCGCACGTCGACCAGGATGTCCTCGCCCTGCGCCTGCCCGTTGAGGCTGGTCCCGGCGGCCCGGAACACCACCTCGCGGCCCTTGCCGTGCGCGTACGACAGGACGGCGGACACGTCGTCGATGTCCTCGGCCACCACGACCACCTGCGGCATGAAGCGGTAGGGGCTGGCGTCGGAGGCGTAGCGCACCAGGTCGGAGACGCCGGAGAGGACCTTCTCCGGGCCGAGCAGCGCCACCAGCTCCTCACGCAGATGCTTGGGGGTGCCGCGGGCCTGCAGATCCGGCAGCCGGTCGGGCGCCCCCGTCCGCTTCGTACCGGCGCGCAGGGCCTGCGGATTCGGTTCGAGTACGGGCATGGCGAGCGCTCCCCTCCGGCGCGAGCCCGCCCCGCGACCGGCCGCCGGGACCGGCCGCCGGGGGTCAGCAGCCGCGCTCCACCCCCTGGTCGACCAGGGCGGACAACAGGTCGCCGAGCACCTCGCGCTGTGCGACGGTCAGTGGGGCAAGGATGTCCTCTGCGGCCGCGCGGCGCGCGCTGCGCAGCTCCCTCAGCGTGTCGCGCCCGGCGTCGGTGAGCTCGACGCGGACCACCCGGCGGTTGGTCGGATCGGGCACCCGGCGCACCCGCCCGGACTCCTCCAGGGCGTCCACGAGGCTGGTGACGGCGCGCGGGACGACCTCCAGCCGGGCCGCCAGATCGGCCATCCGGGGCGGCTCGGGGTGGTGCGCCACCGTGCGCAGCAGCCGGGACTGCGCCGGGGTGATGCCGACCGGCTCCAGATGGTGCTTCTGGATGCGGTGCAGGCGGCGGGTCAGCCGGAGCAGCTGTTCGGCGAGGAGGCCGTCGGGGTCGGGCGTACCGGGAAATGCGGGGGCGGCCGGGGTGCTCATGCGGGAACAATATCAGGACCATGTTCATTGTGAGTATAGGTAACAATGAGCTATGCTCCGATGGAGCCGATCGTGGCGCGCCCTGTCCGGCGCCCGCCCCGGCTCCCCGGACCTCCAGGCCACGATCTTCCAGGCCGCGAGGTCCCGGCCACGACGTTCCGGCCGGGCCCCGCACGGCCTTCATAGGGGCCCCAGGGCCCCCGTCCCATCCCCTCACGCCTCTAGGAGGCACATGCGTCCGCACGACGAGTCCACCTGGACACCTCCCGCCCGTGACTCCAGAAGCCCCCAGGAGCCCGCCCAGCTGCGGCGCATCCTCGGGCTCTTCCGCCCCTACCGGGGGCGGCTCGCGGTGGTCGGCCTGCTCGTGGCCGCCTCCTCGCTGGTCTCAGTCGCCTCGCCCTTCCTCCTCCGGGAGATCCTCGACACCGCGATCCCGCAGGGGCGCACCGGGCTGCTCAGCCTGCTCGCGCTCGGCATGATCGTCACCGCCGTGGTCTCCGGGGTCTTCGGCGTGCTCCAGACCCTCATCTCCACCACCGTCGGCCAGCGCGTCATGCACGACCTGCGCACCGCGGTCTACGCCCAGCTCCAGCGCATGCCGCTGGCCTTCTTCACCCGCACCCGCACCGGCGAGGTCCAGTCCCGGATCGCCAACGACATCGGCGGCATGCAGGCGACGGTCACCTCCACCGCCACCTCCCTGGTCTCCAACCTCACCGCCGTGATCGCCACCGTCGTCGCCATGCTGGCGCTGGACTGGCGGCTCACCGTGGTCTCGCTGCTGCTCCTGCCGGTCTTCGTCGCGATCAGCCGCCGGGTCGGCCGCGAGCGCAAGGCGATCACCACCCGCCGCCAGAAGCAGATGGCCACCATGGCCGCCACCGTCACCGAATCGCTCTCGGTCAGCGGCATCCTGCTCGGCCGCACCATGGGCCGCGCCGACTCGCTGACGAAGTCCTTCGCCGAGGAGTCCGAGCGGCTCGTCGACCTCGAAGTGCGCTCCAACATGGCCGGGCGCTGGCGGATGTCCACCATCGGCATCGTCATGGCCGCCATGCCCGCGCTGCTCTACTGGGCGGCCGGACTCGCCCAGCAGTCCGGCGGCCCGGCGATCTCGCTCGGCACCCTGGTCGCCTTCGTCTCGCTCCAGCAGGGCCTGTTCCGGCCCACCGTGAGCCTGCTGTCGACCGGCGTCCAGATCCAGACCTCGCTCGCGCTGTTCCAGCGCATCTTCGAATACCTCGACCTGCCCGTCGACATCACCGAACCCGACGAGCCGGTCCGGCTGCCCCGGGCGGCCGGCGAGGTCACCTTCGAGAAGGTCACCTTCCGGTACGACCCCGAGGGCCAGGACCGCCCCACCCTCGACGCCGTCGACCTCACCGTCCCGGCCGGCGGCAGCCTCGCCGTGGTCGGCCCCACCGGCTCCGGCAAGTCCACCCTCAGCTATCTGGTGCCCCGGCTCTACGACGTCACCGAGGGCCGGGTGCTGCTCGACGGGACCGACGTCCGCGACCTCGACTTCGACAGCCTCGCCCGGGCCGTCGGCGTGGTCTCCCAGGAGACCTACCTGTTCCACGCCTCCGTCGCCGACAACCTGCGCTTCGCCAAGCCCGACGCCACCGACCAGGAGATCGAGGCCGCCGCCCGCGCCGCCCAGATCCACGACCACATCGCCTCGCTGCCCGACGGCTACGACACCCTCGTCGGCGAGCGCGGCTACCGCTTCTCGGGCGGCGAGAAGCAGCGCCTCGCCATCGCCCGCACCATCCTGCGCGACCCGCCGGTGCTCATCCTCGACGAGGCCACCAGCGCGCTCGACACCCGGACCGAACACGCCGTCCAGCAGGCCATCGACGCCCTCTCCGCCGGACGCACCACCATCACCATCGCCCACCGGCTCTCCACCGTCCGCGACGCCGACCAGATCGTGGTCCTCGATGCCGGCCGGATCGCCGAGCGCGGCACCCACCAGGAGCTGCTCGACCAGGACGGGCGGTACGCCGCCCTGGTCCGCCGGGACGAACACGCGAACGTGGGAGCGGTTGTTCCCCAGAACGTGTGATCGTTCCGGAATCCATTGCCCAACTCCCGTACGGAGACGGATGCTTACGGAGCGCGAACGAAGGGCTGCAGACCGCGATCGCGCACGTCCCACAGCACGTACCGCATGAGGAGAAGCACCACCATGAACATCGTCACCAACCTGCTCGCCGGCGTCCTCCACTTCCTGGGCTGGCTCGTCTGACCCACCCGCCACAGCAGGAAAGCGGCGCCGCGGGTCCCCCGTCCCAGGGGACCGGCGGCGCCGCCGTGCGTACGCCTGCCGTGCGTACACCGCCTGTGCGGCTCCCCGATTTCGGGCAGGACCCGGGTTAGCGTGCGCCCATGACGCACCGGACCTGGCGGCCCGCGCCACCGCGCCGCCGCTCCCGGCTCACCCGACGCGGCAGGATCGTCCTGCTCGCGGGCGCCCTGCTCACCGTCGCCACCGCCGTCACCGTGCCCCTGCTGCTGCTCGGCCAGGACGCCGACCGGCCCGCGCCCGAGAAACAGCGCACCCTGCTCATCCCGGAGGGCTGGCGCGGCGGCGAGGTGTACGCGGCCGTCGACCGCTCCCTCGGACTGCCCGCCGGCACCACCCGCAAGGCCGCCGGAGCCCCCGCCACCGGCCTGCCGCTGCCCGCCGCCGCCGCGGGCAACCCCGAGGGCTACCTCTTCCCCGCCACCTACCCGGTCACGAAGGCCAGCACCCCGCAGAGCCTGCTCCGCTACATGGTCGACACCGCGGGCAAGCGCTTCGGCGGCCGGACCATCGCCGAGGGCGCGCGCGGCCACGGCCTCAGCCTCCACCAGCTGGTCATCGTCGCCAGCATCGTCCAGGCCGAGGCCGACACCCCCGAGGACATGAGCCGGGTGGCCCGGGTCGTCTACAACCGGCTCGCCCAGGGCATGCCGCTGCAGATGGACTCCACCATCAACTACGCCCTGGGCCGCGACACCGTCGACACCACCCACCAGGACACCCGCATCGACAGCCCCTACAACACCTACGAGCGGCGCGGCCTGCCCCCGTCACCCATCGGCAACCCCGGCGACCAGGCGATGGGCGCGGCCGTCGCCCCCGCCAAGGGCGACTGGCTCTACTTCGTCACCGTCCGGCACGGCGACACCCGCTTCACCGCGGACTACACCGAGCACCAGGCGAACGTCGCCGACTTCAACGAACTGCGACGGGCTGCGGCCGGGCGCTCCTGAGCAGCCGCCGGATCTCCCCGGCGGCGGCCCGCCCGGCCCGGTTGGCGCCGATGGTCGAGGCCGAAGGCCCGTACCCGACGAGATGGACCCGGGGGTCCTGGACCGCCCTGGTGCCCTCGACCCGGATGCCACCGCCGGGCTCGCGCAGCCGCAGCGGCGCGAGGTGGTCGATCGCCGCGCGGAAACCGGTCGCCCACAGGATCACGTCGGCGTCGACGGTCCGCCCGTCGTCCCAGGCCACCCCGGTCGGGGTGATCCGGTCGAACATCGGCAGCCGGTCGAGCACCCCACTGGCACGCGCGGCGCGCACGGCGTCGTTCAGCGGCAGCCCGGTCACCGACACCACACTGCGCGGCGGCAGCCCCTGCCGTACCCGCTCCTCCACCAGCGCGACCGCGGCCCGCCCCTCGACCTCGCCGAACGGGCCCTCGCGGAACACCGGTTCGCGCCGGGTGACCCAGGTGGTCGCGGCGGCGACCTCGGCGATCTCCATCAGGTGCTGGGTCCCCGACGCCCCGCCGCCGACGACGATCACCCGCTGCCCGGCGAACGCCTCGGGCCCCGGATAGCGGGCGGTGTGCAGCTGCCGCCCCCGGAACGTCTCCTGCCCGGGATACCGAGGCCAGAAGGGCCGGTCCCAGGTCCCGGTGGCGTTGACCACCGCACGGGCGGCGTACACCCCCTCGGACGTCTCCACGAGCAGCCGCCCCGTCGGACCCTCCGGTCCCTCCCGCACCGCGGTGACCTCCACCGGCCGGTGCACCCGCAGTTCGAAGGTCTCCTCGTAGTCGGCGAAGTACTCCCCGATCACCTCCGCCGACGGCCGCCCCGGATCGGCCCCCACCAGTTCCTTCCCGGGCAGCGCGTGCATCCCGTGCACCTTCCCGTACGTGAGCGACGGCCACCGGAACTGCCACGCGCCACCCGGCCGCGGCGCGTGGTCGAGCACCACCACGTCCCGGTCCGGCAGGTACCCCAGCCGCCGCAGGTGATAGGCGGCGGAGAGCCCGGCCTGCCCGGCCCCGATGACCACCACGTCGATGTCCCGCGCCGCACGCGCCCCGAATTCGTTCACGATTCCACCAACCGCGCCGCCCGCCGGGATCTTCCCGGGCCCGCGCGGCCCGCGCGGCGCGGCCGGGCGGCCGGGTGGCGGGCGCGGCAGGATGGCCCCATGGCCTTCACCAGCACCGTGCTCAGCCTCACCACCGGCTCCACCGAGACCGTCACCGACCTCACCCGGCACTGCGAGGAGTTCCTGGCCCGCGCGGCCGAGGACCGCGACGGCCTGCTCAACCTGTTCGTGCCGCACGCCACCGCCGGACTCGCGGTCCTGGAGACCGGCGCGGGCAGCGACGACGACCTCCTCGCCGCCCTCCACCACCTGCTCCCCGCCGACGACCGCTGGCAGCACCGCCACGGCTCCCCGGGCCACGGCCGCGACCACGTCCTCCCGGCGATCGTCCCCCCGCACGCCACCCTGCCGGTCCTGGGCGGCCGCCTGGTGCTCGGGACCTGGCAGTCGGTCTGCCTGGTCGACACCAACAAGGACAACCCGCGGCGCGAGGTGCGGCTCAGCTTCCTCGGGTAGCCCGCCGGGCTTTCCTGGGTACTTCTGGAGGTGGACGAGGGCCCATCGGCCGCATACACCGTAAGCGCGTTCGGTTAGGGTGGCCTCAGTCGGGTGGGCGCGCAGACGACGGAACGGGCAGAGGCAGACCACAAGTGAGTGACACAGACCGGGCTGGTGCCCGCCGCGGGGCGAGGCGAGGGAAGGGCGCCGGACCGGCGTCCGGGGCGGGGCGACGTGGGTAAGGTCGCGCTCACCGCCCTCACGCTGTACGTCATCGTGCTGCTCCGCGCGGGCGGGACCTTCGCCGTCGGCTGGCTCGCCGGTGCGGGAGCCCGGCGCAGCAGGCTCGGCGGGCGGATCTCGTCGGAGAAGTTCCAGCGCGTCGAGCGGGCCATCCAGCGCTGGGGCGCCCCCGTGGTGGCCGTCTCGTTCCTGACCGTCGGCTTCCAGACCGCCGCCAACTTCCTCGCGGGCACCATGCGGATGCCGCTGACCCGCTACCTCCCCGCCCTCTTCATCGGCGGCGCCGCCTGGGCCCTGGTCTACGCGACCGTCGGCATCGGCGTCCTGAAGATGATCGGGGACCTGTTCGCCCAGCGGACGGCGTACGGCGTGACGGCGGTCGTCGTCCTCGTGCTCGCCGTCGCCGCCGTCGTGGTGTACCGCAGGCGCCGGGGCGCCGCCGCCGAGCCCGCCGAGAGCTGAGCGCGCAGGCACAGCACACGCACGAAGAGGACGGCCCACGACATCCGTCGTGGGCCGTCCTCTTCGCGTCTGCGTGTCGGGTCAGTTCGCCGGGTTGCGGCGGCCGCCGCCCCGGCGGCCCGCGCCGCCCGCGGAGCCCGCACCGGAACCGGCGCCCGCGCCGCGCGCCCGGCCCCCGCCGCTCGCCGCGCCGCCGCCGCCGGTGGCCGTCCGACGGCCGGAACCGCGGTTGCCGCCCGTCGCCGCGGAGCCCGCCGCGGTGCCGGCACCGGCCGCGCCGGAACCGCCCGGACGGCGACGGCGGGCCGAGCCCGCGCCCGTACCGGAGGACTGCTCCGCGCCCGTGCCCGTACCGCCGCCACCGCTCCTGCGGCGACGGTTCGGGCGCTTGCCCGGCTCCTTCGCCTGCGGCTGCGGCTGCGGGACGTCGATGACCACCGGCACGCCGGAGGGCTCGCGGGCGCCGGTCAGGCTGGTCAGCTCGGCGTCGGTCGACTTCACCCGGGCGGTACGGGGGCTGATGCCCGCGTCCGACATCAGCCGGGTGACCTCGCGCTTCTGCTCGGGCAGGACCAGGGTGACCACGCTGCCGGAGCTGCCGGCCCGGGCGGTGCGGCCGCCGCGGTGCAGGTAGTCCTTGTGGTCGGTCGGCGGGTCGACGTTCACGACCAGGTCGAGGTCGTCGACGTGTATGCCACGGGCCGCGACGTTCGTCGCGACCAGGGCCGTGACCTGGCCGTTCTTGAACTGCTCCAGGGTCCGATTGCGCTGCGGCTGGCTGCGCCCGCCGTGCAGCGCGGCGGCGCGGACGCCGACCGAGAGCAGTCGTTTGGCGAGCCGGTCGGCGGCCCGCTTGGTGTCGAGGAAGAGGATGACCCGGCCGTCGCGGGCCGCGATCCGGGTGGTGACCTCGCGCTTGTCGGTCACGTCCAGGACGTGCAGCACATGGTGCTCCATCGTGGTCACCGCACCCGCGGACGGGTCGACGGAGTGCACGACGGGGTCGCTGAGGAAGTCCCGCACCAGGCGGTCGACGTTGGCGTCCAGGGTGGCCGAGAACAGCATCCGCTGGCCGTCCGGACGCGCCTGCCGGATCAGCTTGGTGACCTGCGGCAGGAAGCCCATGTCGGTCATCTGGTCGGCCTCGTCGAGGACGGTGATGGCGACGTCGTCGAGTCGCACGTCACCGCGCTCCACCAGGTCGTTCAGCCGGCCGGGGGTCGCCACCAGGACCTCGGCGCCGCGCGCCATGGTGTTCGCCTGCTTGTTCAGGGAGAGACCGCCGACGACGGTCGCCATCCGCAGGTGCACGGCGGTGGCGTACGGGGCCAGCGCGTCGGTCACCTGCTGGGCGAGCTCCCGGGTGGGGACCAGGACGAGCGCGAGCGGCGCCTTGGCGGCGGCCCGCTTGCCCGCCGTACGGGCGAGCAGCGCCAGGCCGAAGGCGAGGGTCTTGCCGGAACCGGTGCGGCCGCGGCCGAGCAGGTCGCGCCCCGCGATCGAGTTCGGCAGCGTCGCGGCCTGGATGGGGAACGGGGTCGTGACACCTTGCGCCGTGAGGGTCTTGAGCAGTGCCGCGGGCAGGTCCATGCCCTCGAACTCCTCGATGGCGGGGAGTGCGGGCGTCCTGGTCTCGGGCAGCCGGAATTCCCGGGGCGACGACGCGGTGGGGGCGGACGACGAGGCGCGACGATTCGATTTCTGGGGCTTCTGGGGCCTGCGGGACATTCGGTGGACAGCCTTCCTCAAAACAGCGCAAACCGGGGTCCGCACCATGACGGTGCGAACCCCGGTGAGTGGATACGCGTCCCGGCGATCAGGCGGGGACGATGTTCTCCGCCTGCGGGCCCTTCTGGCCCTGCGTGACGTCGAAGGAGACCCGCTGGCCCTCCTGGAGCTCACGGAAGCCCTGGGTGGCGATGTTCGAGTAGTGGGCGAAGACGTCCGGGCCGCCGCCGTCCTGCTCGATGAAGCCGAAGCCCTTTTCCGAGTTGAACCACTTCACGGTTCCCTGCGCCATTGCAAACTCCTTTTGTAGGCAGAGGCCCCATCCGGAGATGCCGGAAAACAAAAGTGCGCCTGATGAGCAATCCGTCAGGCGCACATAGGTTCATGGGTACCACAACTGCAACTTGATCAGCGTAGCACACTGAGGCGGTCGGCGCTCGCTGAAGGTCACGGACGGTCGCGGAAGGTCAGCGCCGGGCGGTCGGTCGGCGGTCGGTGGGCGTCAGCGCTTCGCGGGCGGCGGCGCCTGGGCGTCCTGGAGGAGGAGGGCCGGGGCGCCGGTGCCGTCGGCGGGCACCGTCCAGACGTCCTCCGAGTGGGGCCGGGTGTCCGCGGGCAGCGCGTACGCCAGGGTGCGGTCGTCCAGCCAGACGGCCTGATCGTCGACGCTACGGCGTTCCGTGAGCGGGGTGGACTTCAGCGTGCGCAGGTCCATCACGTGCTCGCGCCAGAGCGCGGTCCTGCCCAGGACCCGCTTCTTGTACGCGACGCGGGTCCCGTCCGGGGACAGCGAAGGGCACTCGACGTTCCGGGCGAGCGTGGTCACGCTGCGGGCCCTGACCGAGCCGCGCACCAGGTACGTCTGCTCGCCGGTGGCCAGGGTGGCGTAGAAGGTGTCGTCGTCCGGCGCGAAGGTCACGCCCCAGAAATTGACGTCCTGGTTCCGGTACGACCGGCCGTCCAGGGTGATCGCGAACTCCTCCAGGTTCGCGGCCAGCTTCCAGTCCCGGGTGTCGAGGATCGCCGTGCGGGTGGAGAAGAAGGCGGAGCCGTACGACTCGCCCTTCACGAACACCGTCCAGGCGGCCAGCCGGCCGCTGGGGGAGACCCGGGCCCGGCTCGGGATCCCGGCGAGCGGATAGCTCTTCAGGGTCCGCAGCTCCGCGTCGAGGATCTGCGCGCGGTACGCCGGGCGGCCGAGGACCTTCGTCTCCTGGAGGCACACCCCGGTCCCGGCGGCCGCGTGGAAGCGGACGCAGCTCACGTCGGACGCGGTCCGGACGGCGCCCGTCGCGCCCTTCGCCGGGACCGACACCAGCCGGTCGCGCTGCGGTCCCGCCGCGGTGTTGCGGAACACCAGCCGCCCCGGCCGGTCGAGGTCCACCGCCCCGGCGGCGAACGCGGGACCGCCCGGCCGCGGCCGGTTCTCCTCGTCGGCCCGGTCGGCGGCGGACAGCACCGACCAGGCGCCGACGCCGCCGAGCAGCAGCACGCCGACGGCGAGGATCAGCAGACGGCGCACCGGGGTCAGGGTGGTGAACGGGCTCAACGCGGGTCTCCGAGGGGCGTGGGGCGCAGGGCGACACCCGCCGCGAGGGCGCAGCAGGCGAGACCGGCGGCGGCCGCGGCGAGCGCGGGGCCGTCGCCCCACGCGGCCCACGCGGCGCCGAAGGCCAGCGAACAGCAGAACCGGGCGAGCGCCTGGCCGGTGCCCACCAGGGCGATGCCGCTGGCCCGCAGCCGCTCCGGCACCACCGCGCCGACGGCCGCGGGCAGCACCCCGTCGGTGGCGGCGTAGAAGGTGCCGTGCAGGAGCAGTACGAGGTACGGCAGCGCGGGGGTGGCCGGGGCCCACAGGAGCAGGGCGTAGCCGAGGAGCAGACAGGCGTGCCCGGCGAGGAACACGGTGCGGCGCCCGATCCGGTCGGCGAGGCGGCCGAGCGGCAGCGCGAGCAGCAGGAAGACGGTGGCGGTGCCGAGCGGGAGCAGCGGGAACAGCTGCTCGTCGACGCCGGTGCGCCGCTGCACCAGCAGGTACAGGAACGCGTCGCTGACCGTGGTGAGGCCGAGCAGCACAGCGCAGACGAAGAGCAGCCGGAGCCGCCGGGCGCGCAGCAGGCCGAAGGCCGCCCGCAGATCCGTCTTCGCGGGACCGGCCGCGGCCGCCGTCCCTTCCGCGCCCTGCGCGTCCGTCGCGCGCGGCGCCGGGACCGGGACCGGGGCCGGAGCCGCCTGGCGCCCGCCCGGTACGAACAGGAACAGGACGAGCACCCCGAGCGCGGCCACGCAGGCGCTGACCGCGAACACCGCGTCGTACCCCCCGGCCGCCACCCCGAGGATCAGGAAGGCGGCCATCGGGCCGAGCAGCGCCCCGGTGGTGTCCATCGCCCGGTGCACCCCGAACGCCCGCCCCTGCCGGTCCGGCGGCGCGGACAGCGAGATCAGCGCGTCGCGCGGGGCGGTGCGCAGGCCCTTGCCCACCCGGTCCAGGGCGAGCGCGGTGCCGAGCGCGCCCAGGTTGTGCACCAGGAGCAGCGGTTTGACCAGCGCGGCCAGGCCGTAGCCGACGCCCGCCACCAGCTTGTGGTTGCGCACCC
Source organism: Streptomyces sp. NPDC090025 (assembly GCF_044748125.1). Taxonomy (NCBI): domain Bacteria; kingdom Bacillati; phylum Actinomycetota; class Actinomycetes; order Kitasatosporales; family Streptomycetaceae; genus Streptomyces; species Streptomyces sp. NPDC090025. Next base: position 71,334 of record NZ_JBIVFL010000015.1, on the reverse strand, counting down.
GGTCGGCGAGATGGCCGCCGGTGAGCTGCACCAGGGCGCTGACCCCGTTCTGCACCCCGTCGAGCATCCCGAACCCCAGTGGACTCATGCCGAGGCCGAGGACCAGGTAGAGCGGCAGGACCGCGGTGACCATCTCGGTCGAGACGTCGGTGATGAGGCTGACCGTGCCGAGCGCGAGCACGGTGGGGGACACCGCCCGGACCGTGCCGCGGACGCGGTCGGCGGTCGTGGCGGTCGTCCCGTGCGGTGAGGAGCGGTCGGCGAGGTACACGTGAAGACCCCAACTGCTGCGGAAACGGGCGCAACTGGGTCGGACGCGCGGCACGCGTCGGACCCGGCGGATGCTTCGGAGCGGAAGATCGCGAGGTCACTGTAACCCCCGGACGACGTCGGAACGACGGGATCGGGACGGCTTCGCGTCCGCTTGCCACCAATTCCGCGAAAGGCGCCATCGTCACCGTGTTGTGCGCCTATCTTCCCGTTGTACGCTGCGAGTTGAGCACAACGTTCGCGCTGTGCCCAGGGGGTGTCAGTGGGGGGTTCCACCGGCGGGAGGCCGAGGCGACGTCGTCTCGAAGCCGACTGTCTTCATCGGCATGCTCAGGTGTGCCGTTCGTCATGTCCGAGGCCCTGCGACCGGGCCCGACCGCGCTCAAGTGCGCCCGTGGACAGGGGATCCACCGGGCGGACACGTCCGCGCGCCCACCCCCCCGCACGTCCGACGCCCCGCATCCGACAGCTGACACCTCGCACCACAACGGCCCGCCGACAACGGGCCGTTCAGCCAGCCCGATCCGGACCAGCCGACCTGGTCCGGGAACCGACCCGAGGGGGGTGGGTGTGTCCGATCGTCCTGCCAACACACCCGACATTCCACGCAGTTCACGGATGACGGCACTCGCCGCGGCGGACCGGCCGCTGCACGACCTCGCCGCCCGGCTGCTCGACGTGGCCGAGCGGGGACTCCCGCGGATGCTCCTGGCCGACGGGACCGGCTTCGTCTTCACCCGCGCCACCGCCGCCGACCGGCCATCCGCCGACGGCGGTTGGCCCCTTGAGCAGCGCGGATTCAGCGTCCGGTACGCGGCGATCACCGCACTCGGCGCCCGCTTCCTGCCCCTGGACCGGCAGCGCGCGGTGCTCGGCGGCCACACCGCCGAGGAGTTCACCGGGCTGCTCGTCGAGCGGCTGCCCGGGGTGCGCAACCTCGGCGACGCCGCCCTGATCGCCTGGGCCGCCGCCGAGACCCGCCACCCCAAGCTCTCCGACGCCCTCGACCGGGTCGCCGTGCTCGACCCGCCGGGCCGCCCCCAGTACACCGTCGAGGCCGCCTGGGTGCTGTCCGCGCTCGCCGCCGCCCGCCCCCAGCTCGACGTGGAGCAGCGGCTCGCCGCCGCCCGCGACCGGCTGCTCGCCGCCCGGATCGGCGGCGGACCGCTGTTCCCGCACGCCACCGGGCCCGGCCTGAACCCCTGGTACCGGGCGCACATCGGCTGCTTCGCCGACCAGACGTACCCGCTGCAGGCCCTGGCCCGTACCCACGCGAGCGGCGACGACCCGGCCGCGCTGGCCGCCGCCGACGCCTGCGCCACCCGGATCTGCGCCCTCCAGGGCGACGGCGGCCAGTGGTGGTGGCACTACGACGCCCGCCGCGGCACCCTCGTCGAGGGCTACCCGGTCTACAGCGTGCACCAGCACGCGATGGCCCCCACCGCGCTGCTCGACCTCGCCGAGGCGGGCGGCACCGACTTCGGCGAGCCGGTCAGGCGCGGCCTGCGCTGGATGACCGAGGTGCCCGAGCTCGCCGCCGCGGGCGCGGCCGAGCCGATGATCCTCGACGAGCTCGGGGTGACCTGGCGCAAGGTGTACCGCGGCGACCCGAAGAAGGCCGTGCGCGCCGCCCGTGGCATCGGCACCCGGCTGGTGCCGGGGCTCCGGCTCGGCCCGCTGGACGCCGTGTTCCGGCCGACCGCCGTGGACCGGGAGTGCCGGCCGTACGAGTTCGGCTGGATGCTGCACGCCTGGCTCGGCACCCTCACCGGGACCGCCACCGGGGCGGACGCCGACGCGGGCGCGAACGAGAGCGCCGACGAGGGGGAGGGCGCGGAGAGATGACGACACGTCAGAATCTGTTCGGGGTGACCCTCGACGCCCTCACCATGGACCAGACGGTCGACCGCTGCCTGGCCGCCGTCCGGCAGGGCGAACGCCTGGAGATAGGCGTCGTCAACGCCGCCAAGCTGGTCAACATGCGCCGCGACCCCGCCCTCGCGCGGGCCGTCTCCGGCTGCGACCTGGTGCTCGCCGACGGCCAGGCCGTGGTCTGGGCCGGGAAGCTGCTGCGCCGCCCGCTGCCCGAACGGGTCGCCGGGATCGACCTGTTCATGCGGCTGCTCGCCGCCTCCGAACAGGCCGGCCACTCCGTCTACTTCCTCGGCGCCAAGCAGCCGGTCCTGGACGAGATGCTCCGCCGCGTCGCCGTCCGCTTCCCCGGCCTGCGCGTCGCGGGCGCCCGCAACGGCTACTTCGCAGACGACGAGCAGCCCGCCATCGCCGACGCCATCGCCGCCAGCGGCGCCGACCTGCTCTTCCTCGGCATGACCTCGCCGAAGAAGGAGATCTTCACCGCGGGCTACGGGGAACGCTCGAAGGTCGCCCTCGTGCACGGCGTCGGCGGCTCCTTCGACATCCTCGCCGGGATCACCCGGCGCGCCCCCGAGCGCTGGCAGCGGCTCGGCCTGGAATGGCTCTACCGCGCCCTCCAGGAACCGCGCAGGCTCGGCCGCCGCTACCTCACCACCAATGTCTCCTTCGCCCTGATGACGGGCCGGGAGCTGCTGCGCCGTACCCCGCCGATGGCCACCGCCGGCGGCCACCCGTCCACCGCGAGCAGGGAGTCTTGATGCGCGTCGTCGTCGTTGGACAGGGCTACGTCGGGCTGCCGCTCGCCGTCCGGGCCGCCGAGACCGGCCACGAGGTCATCGGGTACGACGTGGACGCCGAGCGGGTCAAGAGCCTCGCCGCCGGGGAGTCGTACGTCGAGGACGTCACCGGCGAACGCATCCGCGCCGTCACCGAGTCCGGGCACTACCGGGCCAGTGACGCGGTGCGCGACCTCGGCGGCTTCGACATCGCCGTGGTCACCGTGCCCACCCCGCTGCACGAGGGCACCCCCGACCTGCGCTACATCGAGGAGTCGGCCCGCACCCTGGCCCGCTATCTGCGGCCGGGCGCCACCGTCGTCCTGGAGTCCACCACCTACCCCGGCACCACCCAGGAACTCTTCGGCCCGCTCCTGGAGGAAGGCTCGGGCCTCACCGCCGGAGCCGACTTCCACCTCGGCTACAGCCCCGAGCGGATCGACCCGGGCAACCCGGTGTGGGGCTTCAAGGAGACCCCCAAGGTGGTCTCCGGGGTCGACGAGGCGTCGCTGCGGGCCGTGCGGACCTTCTACGACGGGCTCGTCGACACCACCGTGCCGGTCGGCTCGCCCAAGGAGGCCGAGCTCGCGAAACTCCTGGAGAACACCTTCCGGCACGTCAACATCGCCCTGGTGAACGAGATAGCGATGTTCGCCCGGCACCTCGACATCGACGTGTGGCAGGCCATCGACGCCGCCTCCAGCAAGCCCTTCGGCTTCATGCGCTTCACCCCCGGACCCGGCGTCGGCGGCCACTGCCTGCCCATCGACCCGTCCTACCTGTCCTGGCGGGTGCAGCGCGAACTCGGCCAGAGCTTCCGCTTCGTGGAGCTCGCCAACGACATCAACAACCACATGCCCGACTACGTCACCCGCCGCCTGGTCAGCGCCTTCAACACCCGCAAGCGGGCCGTCAACGGCTCCCGGATCCTGCTGCTCGGCCTCGCCTACAAGAAGAACACCGGCGACGCCCGCGAATCGCCCGCGCTGCGCATCTCCCAGCTGCTGCTCGACATGGGCGCCGAGGTCCGCGCCGCCGACCCGCACGTGGTCGAGGGCCACCAGGTCGACACCCGGCTCGTCCGGGTCGAACTGACCGAGGCCGAACTCGCCGCCGCCGACGCGGTGGTGCTCATCACCGACCACGACGCCTTCGACTACGCGCTGGTCGAGGCCCACGCCGACTACGTCCTGGACTGCCGCCGCAAGCTCGACGGTCCCCGGATCGAGGTGCTCTAACCCGATGGCCGCCACCACCCCCATGCGCATCCTGTGCGTCGCGGGCGCCCGCCCCAACTACATGAAGATCAAACCCGTGTTGGACGCCCTGGAGGCCCAGGGCGCCGACACCGTCCTGGTGCACACCGGCCAGCACTACGACCCGGCCATGAACGACGTCTTCTTCCACGACCTCGGACTGCGCCCGCCGGACCACTTCCTCGGCGTCGGCTCCGGCAGCCACGCCGTGCAGACCGGCAAGGTGATGGCCGCCTTCGAACCGCTCGTCGGCGAACTCGCCCCGGACGTCGTGGTGGTGGTCGGCGACGTCAACTCCACCCTGGCCTGCGCCCTGGTCACCGCCAAGGCGGGACCGCTGCTCGCGCACGTCGAGGCGGGCCTGCGCAGCCACGACTGGACCATGCCGGAGGAGGTCAACCGGCTCGCCACCGACCGGGTCAGCGACTACCTCCTCGCCCCCTCCGACGACGCCGCCGACAACCTGCGCGCCGAGGGCTACCACGCCGACCAGATCCACGTGGTCGGCAACGTCATGATCGACACGCTGTTCGCCAACCTGGACCGCGCCAAGGACTCCGGCACCCTCGCCGGACTCGGCCTCACCCCCGGCGGCTACGGCCTGGTCACCCTGCACCGCCCCGCCAACGTCGACGACCCCGAGATCCTCGCCGGACTCCTCAAGGCGCTCGGCGAGGTCGCCGGACACTGCCCGCTGGTGCTCCCCGTGCACCCGAGGGCCGCCGCCCGGATCGACGCCCTCGGCGTCCCCGGCGGCATCCGGCTGATCCCGCCCGCCGGATACCTGGACTTCATCGCGCTCCAGGCCGGGGCCAGGATCGTGCTCACCGACTCCGGCGGCGTCCAGGAGGAGACCACCGCCCTCGGGGTGCCGTGCGTCACCCTCCGGGACAACACCGAACGCCCGATCACCGTCGAACAGGGCACCAACGTCCTGGCCGGCCGTGACCCCGAGCGGATCGTCCGCACCGCCCTCCGGCTCCTGGAGCACCCGCCGCCGCCGCGCCGCCCCGCACTCTGGGACGGGCACGCGGGGGAGCGGATCGCCCGGGTGCTCCTGGACGGCGGCACGGCGGCCACCCGCCCGAGGCCCACCGACCACCGTTGACCCACCGGCACCGGCTGCCGTCAACTGCCGTTCACCACCGCACGTGGTGATCGCGAAGGGCTCACGTCCTGGCGCGATCCCACCTATTCTCATCTGCGGTACGGCAGTTGAGCAGCCGCGTCGCCAGGGGGCGCGCAAGGGGGAATGCCATGGACCTCGCAGAGATCTTCCGGGTCATGTGCCGGCGGTGGTACGTCCTGCTGCCGGGGCTGCTGCTCACCGCAGGACTTGTCGTCGGCGCGTGGCTGCTCGTGCCCGTGTCGTACGAGTCGCAGAGCACCGTCGCGATGCTGAACTCCCGCAAGGGCGCGGCGGCGGACGGAAATCCCTTCCTCAGCATGGAGCCCTCGCTCACCGGCATGGCCGACAGCCTCGCCCGCAACATCAACTCGGACGCCGCCAAGGCCGAGTTGAAGACCCGGGGCCTCGACGAGACCTACGAGGCGAAGATCGCCGACAACGCCCAGGGACCGCTGCTCTGGCTCACCGTGAAGGGTGAGGACAGCGCCGAGGTCCTGAAGGGGAACAAGACGCTGATGGCGTTCACCGCCGAACGGCTCAAGGACCTCCAGGCCGACCAGTCGGTGGCGCCCGAGGCGATGATCCGGATCACCACCATCGTCCCGCCGCAGGACCCGCAGGCCCAGCTCAAGTCCAAGATCCAGTACCTGGTGATGGCGGCGGGCCTCGGCCTGGTGCTCAGCCTCGTCGCCACCTTCTTCGCCGAGGCCCGCCGCCGCGCCGCGGACCGGGCCGGGGCGGCGGCGGAAGCCGCCCGTACCGCGGTCACGGAACCGGAGACCGGACCAGGGCCCGGAGCGGAGACCGGACCCGGGCCCGGCGCCGTACGGGCCGGCGGCCGCCACCGCCAGGACCGGGACGGGGCCGGGAGCGACCGCGCCGGGCAGGAGCCCGCGGCGGACGACGAGGCCGCCCGCCCGCAGCCCGAGCACGCCGACCACGCCGTCCCGGGACAGCCCGTCGACCAGCCCACCGTCCAACTCCCCGTGCTGCCCGTCGCCGAGCGCCGCCCCTCCAAGCGCCCGCCGTCCTGGGCCAAATGACGGAGCCGTCCACCCATGGCGAACGAAGCCCCCCAGACCACCACCGGTACGGCCGGTCCCACCGGTCCCACCGGTAGCCCCGGCACCAGCGGCACCCCCGCACCGGACCTCGGCAGCAAGGTCCGCTCCGCCACCCGCTGGAGCCTCGTCAACACCATGGTGATGCGGCTCGGCAACTTCGCCACCGGCATCGTCCTGGTCCGCTACGTCCTCGACCCCGCCGCCTGGGGCGTCTACGGCGTCGCCCAGACCGTCCTCATGGTCCTGCTCTCCGCCAACGAACTCGGCGTCACCCTCGCCGTGGTCCGCTGGGAGGGCGACGTCCGCCGCTTCGCGCCCACCGTGCTCACCCTCGGCGCGCTCTCCAGCGGACTCCTGTACGCGACGCTGTTCGCCGCCGCACCGGCCGTCGCCGGACTCCTCGGCGCGCCCGAGGCCACCGCCGTGCTCCGGGTGATGTGCCTCTGCCTGATCCTCGACGGCCTCGCCCAGGTCCCGGCCGGGGTGCTCACCCGCGAGTTCCGGCAGGGCCGCCGGATGATCGTCGACGCCCTCAACTTCGTCGTCAGCACCGGCGTCACCCTCGCCCTCGCCCTCCAGGGCTGGGGCGCCATGAGCTTCGCCTGCGGCGCCGTCGCGGGCAACGTGGTCGCGCTCGCGGGCTGCGCCCTCGCCGCCCCCGGGATGCTGCGCTTCGGCTGGAACGCCGAACAGGCCAGGGCGCTCCTCCGGTTCGGGGTGCCGCTGGCCGGCGCCAGCCTGCTGTCGCTCGCCGTGGTCAACGCCGACGCGATGATCGTCGGCGCGGTCCTCGGCCATGTCGCCCTCGGCTACTACATGCTCGCCTTCAACATGGCGGGCTGGCCGGTCCGGGTGATCTCCGAGACCGCCCGCCGGGTCTCCTTCGCCGGGTTCTCCCGGCTCGCCGACACCCCGAAGGCCCTCTCCGACGGCTTCGCCCGCGCGCTTGGCGCCCTGATGACCGCCACCGTCCCCGCCTGCGTCCTGCTCGGCGCGCTCGCCGGACCCCTGGTGGAACTCGTGTACGGGGCCCGCTGGCGGCCCGCCGCCGAGGCGCTGCCCTGGCTGATGGCCCTCGGCCTGGCCAGGATCGCCGCCGAGCTCACGTACGACTGCCTGGTCGCGATCGGACGACGGCGCTCGCTGCTGCTCATCCAGGCGCTGTGGCTGGTCACCCTGGTGCCGGTGCTCGTGCTCGCCGCCCGCGCCGGGGGCATCGAGACCGTCGCCGCCGGACACGTCCTCGTCGCGGGCGCGGTCGTGCTGCCCGTCTTCCTGGTCGCGCTGCGCCGCGGCGGCATCGCCGTGCGCGCACTGCTGCGGGTCTGCGTCCGGCCGGTGCTCGGCGGGCTCGTCATGGGCGTCGTCCTGGTGCTGCTGCGCCAGCGCCTCGGCGAGGGCGTCGGCGCGCTGTCCGCCACGAGTGTCATCGGCCTCGTGGCGTACGCCGTGTGCGCGCTGCCCGCCCGCACACTGGTGCGCGGCGCGCTCGCCCGGCGCCGCCGGACCCCGGAGCCGGCCGTCCCCTCCTTACCGGCACAGAAGCGGCCGGCCGAGCCGGCCCGTGAGCGATGAGGTGAGTCCCCTGGCCCGACACGGCCGCCGTCGTAGAACCCTCCGCGTGGCGCTGCTCGCCGCCGTCCTGCTGTTCGCCCTGTTCACCTTCACCGGGCTCGGACAGAAGGCGCTCTGCCTCGGCGGCGGAGCACTCTGCGACTCCCGGGCCATCACGGCGCCCGGACCCGATCTGACGTCCCCGCCGCCCTCGGCGGCCATCGCGCCCGGCACCCCTGCGGCCACCACCCCGGGCACCCCCACGCCCGGCGCGAGCACCACCGGCACCCCCAGCGCCCGCCCCGGCACCGCCACCGGCAAGCCGCCCGCGAAGCCCGCCCGGCCCGGCACCGGCGACGCCAAGCCGCCCGCCCCCAGGAACTGCGCGAGCCCACGCGCCTGCGGCTACCCCGACGCGAGCACCACCGGGCCCCGGGTCGCCACCCTCACCCCGCAGTCCACCGGCAACGCCTCCATCCGCACCGACGGCACCGTCATCCGCGGCTGGGACATCAAGGGCTCGCTCGACATCTACGCCAACAACGTCACCGTGATCGACAGCCGGGTCACCTCCACCAACTGGTGGGGCATCAACCTGCGCCCCGGCTACCACGGCCTGCGGATCCTCCACACCACCATCACCACCCTGCCGGGCAAGGGCCCCAACAACGGCGGCGCCGACTACGCCGTCTCCAACATGGGCACCAGCTCGATCGAGATCGGGTACTGCGACATCTCGGTCTTCGGCGACGCCCTGTCCATGGGCCAGGGCTACATCCACGACAACTACGTCCACGACATCACGCCGTTCCGCAACCTGGACGGCGAGTGGCAGCACACCAACGCCGTCATCAGCAACGGCGGCGGCAAGGGCAAGCTGATCATCCGGCACAACACCCTGCTCAACCCGACCCCGGTCGAGCAGGGCGCCTCCGCCTCCATCGGCCTGTTCGCCGACAGCGCCCCGGTCACCGGGACGATCGTCGACGACAACTGGCTGGCGGGCGGCTCGTACGCGCTCTACGCGGGCGCCAAGAACTCCTCGGGCATCGAGGTCACCGACAACGTCTTCTCGACCGAGTACTTCACCTTCAGCGGCCACTACGGGGCGGTCGCCCACTGGGACCCCAAGGGGAAGGGCAACATCTGGCGCGGGAACCGGATGACCGACGGCACCCCGGTGGTCCCGGCGCCCGAGGGATAGCCCGCCGCCGTGGGCGCGAACCACGCCGAACGGGAAAGTGCGAGACGGCGTTCCGGGCATCCGCCAGCTAAATCCCCTCATCAGCCACTAAGTTGGAGCCCACAACTCCTCTCGTACCCCTGGTGGTTGATGCGATGTCCGGCCTCCGTGCCCTCCGCAACCGTTTCGTCGACGCGCCCGACTCACTCGGCGAACGCTTCCGCGCGGCCCGTTGGGAGCGCTTCCGGTCCTGCTTCCCGCGCATCGAGGAGATGCGGGTGGTGGACCTCGGCGGCACCGCCGAGAACTGGCTGCGCTCCCCGCACCGCCCCCGGCACCTGCACCTGGTGAACCTGGAGGCGCACCCCGCCGAACTGCCCGACTGGATCACCGCCGAGGTCGCCGACGTCACCGACCCCGGCATCCCGGACTCCCTCGGCACCTTCGACCTGGTGGTCTCCAACTCGACCATCGAGCACGTCGGCGGCCCGAGCCAGCGGCGCCGCTTCGTCACCGCCATCGAGAAGCTGGCGCCCCGCCACTGGGTGCAGACCCCGTACCGCTACTTCCCGGTCGAACCGCACTTCGTCGCCCCCGGGTTCCAGTTCCTGCCGCTCGCCGCGCAGGTCAAGCTGATCCGGCACTGGCCGCTCACCCACAGCCGCCCGGGCACCCCCGAGGAGGCGATGGACGCGGTGGTCAACATCGAGCTGCTCACCCGGGCCGAGATGAGCTACCTCTTCCCGCGCTCCGTCATCCTCAGCGAGCGGGTGGCCGGACTCACCAAGTCCCTCACCGCCGTCCGCACCCAGGCGTAGGGCCGCCGCCGGATGCGCCGGGTGCTGCGGGCCCCCTGGGAGCTGCTGAAGCGCCGCTTCGGCTGGCTCGTCCTGTACGAGCTGCGCAACAAGGTCCTGCTCGCGCCGAGCGCCCGGCGGCTCGGCCGGATCGAGGACGCCGAGACGGCCCGCCTCGCCCGGCGGCTCGGGCGCGCCCCGGCCGCCCGGGTCGCGACCGTCATCGCCACCCACAAACGGCCCGAGGCGCTGCTGCGGGCCGTCGGGTCCGCGCTCGGCCAGACCGTCCGGGACCAGGTGGTCATCGTCGTCGACGACGGCGCGGGCCTGCCCGAACTCCCGGCCGACCCCCGGCTGTTCGCGGTCTCCCTGAGCCGCAACACCGGGGTCGCCGGGGTGGTCCGCAACGTCGGCATCCGGCTCAGCTCCTCGCCGTACGTCGCCTTCCTCGACGACGACAACCTCTGGGAGCCCGACCACCTCGCCGAGGCGCTCGCCGCCCTGGAGGCGCCCGGCGGCCCCGACGCCGTCTACACGGCGCTGCGCCGGGTCCGGCCCGACGGCACCGACATGGACGTCCTCTCGGTCTCCTTCGACCGCCGCCGCGCCGCCCACCAGGCATTCCTGGACACCAACGCCTTCGTCGCCCGCCGCACCCCCGCGCTGCGCTTCAGCCGCCTCCACCGCACCCCGAAGGTCCTCCCGCGCGAGGACTGGGAACTCATCCGCCGCTACGCCCGCCGCCACCGCGTCGCCCACCTGCCCCGGCCGACGGTCCGGTACCTGGTGAACCCGGGGAGCTTCTACACCGCCTGGCGGGACTGACCGCCCTCCCCGCGCGGCACCTCCGAGCGGCCGAGCAGGGCCGAGACCGCCGCGCGGGCCGGCGGGCGGCCCAGGGCCGCCCGGGACAGTTCGCGGAGCAGCACCGCGCCCCGGAAGGCCGCCGTCGCCGCCAGGCCGTGGCGGCGGCGGTAGAGGCGGACCCGGTTGACGCAGAGCAGCGACCACAGCCCGGGGGAGACCCGGGAGTCGCCGCCCAGGTGGACGGCCTGCGCGGCCGGTTCGAGGCGGGTGCGCAGGCCCAGGTCGCGGGCGCGCAGGCAGTACTCGGTCTCCTCCGAGTAGAGGAAGAAGGACTCGTCCCAGGGCCCGCACGCCGTCACGCACCGCGCGGACAGCGCCATCAGGGCGCCGGTCGCCCAGTCGGCGACCGTCCGGCCGGTGTAGGCCGCGGGGGCCGTGACCAGCTCGCTGAGGCCGGGGAAGCGGCCCGCGCGGCGGTTGCCGATGACGGCCTCGCCGAGCGCCCGGCCCACGCCGGACTCCCGGCGCAGCGAGTGCACCAGGGCGCCGTCCTCCTCGTACAGGAGCGGGACGGTGATGCCGACCCGGCCGCCCTCCGGCAGTGGGGTGTCGAGCGCCTCGACCAGGGTCGCGGCGCAGCCGTCGGCCATCCGGATGTCCGGGTTGCAGATCAGCACCGCCCGGAAGCCCTCCGGCCAGGAACCGGCGGCCCGCAGGGCGGCGTTGACGCCGAAGGCGTAGCCGCCGTTGCGGCCGGTCTCCACCACGGTGGCGTCCGGGGCCAGTTCACGCACCACGGCCACCGTGTCGTCGGCGGACGCGTTGTCCGCGACCACGAGGCGCCAGTCCAGGCCCTTCATCCCGGCGGGCAGCGACTCCAGGAAGCCGGGCAGCACGGCCGCGCTGTTCCAGGTCACCACGACCACCGCCACCGGTGCCGTCGGTCGATGTGTCGTCTGATGTGTCTGATGCGTCAACGGATCTCCACGAGACGGGACGGGGCGGCGGTACGGGGCTCCCGCGGGGGAGCCGGGGCGGGCTCGGCCGCTTCCCGCTGCACGAAGCCGAGACAGCTGCCGCCGAGCCCGAGCAGCAGGAAGAACACCCCCGCGAACATCGGGAAGCTGAGGGTGTCGAAGGTCGCGCCGATGACCATGGCCACCATCGCGGAGGCGAAGAACGCCTGCCCCAGCTCGCGGTCCGACTCGGTACGGGCGAGCCGCCGGACCGCCCCGCCGTTGTGCACCCCGGCGAGCCCGAGCAGCAGCAGACAGGCCACGCCGAGCGCGCCGAGCTCGGCGAGGGTCAGCAGATACTGGTTGTCGGTGAAGAAGTACCGCTCCGGCGTGAACGTGCCGAAGCCGCGCCCGAACACCGGATCCTGCAGGAAGTACTCATAGATCTTCGGGTACTTGATGGTCCTCGCCTGGGTGCTGCTGTCCGCGTTGTTCAGACTGCCCGAGAACAGGCCCGTGATGGTGCCGATCAAGCCCGGCACGAGCACCTTGAACACCGCCACCGAGCCGAACAGGATCCCGATCGCCGTCCAGCGCCGCTGCGGCTTCCAGCGCGGCACCATCACCAGGACCACCACGACCACACCGATGATCGACGTACGGGACACCGTCAGCGGCAGCCCGCCGCCGAGCAGCACCACCGGCGCCCACCGCTTGAACTTCGACAGATACGCGCGCGCGGGGTCGAAGGCGTGCCAGATCGCGAACGGCAGCAGGATCGCCAGCATCCCGCTGAACTCCAGCGGATGCGCGGTCAGCGACCGCGGCCGGGTGAACGAGCCCCGGTCGAGCACCGCGACGCTCGCCACACTGGAGTTGAGGCCCGGGATGCGCAGCATGTCGGCGACATTGGTGCCGGTGAAGAAGTCGTACATGCCGAGCGCCGCCACCACCGAACCCATCACCACCAGCCGCCGCAGCAGCACGTTCAGCCGCTCCCGGTCCTGGATCCCGGCCGTCGCGAGCACCACCAGCGACACCCACACCAGGAGCACGATCAGCCCCCGGTCGGCGGCCAGGATCTCCTTCTGCGAACTGATCCGGTCCTGGTTGGCGATGTACGACATCAGCACGACCACCGAGACCACCAGGATCACCGTGCGCATCGACCGGGTGCGGGGCGCGGGCGCGATCCGGCCGGCGCACCAGGTCGCCAGGTACCAGAAGAGACCGAGCAGCGCGAACACGTTCGCCGGGGTGCCCGCGCCGCCGAGCGCGGGCAGCGCCAGGTTCGACGGCAGGAACAGCGCGAGCCCCAGATAGCCGGTGAGCACGTCGACCGCGTCGAGCGGCCGGGTCAGCAGCCGCCGCAGCCGCCGCGCGCCCGGCTTCGGCACCGGGGGAGTGTCGAGCAGCCCCGGCAGGCCCCGGGACCGGCGCCGGGCCGACGCCCAGGTCTCCACCACGAACGCCAGCAGGAAGCCGCCCGCGACCCCGAACACGATCACCGCCGCGACCTTCTGATAGCGGGACTTGGGCTGCGACACCGGCTTCTGCGGCGGCACGATCCGCGCCGACTGCACGTAGTAGCCGTCCGGCACCCGGGCCTGCTCCTGAAGGTCCTGCAACTGCTCGGCGGCGAAGTCGGTCAGCCTGCGGGTCTCCGCGAGCACCAGCTCCGGATCGCTGCCCTTCACGGTCAGCGTCAGCAGCGGCCCCTCCGCCTGCGCGGCGAAGTCCACCCCGTACTCGTCGGTGACCCCGTGCGCGCGCAGCACCTCCACCGTCTCCGCCGACTGCAGCGCCCGGATCAGCACATCGGCAGTGCCGATCAGCGAACCACTCGCGTAGGCGAGGGTGTTGCCGTAGCTCGGCGCGGGCTTCGCCACCCGGGCGGAGTTCAGCAGCGCCAGCTGGCTCTGCGACTCGTACGCCACCGGCACGGTCGTGTACAGATAGCCGCCCGCGAACAGACTGAGCAGCGTGATCGGCACCATCACGTACCAACGCCTGCCCAGGACACGGAAGATCTCGGCGATGCTCACGAACGCTCCCCCGGTTCGGCCCGTTGCTGCCAGTATCGGTGGTGATGGAACCACAACCGGAGAGAGACGTGCTGACTGCCGAGGGGCTCACGCCCGAAGGACTCACCCGCGTGCTGCTGCGCCGCTGGTACGTCCTGCTGCTCACCGCGCTCGTCACGGCCGCCGCCTGCTACCCGGCGCTGCGGCCGCCGCCGCGCTACCAGAGCTCCGCCGTGCTCGTGGTGAAGCCGCCGCGCACCGACAACCAGCCCAACCAGCTGACCAATCTGCAGCCTTCGCTGGCGATGGTCTCCTTCGCCGTCGTGCAGCGGCTCCAGTCGCCGGACGGGCGCGCGGAGTTGCGGGCCGCGGGCGTGCGCGGCGACTACCGCCTCACCCCCCGCAACAGCGGCACCAGCGCCACGCCGTACTACTCGATCCCCACCCTGCAGATCGAGTCCGAGCAGCGCGCGCCCGAGGACGCCGACCGGGTGGTGCAGACGATCATCAAGGTCTACGAGCGGCACCTGAAGGCCCTCCAGGCCGAGCAGCACGTGTCCGCCTCGACGCTGCTCACCGTCGATCTGGTGAACCGCCCCGGCACGGTGGCACTGCCGCCCAACCGGACCCGCGCGGTGGCCGGGGTGGGGGCGCTCGGTGCCCTCGCGGGGGTGATGGCCGCGCTGTGGGCCGAGCGGTACGCGACCGCCCGGCGCCGCCGCCGCGCCGGGGCGACCGCCGGGCCGGTGGCCGGGGCGGGCGCCGGGGCGCGCGGGGCGGCGGCCTCGGCGACGGCCTGAGGGCCGCGCCGGGCGGCGGACGGGGGGACGAAGGACCGGCACCGGCTCAGCGCGCCGAACCGTGCTCGGTGAGCCGCCCGTCGCGCTCCTCGTACCGCTCCCCGGTCTCGGGGCAGGTCCACAGTCCGGCCCGGTCGGGGTCCGCGACGAGCCGGACGCCCGCCTTGCCGACCCAGCCCGTCTGCCGCGCGGGCACGCCCATCACCAGGGCGAAGTCGGGCACGTCCGCGGTCACCACCGAACCGGCCGCGACCAGCGCCCAGCGGCCGATGGTGACCGGCGCGACGCACACCGAGCGGGCGCCGACGGCGGCGCCGTCGCCGATCCGCACCGCGACCGGCTCCCAGTCGCCGCCGCGCTTCAGCCGCCCGTCGGGGTCGACGGCGCGCGGGTTGTGGTCGTTGGTGAGGACCACCGAGGGGCCGATGAACACCCCGTCGCCGAGCACCGCGGGCTCGTACACCAGGGCGTAGTTCTGCAGCTTGCAGTTGTCGCCGATGACGACGCCGGGGCCGACGTACGCCCCCCGGCCGATCACGCAGTTCTCGCCGAGGCGGGCGTCCTCGCGGATTTGCGCGAGCTCCCACACACTGCTCCCGGCGCCGACGACGGCCTTCGCGTCGACCTGGGCGGTGGGCTGGACCCGGTGGTTCACGGTGGTGCCTTTCTCCAGGGAATCTCTTGGGCGGAGTCGTGGTCTAGATGCCGTTGCGGCGCCAGGAGCGCCACCAGAACCACTCGCGTACCCGCTCGGCGACCGCGGACAGGATCAGCGGCTGGAGGTACGGCATGGTGCGGGCGCCGATCAGGCGGCGCAGCCGCAGTGCCCGGTACTCGGGCAGCGTGTCGGCGTCCGGGGTGCAGGCGCGGGCGAAGGCCACCAGCTCGTCGACCGGGACGACGTCGGTACGGCCCCGGTCGTACGCCCGGTAGGCGCGGCGCAGGGCCTGGCGGGCGAGCCGCCGGTCGACGAGCCGGGCGAGGTGGTCGGCCTGTGGCAGCCGGTCGGCGCACTTGTCGAGGACGGCGGTGAACGCGGCCCGCCGCTGCCGGATGTCGTCGAGCTGGCCGCCGAAGTCGACGGTCGACATGTTGTTGCCGTGCACCCGGTAGAACGCCTGGTCGGCGCCGCGGACGTAGCCGACGTCGGCGTGCGAGGCGAGCCGCATCCACATCTCGATGTCCCCGGCGTGCGGCAGTTCGGGGTCGTAGCCGCCGACCTTCCGCTGGAGGCTGGTGCGGACCACGACCTCGGGCGAGGTGATGCAGCCGGTGCCCTCGCGGAACCGGCGCTCCAGCCACCAGTGGCCGGGGTAGACGACCGAGCCGGTGGACTCGGTGCGGGCGGCCGGGAGCGGCCCGCCGTGTTCGAAGCGCAGCGGGCGGCCGTAGCAGAAGCCCGCCCGCGGGTGGGCGTCGAGCAGGGCCACGGCCCGCACGAGCGCCCCGGGGACCAGCCGGTCGTCGGCGGACAGCAGCACGACGTAGTCGCCGTCCGCCCAGTCGAGCAGGCCCTCGTTGTACGTGGCGATGTGGCCCTTGTTGCGCTCGTGGACCCGGACCTCGATCCGCGGGTCGGACGCGGCGAGTTTCCTGGCCACCTCCGCCGAGTCGTCGGGGGACGCGTCGTCGATGATCAGCACCCGCACGTCGAGGCCGGGCTGTTCGTCGAGCACGCTGCGTATGCAGTCGGCCAGGAAATGGCCGTACTTGTAGCAGGGGATCACGACGCTGACAGAGCTCATCCGGTGCATGTCCGATCTGGGTCGAGTCCGGTCCGGTCCGGCCGGGCCCCGGCGGGGGGCCCGGCCGGACCGGGTGGTGCGGGTGGTGCGGGGTGCTGCGGTCGGGCCAGCCGGGTCAGCCTGTCGTGAAGACCGGGCCGACCCAGTAGTTGGTGCCGTTGTAGGAGTTGTTCGGGAAGGCGCTCGCGCCGTAGCGGTACAGGCCGTTGGCGGATCCCGGGCCGTCGGCGGGCGCCGACAGCGGGTAGGCGAGGTGCGGAGTGGCGAAGTACCCGGCGTCCGAGGCGTAGTTGCCGCCCGGCGCGTGGTACGAGACCACGTACCGGGTGTTCGCGGTGACCGGCACCGGGGCGGCGAAGGTCAGGGTCTGCCATCCCGCGGCGGTCTCGCCGGTGAAGGTTCCGGTGGCGAGCAGGGTGCCGGAGTCGCTCCACAGGCTGCCGGTGTGGGTGCCGGTGTTGCCCGCGCCCTTGTAGAAGGTCACGCCGGTGACCTTGCCGTCGAGCGCGGACGTGAACCGGGTGCCGAGTTCGAGGGCGTTGGAGTCACTGGTCTCCGACGCCTTCGCCGGTACCGCCTCGGGTCCCCACAGCCGGCACGGGCAGCTGGCCGGGGGCGGGGTGTCGCTGGTGGTGAAGTCCCAGCTCACCGGGGTGCCCATGGCGTTGCCCCACAGGTCGGCGGCCTGCACCGACGCCGTGTAGGTGGTGCCGAGCGCGAGCTGACCGGCCAGCGTGAACGCCGCCGTGCGGCCGTCCGAGCTGAGCGTGGCCGTGCCCGGCACGGTGGCGCCGCCGTCCTCCTTGACGGTGAACACCAGGGTGCTCGCGTCCAGGGCTTCGCTGAAGGTCGCGGACAGCGGCGAGTTGATCGCCACCCCGGTCGCGTTCACGGCCGGGGTACGGCCGGTGACGGTCGGCGGGGCGGTGGAGGCGGAGCCCGTCTCCAGGATCGCGTCCACCCAGTAGTTGCTGGACCCGGACGACTGCGAAGGGAACGCGCTGGCGGAGGCGTACTTGTAGACGCCGTTGCCGCCGTCGACCCCGTTCTTCAGGGCGGTCAGCGGGGCGAGCCCGGCCCCCTTGTCGGCGAAGTACCCGGCGTCGTACGCGTATCCGCCGTTCGGCGCGTAGTAGGAGGCGACGTACGTGGTGTCGGCCTTGACCGGCACCGGGTTGGCGAACTTCAGGGTCTGCCAGCCGGAGGCCGTCTCGCCGGTGAAGGTGCCGGTGGCGAGCAGCTGCCCGGACGCCGACCACAGGCTGCCCTTGTGGGTACCGGTGTTGACGGCCGACTTGTAGAAGCGGACGCCGGTGATCGTGCCGGGCACCGAGCTGCGGACCTTCACGCCCAGCTCGACGGCGGAGCCGTCACCGCCGTTGGCGAGGGCCGGGGCGGCCGAGGCCGGCCAGACCGTGCAGGGGCAGCGCTGCGCCTCGACGGTCAGCGGCACCGTGGTGGTGGCGCCGATGTTGACGCTGTCGTCGACCGCGCGGACCTTCAGCTGGGCCGGGCCCATGGTCATCGGGGTCCAGGTGTACGACCAGGAGGTGGTGCCCTCGGCGGCCCGCCAGGTGGTGCCGCCGTCGGTGGAGACCTCGACCCGGGCGACCACGCCGTGGTTGGTGCCGGGGTCGTTGGCGGTGCCGGTGACGGTGATCTGCTGGAGCGCCGGGACGGCGCTGTTCGGGGCCGGGCTGGTCACGGTGACCGTCGGGCCCGTGGTGTCGTTCGAGGCGTCGGCCCGCACCAGGTTGTCCTGGCGCGTCAGCGGCTGGATGCCCATGTCGGCGAGGATGTTGACGGTGGCCTGCTGCATCCGCTTGTCCTCGGTGACCACGCCGCCGTCCGGATCGGCCGTCGGCACGTTGGTCAGACCCCAGGACCACTGCACGGTGCCCGCGCCGAACACCAGGGCGCGCGAGGTCGGGTCACGGAACGCCACCAGGCTGTGGGTGGCGGTGCCGTTGCCGTAGTTGTTGCCCCAGTCGAGCAGGTACTTGCCGTCGTTGACGTCGACCGCGGTCGACGACATCCGGATCTGCCCGGCGGGCCGCGAGGCGTTCTCGACGTCCGCGTCCCACTCGTAGCCGAGGGTGCCCTGCGGGAAGGTGGCGACCTGGTTGCCGGTGAGGTTGGCGACCGAGGTGTCGCGCCACAGCCGCATCTTCGCGAACGCGGCGGGGACGGTGATGGCGTCGCTGCGGTAGCCGTTCACCTGGAACAGCGAGCCGGTCAGGATGTTCTGCGGCCGGTAGGGCGCGCCGCCCTTGGTGCTGTCCGGGTCCATCCAGGTGCCGGTCCACTGGGTGCTGGGGTCCGGGACGCCGTTGGGCGTCGGGAACTTCAGCTTGGTCTCCTTGTAGCAGACCAGGGTGCGGTCGGCGGTGTGCGAGGCGTCGATGCCCGGCTCCAGGCGGGTCTTCCAGAAGACCTCGTTGCCCGAGAAGTACGTCTGGTGCTGCCCCGCCTTGCGGGCGTTGAGCACATGGGTGAACTGCTCCGCGGTCCAGTACTCGTCGTGGCCCTGCGACATGTACATCTTGTGCCGGGGCAGGATGGTGGCGCCGCGGGTGGCCACGTCGATGCCGGAGGCGTAGCTCACGTCGTAGCCGTTGCGCTCCAGCCAGGCGATCATCTCGAACTCGGAGCCGTAGACCCCGTTGTCGCCGCTGATGTCCAGCGGGCGGTTGTAACTCACCTTGTACGCGCGGCCGTCGGGCGCGGGCCCGTTGCCGTCGTACAGGTTGGTGCCGCCCCAGTCGTTGTACGCCTGCCAGGTCTGGTCCGAGGTCTGCACCAGGATGTCGGAGGTGCTGGCGTCGTTGCGGACCACGAAGGGGTACGGCATGAGGCCGTTGCCGTCGCCCTGGTCGAAGTTGGCGATGTAGAGCCCGGACGGTGCGTTGCTCGGCACCTGCCAGCTGGCCGTGGTGGGCCAGTTGCCGCAGTCGAGCAGCCCGGTCGCCTTCTCGGTGAGGCAGTCGGGACGCTTGAAGAGATAGGTCGCCGGGTAGGACTGGTCGGCCTGCGCGTCCGTCGACATCTGCCGCGCGCCGTCACCCCCGTACCAGCCGAGCCGGAAGATCCGGACGTGGTACGCGACCGGGGACTGGATCTTGAACTGGACGGTCTCGCCGGGCTGGACGCTCATCTTGGTCGAGAAGCCCGCGATGTCGCCGTAGTTGTTGCCGGAGAACCACTCGGACATCGGTGTGCCCGGCTTGGAGTTCTCGCACACGATCGGGTTGCTGCCCGAGCCGCACGGATCGGCGACGGCGCTCGCCTGCCCGCTCGAAGGCAGGAATATCGCGGTCAGCGCCGCGGCCAGGGCGACTATGGCGCCTCTGGCCCGGCGGAGTCGGTTCTGCATCGCTGTACCTTTCACGGGCAGTGCAGTCCCGGCCTGGGGGCCGGGGGTGGTGGGGGAGCGGGCCCCTGGGGCCGGTCCGGGGGAACGGGGGTGACGAACCGGCCCGCAAGCGGCGGACACGCCCTGTCAGTCCAGGGCATTCACCAGTGCGTCCACGACCCGGCGCTGCTGGTCGTGGGTGATCTGCGGGAACAGCGGCAGCGACAGGATCTCGTCACCGGCCCGTTCCGCGTGCGGGAAGTCCCCGCGCTCGTGGCCGAGATGGCGGTACGCGGGCGTCAGGTGCACCGGCGACGGGTAGTGCACGCCCGCCCCGATGCCGCTCGCGTTGAGCGTGCCGACCACGCCGTCGCGGTCGGCGCCCGGCACCCGTACCACGTACAGGTGCCAGACGTGCGTGGTGCCGTCGGCGGCCACCGGCAGCGTCACCCGGCCCGCCTCGGCGAGCGGGGCGAGCAGCTCGACGTACCGGGCGGCGGCCGTGCGGCGGGCCTCGTTCCCGGCGGCGAGGCGGCGCAGCTTGGCGCGCAGCACCACGGCCTGCAGCCCGTCGAGACGGCTGTTGAAGCCGGGCACGTCGTGCCGGTACTTGGCCACCCCGCCGTGGTTGGCGATGGCCCTGACCAGCTCCGCGGCCTCGGCGTCGTCCGTGAGGACCGCTCCCGCGTCGCCGTAGGCGCCCAGGTTCTTGCCCGGGTAGAAGCTGGTGGCGGCGATCCCGCCGGTGCCGGGGGTCCGGCCGTCCCGGGCGGCGCCCTGGCTCTGGGCGGCGTCCTCCACCACCCGCACATGCGCCGGAAGGGCCTCGGTGAGCGCGGTGACATCGGCGCACTGCCCGTACAGGTGCACCGGCACCACGGCCCGGGTCGCCGGGCCGACCGCCGCGAGCGCGGCCTTGGGGTCGATCAGGAGGGTGTCGGGCGCGCAGTCCACCAGGACCGGGCGGGCCCCGGTGCGGGCCACCGCGCCCGCGGTGGCGATGAAGGTGTTCGCGGGCAGCACCACCTCGTCGCCCGCGCCGACCCCGGACGCCCGCAGCGCCAGCTCCAGGGCGTCGGTGCCGTTGGCGACACCCACGCAGTGCGCGACCCCGCCGAACTCCGCGTACTCCCGCTCGAACGCGGCCACTTCGGCGCCGCCGATGAACGCGGTGTCCGCGAGGACCCGGTCGAAACCGGCGCGTATCTCGGCCTCGACCTCCGCGTGGGCCGCCTTCAGGTCCACCAGGGGAATGTGGTTCATCAGCCGTTCGCTCCTCGGGGCAAGGCTCCCGGGACTGCCGGGACAGGGGTGTCGAAACCATGGGTGAGCCGGTCGAGCGCCGACGCGGCGGCCGGGCGCAGCCGACGGGCCGGGGACCCGGCCCAGACCTCGCCCGGCGGGACGTCGGTGAGGACCACCGAGCCCATCCCGACGAGCGACCAGGCACCGACCGAGGTGCCCTCGCGGACCAGGGCGCCCGCGCCGAGATAGGCGCCGGTGCCGATCCGGGCGGTGCCGCCGAGCCGGACGCCGGACGCGACCGTGACGAAGTCGCCGAGCTCGTCGTCGTGGGTGAGCACGCTGTGCGGCATCACCGCGACATGGCGGCCGACCCGCACCGCCGCCGTCAGGACGGTGCCCGCGAGCAGCACCGTGCCGGGGCCGAGCACCGAGGTCGCCGACACCACCGCCGTCGGATGGACGACGGTGGTGTACCGCTCGTCGGGCAGCGCGAGCCGGGCCACCAGACGGGCCCGCGAGGCGTAGTCCCGCGGGCTGCCGACGCACACCACGAAGGCGGCGTCGGGGAGTTCATGGACGAGCCCGGTGCCACCGAGCACCGGCACGCCGTCGACCTCGGTGCCGTGCAGCGCCGGGTCGTCGTCGAGATGGCCCGCGAGCGGCAGGCCGGCGGCGCGGGCGGCCTGCGCGGTCTCCCGCGCGAAGCCGCCCGCACCGACGATCACGAGCTGGGTCACCGGCGCCCCGCCGCTTCCCGCAGGACCTCGACCACCCGGTCCTGCTGCGCCTCGGTCATGGTGTGGAACAACGGCAGGATCAGCGAGTCCCGGCTCAGCCGCTCGGTCACCGGCAGCGGCGCCACCGGGTGCTCCGCGTAGGCGGGTTCGAGATGACTGGCCATGATGCCGCGCCGGGCGGACACCCCCGACTCGGCGAGCACCGCGAGGAGTTCGTCCCGCCCGACCGGGAACTCCGCGCCGAGCAGCACCCAGTACGACTGGTAGTTGGTCGTGCCGTGCGCCGGGTCCCGCACCGGGTCGAGCCCCGGCACGTCGTGGAGCAACGCCGTGTAGCGGGCCGCGAGTTCACGGCGCCGGGCGACCATCGCGTCCAGCTTGTCCAGCTGGGTCAGGCCGACCGCGGCCTGGATGTCGGTCATCCGGTAGTTGAACCCGGTCTCCAGATAGCTCTCCAGGACCGGCCCGGTGCTCGCGTGCCGCTCCGCCGCCGACACGTTCATGCCGTGCTCGCGCAGCCGCCGCAGCCGCGCCGCCCACTCCGCGTTGTCCGTGGTGATCATGCCGCCCTCACCGGTGGTGAGCAGCTTGCGCGGATGGAACGACCAGGCGGCGAGCAGCGCGCTGCGGCCGACCGGACCGCCGCTCACGGTCGAGCCGATCGCGCAGGCCGCGTCCTCGACCAGCGGCATCCCCCAGGCGGCGCACGCCTCCCGCAGCTCCTCCACGTCCGCGGGCACCCCGCCCTGGTGGACCGCGAGGACGGCCTTCGCGCGCGCGGTGCGGACCGCGTCGACGGTCGCCGCGGTGAGGTTCCCGGTGGCCTGGTCGACGTCCGCGAACACCGGCTCGGCGCCCACGTACCGGACGGCGTTGGCGGTCGCGATGAACGAGAACGACGGGACCACCACCTCGTCGCCCGGGCCGATGCCCAGCGCGACCAGCGCCAGGTGCAGGGCGGTGGTGCAGGAGCTGACCGCCACCCCGTGCCGGGCACCGACCCGGTCCGCGAACGCCTGCTCGAAGGCGGCGACCCGCGGGCCCTGTGCCACCCAGCCGGACCTGACCGCGTCGGCGGCGGCCTCGGCCTCCTCCTCGCCCAGCCACGGCACCATCACCGGGATCCGGGCCGGGGCCGCCTGCTCCGGCCCCTCGGCCCCGGACTCCTCGGCCTCGGCGGTGGCGCGCAGGTCCGCGTCGGTCGCCGTGGCGCCCTTCTCGGCCCGCCACCAGTCGACCAGGTCCCGAAGGCCCGTCCGCAGGTCGATCTCGGCCTTGAAGCCGAGCAGCTCCGCCGCCTTGCTCGTGTCCGCGAGCCGCCGGGTCACCCCGTTGACCGCGCGTGCCGGACCGTGCACCGGCGCCAGGTCCGAACCCATCACCTCCAGGAGCGCGTCCGCCAGCTCCCGCAGCGAGGTCTCGGTCGCCGACGCCACGTTGAACACCTCGTCGGTGAGCCCCGGGCGGGCCGCCAGGATGTTCGCCCTGGCGATGTCACGGACGTCCACGAAGTCCATCGTCTGGGTGCCGTCGCCGAGGATCAGCGGCGGCTCGCCCGCCTCGATCCGCTCCATCCAGCGGATCAGCACCTCGGTGTACAGACCGTGGATGTCCATCCGCGGCCCGTAGACGTTGAAGTAGCGCAGCGCCACGTAGTCCAGGCCGTACATGGCCTGGAAGCTGCGCAGCATCCCCTCGTTGAACGCCTTCGCCGCCCCGTAGAACGTGTCGTTGTTGTACGGGTGGTGCCGCTCGTCGGTCGGGAAGGACTCGGCGAGCCCGTACACCGACGCCGACGAGGACGCGATGACCTTGCCCACCCCGGCGGCCGCGGCGGCCTCCAGGACGTTGAAGGTGCCGTCGACCATCACCTCGTTGGCGAGCCGCGGCTCCTCGGCGCACTGGGTGATCCGGATCGCCGCCAAGTGGTAGACCAGATCGGTGCCTTCGGTCACCCGGCGGACCGTCGCCGCGTCCCGGATGTCGCCCTCGACCAGCGAGATCCGGCCGCTCGCCAGGGCCTTCGCCAGATTGGCCCGGCGGCCGCGGACGAAGTTGTCGAGCACGACGACCTCCCGCGCACCCCCCTCGACCAGCAGATCCGTCACATGCGAGCCGATCGTCCCGGCACCGCCGGTGACCAGGATCCGCTTGCCGTCGAAGTCGTTCAACGCCGTTCTCCCGCCGTTTCGTTCACGTTCTTCAGGGACCGGTCGGCCCCGCTCCGCAACCCCACGACCGCGCCACGGAACTGCAGGCTCCGCGACGCCGCCTCCAGGATGTCCAGGACCCGCAGGCCCGCCCGCCCGTCGGTGAGCGGCGCCCGGCCCTCGGTGATCGCCGCCGCGAACTCGTCGACCATCGTCCGCAGCGCCTCCTTCTCACCGAGCGCGGGCGCGATCATGTCCCCGCTGCGGTACGAGATCAGCGCCTCGCGCCGCTCGTCCGCGCCCAGGTCCTGCGGCGTCGCCAGGTCCACCCCGCGGTCGAACACCGCGATCCGCTGGGCCGGGTTGAGGTCGTCCCAGACCAGCGTCCGCTTGGCGCCGCCGACCATGGTGGTGCGCACCTTGGTCGGGGACAGCCAGTTCACGTGGACGTGCGCGATGGCCCCGGTGTTCAGCTGGAGCGTCAGGTACGTGATGCAGTCCTGGCCCGCGCCGATCGGGTCGGCCCCGTGCGCGGCGACCGCCACCGGCTCGACGTGGTCCGGCAGGATGAAGTCCAGGATCGACAGGTCGTGCGGGGCGAGGTCCCACAGCACGTCGATGTCCTTCTGCACCAGGCCGAGGTTGATCCGCACCGAGTCCACGTAGTGGATCTCGCCGAGGGCGCCCTCGCGCACCAGCTCCCGGATCTTCGCGACGGCCGGGGTGTAGCAGTAGGTGTGGTCGCACATCAGGGTCAGTCCGCGCGCCTCCGCCTCGGCGACCAGGGCGGCCCCGTCGGCGTAGGTGGTGGCCAGCGGCTTCTCCACCAGGACGTGCTTGCCCGCGCGCAGCGCGGCGAGCGCCACGTCCAGATGGGTGCCCGCCGGGGTGGCCACGGCGACCGCCGCCACCTCCGGGTCGGCGAGCACGGCGGCGTAGTCGGCGGTCGCCCGGACCGTCGAGTAGCCGCCGAGCACCCGCTCGGCGCGGCTGACGTCGAGGTCGCACAGCCAGCGCAGCCGGAACCGGTCGCTGGACTGGAAGTTGCGCACCAGATTGGGGCCCCAGTAGCCGGCGCCTATGACGGCGACTCCCAGTCGCCCGTCGGGTCGGTCGGCGTCGTTCAACGTGTTCCCCTCCACATCGGTGGGTCCATCGGTGGTCGGTCGGGTCGGGCAGGTGCGGGTGCGCGGTTCAGTAGGCGCCGGTGCCGCGGACCACGGCGGGTCCGGTGCGCAGCAGGATCACGGCGTCCAGGGCCAGGGACCAGTTGTCCACATAGGCCAGGTCGAGCCGGACGGCCTCGTCCCACGGCAGGTCGGAGCGTCCGCTGACCTGCCAGAGCCCGGTGAGGCCCGGCTTCACGAGCAGCCGTCGGCGGATCTCGTGGGTGTAGCCGGCCACCTCCTCGGGCAGCGGCGGCCGCGGCCCGATCAGCGACATCCGGCCGCTCAGCACATTGATCAGCTGCGGGAGTTCGTCGATCGAGTACTTGCGCAGGGTGGCGCCGATCCGGGTGATCCGCGGGTCGTCGCGGACCTTGAACAGCAGGCCGTCGCTGTTCTGGTTGGCGTGCGCCAGCTCCGCCCGCCGGGCCTCGGCGTCGTTCTGCATGGTGCGGAACTTCAGCATGGTGAACTGCTTGCCGTGCAGCCCCACCCGGGCCTGCCGGAACAGCGCGGGCCCCTTGCTGCCGAACCGCACGGCGAGCGCCACCGCGCACATCAGCGGCGACAGGAGCAGCAGCAGGACGCCCGCGAGCAGCCGCTCCGCCAGCTCCTTCGGCAGCCGGGCCAGCCGGGAGAGCCGAGGTGCCCGTACGTGTATCAGCGGCACCCCGCCCACCGGCCGGACCTCCAGCCGGGCGGCGGCCACGTCACCGAGCGCGGGCGCGACCAGGAAGTCGCCCCCCGCCGCCGCGGTGCTCCAGGCGATCCGGCGCAGCTGCGGGCCGTCCATGTCCGGCGTCGGCAGCACCACGACGGCCGCCGGATCGCCGAAGGCCCGTATCGCCTCCGGCACTTCGTCGACACCGCCGAGCACCGGAACCCCGAAGCGTTCCACCGCCGAGGCGTTCACCGGATCGGTCAGGCACACCCCGGCGAAGTCCATGCCCTGCAGCGCGGGGCCCGCCGGTGTCCCCGGACGGCCGTCCCGCTGCAGCGCGGCGAGCAGTCCGGCCACCCCGGCCGACGGGCCCACCAGGACGGCGGTGGTCCGTCTTCGCCCGCGCGCCCACTGCCCGCGCAGCCGTCGCCGCAGCGCGCAGCGGGCGGCCAGCGAGAGGACGGCGGCCGGGACGGTCGCCAGGATCATCTCGTACATCAGGTCCGGGTCGTGGGCCAGCCCCCAGCCGAGCACCGCCGCGAGCGCCGGGAGCACCAGCGCACCGCGCAGCACCCGCCGGTACAGCTCGCTGCCGGAGCCCAACGGGCCGCTCGCGTACCCGCCGTGGGCGTGCAGCACCGCCACCCACGCGGGCGGCAGGCCGAGCACGACCGGCCAGTGCCCTCCCGTCCGCCACACGCACAGCGCGGCGACGGTCGCGGCCGCGGTGTCCGCGGCCAGCAGGGCGATCGGGTGTCTCCTCCGCCACCACGGGCGTGGGACGACGACATGTGTGGATTCGACACGGTGCCGCTCATGCGTGACCGGCAGGACGGTCATCCATTCCCCCCAAGGGCGCTTCGCGCGCACCCCGCTGAACCCTCCGGCCCGTCCCCCGGTCCGCCCATGAGTGCACAACTCATGGGCAGGGGAAGGGCGGTGAGGGTCGACGAGGGTACGCGGCTCTTCCGCCTGAACTGTTCGGTGCGGACCGAGTCGCAAGTCTCCCCAGCCACGGCAGGGCCCGCACAGGACGCAGAATCCGCCCGGTACGAGTGTTTCGTGCCCGAGGCGGATCCGGCAGCGCTCAATCTAGACCAACTGGGGCAGGCCATCCAGGAGTTGTGTGAAACTCCTACCGATAGTTGAAGGATCTGTAAGAGTCGGACGCGTTGGTCATACTGTCCTCGTGTCCACCGGTCCTCACCGCGCGCCCACGAGCGCCCCCGGCACCCCGCCCGGTGCCGTGCCCAGCATCGTCATCCCCGCCCACAACGAGGAACGCACGCTCGGCCGGCTCCTCGACCGGCTCCTGGACGGCGCGGCCGAGGGGGAGTTCGACATCCTCGTGGTCTGCAACGGCTGCACGGACGGCACCGCCGCCGTCGCCGCCGCCCGCGGCCCCCGGGTCCGGGTGGTCGAGACCCCGGTCCCCTCCAAGCACCAGGCCCTGCGCCTCGGCGACCGGCACACCGGGACCTTCCCCCGGGTGTACGTCGACGCCGACGTCGAGATCGGCGCCGCCGACGTCCGGGCCCTGGCCGCCGCCCTGACCGGCCCCGGCGGCGGCCAGGGCGCCGTGCAGGCCGCCGCACCCGCCCGGGTCCTGCCGATGACCGGCTGCTCCTGGCGGGTGCGGGCCTACTACCGGGTCTGGCAGCGGCTGCCCGCCGTCCGCGAGGGACTCTTCGGCCGGGGCGTCATCGCGCTGACCGAGGAGGGCCACGCCCGGATCGCCGCGCTGCCCCCGCTGATGGCCGACGACCTCGCCGCCTCGCTCGCCTTCGGCCCCGCCGAACGGGCCGTGCTCGACGGCGCCACGGTGGTCGTGCGCCCGCCGCGCACCTGGCGGGACCTGATCCGCCGCCGGGTCCGCGCCGCCACCTCCACCGCCCAGCTGGAACAGCACCAGCAGACGTCCGGCGACCCCGGCGCGAACACGCCCCCGCCGTCCGCCCGCACCGGCCTCGGCGACCTGAAAGCCCTGCTCCTGGCCGATCCGACGCTGCTTCCCGCGATGCTCGTCTTCGTCGCGGCGGCGCTCGCGGCGCGCAGGGGCGCACGCAAGGCCATCGAGAAGCGCGACTTCGACACCTGGCTCAGGGACGAGAGCAGCCGCGCCTCCTGAGCCCCCGCTCGCGCGTCCGGTGCGCCCGATGCGCCCCGGGCGCGCGGGGAGCACCAGGCGCACACCGAGCACCGGCCCCCGCGGCCCCTGCCTCCACGCGCCCCGCACGCGCCCCACGTACACGCCGTGCACTCCGCCCGTACGGCCGAACGCCTCCGCCCCGCCCCCACGCGATCACCGCGCAGCCTAGGCTGCTGCTTGATCATCCGTGGGAGGGACCATCATGACCAATCGGACGGTACGCGGCGGCCGCGCGCGCCGCAGGGCCGCGGGCCTGGCGGCGGTGCTCGCCGTGGGCGCCGCCTGGCTCGGCGGCGGGACGGCGGCGCGGGCGGAGGGGGCGGGCGGCGGCCAGGCCGACGCCGGGCGCCCGCTGGCGCCGAGCACCCGTTTCTATGTGGCGCCGGACAGCCGGGCCGCCCAGCAGGCCGTCGCCGACGCGGCGGCGGGCGCGAGCGAGGACGCGGCCCTGATGACCCGGCTCGCCGCGCTGCCGCAGGCCACCTGGTTCACCGGCGGCACCCCCGAGCGGGTCAGGGCCGACGCCGCCGCGCTCACCGAGCGGGCCGCCGCGGCCGGACAGGTGCCGGTGCTCGTCGCGTACAACATCCCCGGCCGCGACTGCGGCAGCTACTCCGGCGGCGGGGCCACCACCTCCGCCGCCTACCGGGAGTGGATCGGCGCCCTCGCCGACGGCATCGGCGACCGGCGGGCCGTCGTCGTCCTCGAACCGGACGGCCTCGCCGCCCTGCCCAAGGACTGCGCGGGCGGCATCGACCCGGACGGCAGCCGCACCACCACCCGGCTCGCCGACCTCGGCCACGCCGTGACCACCCTGAAGGCCCGCCCCGGCGCCACCGTCTACCTCGACGCGGGCAACAGCCAGTGGCGCGGGGTCGGCGAGATGGCCCAGCGGCTCATCGACGGCGGCGTCGCCGGTTCCGACGGCTTCGCGCTCAACGTCTCCAACTTCCACCCCACCGAGCGGCAGACCCGCTACGGCGGCTGGGTCGCCAAGTGCGTCTGGTTCGCCACCAAGGGCCCCGCCTGGGGCCGCGGCCACACCGACTGGTGCGCAAGCCAGTTCTGGTCCGCCGCCGCGCCCAACGACGGCAAGCCCGGCAACGCCGTCTCCGCCGACGACCCGGCCACCTGGCACTGGATCGACGCCTGGTACGACCAGACCGTCGGACAGCCCCCGGTCGCCGAGCTCGCCCACTTCGTCGTCGACACCAGCCGCAACGGCCGCGGCGCCTGGCACCCCGCCCCCGGCAGCTACGCCGACCCGGAGGCATGGTGCAACCCGCCCGGCCGGGGCATGGGCCCGCGCCCGACCGCCGACACCGGACAGCCGCTCGTCGACGCCTATCTGTACGTCAAGACCATCGGTGACTCCGACGGCAGCTGCACCCGGGGCACCGGCGGTCCCGTCGACCCGGTGTACGGCGTCGTCGACCCGCCCGCCGGCGGCTGGTGGCCCGAGTTCGCGCACGGCCTGGCCCGCGAGGCCCAGCCCGCGCTGCTCCCCTGACCGGGTGAGGCCGGGCCTTCTCGGGTCCATGAGTCAATGAGGAGGGGATCCCATCCGTCGTACGGGGTATCGACATCAGACACCCCCTTGTGCCACGGAAGGGAGCCCCCCTCATGGAGACCGAACCGGGCCGCAGCGTCGGCTTCGTCCAGTCCTTCGACCGCGCCGCGGGCTACGGCTTCGTCCTGCCCGTCGGCTCCCACGACCCCGTCTACTTCCGGGCCACCGCCCTGGAGGGCATCCGCTCGGTCTCCGAGGGGCAACAGGTGTCGTTCGTCCTCGTCCTCGGCGACGGCCGGTTCGAGGCGACCGAGATCCGCGCCTGACCGGACGGCGGCGCCGTCACCGCCCCGCGGCCCGGGCGGCGAGCCGGGCCAGCGGGACGCGCCGGAAGGTGATCGTCTCGTACGGGGAGCGGCGCCCGGTCTCGTACAGCACACCGATCGTGTCGTCGCCGACGGCCACCAGGTCCGAGTAGGCGGCCGGGTCGGTCGACAGGGTGAGCGCCCGGGTCAGCGTCCGGCCGCCGTCGGTGCTGGTCCACAGCGCGGCGGCGGCCCGCCGGTCGGGGACCGACGGCGCCGAGAACAGCAGCAGACCGTCCCCGGACGCGGACGCGGACGCGGAAGCGGTGCCGGGCACGGCCAGCAGGCTGCCCTGCACCACCGGCACGGCGGCCAGGGCGGGTTGGGGCGCGTAGGGGCGGTCAAGCGTGGCGCCGCCGTCGTACGAGCGGGCGTCGGCGCGGTTCCCCGGGGCGCTCCCGAGCTGGTCGCGGGTGCTGAAGTAGAGGCTGCCGTCGGGCAGTTCGGCGGCGGTCGACTCATTGCCGTTGACCGAGCCCTCCGGCGCGTCGTCGACGAAGCCGATCCGCCAGGTGCGCCCGCCGTCGTCGCTCACCAGCGCGTGCGCGCCGTAGTAGCGGGGCTCGCGGCCGGTGTCCCGGGAGCCCGGCGGGGGAGCGGTCGAGTGGTCGGCCGGGACGACGAGCCGCCCCGCGTACCGGCCTCGGGTCAGGACGACGGCGTGCCCTGGCCCGGTGGCGTACCACCGCCAGCCGGGCAGCTTGGCGGCGGCGGTGATGTCCTCGGGCGGCGAGAAGGAGCGCCCGTCGTCCGCGCTGCGCTGCACGTACACCCGGCGGCCCCGGTCGGCGCCCACCCGCCCCTGGAGGATCATGCGTTCGGTGACGGCGCCGTCGTTGCCCGAGGACAGCAGCACGACGTCACCGCTGCGCGGGTCGACGACCGGCGCCGGATTGCCCCGGGTGTGGCCCCGCCCGGCGGCGACCACCGCGAGCGGCCCCCAGGTGCAGCCGCCGTCGGCCGAGCGCCGCAGCACCAGGTCGACGTCCCCGGAGTCCCCGGCGCCGTGCCGCCTGCCCTCCGCGAAGGCCAGCAGGGTGCCCGCCGGGGTGCGCACCACCGCCGGTATCCGGTACGCGGCGTAGCCGCCGGTCCCCGCCCGGTACGGGACGGAGCCCGCGCAGCCGAGCCGGGCCGTGCTCCGCCCGTGGCCCACCGGCACGTCCGTCACCGCGACACCCGCCACCAGCGCGGCCACCACGGCCGCGTATCCCCACCGCCCCCAGCGCATACCGGCCACCGCATCCCGCCCCGGCGGCCGGCCCGTCAACTCCCCTTCACGAAAGGGTGATCGGCGGGGGAAGGGCAGGTGAACCCGGTCGTGCCCCCAGGGCGACCGGCGCCTCAGCTGTCGAAGCCCATCCCGGCCCGGTCGAGTGCCCGCAGCCACAGGTTGCGCCGCCCCTCGCGCGCGTCGGCGCGGGCCAGCGACCACTGGGTCAGACCGATGCCGACGGACCGCAGCGGCTCCGGCGGGAACGGCAGCGGCTTGCGGCGCACCAGGTCGAGCGAGGTGCGCTCGGTGCGCTCCCCGGCGAGCAGGTCGAGCATCACCTCGGCGCCGAAGCGGGTGGCGCCCACCCCGAGGCCGGTGAAGCCCGCCGCGTACGTCACCCGGCCCTGGTGGCTGGTGTCGAAGAACGCGCAGAAGCGGGTGCTGGTGTCGATCGCCCCGCCCCAGGCGTGGCTGAAGCGGACCCCGGCGAGCTGCGGGAAGGCGGTGAAGAAGTGCCGGGCCAGGGTCTTGAAGGTCTCCGGCCGCTGTTCGCGCTCCGCCCGCACCCCGCCGCCGCGCGCCCGGTACACCGCGTCGAAGCCGCCCCACAGGATCCGGTTGTCGGCGGACAGCCGCACATAGTGGAACCGGTTGGCGCAGTCGGCGAAGCCCTGCCGGTTCTTCCAGCCCACCGCGCCGAGTTGACTGTCCGTCAGCGGCTCGGTCATCAGCGCGTAGTCGTAGACGGGCACGGTGTACGGGCGGTGCCGCCGCAGCAGCGAGGGGTACGCGTTGGTGGCCAGGGCCACCTTCCGGGCACGCACCCGGCCGTACGGCGTGCGCACCGCGATCCGCGCGCCGTCCTCGGTGAGCGCGCCGCCCGGGGTGTGCTCGTACACCCGCACGTCGAGCTCCTGGCAGGCGCGCTTGAGGCCCCAGGCGAGCCGGGCCGGGTCGACCATGGCGACGCCGTCCTTGTTCCACAGTCCGCCGAGGAAGGTGGGGGAGTCGATCTCGGCACGGACCCGCGGCTCGTCGAGCAGCTCGACCTCGGCGCCGTACCGGGTGGCGGCCTCGGCCTCCTCGGCGAGTCCGGGCAGCTGGTACGGCTCCGTCGCGACCGCGAGCGAACCGCTGCGCCGCCAGTCGCAGTCGATGCCGTAGCGCGCGACCGCGTCCTCGATGGCCTGGAGGTTCGCCATGCCGAGCCGTTCGAGCCGGCCGATCTCGTGCGGCCAGCGGGCGATGCCGTTGCCGAGGCCGTGGGTGAGGCTGGCCTCGCAGAAGCCGCCGTTGCGGCCGGAGGCGGCGTGCCCGACCTCGGCCGCCTCGATGAGCACCACGTCGGCGGACGGATCGCGCTCCTTGGCGATCAGCGCGGTCCACAGTCCGCTGTAGCCGCCGCCGACCACGAGGAGGTCGCAGTCGGTGGGACCGACCAGGGCGGGCGCGGGCGCCGGGCGGCCCGGGTCGGTCAGCCAGAACGGGATGGGCGCGGCGTCCCGGAGGGCGTGCACGGGGTCCATGGGGCGGCTCCTTCGGTCGCTCGACCGGGACGGGCGGCGGCGGGTACGGAGGCCGCCGCGAAGTGCCGCCATCAGACCCGGCCCGGCGAAGTTGCGTCAATGGTGTTGTCGTAAGCCGCCCCACCGCCGCCCCCACCACCGCCCGCGCGCCCCGGAAGCCCCCCGAGGCCCGCTCAGCGCGCCGCCAGCCGCGCCCCCACCGCGTCGAGGAGGAGTTCGAGCGCGAACGGGTGCCCGCTGTCCCGCATGTCCGCCGCGAGCAGCGGGAAGGTCGCCGCCACATGCGGATGGGTGTCCGCCGCGAGCCTGCCGTACGCCTCGTGCCACACCTGCTCGTCCGCCTCCCGGGCCGCCGTCGGCAGCGCCTGCGCCGCCGCGTCGAGTGCGGCGAAGGCCAGTGCCTGGTCCACGAAGGCGTGGTAGATCCGCACCGCCTCCGGGTCGGGGAACCCGGCGGTGCGCAGCACCCCGAGGATCGCCTCGACCGCCCTGGTCTCGTGCTCGCGCCCGGTGGTGCGGTGCGCGGCGAGCGCCGCGACCTGCGGGTGGGCGAGATAGGCGGCGTGGATCCGCAGCGCGATGTCCCGCAGATCGGCCCGCCAGTCGCCGGTGGCCCGCCAGTTCGCCTGGGCCAGGCCCACCATCTCGTCGGCGAGCGCGAGCAGCAGGTCGTCGGTGTTGCGGAAGTAGCGGTAGACCGCGCTGGGGTCCGCGCCGAGCGCGGCGCCGAGCCGCCGTACCGACAGCGCGTCCGCGCCGTGCTGGGACACCAGGCGCAGCGCGGTCTCGACGATCACCCGCTCGGAGAGCACGGTCCCGTGCTTGGTGGGGCGGCGGCGCTGCCGCCGGTCTTCCGGAACCACTCGTTCGGCCATGGCCGGACCCTATCGCCGCCGAGCTTATGACAACACCCTTGACGTTTATCGCCCGCCGCCGGTTCCATGACGCATCCCCTTCGCCGGCCCCGCGCCGGCCGCCCCGTACCGGGGCCCCTCACCCTCCAGGAGTACGCAGATGAGCACCGCCGACCTGGTCTTCACCGGAGGCCCCGTCTTCACCGGCGACCCGGCCCGCACCCGGGCCACCTCGCTCGCCGTCGTCGGCGAGCGGATCGTCGCCGTCGGCCACGACGAGGTGCGCGGGCTGATCGGACCCGGCACCGAAGTCGTCGACCTCGCGGGCAAGTTGCTGATCCCCGGCTTCCAGGACGCGCACATCCACGCGGTGTACGGCGGCGTCGAACTCGCCGAGTGCGACCTCAGCGGCACCACCGGCGTCGACGAATACCGCCGGATCATCGCCGAGTTCGCCGCCGCCCACCCCGGCCAGGAGTGGATCACCGGCGGCGGCTGGTCCATGGAGAGCTTCGAAGGCGGCCTGCCCACCCGGGAGTTCCTCGACGCGATCGTTCCGGACCGCCCGGTGCTCCTGGTCAACCGCGACCACCACGGCTCCTGGGCCAACTCCCGGGCCCTGGAACTCGCCGGGATCACCGCCGACACCCCCGACCCGGCCGACGGCCGGATCGAGCGCGCCGCCGACGGCACCCCCTCCGGCGTCCTCCAGGAAGGCGCCGCCAACCTGGTCAGCCGGATCGTCCCGCCGTGCAGCGCCGCCGACCGGATCGCCGGACTGCTGCGCGCCCAGCGGCTGCTCCACTCGTACGGCATCACCGGCTGGCAGGACGCGCTGCTCGGCGAGTTCGGCGGCAAGCCCGACCCCTCCGACGCCTATGTCGCCTGCGCCGAGGACGGCACCCTCACCGCCCGGGTCACCGGCGCCCTGTGGTGGGACCGCGAGCGCGGCGCCGAGCAGATCCCCGGCCTGGTCGCGCAGCGCGCCAAGCTGGACGTCGGCCGGTTCAGGGCAGGCTCGATCAAGATCATGCAGGACGGCATCGCGGAGAACTTCACCGCCGCCATGACCAGCCCCTACCTCGACGGCTGCGGCTGCGCCACCGGCAACACCGGACTCAGCTTCGTCGACCCCGAGGCGCTGCGCGGCCACGTCACCGCACTCGACGCGCTCGATTTCCAGGTGCACTTCCACGCGCTCGGCGACCGCGCCGTCCGTGAGGCCCTGGACGCCGTCGAGGCCGCCGTCGCCGCCAACGGCCGGCGCGGCAACCGGCACCACCTCGCGCACCTCCAGGTGGTCCACCCCGACGACATCGCCCGCTTCGCCCGGCTCGGCGCGCTCGCCAACATCCAGCCGCTGTGGGCCGCCCACGAGCCGCAGATGGACGAGCTGACCATCCCCTTCCTCGGCCCCGAACGTGCCGCCTGGCAGTACCCGTTCGGCGACCTGGTGCGCGCCGGGGCCACCCTGGTCGCGGGCAGCGACTGGCCGGTCAGCAGCCCCGACCCGCTCGCCGGGATCCACGTCGCCGTCAACCGGGCCGAGCCGGGCGCCACCGACGGCCGGGTCTTCCTGCCCGAGCAGCGGCTCGACCTGTCCACCGCGCTGGCCGCCTACACCGCGGGCTCCGCCCATGTGAACGGCCACGACGACGCGGGCAGCCTGCGCGCCGGACACCTCGCCGACCTGGTGGTCCTGGACCGGGACATCCTCACCGCCCCGGCCGCCGAGATCGCCGAGGCCCGGGTCGAGCAGACCTTCGTCGGCGGCGCCCGCGTGTACGCGGGCTGACCCACCAGCGCCGGGACGGACCAGGAGGGAGGGATCAGCGATGGGCGGACGAGGCCCGCACCTGGAGCAGGGCGGTGAGCAGCACCCCGGCGGACCCTTCGGCGTCACCCGCCAGGGCCGCCACCAGCTGCGCGACGCCCGCCTCGGCGACCTCCGCCGGGCGCAGGCTCACCGTGCTGACCGGCGGGTCCGCGTGGGCGGCCGAGTCGTCCTCGCTCACGCACACCACCCGCAGGTCGTCGGGGACGGCGCGGCCGAGCCGCCGGGCCGCGTCCATGACGAGCGGCGGGCTCGCCTCGGCGACCACGAACAGGGCGTCCGGCGGCGGATCGGCGGTCAGGGCCGTCTCCACCGCGCGCACCACCGGGCCGTTGCCCGGCGCGGGCACCGCGGTCACCCGCTCCTCGGCGCCGTGCTCCGCGCACCACGCGCCGTACGCGGCCCGCACCTGGCGGTGGAACCGGGTGGTGCTGTCCGGCACGACGAGCGCGGGCCGCCGCGCCCCGCCGTCCCACAGATGCCCGAGGGACTCCCGTACGGCCGCAGGCGCGTCCACGTCCACCCAGTGGGCACCGGGTCTGCCCGCCACCGAGGCGTCGCTGAACACCGGGATGCGGGCCGCCAGGAAGTCCTCGACCAGCGGATCGTCCGCCACCGGGTCGGCGACGATCACCGCGTCCAGCGGCAGCTCGGCCCACTCCCGGTGCAGCGTGCCCGCGGGCAGCATCACCAGGGCGTAGCCGTGCCGCAGCGCGGTGGCGGCGGTCGCCGCGGTGAGCCGGGCGAAGTACGCCGAGTCCAGATACGTCCAGGGCTCACCGGCGAACTCGCCGACCACGTAGCCGATCAGCCGGGCCCGCCCGGCCCGCAGGTGGCGCGCGGTGGGGTTCGGCCGGTAGCCCATCCGGCGGGCGGTCTCGACGGCCTTCGCCCGGACGGCGTCGGAGAGCCGCCCGGTGCCGTTCAGGGCCGCCGACACGCTCGTCTTCGACAGGCCCGCCTCCCGGGCCACGTCGACGAGCCGCACCCGGGGCGCCGGCCGGAACCCGGACCCGCGCGGCCCGGCTGACGGACCGCCCGGCTGCCCGGCCGACGGTCCGACGAGCGGCCCGGCGGGCGCGACGGCCGGTGGGACGGCCGCGGGACCGGTCGTCCCCGCGGCCCCGCCGGGCCGTTCCTCGCCATGCCCCGAAGCGTGCTCCTGTGCGGTCATCCGCCGATGGTGTCACCTTCGTGACCTGCGCGAAACCGTTCCCGCAATGTCTCCGAAACTCTTGTGCGGGAACGTTCCCGCATCAATACTCGCCACCAATCCCCCCAGCCCGAAACCCCCAAGCCCCCCGTCACTACACCCGTAAAGGGGTGGGTCTCCCTTGCGTACGCCCAGACCTCGCACGCCCCGGCTCTCCGCCGCCCTCGCCTGCGTCGCCGCCCTCGCCCTGACCGTCTCCGGCTGCTCCGGCGCCACCCAGCAGCCCGGCGCCGGACCCGGCGGCTACGCCGTCGCCCCGCTCACGCCCGCGGCGAAGGGCCCGCTGCCCTCGCTCACCTGGTCGCTGTACGCGGAGCCGTACACCCTCGACTACGCGCTCGCCTACGACTACCCGCCGAACACCGTCCTCGCGAACGTCTGCGAGCAGCTGCTGCGGGTCACCCCCGACCTGAAGATCGAGCCGGGCCTCGCGGTCAAGTGGGAGAACCCCGACCCGCTGGTCTGGGTCTACACCCTGCGCCCCGGCGTGACCTTCCACGACGGCACCGTGCTGACCGCCGACGACGTGGTCGCCTCCCTGAAGCGGCAGATGGACCCCGCCACCGGCTCCCCGTGGGGCTCCGCCTTCAAGAACGTCAAGGCCGTCGAGAAGACCGGGCCGCTCCAGGTCACCCTGCGCCTGTCCAAGCCGGACATCCTGCTCAACGAACTGATGGCGGCCTCGCCCGGCACCATCGAGAGCGCCGCCTTCCTCGCCAAGGCGGGCAAGGACTACGGAGTCCCCGGCGGCAAGGTCAACTGCACCGGCCCCTACGCCCTGGAGAAGTGGCAGCAGGGCGAGTCGATCACCCTGCGCAAGCACCCCGGCTACTGGGACAAGAAGCTCACCCCGAAGACCGACACCGTCCGCTTCACCTTCGTCGAGGACCCCGCCGCCCGCGCCAACACCTTCCTCTCCGGCACCGCCGACGGCGGCTACATGATCCCGCTGGCCGCGCTCGCCCAACTGCGCGCCTCCGCCAAGGGCAAGGTCTACTTCGGCCCCAACACCGCCACCGCCAACCTCGCCGTCCTCGACTTCAAGGGCACCCTCGGCGACCTCAAGGTCCGCCAGGCACTGCACCTCGCCCTCGACCGGACGAACATCATCAAGGCCGCCGCCGGCGGCATCGGCGTCCCCGCCAAGGCCCCCACCGCGCGCGGCGCCTGGGCCCTGCTGCCCGAGCGCACCGAGGGCTACTTCAAGGAGCTCCCCGAACCCCGCTACGACATCGCCAAGGCCAAGGCGCTCGTCACCGAGGCGGGCGCCAACGGCAAGAAGCTCACCCTGGTCACCAGCACCCTCTCGCCCGAGATCAGCGTCGTCGCCAACGCCGTGCAGGCCGCGGGCCGCCAGATCGGGCTCGACGTCCAGCTGAAGTCCGTCGCCCCCGACGCGTACAGCAGCATCTTCGTCGACCCGAACGCCCGCAAGGGACTCGACCTGGTCATCACCAGCGGCTACGACAACACCCCGGACCCGCTGGAGTTCTACCAGTACCTGCGCACCGGCGACTTCGGGAACTACGGCAACTGGTCCGACCCCGTCTACGACGCCGCCTTCGACCGCGCCAACGCCGCCGCCGACCCCGGCGCCCGCAGCGACCTCACCCAGGAACTCCAGAAGATCGCGATGCGCGAACTGCCCATCATCCCGGTCTACGAGGCCCCCTACTCGGTCTTCCTCGGCAACAAGGTCACCGGCGCCCCCGCGGGCATCGCCCAGCTCTACTACCCCTGGGCCGCGACGATCGGTGCCGCCTCCTGATGAACGGCAAGAACCGCACCCACGGCCTCCCGGGCCTGACCCGCTACCTGGCCGGACGGCTCGCCGGACTCCTCGGCGTCCTGCTCGTCACCTCCTTCCTCGTCTTCGCCAGCATCCACCTCGCCCCCGGCGACCCGGTCACCTTCCTGCTCCACGGCCGCCCCGCCACCCCCGAGACCGTCGCCGCCCTGCGCGCCGAGCACCACCTCGACGACCCGCTCGCCGCCCAGTACCTCAGCTGGCTCGGCGACGCCCTGCACGGCGACTTCGGCCGCTCCGCCCAGTACCACCAGCCCGTCGCCGAACTCCTCGGCTCCCGGCTCGGCGGCACCCTGCTGCTCGTCGGGTACGCGGCGCTGCTCGTCGCCCTGCTCGGCGTCACCGCCGGAGTGCTCGCCGCGCTGCGCCCCGGGCTCGTCGACCGTCTCGTCCTCATCGGCACCGGCATCGCCACCGCCACCCCGTCCTTCGTCAGCGCCATCGCCCTGGTGTCGCTGTTCTCGGTGCGGCTCGGCTGGTTCCCGGGACCCGGCGGCACCCCGGAAGGACTCGGCGACCGGCTCTACCACCTCACCCTGCCCGCCTTCGCGCTCGCCACCACCTTCGCCGGACTCCTGGCCCGGGTCACCCGGTCCGCGATGCTCGACGAACTCGGCCGCGAACACGTCGAGGTGGCCCGCGCCCGCGGCGTCGCGGGCCGGACCGTGGTCCGCCGCCACGTACTGCGCAACAGCCTCGGCCCGGTCGTCACCGTCGGCGGCACCATGCTGGCCGGACTCCTGGTCACCACCTCCATCGTCGAGACCGCCTTCGACGTGCCGGGACTCGGCTCGCTCCTGGTCCAGTCCGTCACCTCGCAGGACTTCGCCGTCGTCCAGGCCGTCACCCTGCTCAGCGTCGCCGCGTTCGTCCTCGCCAACCTGGCCGTCGACCTGCTCGCGCCGCTGATCGACCCCCGGCTCACCCTGCTCACCCACGGGGAAGGCACCTCATGACCCTCACCGCACACCCCGGTGCGGCCGAACCCGCGACGGCCCTGCGCCGCCGACCCGGCCTGCGCGGCCTGCGCGCCCTCGGCGCCCAGGGCCCGCTGTTCACCGCGGCCGTCCTGGTGCTCGCCGCGCTGGTCCTGGTCGCCGTGTTCGCGCCGCTGATCGCCCCGTACGACCCCGAGGGCATGGACCTGTCCGCCAGCCTGGTCGGCACCAGCGGCGACCACCTCCTCGGCACCGACCAGTCGGGCCGCGACGTCCTGTCCCGGCTGTTGCACGGCGCCCGCACCGGACTCCTCGGCCCGCTGCTCGTCGTCGCCGTCTCCACCGTGCTCGGCACCGCCCTCGGCGTCATCGCGGGCTGGCGCGGCGGCTGGGCCGACACCCTGCTCTCCCGCTCCATGGACCTGGTCTTCGCCATCCCCGGACTGCTCGTCGCGATCATGCTGGTCGCGGTCGTCGGCTCCGGCATGACCGGACCCGTCGTCGCCATGGCCGTCGCCTACACCCCGTACGTCGGCCGCCTCGTGCGCGGCATCGCCCGCCAGGAGAAGGCCCGCCCCTACCTGGAGGCGTACCGCGTCCAGGGCTGGTCCGGCTGGACCATCTGCGTACGCCATCTGCTGCCCAACATCGCGCCGACCGTGCTCGCCCAGTCCGCGATGAACTTCGGCTACGCCCTGATGGACCTGGCCGCCCTGTCCT
This sequence comes from Streptomyces sp. NPDC090025, assembly GCF_044748125.1. Classification (NCBI taxonomy): domain Bacteria; kingdom Bacillati; phylum Actinomycetota; class Actinomycetes; order Kitasatosporales; family Streptomycetaceae; genus Streptomyces; species Streptomyces sp. NPDC090025. The sequence continues at coordinate 31,655 of NZ_JBIVFL010000015.1, read as the reverse complement.
TCCTCGGCTTCGGCGTCCAGCCGCCGACCGCCGACTGGGGCGCCATGATCAACGAGGGCCAGTCGGCGATCCAGCAGGGCGCGATGCTGCCCGCGCTCGCCCCGTCCTTCGCCATCGTCCTCGCCGTCGTGGCGTTCGGCATCGTCGGCGAGGGCATCGCCGACCGGATCGCGAAGCGGGAGCGCTGAACCAGCCATGACCACCCACCCCCAGACGATCCCGTCCGGCGCGGCCCCCGCCGCCGCCCCGGTCCTCCAGATCGACCGGCTCACCCTCCGGCTGCCCGCCGGCCGGGCCGCCCGCCCGCTCCTCGACGGCGTCTCGCTGACCGTCGCCCCCGGCGAGACCGTCGGCCTGGTCGGCGAGTCCGGCTCCGGCAAGTCCGTCGCCTGCCGCACCGTGCTCGGCCTGCTGCCGCGCGGCGCCACCACCGAGGGCCAGGTCAGGGTCGGCGGCCAGGACGTCCTCGGCATGGACCGCAACACCCTCGCGGACCTGCGCGCCCGCCGGGCCGCCATGGTCTTCCAGGACCCGCGCGCCTCCGTCAACCCGCTGCGCCGCATCGGCGACTTCGTCACCGAGGGCCTGCGCGCCGCCGGCACCCCGGCCGCCAAGGCCACCGAACGCGCCGCCGAACTCCTCGCCGCCGTCGGCATCCGCGACCCGCGCGGCGCGCTCCGCCGCCGCCCGCACGAGTTCTCCGGCGGCATGCTCCAGCGCGTCGTGATCGCCGCCGCGCTCGCCGCCGACCCGGCGCTCCTCGTCGCCGACGAACCCACCACCGCGCTCGACGTCACCACCCAGGCCGAGATCATCGCGATCCTCACCCGGCTCCAGGCCGAACGCGGCACCGGACTCCTCTTCGTCACCCACGACCTCGAACTCGCCGCCGCCATCTGCGACCGGGTGTACGTGATGTACGCCGGGCGGATCGTCGAGACGGGCTCCACCCACGCCCTCTTCGACCGGCCCCGCCACCCCTACACCGCGGGACTGCTCTCCTGCACCCCGCGCCTCGACCCCGGCGCCCCGCCGCCCCGCCCGATCCCCGGCCGCCCGGTCTCGGTCGCCGAGGCCCCGCCCGGCTGCGCCTTCGCCGCCCGCTGCGCCCACGCCCTGCCGCGCTGCACGGCCGAGGCCCCGGCGCTGCTGCCCTACGGCGAAGGGCACGCCGCCTGCCACCGCGCCGACGAAGGGATCCTGCTGTGACGAGAGAGCCGACCGAGCCGACCGGACCGATCCCGTGGACCGGGCCGACCCCTGACGATGCCCCCGCCACGGCCGGGTCCGGCCTGGTGGTGCGCGGGCTCCGCAAGACGTACGGGGACCATGTCGCCGTCGACGACGTGTCGTTCCGCCTCGCCCCCGGCTCCTCCCTCGGCATCGTGGGGGAGTCGGGCAGCGGCAAGACCACCACCGTGCGGATGCTGGTCGGCCTGGAACGGGCCGAGGCGGGCACCGTCACCCTGGACGGCCGGGACCGCTCCGCCCGCCCGCGCGGCCGGGCCGAGCGGCTGGCCAGGGCGCGCGAGATCCAGATGGTGTTCCAGGACCCGTACCTCTCCCTCGACCCGCGGATCACCGTCGGCGGCTGCGTCGACGAGGTGCTGCGGCTGCACTCCCCGCTCGGCCCGGCGGCCCGCGCCGCCCGGGTCACCGAACTCCTCGACCAGGTCGGCCTCGGACCGCGCGAGGCCGCCGCACTGCCCCGGGCGCTGTCCGGCGGCCAGCGCCAGCGCGTCGCCATCGCCCGGGCGCTCGCCGCCGAACCCCGGGTGCTCGTGCTCGACGAGGCGGTCGCCGCGCTCGACGTCTCCATCCAGGCGCAGATCCTCGAACTCCTCGCCACCATCCGGCGGGAGGCGGGCGTCGGCTATCTCTTCGTCACCCACGACCTGGGGGTCGTGCGGCACGTGACCGAGGAGGTCGTGGTGCTGCGGCACGGCCGGATCGTCGAGGCCGGGCCGACCGGCCAGGTCCTCGACGCGCCCCGGCACCCGTACACCCGGCTGCTGCTCGACTCGGTGCCGCGCCGGGGCTGGGACCCGGCGCGGATCGCCGAGGCCAGGTCGGCGGTCGGCTGACGGACCCGGCGGCGGGACCGGTACCGGCGCGGGGGCCGGTACCGTGCCCGTCCTCACCGTGCGGCGGTCGCCGACACCGCACGCCCCGCCCGGAGTTCGAGCCGGTCGCCGCCGAACGCCGCCTGGAACGACGGGTCGTGCGAGACCGCGACCACCGCGCCGGGGAACCCGGCGAGCGCCGCCTCCAGTTCCTCGACGAGCGCCAGGGCCAGATGGTTGGTCGGCTCGTCCAGGACCAGCAGATCCACCGGCCGGGTCACGAGCCGGGCCAGTTCGAGCCGCCGCCGCTGCCCCACCGAGAGCGACCGCACCGGGACGTGCAGGTCCTCCGCGCGGAACAGACCGAGGCCGAGCAGCTCCGCCCGGTGCTCCTCGGGCAGCCCCGGCCTGCCCTGCGCGTAGGCGGTGAGCAGCGGTGCGGCGGGCGCGGTCGCGGGCAGCTCCTGGGCGAGGTGCCCGATCCGCTCCGGCAGCCTCACCTCGCCGCCGTCCGGGGCGAGTTCACCCGCGAGCACCTTCAACAGGGTGCTCTTCCCGGCCCCGTTGGGCCCGGAGACCAGCAACCGGTCGCCGGGCCCGAGGTCGAGCGTGTCGAGCGCGAGCCGGTCGCCGACCGTCACCCCGGACAGCGTGACCCGGGGGCCGTGCCCGGCCCCGGTGGCGGAATCGCTCCCGTCCGGGCCGTCGAAGGGGCCGTCGAACCGGGCCAGGAACCGCAGCGGCTCGGGCGGCGCGGCCACCGGCCGCTCCCGCAGCTCCGTCAGCCGCACCCGGGCCGCCCGCACCTGCCCGGACAGTTTGTTCTCGCTGGACCTGCGGTGCTTGCCGAAACCCTGCCGGGGGTCGCGCCCGGTGGCGGCGAGCCGCTGCCCGGCCGCGGCCACCAGATCCTCGGTGCGGGCCACCTCGTCGCACCACTCCTGGTGCTCCTGCGCCTGCCTGCGCCGGGCCGCCGCCCTGGCCGTACGGTATCCGGCCCAGCCGTCGCCGTAGCGGGTGACGGTACGGGTGTCCCGGTCGACCTCCAGGATCACGGTGGCCGTCGCCTCCAGGAAGGCCCGGTCGTGGGTGACCACGACGACCGTCCCGCGATGGGCGCGCAGCCGCTCCTGGAGCCAGCGCACGGCGGCCCGGTCGAGATGGTTGGTCGGCTCGTCGAGCAGCAGCAGTTCGGCGCCCGAGGCGAGCACACAGGCGAGCGCCAGCCGGGACTGCTCCCCGCCGGACAGCGTGCCGACCCGCCGCTCGGGCCCGATGTGCCCGAGCCCGAGCCCGTGCAGCGCGGCGGCGACCCCGGCGTCCGCCTCGTAACCGCCGCGTTCCTGGAAGCGGTCGAGCAACTCCCCGTACGCGGCGAGCTGTTCGTCGGTGGCCTCGCCGAGGCCGCGTTCGGCCTCCCGCAACCGGGCTTCGAGGGTGCGGAGTCCGGCGAGCGCGGCGTCGACGGTGTCCTGGACGGTGTGCCCGGGGCCGACGTCGTACGTCTCGCCGAGGGTCTGGGCGAGCCGGGCGACGGAGCCGGGGAACCGCACGGTGACCTCCCCGGCGTCGGGCGCCTCGGTCCCGGCGATCAGCCGGAGCAGGGTGGACTTGCCGGAGCCGTTCTCGCCGACGACGGCGGCCCGCTCGCCGGGCCGGACGGAGAAGGAGACGTCGTCGAGGACCCGGCGGGTGCCGTAGGTCCGGGAGACATGGTGAAGGGTGAGCTGGGCGCGGTCGCGCATGGGGGAGTCCCTGAAGGTGGGTTCGACTGTCTGATCTGCCGGGCGGGCACGGACACGGGCGGCCCGCCGCGGGACGCGTCACAGGCGTCGGCGGCTCGGGCCGGGTCCGGGGGCCGGGATCAGAGGAAGTAGTAGTGCGAACTCACGCTTCGACGGTAACAAACCGGGCGCGGGCACCGCGCGCGATTATTCGCGCGCGGCCGTCACCGGCGCAGGCTCCGGGCGCTTCGCCGTGCGGCCGTCGCCCGAGGAGCGGCCGCGCAGACGGCGGCCGATCCAGGGGCCGAGGAAACCGGCGACCCAGGCGGCCTCGGCGGTCAGGGCGCGGACGCCGGAGGGCGGCCGGACGGCGGCCGGCGGCAGCGGGCGGGTCCAGGAGTCGTCGGCGCCCGGCAGGGCCAGGGCCTCGGCGAAGGCGGCGGCGATCAGGGTGTGGCCGAGCGAGGAGGCGTGCAGCCGGTCGGTGCTCCACAGCCGGGGGTCGGTGGACGCCGGGTGCCGGTCGATCTCGACGACGGTGACGCCGTGCGGGCGGGCGGCCTCCCGTACGGCCGCGTTCAGGGCGGTGATCCGGGGCGCCAGCGGCCGGGCGGCCGGGATCAGCCGGGTGAGGTCGGGGGCGGCGACGGTGACCACCCGGGTGCCCGTCGCGGTGAGCGCGGCGAACATCGCCGCCAGGTGGCCGCCCACCTCGTCCGCGTCGAAGCGGGGCCGCAGCAGGTCGTTCACCCCGGCGACGACGGTCGCCAGGTCGGGCGCCAGGGCGAGCGCGGGCCCGAGCTGCTCGGCCCGTACCTGCCCGGCGAGCCGTCCCCGTACCGCCAGATTCGCGTACCGCAGCTCCGGGCTCGACCGCGCCACCGTCTCGGCGAGCCGGTCGGCCCAGCCGCGCAGCCCCGTGGTGTCGTCGCCGTCGCCGACACCCTCCGTCTGACTGTCGCCCAGGGCGACGTACCGCAGGAACACCGGCCCGCCTCGCTCACGCTGATCCCAGCACCGCACCTATTAACTTTGTTGAGTATAGGGGGGTGGGTCGCGGCCGTACGGCTCAGCCCACGTGCACCCGCGGCCGCCGCTCCCGGTCCGGCTCGGCCTCGCGCAGCACCTCACGCGTCACCGGCGCCACCTCGCCCTGCCCGAACAGGAAGAACCGCAGGAAGTTGGTGAACGGATTGCCCTCCGTCCACTCGAAGTAGATGTGCGGCCGCGCCCCCGTGGTGTCCCGCACGTGCAGCAGCAGCGCCGCCAGCGCGTTCGGGATCGACGAGCTCTCCACCGTGAGCACCCGGTAGCGGTCGTGCAGCACCTCGCCCCGGACCACCAGACCCGCCTCGAACTCCGACGGGTCGGTGACCGTCACCTCCACGAAGACGAAGTCCTCCTGCGGCGACAGGTCGTTGTCGTTGCGGATCTGCTCGATCTTCTCGCGGTACTCGGTGGCGTCCCGCTGGTCCGGCTCGTTGGCGATCAGCCGCGGCGTACGGCGGGCGATGTCCTGGACGAAGCGCTGGGCCAGCTCGTCGAGCTCGACATGGGTGACCCGCAGTTCGAAGGCGCGGCCGAGCCGGGAGAGCAGCGACACCAGGATGATCCCGGCGATGAAACAGGCACCGATCTTCACGCCGTCCGGACGCTCGATCACGTTCACGACGGTGGTGTAGAGGAACACCACCGAGATCACGCCGAAGCCGATCGTCCAGCCGCGCTGCCCCGCCTTGTGCGCCGCGATGGTCACCGCGATCGCCGCCGAGCAGATGAGCACCAGGACACCGGTGGCGTACGCGCCGCCCTGGGCGTCGACATCGGCGTCGAAGATCCACGTCACCAGGAACGCGACCAGGATGAAGACGATGACCATCGGCCGCACCGCGCGGGCCCAGTGCGGCGCCATGCCGTACTTCGGCAGATAGCGCGGCATCAGGTTCAGCAGACCCGCGAGCGCCGACGCCCCCGCGAACCACAGGATCGCGATCGTGGCGACGTCGTAGACCGTGCCGAAGGTGTTGCCCAGGTACTCGTGCGCGAGATACGCCAGCGCGCGGCCGTTCGCCTTGCCGCCCGACTCGAACTCCTCGTGCGGGATCAGCACCGTCGTCATGAAGCTGGTGGTGATCAGGAAGACGCTCATGATCAGCGCCGCCGTGGTCAGCAGCTTCTTGGTGCCCCGGATCCGGCCCGCCGGGCGCTCCTCGGTGTCGTCCGGGTCGCCCTTCACATGCGGCATCACCGCGACCCCGGTCTCGAAGCCGGACAGTCCGAGCGCCAGCTTCGGGAACACGAGCAGCGCCACCCCGACCATCGCGAACACGTTCCCGTGCTCCTGGGTCAGCGCGCTCGACCAGTCGGTGACCACATGGCCCTCGGTCGCCACGTGCCACAGGCCGGTGACCACCACCACCGCGTTCAGCAGCAGATAGACGCCGACCAGCGCGACCGCGACCCCGATGGCCTCCAGGAAGCCCTTGAGGAACACCGCCCCGAGCAGCGCGATCAGGATCAGGGTGATCACCAGCTGCTTGTCGTGCAGCGCGTTCTCCAGATGCGGGTTCTCCACCAGGTGGGTGGAGGCGTCCGCCGCCGACAGCGTGATGGTGATGAGGAAGTCGGTCGCCGCGAAGCCCAGCAGGGTCAGGACGAACAGCTTGCCCTTCCACTTCGAGAGCAGCCGCGACAGCATCGCGATCGAGCCCTCGCCGTGCGGACTCTCCTCCGCCACCCGCCGGTACACCGGCAGCGCGCCCGCCAGGGTCACGACCACCAGGACGACCGTCGCGACCGGCGAAAGGAGCCCGGCGGCCAGGGCCGCGATGCCCGGCTGGTAGCCGAGTGTCGAGAAGTAGTCCACACCGGTCAGACACATGACCCGCCACCACGGCTGGCCCTTGTGCTCCGGCTGCCCCTGAGGCTGCCCAGCGGCCTCCGGCGGCGCGGCACCCGGCCGCCCCTTGCCCATGTCGGACAGGCCCTCCAGCATCCATGCCCGAAGGCGGCTGGTGGGGGCGGGCGGTGGCGTGGCCATCGAGGGGCTCCTGCTGTCCGGTACGGCGCGGGGTCGGGTTTCGGCCATCGAACGGACGGCGGCCGAGTCAGCGTACGCACGCCGTACGTACGGAACGGCCGCCCGCGCGTATGGAAACCGTCAAGATCCCCCCGGCGGCCGTTACCCACGTCACCCGCCGGGCCCGCCTCCTGCCGCCCCGGACCTCTTCCCGCCCCGGACCTCCCGTGGCCCCCCGCCCGGTCAGCCGGCGGCGGGCGCGCCCGCCAGCGCGGTGTAGCCGTGCTCGTGCAGCCGGGCCGCCGAGACCGGCACGTACGCCGGGTCCGCGACGATGCCGAGGCCCTCCACCATCCGGTTCATGAAGTTGAACAGGGCCCCGACCAGGACCGCGTCGTACAGCGCCCGGTCGTCCCAGCCCGCCGCGCGGACCGCCTCGGCGTCCCGCTCGGTGAGCCGGTCCGGGGTGCGGGTGAGCACGGCGAGGTAGCGGAGCACCGGCTTGAGCCGCTCCTCCACCGGGGCGGAGTCCAGGTCCGCGAGCGCCGCGGCGAGCAGCCCCTCGGGGACCCCGAACGCCTCGGCGGTGGCGGTGTGGATGCCGTGGCAGTAGCCGCACGCGTTCAGTCCGGACACATAGGCGGCCATCAGCTCGCGCTCGGCGACGGTGAACGGGGAGGGCCCGCGCAGCAGCCGCTCGTGCAGCACGAGCAGCGGCTCCGAGGTCTCCGGGTGGCTCTGGAACACCTGCAGGAGCATGGCGTCGGCGGGCAGCGAGGTCAGATAGGACATGGCGGCATCAGTTCTCTGTGGTGAGGGGGCGCTCTGTGGTGAAGGGGCGCCGGTCGGCGTCGAACCGGTCGATGTCGTCCCGGCGCAGCCGGCAGGCGGTCAGATGGGCCAGGGTGGCGGGACCGACGTCCCCGAGGTCGCAGTGGCTGAGCAGCCGCACGGTCTGCTCCCAGGCCCGGCGCAGCGACACGGGCGTCGCCGCGGCCGGCCCCATGGCGTCGATCGCGGTGCGGGCCGAGCGCCAGCGGCGGACGCCGGTCTCGACCAGCACGTCGTAGTCGAGGGTGGCCGTGACCCCGTGCCGCAGCCGGTCCACGGCCAGCATCACCTGGGCCGGATCGTCCGCGAGCACCGCCATGCCGAGACCGGCGAGCAGCCGGTCCGTGTCGAGACCCATCAGCATCACGCCGGTCTCGGTGAACGCGGGCTCGTCGACCGGTGTGAGGGCGAACCGGGGGTCGTAGTCGTCGGGCGCGGGGACGGTCGCGGTCGCGCCCGAGATCCCGGCCGAGGTTCCGGCGAACGGGTCAGGCATGCGCGAACTCCCTTTCCGGTACGTCCCGCACGTCGTGCCCGTCGTGCCCGTCCGGTCCTTCGGGTCCGTCCAGGGCCGCCCGGGCGGCGGGTACGAGCGCCGCGCCCGTGCCGGCCGGCACGCACGCCGGGTCCTGCGCGCGGGGGAGCAGTCCGGCCTCGGCCAGCCGGGCGGCGATGGCGCCGGCCACTCGCGCGGTGGCGACCCGGTGGCCGTCGATGTTGCGCGCGGCGGGGCCCAGCACCATGCAGGCCGCCGCGCCGACGGCGGACACCTGGGGCGCGGCCCGGTAGGCGAGGGTCCGCTCGTCGAGGTCGGGCCAGCCGTCCCGGGCGCCCACGAGCTCCTCGGGCAGCACCTGCGCGCCGTTCGAGACGACCGTGCCGAGCGCCAGGACCACATGGTCGCCGACGACCCGCTCGCCGTCCGCGAGGACGACCGCCCGTCCGCCCGACGGCTCCGGGGCGACCGCGGTGACGGCCCGGCCCCGGTGCACGGTGAGCCGTCCCTCCGCCTCCGCCCGCTCCATCAGCGGGCGGAACTCGAACATGACGGACGCCCGCCGGTGACCGCCCATCAGGGCCAGCCGGTCCTCCCAGCTCGTCCCGTCGAAGCGAGCCCGGCCTTCGGCGCGGAAGAAGGACGCGTTCACGTCGGCGCACTGGTAGCGCTCCTCGGTGGCGCGCAGCACCCAGTCCACCCGCACGCCCGCGTTCAGCGCGTTCGCGATCAGATGGGCCGCGCTCAGCCCGGCGCCGACGACCACCAGACGGCGGACGTCCGCCGGGACGGGCTGGTCCCAGTAGGTCACCCCGGCGGGCGTGGCCTCGCCCTCCCACCAGTCGGCCGGCGCCTCGCGGCGCTCCTCGCCGAGGCACAGCACGACGTGCCGGGCGCGCAGCGCGAAGCCCTCCCCGCCCACGGTGACCCGGTCGGCGGCGGGGCGGACCTCACGCACGTCCGCCCGCCAGGTCCGCTCGTCCACGTGATGAAGCGTGGCGATGTGCCGGCAGTACGCCTCGAAGACGTCGACGGGCACGACGGAGCGGTGCCCGGACTGCGCCATCCGGATCTCGCGGCGCTCGTCGGGCGTCAGCGACGACCAGTGCAGCCGGGCGAAGTCGAGGAGTTCGCAGTCGCGGTAGCCCTCGACCCCCGGGTGGTGCTCGTACGGGGAACGCAGCACCCGCTGGCCGAGGGTGTCGATCCGGTCGAGGAACCGGCCGCAGGGCCGCCCGTCGCGGTCGAGGAGGGCCACGTCGCGCACCCCGAGGTGCCACAGGGCGGACGCCACCGCGAGCCCGGCGGGCCCGGCGCCGACCACGGCCACGTCGGCGGTGGCGGGCGGCGGGGTGAGCGGCGCGTGGCCCGCGGGCATCGGCGGCCAGTCACGGCCGCGCGGCGACTCGAGCAGCCGCGGCGGGGGGACGAAGGTGATCACCCGACGACCGTCACCGGGACGATGACCTCGACGACCGGGCGCTGCGGCATGCCCTCGGCCACCAGCCGCTCGACGGTCCGCGCGGTGATCTCGGGGGTGTCGGTGACGAGCGGGCTGAACCGGGAGTACGCGTAGGTGGGCGTCCGCCCGGTGGTCTCCAGGGAGTACATCTTCACCACGGACTCACCGGGACGGACCTCGCCGCCGAAGAACGTCAGACGGCGCTGGTCGGGGGTGAGGAACGACTTGGAGAACTGCCGTGACATCACGAGCGCCTCGGAGCCGTCGACGAACACGGAGTCCTCGTCGGTGGCGGCCTGCATGGCCACCCAGGTGCGGTCCGTCAGGTTGGTCTCGGCCTTGATGATCTGCCAGCGGCCGGGCTCGGGGAGGTTGACGCTGACGGAGACGTCGTGGTCGACGGTGTCGATGGCGCCCGAGATCATCAGGACCCGGCGGCGGAGGTCGGCCACGCCCGCCATCTGAATGTCGCGGGCCCGGACCCGCGAGGACACGTCTATGCCGGAAACATCCAAAGGCGCCATCGAAATCCCCAGAGTTCATGAAAAGCGGCGGTGAATCGTTGATCGCGGCCGACGTTTTCACGGGCCCCGGACTTGGTCAAGGAGTTCACGACGACTCAGGCAGGTCGGGGGCAGGTCGAGGGCAGGTCAGAGGCAGGTCAAGGGCATGTCGGGGGCACGTCGGTACGCGGGCGGACCGTCCCCCGGCCCGCCCGCGTACCCGTGTTCAGAGCGGCCTGCCGGCCGCCGCGTCCACCCCCGGGGCCTCGCCGATCGTGATCAGATCGACGATGTCGAAGGTGTCGAGGTCGTGCGCCCGGACCTTGAGGACGAGGCGTTCCCGGACCCGCACGCACAGCGCGAGCGGTTCGGCCGGGTCCTCGACGGTCTCGTACGCCCGGAAGGCCGAGCGGTCGGCGATGGCGAACAGGGCCTTGTGCACGGCGTTCCGGTCGATCTGCCCGGCCCCGTCGGACCACTTCTCCAGCCGCTCCCAGCCCGCCCGCAGCCGCATCGGGCCACGGACCCGGCCCTCGCCCCCGGCCGGTTCCCGCGCGTCGGGTGCCGCGCCGCCGTCGGCTGCCTGGCCGCCGGGCGACGGCGGCGCGCCGGGTGCCCGAAGTCCGCCGGGGAGCCGTACGAGAAGTTCGCGGGCGGACCGCAGAGCCCGTTGGACCGCCGGGACCGGACGCCGGGTCAGGACCGCGTCCAGCAGCCGGTGGGCCGTCCAGGCGTCCCCGTCGCGCAGGTGCGCGAGGGCCTGCCGGTACAGGAAGTCGACCTCCTCGCCGTCCGCCAGGTCCGGCGCCGCCACCAGGTCCTCGATCCGCCGCTCCCGGGCGCTGGCCACCGACGGCAGTGGCGCCGGGCCGGCGACGGACGGTTCCCGGGGCCGGACCACGACGGTGACCCGGCCCTCCGAGACCTCGGCGAGGGCCGCGAAGAACAACCGGCTGGCGTCGTCGAGCCGTTCCGCGTCGATCACCTCGACCCGGCAGGGACCCACCTGGTCGAACCACGCGCGCGCCACCGCGCCGAGCGTGCGGGCCACCCAGACGGTGTGCGGCGACCCGTCGGGCCCGGCGCGGCTCTCCTCCGCCCCCTCGTTCACCGCGCACGCGGGATCGTCGGGCGCCACCAACCGCAGCGCGCCCCGGGCGGGCGGCGGCCACGCCTCGGTGACACCGGCGCGCAACAGGGCGCGCACCGGCGAGAAGGAGACCGCTCCGTCCTGTGCCCGCACAGCGAATGTACGCATTCCTACCCCGGATTCCATCGGCGGGACCGTGCCTCTGCACGGTCCGGGACTTAGGAAAGTAGTGACGACCCCGGTACGCGACATCTTCGAAAGTGCTCTCGTACCAGCACCGCCGGAAAGCCTCCCGCCGACCTCGCCAAGTCCGCTGTCGACGGAACCCCGGATGAGGTAGGCGTGGGTACGGCCCCGCCGGGGCACGGCCCGCCCGGCGCGGCCAACCGGCCACCGGCCCCCGTGTTCAGCTGCGCGCGGAGATGTTCAAGCGACGACCGTCAGCCGCTCCGGGCCGTGGAACACCCAGTCCGGGGCGTACCGCACCTCGACCGCCGGGCGGGCGCCGGGCGCGAGCGCGGGCAGCCCGTCCAGGAGCGCCGCCAGACCGGCCTCCGCCTCCGCCCGGGCCAGACCCGCGCCCGCGCAGTAGTGGACACCGAGGCCGAACGCGCAGTGCCGGACGTGCTCCCGGCGCACATCGAGCCGGTCCGGGTCCGGGAAGCGCTCCGGGTCCCGGTTGGCCGCGCCCAGGACGAGCACCAGCCGGTCGCCCCGGCGCACCGGATGCCCCGCCAGCAGGGTGTCGCGGTGCGCCCAGCGGGTGATCATCTGGACCGGCGGGTCGCGCCGCAGGAACTCGTCGACGGCGCCCGGCAGCAGCGCCGGGTCCGCCCGCAGCACGGCCCGCAGCTCCGGCCGGTGCAGCAGGGCGAGCGCCGCCTTGCCGAGCAGCCCGGTGGTGGTCTCATGTCCCGCCGTCAGCAGAGGGACGCAGGTCGCCGACTGCTCCTCGGGGGTGAGCGAGGTCCGCTCGTCGGCCGCCCGCACCAGCGCCGACAACAGGTCGCCGCGGTCCCGGCCCGCGCCGCGCCGGGCAGCCAGCTCCCGCCGGAAGAACACGGTGAGTTCGTCCGCCGCCCGCTCCGCCGCCCGCTCCACCGCCGTCGTCCCGGCCGCGTCCCGGTCGCCCCGGGTGCTGCCCGCCCGTTGCAGTACCAGCGCCCGGTCCCGGAACCAGCCGTGCAGCTCCTCCGGGATCCCGAGCACCCCCGCGATCACCAGGAGCGGCAGCGGGGCCGCGAACTCGGCCACCAGATCGACCGGTTCGCCCGGCGGCCTGTCGGCGAGCGGCGCCACGAGCTGCCGCGCGATCCGCTGGATGCGCGGGCCGAGCGCGGCGACCGGGCCCGCCCCGAGCGCCGGGGAGACCAGCGTCCGCAGCCGGGTGTGCCGGGGCGGATCGAGGAACACCAGCCAGTTCTCCACCACTTGACGCAGCACCGGGTACCCGGGCGGCGGCGCCGCCGCCCGGCCGGTCGCCGGGTTCGCCCGGCCGAACTCCCGGCGGGCCAGCGTCCTGGCCACCTCCGCGTACCCGAAGACGTACCAGCTCGTCGGGCCCGCGCCAGGACCCGGGTGCCGGACCGGGTGCACCGGGCCCGCCGCCCGGTAACGGTGGTAGACCGGGTAGGGATCGGCGAGGTCGAGCCCGGCGGGGTCGAACTCGGGCAGCGGGCGGCGCGGCGGAAGATACCTGGACCCCACGCTCATGCGCCCACCCCGGGGCCGCCGTGGCCGGTCCCGCCCGCCCTGCCCGCCCCGCGCACCAGGTCCACCAGCAGATCGGGACACCGGGGCGGTGCCGCGCCGCGCCAGGCCACATGGCCGTCCGGCCGGACGAGCACATACGGCCGCTCGTAGCGCGCCGCGACCTCCGGGTCGGCGCACCGCACCACCCGCAGCGGCACCCGCCGCTCGGCGAACGCCCGTACCGTACCGTCCGGTTCGACCCCCACCCCGGTCCCACCGTTCCCACCGGTCCCGCCGGTCCCACAGCTCCCGCCCGGCTGGTCCGCGCCGCCGAGGCAGAGCAGCACGAACCCGCCCCCGTACAGATCGAGCGTCGAACGCCCCGGCGCCAGCCACGCGTGCGGCGCGCGGGCGCCCGGCAGCGTCGACCGGTTGAGGACGGGACCGCCCGGCCCCACGTCGCCCGCCCCGCTTGGCTGGACGTCGTCGGGCTCCGCGGCGATCACCGCGGAGCCGTACCGGTACGTGAGATGCAGCTCGGGCCGGTCGAACTCGCGCCGCGCGTCGGAGTCCGCCAGCTCCCGCCCGAGCACCGCCCTGGCCCGCGCGCCCGCCGGGTCGTCGTCGAGCAGCGCGAGCGGGATCTTCCGCTGCTGGGTACGGCGCAGATCGCGGTGGGCCTCCGCCACCCCCGCCAGGGCCACCGGACGGCGCTCCGCCTGGTACGAGTCGAGCAGCGCGGGCCCGGCCCAGCCCGCCAGGGCCGCCGCCAGCTTCCAGCCGAGGTCGGCCGCGTCGCACACGCCCGTGCTCATCCCGAGACCGTCGGACGGCGACAGCGTGTGCGCCGCGTCCCCGGCCAGGAACACCCGGCCGCGCCGGTAGTGCTCGGCGACCCGGTGGGCCAGCTGCCACACCGCGTCCGACACCAGCTCGAACGGTGTGTCGAGCGGCACCGCGCGCCGCACCACCTCCAGCGGCGCGGCCGTGCCGACCGGCGCCGTCAGCCGGTACAGGCCGCGCCCGTCGACCGCCCGCAGCGGATAGCGCAGCCCGCTCGGCGACACCAGACAGTGGATCAGCGGGGCGCGCGGCCCGAGGAGCTTCGGCAGCTCCGGCGCCCGGAACGCGATGGTGCGCAGCGTCCGCCCCTCGTGCAGCTCGGGCGCCGCGATCCCGGCCGCCTTCCGCACCGGCGAACCGGCCCCGTCGCACCCCACCAGATAGCGCGCCCGCACCAGGAACCGCGCCCCGTCGCCGGTCGCCACCGTGGCCGTCACCCCGTCGCGCCCGGTGGTGTAGCCGAGCAGCCGGCAGCGCAGCCGTACCGGACCGTCCGGATGCCGGCCGAGCCGGTCGACGAGCAGCGGTGTCATCCAGTGCTGCGGGCAGACCGCCGCCGGCTCCGGGGTGTGCTCGGGCAGCGGCCGGGTGGCGGCCGTGCCGAAGTCCAGCCGGTGCAGCTCGTGCCCGCCGACCGCCGTCACCCAGGCGACGTCCAGCGAGTGGTCGCCCGGCCAGCCCGCGCCGCGCAGCGCGTCCGCCACCCCCCAGCGCCGGAACAGCTCCATGGCGCGCGGCCCCGCCGTGGTCACCCGCGGGTCGGCACTGGTCCCGTCGCCCGCCTCCACCAGGGTGAAGTCCACCCCGCGCCGGGTCAGATCCAGCCCGAGCGCCAGTCCGACCGGACCGCCGCCCACCACCAGGACGTCCGTCTCCCAGGTCCCCGGCGTCGACCGGGGTTTCTCGTACCTGCTCATGGCTGGGCGTCCTCCCTCGGCACGGAACTCCTCGGCGTGGCACGTCATCGACTCCGGGACCCGGTCCGGCACGCCGGGACGCTCCCGGGCCGTCCGGGCCGGATGCGCGAAACGCATCGTGAAGCCCCGGCCCCCACCCGCAGCCGTGCTCCGCACCCGCAGCCGTGTTCCGCACCCGCGCCCCGGAACCAGCGGCTCCGGACTGTTCCTCAGAGTGCGCGCCGATGATCACTCCTCGCCAGGGCGTACGGACCGGCGCAAGGGGCATTCGACCTGCCGATATGACTCCCTGTGCATCACATCGTCGGTTTGAGTGACGACCGGCTCAAAAGTGACGCTCGCGGGGTGGCCGGAGACGGAGTCCGGGCCTCCGGACGCCTTGGAGATCATTTGGTACGGCGGGCCTTGTGACCGTCACGGGCGCGGCCCTACGGTGCCCCTGCCGTCGTACCGGCGTCACCGCGCACCTCGCGCGAGTCAACCGCGCACACCGCGCGATCCAGGGGGAAAACATGTCAGCAGCCTCGGCCCCACCGGCCCCGCAGGAACCGCCCAGCCCGTCGGGTGCCGTCATCGCCATCGGCTGGGTGCTCACCATCGGCCTCAACGTGGTCGCGCCGATCCTCACCTACAACGCGCTCGAGGACCGTGGCTGGAGCGAGTTCGCCGCGCTGCTCGTGAGCGGTGTGTGGCCGGTTGTCGACACCGTGGTCCACCTGGCCTGGCACCGCAAGATGGACGAGTTCGCGATCATCACCCTCTTCCTGCTCGCGGTGACCGCCGTCGTCTCGCTGATCGGCACCCACTCCACCCGGGCCCTGCTGGTCAAGGACTCGGCCGTGACCGGCCTCTTCGGTGTCATCTGCCTGGCCACCCTGCTCGCCCCGAGGCCGCTGATGTACTACTTCGGGCGCCGCTTCTCCACCGACGGCACCCCGGAGAGCCACGCCTGGTGGAACGGGCTCTGGCAGTTCGAGGGCTTCCGCTCGGTGATGCGCCTGATGACGATCGTCTGGGGCACCGCCTACCTGGCCGAGGCGATCGTCCGGGTCGTCCTGTCGTACACCCTCTCCGTCGACGCCATGGTCGTGGTCAACCCCTTCCTCATCTACGGCACCCTCGGCCTGCTCGTGCTGTGGACCATCCGCACCTCCAAGCGCTCCCGTGCCGAGGGTGACGCCCGTCAGGCCGCCCTGGACGCGGCGGCGGCCGAGGCGGCGGCCGAGGCGGCGGCCCGCCCCCAGTCGGAGCCGAACGTCTGACGGTGGTGCCGAACGTCTGACCGACCCGCCCGGACCTGCGGAAGCGCTCGCCCTTTATGTCTCATATAGGGTGATTCGATAGGAATCCGGGAACTTCCCGGGGTGCCCGCCGAAGCGGTCGGCGGACGACGTCAGCGGGCCGGGAGACCCAGGAGACCCAGGAGATCCAGAAGATCCGGCAATACCGGCAATACCGGCAGTCCCATCAATCCAGACAGGAATCGCGGATGCGCCCCTCGGGGCCCGGCCGATGCGTAGGTCGATGCGTTGGACACTGATCAGTCGCCGAGCAGGGTCCCGCAGCCGCCCCTGGCGGCCGTCGGGTACGCGGGCGTGCTCAACGACCTGCTGCCCATCGCGCTGTGGCGCGAGGACGCCGGCGGCCGGATCGTCGAATGGTCGCTGGCCGCCCAGGACCTCCTCGGGTACCGCCCCGAGGACGTCATCGGGCGGCTGGCCACCCCGCTGTTCGTCCCGGACGGCAACCGCGAGCTCGCCGACCGGCTGACCCGCCAGGTCCAGGCCGGGGAGACCGTCGTCGGCACCCTGCCGGTCCGCCACCGGGACGGACACTCGCTCGCCATGGAGATGTGGATCGTGCCGGCCGCCGACCCCGAGGGACGGCCCGGCGCGATGCTCATCGCCTTCGAGACCTCCCAGGTGCTGCGGATGCGCGACTCCCTCGCCGCCCTGGAGTCCCTCTTCACCCAGTCGCCCATCGGCCTCGCCACCCTCGGCCCCGACCTCCGCTTCGTCCGCGTCAACGACGCCCTCGCCCGGATGAACGGCGTCCCGCCCGCCGACCACCTCGGCCGCCGCCTCACCGAGGTCGTCCCCGGCGTCAACGCCGGCGCCCTCGAAGCCCTGATGCGCCGGGTCCTCGACACCGGCACCGCCGTCGTCGACGCCCGCCGGGTCGGCCGCACCCCCGCCGACCCCGGCCGCGACCACATCTGGTCCAACTCCTACGCGCCGCTCCTCGACCACGGCGGCCGCCCGCTCGGCGTCATCGCCTCCCTCATCGACATCACCGACAGCCAGCAGGCCCACATCGAGGTCGAACGCGCCCGCCACCGCTTCGCGCTGCTCGCCGAGGCCGGCGCCCGCATCGGCACCACCCTCGACCTCGCCCAGACCGCCGAGGAGGTCGTCGCCTTCCTCGTCCCCCAGCTGGCCGACTCCGCCGACGTCCACCTCCTCGAAGCCGTCCTCGACCCCGACGAGAGCTCCGCCGCCCACCGCGGCGTGCTCCGCCGCCTCGCCGCGCGCTTCCCCGACCCCAGCGCCCCCACCGCGCTGCTCGCCCCGGGACAGACCTTCCAGATCCCGCTCGACTCCGCCTACGAACAGGTCATCACCGACGCCCGGGCCATGGACCTCGGCATCCCCGACATCCCCCAGCTCCTGCGCGACCCCCGCCTCGAAGCGCTGCGCCGCTACTTCGCCGCCCGGATCGGCTCCGCCCGGCTGATCCCGCTGGTCGCCCGCGGCAAGGTGCTCGGCAGCGTCTCCGTCACCCGGCTGCGCAGCCGGGAACCCTTCGACGACGAGGACCGGATCCTGATGGACGAGGTGGTCGCCCGTGCCGCCACCAACATCGACAACGCCCGGCTCTACACCACCCAGCGGCATGCCGCCCTCACCCTCCAGCGCAGCCTCACCAACAACGCGCTCCCCGAGGTCGCGGGCATGGAACTCACCGGCCGCTACCTCCCGGCCAGCGACCACGACGTCGGCGGCGACTGGTTCGACGTGGTCGAGCTGCCCGGCGGCCGCACCGGCCTGGTGATCGGCGACGTCATGGGCCACGGCGTGCACGCCGCCGCCGTGATGGGCCAGCTCCGCACCGCCGTCCGCACCCTCGCCCGGCACGACGTGCCCCCGGTGCCGATGCTGCGCTCCCTCGACACCGTCGTCGCCGACCTCGGCGAGGACGAGATGGCCACCTGCGTGTACGCGGTGCACGACCCGGCCACCGGGGTCTGGACGATCGCCCGCGCCGGGCACCCGCCGCCCGCCGTGGTCACCCCCGACGGCACCGTCACCTTCCTCGACGGGCCGCCCGGCACCCCGCTGGGCACCGGCGGCCACGAGTTCGGCACCGAGGAGATCGCGCTGCCCGACGGCGGACTGCTCGTGCTCTACACCGACGGCCTCATCGAGGCCCGCGACCGCGACCTCGACCAGGGCATGGCCCGGGTCGGCCGCGCCCTGCGGGACATGAGCCGCCCGCTCGACGAACTGTGCGACGAGCTCCTGGCGGGCCTCCCGGAAGGCCCGGCCCAGGACGACATCGCGATGCTCCTCGCCCGTACGAAACAGACGTGAGCGGTCACCGAGAACTCAGCCGCGGGCCCGGTACAGGTCCCTGAGCAGGGCGATCTCCGCGCCGTGTGCGAGCAGCTCCTGGTTCATCCACCACACCGTCTCCACCATCGGGTCCTCGGGATCACTGCCGTGCGGGTACGAGCTGTACCCCACCGTGTCCAGGTCCGCGTCGGTCAACGTGCCCAGCATCGCGTGCCAGCCCGCCATCGCCCGCTCGAAGTCGGCGACCGCCGTCGCCGCGTCACCGCGGCTGACGAAGTCGTCCCGGGTCAGCGTCCGGCCGCCCGCCGTGTGGTCGGTGCGCAGCATGAACATCTCGGCGAGGTGGCTCACCCGCCAGGCCAGCGTGGTGAACGGCGCGGGCTCCGGATGCGGCGGCGGCGTCGCGTCCCGGCCCCAGGCACCCGCGCCGACCAGCACCGTGGCCCGGTCACCCGGTCCGTCCGCGTGCCGCCGCACCGACCAGCACCCGGCCACCGGCTCCCACCGGTACTCCTCGTCCGTCAGCGGCCCGACCGGCACGTCCGTCCCGTTGCCGCTGTCCATCACCGGACCGCGGAGCCGGGCAAGCAGCCGGTCCCTGGCGAACTCGAACTGCGCGAGGAGGGGGACGAGACGGGGCGGGGTCACGATGATCGCTCCAGGGCGTGGGAGGGGCGGGAGAGGGGTACGGCGACGGCGGGCCGCGGCCGCCCCGCACCCTGCCACACCGGATCCGCCCCGACCACGGGTTTTCGCCCGGCGGTGGGCGCCGCCCGGAGCGTTTCGGCGCTATCCGGCGTACGCCCCGCTCAGCCACTCAAGCCCGGCCCGCGCCGTGAACTCCGCCTGCCCGCCCCGGAACAGCAGGTCAGCCCCGCCGAACGCCGGATCGTCGGCCGTGCCCGGCACGTACGGGAGCGCGACGCAGCGCATGCCCGCCGCGCGCGCCGCCGCCGCGCCCGGGGGCGCGTCCTCCAGGACCACGCACCGCTCCGGCGGGATCCCGCCGAGCCTGCGGGCCGCCTCCAGGAAAACGTCCGGCTCCGGCTTGCCGCGCGCCACCTCCTCCGCCGAGACGAGCGTCGTCAGCCAGGCGTCCAGGCCGGTCCCCGCGAGCACCGCCTCGATGGCCGCCCGGGACGAACCCGAGGCCACCGCCATCGGCACCCCGGCCGCGTACAGCCGCGCCACGAACGTCCGCATCTCCGGGAAGACCGGGGTGGAAGCCCGCGCCAGCTCCAGGTAGTGCCGGTTGGTGGCATCGAGGAGTTCGCCGACCGGCGCGGTGATGCCGAACCGCTCGGCCAGCAGCTCCAGGGACTCCTGGGTGCCGATGCCGATGAACCGGCTGTGCTCGGCCCAGTCGTAGTCCGCCCGCGTCACGCCGTACGGGCCGAGGGCGCGCAGCGTGGCCTCGTGGTAGTTGGGCTCGCTGTCCACCAGCGTGCCGTCGAGATCGAACACGACGGCGAAGCGCGGGCCGTCCGGGGCGCCGTCCAGGGGGGTGCGGAAGTCCATGCGGCAAGCCTCGCAGAGCGCGGGGCCGCGGCCGAGGGCCGTTCGGCCCGATCCCGGCCCGATCCCGGCCAGGCCCGGCCGGGCCCGGACCCCACCTCGGGCCCGCCCGCGGTCTTCAGGGGCGGCCGCCGCTACGCCGTACCCCGCCCCACCGCCTCCACCAGCGGCAGCAGCCGGTGCGGCACCCGCTCGCGCAGCGCCAGCTCGGTGCGGGTGCGGACCACCCCGGGCAGCTGGATGAGGTGCTGGATCACGTCCTCCAGGTGCCCGGCGTCGCGCGCCACCACCCGGGTGAGCAGATCGCCGCCGCCGGTGATGGAGAACGCCTCCACGATCTCCGGGACGGCCGCGAGCGCGTCCCCGACCTCGTCCAGGTGCCCCTGGGTGACCTCGATGCGCACGAACGCGAGCACCGGGTGCCCGAGCGCGGCGGGGGACAGCACCGGACCCGTCGCGGTGATCACGCCGTCGCGCTCCAGCCGGTCGATCCGGGCCTGCACGGTGCCCCGGGCGACGCCGAGGATCCGCGCGTACTCGCGCACGCTGGTGCGCGGCTGTTCGATGAGCAACCGCAGGACGCGGGTGTCGAGCTCGTCCACCGCCATGGTCCGTTGGCCTCCCTGTGGCCGAGTGCGTGAGCCTTCGACTGTACCAATGGCCCAGTCATTCACTCGCCTGTTGAGCCACTGGGCCGATGAATGCTTTCCTCTGGGGGAAAGACTTGGACAGGATGGCGCCGCGCACGCGCCGGACCGGCGAGGTGGCCGGACCCGGACCGCGGCGCCATCGTCATGTCCGGACGGCGACGACAGTGACGAAGAGGGTGTGTGTACGGCAGCGGGGGCGGGGACACCGTCGAGAACAGCACCAGGAACGACCGGCGGACCACGGCACCGGTGCGCCGGGCCCTGACGGCGGGCGGCGGGCTGCTGCGCCGGATGTGCGTGGCCCCCGACCCGGGCAAGGTCCGGCTGCGGATCGCGAGCCGCGCCGTCCTCGGCATCGGCCTCGCCGTCACCGCCGCCGAACTGGCCGGGCTCTCCCTCACCGCCTCCATCACCGCCGGGCTCGCCGCGCTGCTCGCCCTGTTCACCGTCGGCGACCCGACCGTGCGCCGCCAGGCCGTCACCACCGCCCTGCTGCCGCTGGCCGGGTTCCCCGTGCTCGCCCTCGCGACCGTGCTGCACGGCCTGCCGCAGCTGCGCGACCTCGCCTGGCTCGTCGTCGTCTTCGCCGGGGTGTACGCCCGCCGCTGGGGACCGCGCGGCCACGCCCTCGGCATCTTCGCCTTCATGCAGTTCTTCGTCACCCAGTTCCTGCACGCCGTCCCCGCCCAGCTGCCCGAGCTGTTCGGCGCGGTGCTGCTCGCGCTCGGCGCCGCCGGTCTCGTCCGGTTCGGCTTCTGGTGCGTCGAGCGCCGCGTACCACCGCCCGCCGCTCCGGCGCCACTGCCCGGCACCGGCCTCGACCGGCCCACCACCCGGCAGGCCGTGCAGGCCACCGTCGCCTGCGCGGTCGCCCTCGCGGCCGGCCAGTTCCTGTCCGAGGACCGCTGGTACTGGGCCGTCGGCACCGCCTGGTGGATCTTCGTCAACACCGCCTCGCGCGGCGAGACCCTGGTCCGCGGCTTCCGCCGGGTCCTCGGCACCGTCGTCGGCATCGCCGCGGGCCTGCTGATCGCGCTGCCCCTCGGCGGCGCCCCCGCGCCCACCGCCGCCCTCGTCGCCGTCTGCGTCTTCGGCATCTTCTACACCGCCCCGCTGTCCTACAGCTGGATGATGTTCTTCGTGACCGTCATGGCGGGCCTCCTGTACGGGCTGCTCGGCGTCCTGCACCCCGGGCTCCTGGTCCTCCGCTTCGAGGAGACGGCGGTCGGCGCGCTCGGCGCGGCCGTCGGCGTCGCCCTCCTCCCGGTCACCACCCACGCGGCCACCAACGCCTGGATCCAGCGCGCCGTCGGCTGCGTCCACGCCTGCACCACCGCCGCCGCCCGGCGGCTCGCCGGCGACCCGCACGCCGACCCGGCGGCCCACGCCACCGAGCTCGACCTGCTGCTCGGCCGGGCCCGGCTCACCCTGGCCCCGCTGGTCCACCCGCTGAGCCCGCTGCGCGCCCGCAAGGCCAGGGCCCGCCACGTCCTCGACCTGCTCGACGCCTGCGCCCGCGAGACCCGCGGCCTCGCCGCCGTCGCCGCCGACCCGGACGCCTCCCACGACGCCCGGCTCGCCGCCGCCGCCCGCCGGGTCGAGGCCGCCGTGCACGCCCTGGTCGAACCGGCCGCGCCGAAGCGCGCCGAGCGGGCCGCCCCGGCCGGACTCCCGGCCCACCACCCCGGCGCCGAGGCCGCGCTCGGCCATCTGCACGCCCTGGAACACGCGCTCACCGCGCTGGCCACCCCGCTGCGCACCGCCCCGCGCTCCCCGCTGGTCCCGGCCGCCTGACCCCGTCCGGTTCCCCCGTCCGACTCCCCGGGCCGATTCCGCCCGGCTGGTCTAGACCGCCTGCTAACGTCAGCCCGAACGACGGCCGGTCCACGGCCGGAGCAGCGGATCCGCGGACTTCGGCGGATCCGGGGACCAGGGGAGGCGCCGTGAGCGGCACACAGACGGGACAGGGCGGCGCCGGGCGCCGTACCAGGGCGTTCATCGGATCGTTCACCTCGGCCGGCGGGCCTGGCGTGCTCGCCGCCGACTGGGACCCGCGGACCGGGGCGCTGACCGTCACCGGCGCCAGCGACGCCGTCCCCGACCCGTCGTTCCTCGCGCTCGACGGCGACACCCTCTACGCCGTCTCCGAGACCGACCACGGCGCCGCCGCGGCCTTCGACATCACCGGCCCCGCCCCCCGGCCGCTCGCCCCTGCCGTCCCGGTGGACGCCAAGGGCCCCACCCACCTCGCCGTCACCCCCGGCCACGTGGTCACCGCCAACTACACCTCCGGCAGCGTCAGCGCCCTGCCCAGGAACGCCGACGGCACCCTCGGCCCGGTCTCCGGACAGACCGCCCACCAGGGCTCGGGGCCGGTCACGTCGCGCCAGGCGGGCCCGCACGCCCACCAGGTGCTGCCCGACCCCACCGGACGCTGGCTGCTCGCCGTCGACCTCGGTACGGACTCCGTCGAGATCAGCGCCCTCGACCCGGCCACCGGCGGACTCCGCCCGCACGGCAGCGCCGCGCTGCGCCCCGGCACCGGGCCGCGCCACCTGGTCTTCCACCCGGCGGGCAGCCACGCCTACGTCCTGAACGAGCTGGTGCCCACCGTCACCGTCTGCCGCTGGGACGCCGAGGCGGGCGTGCTCACCCCGCTCGGCGAGACCCCGGTGGTCCAGGATGTCGCCGAAGGGGCGGCCGGGGACGTCGAAAGCCCCGCCTACCCCTCCGAGGTCGTCGTCGACCCCGAGGGCCGCTTCCTGTGGGCGGCGGTGCGCGGCGCGGACACCCTCGCCGTCCTCGCGCTCGACCCGTCCGGCGACACCGCGCGGCTGGTCGGCTCGGTGCCCTGCGGCGGCCGCTGGCCGCGCGATCTGACCCTGGCCCCGTCCGGCCGCCACCTCTACGCCGCCAACGAGCGCTCCGGCGACATCACCTGGTTCACCGTGGACCCGGAGACCGGACTGCCCGAGCGCGCCGGATCGGTCCCGGCCGCCGCCGCGTCCTGCGTCGTCTTCGGCTGACCGCCCCGCCACACCTCCCGAGCGCGTACGGGAAGGGCCCGCACCGGAATCCTCCGGTGCGGGCCCTTCCCGTCACGGTCACGGTCCTGCGGCGCGGCTCAGAGAGCCGGCGCGCCCTGCTGGGGCGCGATGCCGAGCGCCGACATGTACTGCGAGAGCACCAGCTTGCCGATCGCCGGGTAGGCGCCCAGCGGCTCGGACGCGGCGCAGCCCGCCTCCTTCGCGGCCACCTCGAGCAGGCCCTCGGCCAGCTCGGGACCGATCAGGTACGGGGCGAGCGCGAGCTGCTCCGCACCGGCGCCGCGCAGCTGCTCGGCCACCGCCGCGATCGAACCGTCCTGGTCGAGCGCCGCCGCCATCACCGGCACCGCGAGCCGGGCCGCGAGCAGCATGCCGGTGATCCCGGCGGTCTGCACCGCCTCCTCACCGCCGACGGTGGCCAGGATGATGCCGTCGGCCGCCGTGGCGACGGTGAACAGGCGCGCCCGGTCGGCGCGGGCCAGACCGGCCTCGGAGAGCCGCACGTGCAGGCCCTCGGCGAGCAGCGGGTGCGGACCGAGGACGTCGGTCAGCTCGGCGTTGTTGCCCGCGTCCATCACGGCCTGCCGGATCCGGCGGGTCAGCCCGCTGTCCGGACCGGCGAGCAGCGGCACCACGACCGCGGCGGGTCCCGCGGGGGCGGCGACCTCACGGCCGGCCGCGACCGCGATCTCGTACCGCTCGGCGCGCAGCGCGGTGACCCGGGACAGCACCGTGGTCAGGGTCGGGTACTCGGCGTCGTCGCCGTCCAGGTAGCCGATCGCGGCCTCGAGGCCGGGCAGCTCCGAACGGGCGATGCTCACGACCTCCTCGGCCAGTGAGCGTATGGCGGCCGACGGCACACCGGGGACGGTCAGAACCAGCGCGGGAGCGCCCTCGGGCGCCGCCACGGGTTCGGGGCGACGGTGTCGCCCGGACTGGCGGGGTCGCGGCATTCGTACGGGCAGCCCGGGAGTGGGCCCAGTGGGGGAGCTCATGGCGCCGCATGCTACTGGTTTCACCCGACGGTCGGCTCGCTGAGGTGCGGCTCGGCGACTTCTGCCCCGCTATGTCCGAAGTGGGCAGGAACCGCCGCTTACCTGGTGAGTTGAAGCAGCCGTACGTCCTCCGGCAGCCGCAGCGATCCACCGCCCAGGGCGGCGGCGATGGTCACCGCCCCGGCCAACGGGTCGCCGCCCGCCGGGACCTGACGCACCCCCGGCAGCAGCGCCGCCAGCTCGGCCCGCAACGGACCGAGCAGCGGCTCACCGAGCCGGAACAGCCCGCCCGTGAACGCCACTTCGGTCCCGTCCGCGACCGCGCCTCCCGCGCCCGCACCGCCTGAACCGGCCGCCGCCGTGGCGGCCTCCGCGATATGACGGGCGGCCAGCTCCAGGATCCCGGCCGCGACCGGGTCCCCGGCGGCCGCGCACGCCGCCACGTCCGGGGTGAACGAGGCGAGCACCGCGGGCCGGTCGGTCCGTGGATAGAGCGCGCCCGGCAGCCCGGCCACGGGCCCGAACCGTGCTTCGGCCCGGGCGAGCAGCGCCGCCGAACCACCGCGCCGCCCGTCGTGGGCGCGCAGCGCCGCCTCCAGACCGGCCCGGCCGATCCACGCGCCGCTGCCGCAGTCGCCGAGCAGATGCCCCCAGCCGTCGGCCCGCCGCCAGCCGGACAGATCGGTGCCGAGCGCGATCAGGCCGGTGCCACCGGCCACCACCACACCGGGCCGCTGCCCGAGCGCCCCGGCGTACGCGGTGACCGCGTCGGCCGCGAGCGCGAGCCGCCGGGTCCCCCAGGCGGCGGCGAACGCGTCCGGCAGCTCGGCCCGCAGCCGGTCGCCGAGGGTCGCCATCCCGGCCGCCCCGACGGCGACCGCCACGATCCGGCCGCCACCGGCCCGCCCGGTCATCGCGGCCACGGCGGGCAGCACCAGGTCGAGGAACTGCCCGGCGTCGATACCGCCGGGGCCGGTGCGCACCGGCCCCCGGGACACCACCGTCTCCAGGACCGCGACCCGCACCGCGTCCGCGCCCGCCGCCGGGCCCGTACCGCCTTCGTCGACTCCGGCCCCGGCCCCGGACCCCGTACCGGACCCCGCCTCGGCGAGTGCGATCCGCAGGCCCGAGCCGCCGGAGTCGACCCCGACGACGAACGCGCGCTCCGGGCCGCCGGTCACGGCAGCTGCCAGTCCACCGGCTCGGCGCCAAGACCCTGCAACAGCTCGTTGGTGCGGCTGAACGGGCGGGAGCCGAAGAAGCCCCGGTCCGCCGACATCGGCGAGGGGTGCGAGGACTCGATCGCCGGCAACTGCCCGAGCAGCGGGCGCAGATTGCGCGCGTCCCGCCCCCACAGGATCGACACCAGCGGCTTGCCGCGCGCCGCGAGCGCCCGGATCGCCTGCTCGGTGACCGCCTCCCAGCCCTTGTCCCGGTGCGCCCCCGGCTTGCGGGGAGCGGTGGTGAGCGCCCTGTTGAGGAGCAGCACGCCCTGCCGGGTCCACGGGGTGAGGTCACCGTTCGACGGCCGGGGCAGGCCGAGGTCGGTGTGCATCTCCCAGTGGATGTTGTCCAGGCTCGGCGGCAGCGGACGCACCTCGGGCGCCACCGAGAAGCTCAGGCCCACCGCGTGGCCCGGGGTCGGATAGGGGTCCTGGCCGACGATGAGGACCCGCACCTCGTCGAAGGGCTGCTGGAACGCCCGCAGGACGTTCACCCCCGACGGTACGTAGGTGCGCCCGGCGGCGACCTCCGCGCGGAGGAAGTCGCCCATCGCGGCGATCTGTTCGG
This sequence comes from Streptomyces sp. NPDC090025, assembly GCF_044748125.1. Classification (NCBI taxonomy): domain Bacteria; kingdom Bacillati; phylum Actinomycetota; class Actinomycetes; order Kitasatosporales; family Streptomycetaceae; genus Streptomyces; species Streptomyces sp. NPDC090025. The sequence goes on along the minus strand of NZ_JBIVFL010000015.1, from coordinate 5,445 downwards.
CCACCGGCGCGAGCGCGCGCGCCCACCCGGCCTCGACGATTTCGTTCAACGGTCGTGCTGCCACGCCGTCACTCTACTGGCGGACACCGACACCACCGCCCGGCCGGGACCTGCCAGGACTCCGCCCAGGACCCGGTCAGCCGAGCACCGCTCCGGTCTCGGTCAGCCGATCACCGCCGCCCGCACGCAGAGCACGTCCGGCAGATGGTCGGCGATCAGCCGCCAGTTGTCGCCGTCGTCCGCGCTCGCGTACACCTCGCCGTTGCGGTTGCCGAAGTAGACGCCCGCCGGGTCCGCGTCGTCCGTGCACAGCGCGTCGCGCAGCACCGTGCCGTAGTGGTCGCCGTCCGGCAGCCCCGCGCCGAGCGGCTCCCAGGACGCCCCGGCGTCGGTGGTCCGGTAGACCCGGCAGCGGTGTCCGGCCGGGACCCGGTCGGCGTCGGCGTTGATCGGGAACACGTAGGCGGTGTCCGCCCGGTGCGGGTGGGCGGCGACCGCGAAACCGAAGTCGGAGGGCAGCCCGGCGCCGATGTCGGTCCAGCTGCCGCCCGCGTCGTCGCTGCGGAACACGCCCCAGTGGTTCTGCAGATAGAGCCGGTCCGGGTCGACGGCGTCCCGGGCGATCTTGTGCACGCACTGCCCGAACTCCGGGTGGGGATCGGGCAGGAACACCGCCGATACTCCCTCGTTCGAGGGAGCCCAGCTCGCGCCGCCGTCCCGCGAACGGAACACCCCCGCGGTGGACACCGCCACCGTCACCGCGTCCGCGTCCCGCGGATCGGTGACCACCGTGTGCACCGCCTCGCCGCCCCCGCCCGGCACCCAGCGGTCCCGCGTCGGGTGCTCCCACAGCGGACGCACGAGCTCGAAGGACGCGCCGCCGTCGGCGGACCGGAACAGCGCGGCCGGCTCGGTCCCCGCGTACACCACGTCGGGGGAGTGGTCGGGTGCCGGCTGCAACTGCCAGACCCGCTCCAGGGAAGTGCCGGTGTCCTGCGGGAACTTCACGGCGGGCCGGGGCGGCTCGGTCCAGCTGCCGCCGAGGTCGTCGGAGTGGAAGACCGAGGGACCCCAGTGCGCGCTGTCCCCGCCGACCAGGATGCGGGGAGCGGCGCGCCGGGTGTCGATCCCGATCGAGTAGATCGCCTGCGCGTTGAAATGCGGGGGGCCGAACTCCCATCGGCCGTCCCGCCCGCGGCCGATGAAGAGCCCCTTGCGGGTGCCCACGGTCAGTAGCACGTCGGTCATCGCCGACACCTCCAGGACGCCATTGTCTCGGATGCCCGGATCCGGATCCGGGTACGGGAAAAAGTCTGCACCGCACCACTGACAACGGCCCCCGGAGCCGGCCCCGGCCCAGGTCAGAGGCGTGTTGCGGGCCAGTGTCCAGCCCGGCCCCGCCCGCCGCCCCTGCCCCCGGAGGTGCCCTAGATCGCCCAGGCGTACTGCGGCGGGGCGGCCAGCTCCGCGCCGAGCTCGCGGGCGGCCCGGCGCGGCCAGGAGGCGTCGCGGAGCAGCTCGCGGCCGAGCAGCACCGCGTCGGCCTCGCCGTTGGCGACGACCTTCTCGGCCTGCTCGCTCTCGGTGAGCAGCCCCACCGCGCCGACCGCGAGTCCGGTCTCGGCCTTGATCCGGGCCGCGAACGGCACCTGGTAGCCGGGGCCGGTCGGGATCGCGGCCGGACCGCCGTTGCCCCCGGAGGAGACGTCGATCAGATCGACCCCGTGGTCGCGCAGCAGCCCGGCCAGCCGGACCGTCTCGTCGGCGTTCCAGCCCTGGTCGAGCCAGTCGGTCGCGGACACCCGGAAGAACAGCGGCAGTTCCTCGGGCCACACGGCGCGCACGGCGTCGACGACCTCCAGGGCGAACCGGGCGCGGTTCTCGAACGAGCCGCCGTAGGCGTCGGTGCGGTGGTTGCTGTGCGGGGAGAGGAACTCGTGGATCAGATAGCCGTGGGCGCCGTGCACCTCGAGGACCCGGAATCCGGCGGCCAGCGCGCGCCGGGCCGCGTCGGCGAACCGGCCGACGATCTCCTGGATGCCGTCCACGGTCAGCTCGGTCGGCACCGGGTAGCCCTCGCCGAACGGCACCGGGCTCGGTCCGGCCGGCTGCCAGCCGATGCCGGTGGCCGGGTCCACCGGGCCGCGCCCCGCCCAGGGCTGCTGGGTGGACGCCTTGCGCCCGGCGTGCCCGATCTGCAGGCCGGGCACGGTGCCGTGGGCGGTCAGGAACTCGGCGATCCGGCGCAGCCCGGCGATCTGGCCGTCGTCCCACAGGCCGAGGTCGAAGGGGCTGATCCTGCCTTCAGGGGCGACCGCCGTCGCCTCCACCAGGATCAGCCCGGCGCCGCCGGTGGCACGGGAGCCGTAGTGGGCGAAGTGCCAGTCGCCCGCGACACCCGCGCCGGGACCGGTCGGCTCCGCCGAGTACTGGCACATCGGGGACATCCAGACCCGGTTGGGCACGGTGACGGACCGCAGGGTCAGGGGCTCGAACAGGGCGGCGCTCATGACGGGACTCCGTTTCGGCGTGGCAGTCGTGGCGGTGCTGCCTCGGGACGACACTCGTACGATACGCATCGTAGTACGGCGCCTGTCAAACTACGAGGATTCTCGTACAATGAGCTTGTCCCCTTCACCGGAACCCAGGAGCGCAGCCGTGACGACCGCGACCAACCCCCGGGTCCTGGAGCACCCCGAACGCACGGACATCCGCCTCGCCGGCGTCCTCCACGCGCTCTCCGACCCGGTACGCCTGACGATCGTGCGGGAGATGGCACTCGGCGAGGGCGACGACTTCGCCTGCTCCTACTTCGACCTGCCGGTCACCAAGTCGACCACCACCCACCACTTCCGCGTCCTGCGCGAGAGCGGCGTCGTCCGCCAGCTCTACAGCGGCACCACCAAGCTCAACCGGCTGCGCCGCGACGACCTGGACACCCTCTTCCCCGGCCTCCTCGACAGCGTCCTGTCGGCCGCGACGGCGGAGACCGCCCGCGACACGGCCCGCTGAGCCTCCGTCCGGACACACGACTCAGCCGCGCAGCAGCGCCGCCAGTTCCGCGAAGCCGCGCCGCTCCGCGTGCGCCAGGGCCGTGACCCCGTCCCGGTCGGGCAGCTCACGGTCCGCGCCCGCCGCGAGGAGCAGCGCCACCACCTTCTGGTGCGCCCGGCCGCCGTCACCGAGGATGACGGCCTCCAGGAGGGCGGTCCAGCCCAGGTCGTTGACGTGGTCCACGTCGATCGCCGTCTCCTGGAGCACCGCCTGCACATAGGCGACATGGCCGCGCTCGGCCGCCGGGATCACACTGATCCCGCCGAACCGGTTCCGCAGCGTCAGATCGGGCCCCTGCTCCGCCGCGAGCAGCACCCGCATCATCGCCACACTGCCGGTGACCCCGGTCGCCAGCCACGGACTGTCGTGCCGCGCGTCCCGCGCGTTCACGTCGGCGCCCGCCGCCACCAGCTCCCGGGCCGCCGCCACGTGGTCGCCGAGCACCGCGAGCAGCAGCGCGGTCCGCAGCTCCGGGTCCCGCGCCTCGACCCGCGCGCCCCGGTCGAGCGCGTCGCGTACGGCCGCGGCGTCGCCCCGGCGGGCGGCGGCGAGCAGGAGAGGATCGGCGGCGGTGGGCATGTCGGCTCCTTGACGGGTACGGGCGGTGCGGTCGGACGACGGGGCTAACGGTCGGGCGGTACGGACAGGTCGGGCGGTACGGGCGTGGCAGGCGCGCTACCGATGGCACCGCGGTGCCCCGCCCGCGTACCCCCATCCTGCGGGCACCCCCGCCCGCGCGGCGTCCGCCCCGCGGCCCCTCCCACCACGCCGGGCGGCCGACGCCGGGGTCAGCCGATCGGATGACCCGCACGGGCGGCGGCCCGCAGCCCCGCCCAGTCCGGGATCTTCACCGGGCCGCGCCCCAGCGCACGACCGAGCGACGCCTCCGCCCGCTCGATCGACAGCCACCCCGGCCACGCCACCGGCGCGTGACCGAGCGCCCGCAACGCGGCCACCGGGTCCGGCGCGACCCGCCGGGCCGCAAGCGCCGCCGCGTCGGCCAGCAGCGAACCGGTGGTCTCCTTGGCGTCCGGCCGGTTGGTGCCGATCACCCCGGTCGGACCCCGCTTGATCCACCCCGCCACATACTCGCCGGGCGACACCGCACCGTCCCGCAGCACCCGCCCCGCCGCGTGCGGCACCGTGCCGCGCCCCGCGTCGAACGGCAGACCCGGCAGCGGCACCCCCTGATAGCCGACCGCCCGCAGCACGATCCCGGCCGGGATCTCCTCGTACCGCCCGGTGCCCCGCACCCCGCCCGACCCGTCGGGCTCGGTGCGCTCGAAACGGACCGCGGCGACCCGGCCGTCGGCCGTGCCGAGGATCTCCACCGGCCGCAGGAAGAACCGCAGCCGCACCGCGCGCGAGGGCGGCGGCCCGCCGTCGGGCGGCCCGGCCGCCGCCCAGGCGCGGACGACCTCCACATTGCGCCGGCTGACGGCCGGCAGCCCCGCCGGGTCGGCGAACGCCGGGTCGAGGGCCAGGTCCGCCGGGTCGACGACCACCCGGCTGTCCGGCAGACCGCCCAGCTCCCGCAGCTCCTTGGTGGTGAACCGGCCCTGCGCGGGCCCCCGTCGGGCCACCATGTGCACCTCGCGCACCGCGCTCCCGGCCAGCGCCGTCAGCGCGCCCTGCGGGATGTCGGTCGGCCGCAGCTCGTCCGGCCGCCGCGCGAGCAGCCGGGTCACGTCCACCGCCACGTTCCCCGCGCCGATCACCACCGCGCCGGTCCCGTCGAGCGCGAACCCGTTCCGTACCGCGTCCGGATGGGCGCTGTACCAGGCCACGAACTCGGTCGCCGAATGGCTGCCGCGCAGCTCCTCGCCCGGAATGCCGAGCCGCCGGTCACGGGCGGCACCGACGCAGTAGACCACCGCGTGGTACAGCTCAAGGAGCCGCGCCGGGGTGAGCCCCCGCGCGCCGACCTCCACGTCCCCGAGGAACGAGATCCGCTCGTCCTCCAGGACCGTCCGCAGACTGCCCTGGAGCGACTTGATCTTCTCGTGGTCGGGCGCCACGCCGTACCGCACCAGTCCGTACGGGCAGGGCAACCGGTCGAGCACGTCCACCCGGATCCCGGGCACGGTGCTCTGCCCCACCAACGCCTGGGCGGTGTAGACCCCGCTGGGCCCGGAACCGACGACGGCGACACGCAGCACGACGTACCCCTTCCCGCAGGGAGGTCTCCAGGATGGCACCGACCGGCCCGCCGGGGGAGTGGGCGTACGCCACCCGCGCGCGTGCACCCCACCGGGCGGACACCGACCGCGCCCCGGCCCTGCCGTCCCGGCCCGCGCTAGGTTCTGTCGTCAAATGTCACGCCCACATCAGGAGTGATGCGAGGGTGACGGCTGCTTCGTAGGACTGTGCGGTCTTGTCGTAGCGGGTGGC
>NZ_JBIVFL010000014.1:67512-223887 GCF_044748125.1 Streptomyces sp. NPDC090025 | reverse complement strand
GCCACCCGCTACGACAAGACCGCACAGTCCTACGAAGCAGCCGTCACCCTCGCATCACTCCTGATGTGGGCGTGACATTTGACGACAGAACCTAGTCACCTCCCTCAGGTACCTCCTTTGCCCGACCGCCCGTCCCGCTCGACAGTTCGTCCGTCCGCCTTCGCAGGGGAGACCTCCCGTGAGCACCCGAACCCTGATCCGCGGCGGCCTCGTCGTGACCGCCGCCGACGAGGTGCACGCCGACGTCCTGATCGACGAGGGCCGGGTCGTCGCGCTCGCCGCGCACGGCTCCGACATCGCCGCCGGCTGGACCGCCGACCGTGTCATCGACGCCACCGACCGCTATGTCATCCCGGGCGGCGTCGACGCCCACACTCACATGGAGCTGCCGTTCGGCGGCACCTTCGCCTCCGACACCTTCGAGACCGGCACCCGGGCCGCGGCCTGGGGCGGCACCACCACCATCGTGGACTTCGCGGTGCAGAGCGTCGGCCACGGGCTGCGCGAGGGCCTGGACGCCTGGTACGCCAAGGCCGACGGCAACTGCGCGATCGACTACGGCTTCCACATGATCATGTCGGACGTGAACGAGTCGACGCTGAAGGAGATGGACCGGCTCGTCCAGGAAGGGATCACGTCGTTCAAGCTGTTCATGGCGTATCCGGGGGTCTTCTACTCGGACGACGGACAGATCCTGCGGGCGATGCAGCGCGGCGCCGCCGACGGCGGGCTGATCATGATGCACGCGGAGAACGGCCTCGCGATCGACGTGCTCGTCGAGCAGGCCCTGGCCCGGGGCGAGACCGACCCCCGGTACCACGGGGAGGTCCGCAAGGCGCTGCTCGAGGCGGAGGCCACCCACCGGGCGATCCAGTTGGCGCGGGTCGCGGGCGCGCCGCTGTACGTCGTGCATGTGTCGGCGCAGGAGGCGGTGGCGGAGCTGGCGGCGGCCCGGGACATGGGGCTTCCGGTGTTCGGCGAGACCTGTCCGCAGTATCTGTTCCTGTCGACGGACAATCTGGCCGAGCCGGGCTTCGAGGGCGCCAAGTACGTGTGCAGCACCCCGCTGCGGCCGAAGGAGCATCAGGCGGCGTTGTGGCGGGGGTTGCGGACGAACGACCTCCAGGTGGTGTCGACCGACCACTGCCCGTTCTGCTTCGTGGGGCAGAAGGAGCTGGGCCGGGACGACTTCTCGAAGATCCCCAACGGCCTTCCGGGGGTGGAGAACCGCATGGACCTCCTCCACCAGGCCGTCGTCGACGGCCACATCTCGCGCCGCCGCTGGATCGAGATCGCCTGCGCGACCCCGGCCCGGATGTTCGGCCTCTATCCGCAGAAGGGCACCATCGCGCCGGGCGCGGACGCCGACATCGTCGTCTACGACCCGCACGCCACCCAGGTGCTGTCCGCCGAGACCCATCACATGAACGTCGACTACTCGGCGTACGAGGGGAAGACCGTCACCGGTCAGGTGGAGACCGTGCTGTCCCGCGGCGACCTCGTCATCGACCACCGCACGTACGTCGGCCGTGCCGGGCACGGCAGCTTCGTGCCCCGTTCCACCTGCCAGTACCTCAACTAGGAGACGCAGCCTTGGACTTCGGACTCGTCCTGCAGACCGACCCGCCCGCCTCGCAGGTCGTCGGCCTGATGCGCCGGGCGGAGCGCAACGGCTTCCGCTACGGCTGGACCTTCGACTCCGCCGTGCTGTGGCAGGAACCCTTCGTGATCTACAGCCAGATCCTGGCCAACACCACGAAGCTGCACGTCGGCCCGATGGTCACCAACCCGGGCACCCGCACCTGGGAGGTCACCGCCTCCACCTTCGCCACCCTGAACGACATGTACGGCAACCGGACCGTCTGCGGCATCGGCCGCGGCGACTCCGCGATGCGCGTCGCGGGCCGCAGGCCCAACACCCTGGCCCGGCTCGGCGAGGCCATCGACGTCATCCGCGACCTCGCGGAGGGCCGCGAGGCCGAGGTCGACGGCAACCCGATCCGCATCCCCTGGGTGCGCGACGGCAAGCTCCCGGTGTGGATGGCGGCGTACGGGCCGAGGGCCCTCGCGCTCGCCGGGCAGAAGGCCGACGGCTTCATCCTCCAGCTCGCCGACCCCTTCCTCACCGAATGGATGGTCAAGGCGGTCCGCCGGGCCGCCACGGACGCGGGCCGCGACCCCGCCTCGGTCACCATCTGCGTCGCCGCCCCCGCCTACGTCACCGCCGACGACTCGCCCGAGGCCCTGGCCCACGCCCGCGACCAGTGCCGCTGGTTCGGCGGCATGGTCGGCAACCACGTCGCCGACCTGGTCGCCAAGTACGGCGAGCACTCCGCGATGGTCCCGGACGAGCTCACCGCGTACATCAAGGACCGGCAGGGCTACGACTACTCCCACCACGGCCGCGCCGACAACCCGGACACCGTCTTCGTCCCCGACGAGATCGTCGACCGCTTCTGCCTCCTCGGCCCGCCGCAGGCGCACATCGAGAAGCTGCGCCACTTGAAGGCGCTGGGCGTCGACCAGTTCGCGGTCTACGACATGCACGACAACCGGGAGGGCACGATCGACGCGTACGGCTCCGAGATCATCCCCGCGATCAACGCCTGACCCGGGTCCATCGAATCTCCGAACGCCAGGCACGACGTTGTGCCGGTCCACCGATGAGAGAGCAGCGGTCACCACCCTTCCCTATGACGGGCTCGTTCTGCACGGCTGTCAGTGGCAAGTGTCATGCTGCGTGGGAGGGGTCCGCCGTGAAGTGAGGAGTGCTGTGGCGTTCGAGTGGGATCGGATCGGCCAGCCGCATTTTGACCGAGTCGTCGAGGCGTTGGTCCACCGGCTCTACAGCGAGACGGCGGAGGTCCGGGCCGTCAACGGGCGCGGCGGTGACGGCGGCCGCGACATCGACGTGGTGCAAGGCGGCCGCCTGCGGATCTACCAGCTCAAGTACTTCCCCGACGGGCTGCAGGGGCGTGGGCGCAGACCGAGTATCAAGAAGTCGTTCAAGCGGGCTATGGAACACGACCCCTATGAGTGGGTCCTCGTGGTTCCTTGCACGCTTACCCCGGGCGAACGGGCGTTCATCACGGGTCTGGGTGAAGGCCGGGACGTGAAGGTCACCGTGATGGACCGGACCGTCTTGGACGATCGCCTCGCCGCGCACAGTGATATCGAGCGCAGTCTCAGCCGCACCAGTGGCGATGTGGGGCTGCTGGAGTACGCGAAGATCATGAACCGGGAGCAGGACATCCTGGCGGGTGGCGCGGTCGACCTGGGTGCTCGAGTGCAGGCTCTGGGGCGCGTGGTCGACGACCTCGACCCGAACTGGACCGTGGACTTCGCCCGCGAAGGCGACAAGGTCATCCAAACCCTGCGGACGAAGCATCCCAGGGCCCACGAGGTAAGCCCCATCACCATGACCATCGCCGGAACGGCCATGGACGCCGATCTGTCAGCCGCCGTTACGCGCTCCCTGGGATTCGGAGTCGCCGAGGCAGTCGAGCTCCCGCCCGACGTGGTGGAGAGCCTGACGATCAGCGGACCGGAGTGGATCGCGCAGACATTCACCAACACCACAGTTCTGTGGAGGCCGATTTCACCTGTGTCAGGCGCCGATGCCGCAGTCTCCGTAGCCTTCCTCGGCGCGGACGACAGCGTGCAGGCGTCGTACGCGGGTCGACTGAAGGCGCGAGGTTCCGGCTCCCTGGGGAACTCGATCGAGGTGGATCTACCTGGTGCGGTGCTTCGGGTGCTGCGTCCGTTCGATGAATCGGCTCCCGCGAAGCTCGCGTATCAATTCGATCTTGCCGGGCTCAGTCCCGCGGAGGCGCTAAAGGTGCTGCGGCTACGCCGGCGCCTTTCGCTCGGCGGCGACTTCCGGGTGATGATTGACGGCCAACTCGCGGGTGCGGGGCGCCTCCCGAAGAGCGGCACTGCAGATGATCTGCGCCGCTGGGAACAGCTGCAGCTGTTCCTGGAGGACCTCGAAGTGGTCCAGCGACATTGTGAACAGGACTTCCCCATCCCGGCCGACATGTCGATGACCGACCGGATTGCTCTGCGGATGGCTCGCCTCTTGGTGGAGGGCCGCTGCGTAGCGTCACCGTTCAGTCGCGAGCTGACGATCACACTCACCTGGATCGATGACGAGAACACGAGGGAGCTGCTTAGCGGCCGGCCGCAGTCGCTACGCATCACAAGCTCTGAATACGGGATCACGATCGCAGGACACCTTCTCAACCTCGGCTCGGTCTGCATCTTCCACACGGAAGTCACGGCCGACGGCGGGCCCACCGTCCTCGAGTTGCTCCGCAGCGGTCTCGCACCGGAGGCGACCCTCGTGCTGCGCCCTGCGCGAGGCGAGCACTACCGTATGTTTCTGACCGACTCGCCCGACGACGGTATGCCGCTCAGCCCCTGCCCTTTTGGCCTCGACGGCTTTCCCGACCCTCTCTAGTGCGGTATCAGGCAGCACTGCCACGTCTACCAGAGACTGCTCTGGGTGCCGAGGAGCGAGATCGTCGAGCGCCGCGGCGGGACCGTAACGCCGGCCAGGGCCGTGTCAGCAGGCGTGCCGGTCGTGCCGCCCCCGACCTTGTCGAGCTGTAGCACCTGCTCGACGTCGAGGTTCGCACCGTAACGGACGTGCCTGGCGTCGCGGTACGGGGCGCGGGATGCCCGTTCGAAGCGTGGTTCGACGAGCATCACCGTGCTGTGCCGCCGCCACTGACGGATGAGCAGTGGGCCGAGCCGGCCTCATGCCTTCCCCCACCGCGGAAGAAGTCGCGTGTGGTGCCCCCGCGAGTGGCCTTCGAGGCGTCGCTGTACAAAGTGCGCCACGGCATTCAGTGGAAGACTCTCCCCGAGCGGGTGCTGAAAGGGCAACGCGCGCAGAGCGTCCACCAGCGTGCCCTCGGCTACTTTCACCGCGGGCATTGGCAGCGCGCGGTGTGCGTGCTGGGGGACTATCAGGACACCGCGGCGCCGCCGAGGTACGTGTTGCCGGATATCGACATCACGTGCACCCTTTGATCCGGATCTCATGACCGTCTCCGACGACGTGTTGATCGGATGAGGGCTTGCTGTGCAGGGCGCGGCGCAGTGCTCCGCTGCCCTCGCTGGGCACGTAGACGATCAGCGTTGCTGCACCATACGTTCGATCCTTGGGGGGCAACGGCGTCGTCCCGCAAGGATCGTGAGCTCATTTGTCTTCCTCTGCTGGCAGGTCGCTGTCGCATGCGAGTGGGGTCCCGGCATGACCGTGCAGTCGATAGACCATCTCGTCGGGCGCCGACAGCATGCGTGCGCTGCGCCAGGCTGTGTCGAACGGCGTTCCCGGCTGGGCACGTTGCATCTGTCGCGCCCGCCAGCAGGTCACGGGGTCGAGAACGAGGCGCCAAAGTGTCAACTGCACTCCGCTCACCCCGTGCTGCGTAAATGAGCCCGTGCGGACGGCGCGGCCGTGTCGCTAACATCCGCCATCCCGCGGGTGAGGGCCGCGAGTGCGTCGTGCAACACGAGGATCGCCCGGTTCTGCATCTCGACGTCTGTGAAACCGCGACCCACGAGTTCCCATTGCTCGAGCAGCGGGCGCCACCATTCCTCGGATGCGGCGACTGACCGGGCCACGCGCTGCCAGTCGGCGACCTGCTGCGGATCCAGTGAGGCGGGGTGCCGCTCGATACGGTCCAGAAGCAGCAGCGCAGGGTGCTCGTACAGGTTCTCCTTGAGGAAGCGCAGCCGGCGCACGCGCTCCTCGTCGACGCTGCGCTGCGCCAGGACCTTCTGGGAAGCCTCTGTGAGCCGAAGGTCTGCGCGCACGCGCAGGAGGCGGTAGTGCGTCGTGCGGCAACGCTTCGGCTCGCCGAGCATGGCATTCACCGTGTCCTGGGCAGTCTGGAGGGCGGCGGCCGGCAGGCGCAGCAGGACGTTCGCAGCATCGGTGGCGATGCGTTCCCGTACGAGGTCCTCGAGGTTCGGTCTGCGTCGCCACGTTGGACGCCAGGTGATGGTGAAGGTGGCCTCGAAGGGCACCCCTTCGGTGGCACTGGGCAGCTGCCGTGGCGTAGGGCACTGTGTGGTTCGTGTGCCTCGGAGCCAGAACTGGCTCATGCCGGGGCTCCCGTTCCCTCGATAGTGATCAGGGGATGGACCCGCTTGTCCACGAGGTGCTGGTAGAAGTCCGCAGCGGCGTTGTCACCGGTGGCCGTACGAACATCTGTCAGTGCCTGCATCAGGCCCATGGCGGCCTTGAACATGCGTTGTCCCTGCAACACGGGAACGAGTCGGGCGAGCAGCTCGCCGTAGGCACTCTCGTCGGAGGCGCATGCCGCGATCCATACCGTGAGGCGAGAGATGACGTCCGGCGCGGTGCTCATGTCGCCGAGGAGGTCCCGCAGAGCACGGTCCACGTTGATGTCCAGCGCCTCCTCGTCTGTCAGCAGAAGGGGAAGCCTCTCGTGATGGGCCGACATCAGGGACAGGAAGGCAAGGCCGCCGGCGCGGCTGCTCGCCTTCGCGTCCTGCCAGGCCTGCACCTCCTCGGCCAACCGTGTGACACCGCCCGGCTGTGCGGACAGCTCGGTGAATAGTTCCAGCACCGTGTTCTGGGTGTCCTGCGCACTCGATGTGTGAACGACACGGCGCAGTCGAACCATGGCCATCTTCGCCATCGAAGCGCTGGTCTCCGGGTCGCTCAGCACACGGCGGCAGATGGCGACGACCGAGTTGGCGTACTCCTGACTGCCTGCCCACCGGTACAAGGTGCCCCAAGCTCGTCGGCCGACGTGCTCGTCGTGCACGGCCCGGAGCATGACGGCCGGCAGCAGGTCGTTCTTCGCCCCGCGGGCGATGCTGCCGAGCAGGCTGAGATGCTCGGACGACCCGTGGCGGAGAATCAGTGCGGACAGGGCGTCGACGGCATGTTCCGCCACCCCAGAGGTTCCACCGTCCTTGACCAGCCACTGCAGCAGCGGTCGGCGCATGACTTCGTAGTTGTCCCATACGTAGGCGAGGACCGCTTTGCCGTAGCCGGGCCGGTCGAAGGTGACGGCGTCGTGGGAGTCGACGGATCCGCCCACGTCGATGACGCGGCGGCGCAGTCCTCGACCGGCGAATGCGGCTTGGGCGCCGGTGCCGAGAGCGGTCCGCCCGGGATCTGCTGAGCTGATGCTGTCCTGCAGTGAGCGGGCGGTGCGCGCTACGTCCGGGAGGGGCGAGGATTGACGGACGGCGAGAGCAAGCAGCAGACAGCGATCGTCGAAGGTGAGCGACGAGTCCCTCCCTGCGTGGACGTTCGCCGTCTCCCCGAAGAGGTTGTCGAGCTTGTCGCGCCAGTCGGACAGTGCATCCGCCAACCGTTCCGCAAGCTCGCTGTCGGATGACACGGCGTGCGGGTCGGTGACCGGGACGGTCGTGCGGGTGGTGCGCTCATGCTCTTGCCATGCGGTGATGACGGTGTCGGCGGCCCGCACTGACTCGACCGCGTCGAGCCCGTCGAGCGACACCCTCGCCGGATCCAGGACGTCCAGGTAGGGGATCAGTCCCGGACAATTGTGTGCGCGCAGATGGGCCTCGACGACCTGGCGCGCGGGCGGCGGGGTGCGCAGGCGCACGACCTGCACGCCCGATTCAGGCAGAAGGATCCCATGGTCGTAGAGCCCCTCCGCCACAGTGACGACGAGGTAGGAGTCGCGGGACTCAAGGTCCTTGGCGTGCGCTTCGAGAGCGGAGACGAAGTCGGCCGACGGACGGTCGCGGTCGGGGTCCTTGAGATCGAGCTGGTAGGCACGCCGTTCGGAGAGCGGCAGCCTTCCGACCCTCGGGGTCGTCCAGTCCGCATCCAGTTTGAACAGATCAGTGGCGGTGTCGGTGTGGCGTGCCAAGAGCTGGAACGCGAACGTGGTGGAGCCGTACGAGCCCGGTGCGACGATCAGGAGAACTCGCCGAACGGGGCGCGAGGTCTCTGGGTCGATGGCCTTGCCCCAGACGCTGCTCCATTCGTTGTCGCGCACGAACGGCCTTCGGCGGATTTCGTCCCGGTCGAGGACGACACCGTCCAGAACGTCACGCATTCGCTTCTCGATGTGCAGGTTGCCGACGGTGTTCGCTACGACGTCTGCCTGATGGACCGCCACCGACGCGGTCGGAGGCGGCAGCACCAGGTCCGGTGACAGCCGCTCGGACCGCGACACGGTTGTCGGGTCCGGGGGCGGAGGCGGAGGCGGAGGCGTGGTTTCGGCCGGGCTAGAGAGGCCGGCAGAAGAATTCGGCGGCGTACTGTCTCGCCTGAGGAAGCTGGACCACGGGCGGCTTTCGCTGTGAAGCGCCGGGGTCGAGGTATCAGATGTGCCGAGCTCGTCCGGGTCGGGAGCAGAACGCATGGGGGCGTCGGACATACGTGCGGGTCCTTGTCTCTTGAGGGCCTGATCCGGGTACTGACGGGCGAGGTCAGCGGCCCCGCCGGTCGATGCGCAGGACCCGGATGTCCTGTGCGACCGTCGTGTCCCGCATCTCCCCGTTGAACTGGAACACCGGAGCGGGATCGCTGGAGGGCCGAGCCGCGGCGCCCTCCGAGGGAGACGATTGAGAGGAAGCTGGCGTGGAGGCCGTGCCGGGCTCTGCGGCCTGCGCTCCTGCTGGCGAGGCGATGGCGGAGAGGTAGGGCGCCAGCAGCTGCGGCACCAGGCGCGGCACGTACAGGTGGCACGGCTCAGCGAAGTCCGGCTTGCCCACGACAAGAGCGGTGGTCGACAGGAACTGTCCTTCCGCCAGCTCTGGTGTCCGACCGGCCCGCACCGTCCGTCGAAAGACGGGGTCTGACACGGCGGCTGCGAGGAAGCCATCGTGCTCGCGGGCGGCGGACAGGGCGGAGCGCAGGGCAGTGCTGTCCAGCAGACGGCACACCTCGTTGATCGCGGCGCCGCGGTGATCGGGCACGGACAGGGGACCGACGTGGACTGCGACCCGCAACCTCATCGGTGGAGAGGCCGCGAGGCGTTCCCGGTCGTATCTGGTGAGAGCCGAGTGGAGATGGCCCAGCAGCGGGTCGACCAGCCGGGCCACGTTTCCTGCCGGCAGGACGAAGATGGCACCGTCCCCGGTGTCTTTGAAGGCTTGGTCCTCAAGGCAAGGAGGTTCGAGCCCGCTCTGCGCGAGGACGGTGGTGAGCACGAGGTCCAGGTCGGAGCGCACCGAAGCCATCCGGGCTTCCGGGATCTGGCTGTAGCCCTGCATGTCTACCGCCAGCAGCGCGTGCTCCGGCGGGACATCAGACGGTGGAGTGACAGGAGAGAACAAGGGCGGACCTGCCTTTCAGACGGGGGCGTCGATCGGAAGGCCCCATGCTGATCCGGCGATGCTCGTGGCGGTGCCCAGCAGTTGGCACCAGAGCCGTAAGCTCGATCACGTCGTCCGGCGGGCATCCTCTTCGATGGCCTGCATGTCATGGATCAACAGGCCTCCGCCGGACTCCGTTTCCAGCCATCCTCGCTCTCTCCATGGCTTGATGGCCGAGACCACGGCGTTGCGCGACGCACCGATCATTTGGGAGAGCTCCGCCTGCGTGAGCCGGACACTCAGCCCGCCAGGTGACTGCACCCCCGCCCGTACCAACCTGGCGAGGGCGCCGGCGAGACGAAGCGGGACACCAGCGGTGGCGAACTCCAGCCGCACGGCCTCCGATTCCCTCACGCGGGCGATCGCATGGCGTAGTAAGGGGGCGAGTAGACCATGCTGTTCGACGAAGACGAGGAAGTCGGATGCTGGAATGAGGTGAACACGGCAGCCTTCGGCGGCGATCACCGAGGCGGACCGGGGCTTCGCGTCCAGCACAGCCAGCTCACCCAGCAGTTCACCCCGTCCCCGGACCGCGAGCAACGTGCGTTCACCGCCCGCGCCCGTCAGGGTTACGAGAGTCGATCCGGAGTCCAGCAGGATCACGTGGGTGGCTGGATCCCCTTGACGCAGGAGAACACTGCGAGCGGGGCGGAGATGTGAGGGAGCGAGCTCCAGCATCTGCGCCCAGAGCCGTTCTCCGATAAGTGCACGGTGCGGTTGGTACATGTCTCCCCAAGGTGGCATGACTGACAGTCACGCAAAAGTCTCAGAGAGTGAGAGGCGTGATCAATAGAGTCGATCCAGCCACACCATGAGCCGCCATGATGAGACCCACGGCCAGCCTGATCAGCCGGAACTTGCGTCGAGCCAGGCTCCGGAGCATGACCAAACGCTCAGCCTCGGCGTGAAGTTGGTGCAGCTCGTCCAAAGATCGGATCCACTCGAGGACAACAGACGTGGTGTCGATGTCCTCCTCCCTCCGAGCGTATGGGTCACATCGCCAGCCGAGTGCCGGGCGTAGGGCCGTCAGTAGCGCAAGGACCGAGGCCATCAGTAACAGGAACGTGACCCCCAAGGGGGCGAGGAGCGGCCAGCCGGCCCGGTACGCGTTGTTCGACAGTGCGCAGGCCACCGCGGCCGCGAAGAGACCACCGGCCACTCCAAAGAGCGCTGCCGCTTTGGTGTCCGCCCGCTGTACCTCGACGAACATCTCTGCCGAGCGGAGCCTGAGGGTGTCCAGGGAGCCTGCGGGCGCTTGCCCGTGAACGTGCTGACTCGAATGCACAATGCCTCCAGCGACGGACGTAGTGGTGATGCAGTCACTGTCCCGCCACTACCGAGCCGACGGTGCCCAACGCCTGGCCGTGAGCGTGCGTACCGGGTCACACCGGAAGAACCGAAGGCGTAGCAGGGCGGTCGCGACACGCTTCAGCAGCAACGGCTCTGTGGCTTCTTCTCGCGACGGTCCCAACAGCGGTGCCGGACACCGCCGGAGAGCAGCAGCGTGTCCCCGCGCCCCAGCCGGTGACCCTGGCCGTCGGCCTCCACCTCCACCGCGCCGTCCGCCATATGCATGAGCTCGTCGTCGCGGTGTCGGAACGGCGCCGCCGCCCGCTCAGCGCCGCAGCTCCGCGCGGATCTCGCTCAGCTGCCGCCGCAGGGCGACCATGTCCTTCTTGTCCGCTACCTGGTCGCCCGGCTTGAGCCGGACCACGAGCGCCCCGCTGGGTTCGAGGACGATCATCGCCGTCTCGTCGATCCCGTCACCGCCCTGGGTCCGCACGGCGGTGTCCACGTCACCACGCCGCACACCCTCGCGGCGGGCCGCGCGCTCGTCGTACACGCCGTCCTTCGCGAGCACGGTGGGACTGCCCTCGGTCAGCCGGTAGAACCAGTCGAACCGCGCGGCCCACCGCACCAGCACCCAGTCCAGGGACATCAGCACCACGGCGCCGAACAGGGCGCCGCTGACGGAGTTGTCGTCACCGATGATGGCGTTCTGCACCACGTTCGAAAGCAGCAGCATGACGACCAGGTCGAAGGTGTTGAGCTGGGCAAGACCCCGCTTGCCGACGAGCCGCAGCAGGATCAGCAGGGCGACGTACACGAGGATCGTACGGGCCGCCTTCTCGGCGTACGGGACGCCGACCGTCATCATGTCGTGCCACATCGGGCCACCGTAAGCGGCGCACCGACGGGGGGCCGGGACGACGCTCCGGTGCGGGTCAGCCGGAGGACCAGGGCCAGCCGCGCGCCCAGCCACGGCTTCCGGTTCCCTCCGGTGTCCGGGAGGATGCCGTGCCCGTGGTCGCCCCCGTGGTCGTCCGGCCCGGGGCGGGCGCGGGGGAGTCCGTCGGGCCGGGCGACGGGCCCGCGGCGACGGTGCGCCGGAAGTCGTCGCTGTGCGTCGCGCCGGTCACGTCGTCGGTGACGGTGACGGTGACGGTGGACCGGCCGCCGGCGAGCGTCTCACCGGGGCGCGCCGAGGCCGGGACCCGCAGGGTGAAGGCGACCTGCCAGACCGTGGCGTCGGCCGACAGGCCCCGTGCGCCGTCCGGGAGCTCGTCGCCGGGCAGCAGCCCCGGAAGATCATCCTTTGATGGGACACGCTGGCGTTCATCCCGAGGGGCGCGAGCTGACGGGAGGAGCGGGGCGAGGGGGCGACAGGGCGAGGGGCGGTGGGGCGGGCCGACAGGTCAGCATGCCTGTACGGCGAAAATGGTGAGGTCGTCGGTGAGCCGGCCCTGACAGTGGGCGAGCACGCCTCCTTCGACCAAGGGGACCAGACGGTCGGGAGCGACGGCGGCCGGGTCGCGGGTGACGGCGCGGGTGACGAAGTCGCGCAGCGGGAAGAAGTGGAGACTGTCCGGCGGGCGGGCCTCCGTGACGCCGTCGGTGGTGAGGAGCAGCGTGTCACCGGGGGCGAGGCGCACCCTGGTCGCCGGGGGCGGCCCGCCCGCCAGGTCGTTGAGCCCCAGGGGGAGTCCGGGATCGAGGACCTCCGGCTCGCGGACGGTGCCGTCCGGCGACACGATCAGTGGTGCCTCGTGGCCGAGCAGGACGAGATCGGCGTAGCCCGCCGTCCGGTCCGGCGGGAAGTCGACGAGCACGGACGTGGCGAAGCGGTCCGCGTCACCGGTGCCCGCCCGGCTCGCGTACTCGTGGTGGCGGTGCATCCGGGTCTCCAGATGCCGGGCCAGGGTGTCCAGGTCCTTCGTGTGGTAGCCGGTCTCGCGGAAGGTGCCGAGGAGGGAGGCCGCCGTCGCGACCGCGCCGAGCCCCTTGCCCTGGACGTCACCGACCATGACCCGGACGCCACCGTCGGCGGTCGGCTGGAGATCGTAGAAGTCGCCGCCGACCAGACCGTCGACACCGGCGGGAAGATACACGGAGGCGTTGCGCAGGAAGCCCACGACCGGGGGAAGCGGCCGCAGCACGGCGTCGCGGGTGGTCGTGGCGACGGCGCTGACACTGGTCAGCGTCGCCTTCTCGCGCCTGCGGTACCAGGTGATGACGACGGAGCACGCCGCCGCGGCCCCGTAGGCGATCAGCTGGGTGGCGAGGTACTGCCGCCCCGGGCCGTGGAGCAGTCCGTCGAAGGGGGCGAGCGCGAGGACGGCGGCGCCGCCCGTGAGGGCGACGAGGAGCGTCCCCCGCCAGTCGCAGCTCGCGACGGCCAGGGCGGGGGCGATGACCATGGCACCGGTGATCACCACACCGCTGCCGGTGGTGATGTCGAAGAACGTGACCAGCGCGACGGCCAGCAGGGGCAGCCCGGTCCCCCGGAACACCGCGCCGGACCACTCCCGGTACCGGAGGCGGTGGCCGTCCCTGGGCTCAGCCATCGGTCTCGCGAGGGCCCCCGGGGCACGGCACGGATCGGAGAGGTGACATTCGTCCCTGGATTCCATTCGCGAGCGCGATCTACGGTCGATATCTACCGGAATTCAACATTCGTCCCTCAAGGATGCGCTCGGTACGACCCCACACCTCCCGTACAGGACGTCGACATGCCCCGTCACCCCGCCGACCCCCCACGCGAACGGGCCGTGCCCAGCCGCCCCTGGCTGGAGCAGGCGCTCCCGCGGCTGCGGGGCGTGCAGCGCGCCAGTGCCTACGGGCACGCGGGCGAACTGCTCCAGGACGACGGCAGCCAGGGCCCCTGCGCCACCGGTGTGCGGGCGGTGGACCTCGCGCTGCGGCTGGGGGAAGGGCTGCTGGTCCACGGTGCGACGGCCGACGAGGCGGTCGCGGCGATGACGGTCACCGCCGAGGTCTACGGGCTCAGCTACTGCGAGCCCGTCGTCACCGTCGCCGCGATGAGCCTGTCGGGATATCCACCGGGCGAGGTGCGCCCGGTGTGCGCCTCCCGCCTCGTCCGCCGCCAGCTCATCGACTTCCGCAGACTGGAGGAGATCGAGCGCGTCGTCGACCGGATCAGTGCGCGCGAGCTCTCCCTCGAGGAGGCCAGGGAGCGGGCGGCGCGCGTGCTCGACGCACCCGAACCCTCGGACCTCCGGGCCCGCTGGCGCCTCCCCCTGCAGAGCGCGGCGGTGGCCGGGGCGGCCTGCCTCACCTACGGAGGCGGCCTGCTCGCCGTGGTCTGCGCGGCCCTCGCCGGGCTTCTCGGCAGCCACTGGTCCTGCTGGCTCGGCCGGTACGGCGTACCGGTGTTCTACCGGACGGCCGTGGCCGCGGCCCCCGCCGCCGTGGCCGCCCTCGCGGTCAGCCGCATCGCCACGCCGACGACCTGCCAGGCGGTCCTGGTCGCCGGCGTCCTCGGACTGCTGCCCAGTGTCGTCTTCGTCCGGGCCGTGCGCGACGCCCTGACCGGGCACCATCTGACCGCGCTCGGCCGGTTCAGCGAGGCGTTCCTCGGTTTCGCCGCCGTGGTGGCGGGGGTGCTCCTGGTGCTCGGCGCCGGGCGCGCGGCCGGGCTGACGGTCCCGGTGTCGGTGGCGCCCCCGACAGCACACCAGCTGGGCTGGACCGCCGTCGGCGCCGTGGTCTTCGGCCTCGCGGTCTGTGTCCGGGTGCGTGTGCCGTACCGTCATCTGCCGGTCGTGGGGCTGCTCTCGCTCGCGGGTTTCGTCCTCCTCGCCGAGCTGCGGCACCTGGGCGTGTCCACCCTGACGGCCACGGGCCTCGTCGCCGTCGCCATCGGTGCCGCAGCCCAACTGGCCGTGCGGTGGACAGGCGTCGGTGCCAACGCGGTCATCGCGCCCGGCATCGCCCCCTTGCTGCCGGGAGCGGCGCTGTACACCGCTCTCACCGCGCTCGCCGCCGGGCGGACGACCACCGGCATGGCGGGTCTCGCCCAGGCGGCGGCGGTGACGATCGCCCTGGCCGTCGGCACCGGTCTGGCCGCTGAGTGCGCGCGACTGGTCCGGCGACTGGCCGACCAGCGACGGGGCCGGTAGCGCGGCACGGCGGCGACGCGGCCTGCGCCCGGACCGGGTGCCCGGTCCCCCGGCCGGCGCCTCAGGCCGGGTGTCCGGCGTCGAGGTCCCGTACGTCCTCGTAGCGCAGCGGCGGGGGCGCCGGGGAGAGCGGGGGACGGCCCGTCGTCAGCGGGGCGAGCAGGAAGCCCACGTGGTCGCCGCCCTCCACCTGTGCCTCGATCCGGCCGGTGAACCAGGTGGGCAGCTCCGTCAGGACCGGGCTGCCGCCCTCCCCGGCGCGCCAGGCGACCCGGGCGAACTTGTCCACCCGGTCGCCCGTCTCACCGCCGAACAGCTCGGCCGTCGCCCGGTCCCCGCGGCGCAGCAGATGCACGGTGAGGTGTTCGGCCGTGCGGGCGAGGCGGTAGGTGTGGTTGGCGGTCGACAGCCACACCACGAACCGGGGCGGGTCGATCGAGCACTGCGAGGCGAAGCCGACCAGACAGCCCGCCCGCCGCCCGCCTGACGCGGCCGTGACCACGTACATCGGGACGTCGAGCGCGTCGGAGAAGGCGGAGAAGGCGGCGGACTCCGTCATGCCTTCGCCGCGCGGACGCCCTCTGCGATGCGCTCGCCGACACCCTTGTCGATGTTGCTCCAGTAGGCGAAGGCGCGCTCCAGGACCGGGTCGCTCACGCCGTCCAGGAGATGGCCCACCACATTGCCCACCAGCCGGTCGCGGGCCGCGTCGTCGAGAACCTCGCGGACCAGGGTGCCGGGCTGCCCCCAGTCGTCGTCCTGCGGGTGCGAGACGTACGCCGCCCGGGTGATCTCGCCGTCGGCGGTCCAGCTCGGCGGCACCCCGAACCGTTCGGGATCGGCGGCCGGTCCGCCCTTGGAGTTCGGCGCGTACACCGGATCAGCGGTCTTCCGGTACGCCATCGCCCCGTCCTTCGAGTACGTGTGGACGTCGACGACCGGCGCGTTCACCGGCAGCTGCTGGTAGTTGGTGCCGATCCGGGCCCGGTGGGCGTCCGCGTACGAGAACAGCCGGCCGAGCAGCATCCGGTCCGGGCTCGGACCGATGCCGGGGACGAAGTTGTTCGGCTGGAACGCCGCCTGCTCGATCTCGGCGTGGTTGTCGGTGGGGTTGCGGTCCAGCGTCATCCGCCCCACCGGGATGAGCGGGTAGTCGCCGTGCGGCCACACCTTCGTCAGGTCGAACGGATTGAACCGGTATCCGGCCGCCTCCTCGTACGGCATGACCTGCACATGCAGCGTCCAGGAGGGGAAGTCGCCGTCCCGGATGTGTTCGAACAGATCCCGCACGTGGTAGTCGGCATCGGTCCCGGCAAGATGGTCGGCCTCCGCCTGGGTGAGGAATTCGATGCCCTGGTCGGTCTTGAAGTGGTACTTCACCCAGAACCGCGCACCGGAGGCGTTGATCCACATGTACGTGTGCGAGGTGTAGCCGTTCATATGGCGCCAGGTCCTGGGGATGCCCCGGTCGCCCATCAGCCAGGTGACCTGGTGCGCGGACTCGGGGGAGAGGGTCCAGAAATCCCACTGCATGTCGTGGTCGCGCAGATTGCTGTCGGCCCGGCGCTTCTGGGAGCGGATGAAATGCTGGAATTTCATCGGGTCCTTGATGAAGAACACCGGGGTGTTGTTGCCGACCATGTCGTAATTGCCTTCGGACGTGTAGAACTTCACCGCGAAGCCGCGCGGGTCGCGCCAGGTGTCCGGGCTGCCGCGCTCGCCCGCGACGGTCGAGAACCGGGCGACGAGATCCGTCCGGGTCCCCGGCTGGAACAGCGCGGCCCTGGTGTAGGCGCTCACGTCATGGGTGACCTCGAAGCGGCCGAACGCCCCGCTGCCCTTGGCGTGCGGCTGGCGCTCCGGGATGCGCTCCCGGTTGAACTGCGCCATCTGTTCGATCAGATACGCGTCCTGGAGCAGGATCGGGCCGCCGGGCCCCACGGTCAGCGCATGCTCGTCGCTCTCGACCGGGGCGCCGGAGTCGGTCGTCGTCGCGGGTCGGCTCTCGGTCATCACTCCGCCTTTCGTCGTCGGCGCGCTGGGTCGTCATCGCGCGCGGTCATCCCAGCCTCGGCCCGCGCGGCGGAAGCCGCTACCGGAGGACCGGGGAGGGAGGGGAGCGACGGAAGGGAACGACATCCCCGCCCTCGCCCGGCATGCGGGCGGCTACCCCGCTTCGGGGCGGGCACTCGCCCGCATCGTGGGATCGCGGCGGGGGCACCCGCCCACGGGCAGCCTCCGCCGCCTCCACCGCCACGCCGACCGCTCCGGGACCGCCCGGTCAGCCGGTCAGGAACTGCGAGCAGCGGTACGGGCCGAGGCGGCCGTCGTCGCCGTCCAGGGTGACCTGGACGTCGTCGGTGCGGATGCCCCGGTCCTGGTGGAGGAAGGACTGGGCGCGGGCAAGGGTGCAGACCAGCTGGCCGTTGGAGAGCCGGGCGCGGTCGGTGCCGAAGGAGCTGCCCCTGGCGCGCAGCGTGACCCGGGTGCCTTCGCCGGTGACCTCGTACGAGCCGATCTCGACGAGGTTCACCAGGCCCCGGTCCGCCTCCGCCCGGGTGGGTCCCGCGGCGAGCAGTTTCATGGCGCCGGCGGCTTCGGTGATCGGGGTGTCCGGCCGGGAGACGCCCTGCAGCCGGGTTCCGTGGACGTAGTAGACGCGCAGCGCGTCGGTGAGCCCGGTGGCCGGTTCGCCGCCCGTCACCACGCCGGTCGGCCGTACCCCGCAGCCCGCCAGGACCACGGTCAGCGCCGAGGTCACGGCGAGGGCGAGAGCGAGGGCGGGCACGGCGGTCGGCTGGTTCGCGCGTCGGCTCATCGGGGGTTCTCCTCGTCGGAGTCGGAGTCGGAGTCGGAGTCGGAGTCGGAGTCGGGGGCGGGGGCGGGGGCCGAGTCGGAGTCGGAGGCGTGGGGGAGGCGGAGGGTGAAGACGGCGCCGGGGCCTTCGGTCCGGTTGGCCGCCCGCAGGGTGCCGCCGTGCAGCCGGGCGTTCTCCAGGGCGATCGCCATGCCGAGGCCGCTGCCCTCGGACCGGCCGCGGGCCGCGTCCGCCTTGTAGAAGCGGTCGAAGACATGGCGCAGCGCGTCGGCGGTGAGCCCGGGACCGGCGTCCGTGACCTCCACCGTGACGTACGGGTCGGCCGCGTCGCCCGGCGTCAGGGTCACCGTCACCGGCGGCGCGCCGTGTCGCAGTGCGTTGCCGACGAGGTTGGCGACGACCACGTCGATCCGGCGCCGGTCCACCGGCAGCCGTACCCCCGGGGCGAGCCGGACCACCACCCGGTCGGTCCAGCCGCGCAGCGCCAGGCCCGCCCGTACCGTCTCGGCCAGATCGGTCTCGGCGAGCGCGAGCCGGGCCGCACCGGCGTCGAATCGGGACATCTCCATCAGGTCGTCGACGAGCCGGACCAGCCGTGCCGTCTCCGCGCCGACCGTACGGGCCGCCTGGGCCGCGTCGTCCGGCAACGCGTCGGCCTCCTCGTCGAGCACGGTGGTCACCATCGTCATCGCCGCGAGCGGGGTGCGCAGTTCATGCGAGACGTCCGCGACGAACCGCCGGGCCTTCGCCTCCTCCTCGCGCAGCTCCGCGACCGACCGTTCGAGCGCGTCGGCGGTGTCGTTGAAGTCCCGTGCCAGACCGGCGAGTTCGTCGTGGCCGGTGACCGCGACCCGACTGCCGAGATCGCCCTCGGCGAGCCGCCGGGTGGCCCGGCCGAGGTCGCGCACGGGGCGCAGGACGGTACGGGCGGCGAGCAGGGCGAGCACCGCGGCGAGCACGACCACCGGGATGATCCCGTTCCGTACGGCCTGCAACAGGGCGGCGGTGTCGTCCTGTTCGGCGCGCAGCGAGGTCACGGCGTACACCTCCAGGCCGGAGGACCGGCCGTCGGCGAAGGTGACCGGGATGCCGACGGCGAGATACGGCTCACCGCCCTCGGACACCCGCTGGAAGCGGGCGCGCGCCCCGGTCCGTACGGCCGTGCGCAGTTCGGGGGTGATGCGGGGATCGTCGGGGGTCGGCTCGGACGCGGCCTTGAGATCGCGGTAGCGGGTCACGACCAGCGGCCGGCCGCCGAGCCCGGCGGACACCGCGTCGGCGAGCGTCGCGAGGCTCTGCTCGTCCGGCGGCACGTCGACGTCGGGCGCGAGCGCCCCGACCCGGGTGCGCAGATCGGACTCGAAGGCGTCCTGGGCGCGTTTGAGCACCGCCGTGCGCGCCTCCCGGTACGCGAGGGCCGTCGAGGTCACGGCGCTGACCAGGGCCACCAGGACGAAGGTGACCACGAGCCGGGTGCGCAGGCCGCCGCGGTGCGGCAGCGGTCGCGCGCCGGTCCCAGGCCGCCGCGACCCGGATCCAGGCCGCGGCGACCCGGTCCCGGGCTCCGCCGCCCCGGCCCCCGTCGCCCGGCCTCTCTCCGCGCGCCGGGTCACAGCGGCCCGAAGCGGTAGCCGAAGCCGCGCACGGTCTGCACATAGCGCGGCCGGGCGGGCACGTCCTCGATCTTCGCCCGGAGCCGGGCCACCCCGGCGTCGACCAGGCGGGAGTCGCCGAGGAAGTCGTGCTCCCAGACCGACTGGAGCAGTTGCTCGCGGCTGAGCACCCGGCCGGGCGACGCGGACAGCTCCAGGAGCAGCCGCAGTTCGGTCGGCGGCAGGGCGATCGTGACGCCGTGCTTGGTGACGGTGAGCGCGGCCCGGTCGACGAGCAGATCCCCGTACCGGTCCGTGCACGTATCCCCGTAC
The DNA here is from genome assembly GCF_044748125.1 of Streptomyces sp. NPDC090025. Taxonomy (NCBI): domain Bacteria; kingdom Bacillati; phylum Actinomycetota; class Actinomycetes; order Kitasatosporales; family Streptomycetaceae; genus Streptomyces; species Streptomyces sp. NPDC090025. The sequence goes on along the minus strand of NZ_JBIVFL010000014.1, from coordinate 204,385 downwards.
GGGTCCCCGTGCCGGTCCGGGCGCGGGCTCCCGGACCGTCCTTCGGCGGCGCCGGAGGGGTCGGCGCGGCGCAGGGCCGCCTTGATGCGGGCTTCGAGGACGGGCGCGGTGACCGGTTTGACGACGTAGTCGTCGGCCCCCGCCGCCAGGCCCTCGACGATGTCGGAGTCGTCGCCGCGCGCGGTGAGCATGATGACGGGCAGCACGGCGGTCCTGGACCGGATGCGGCGGCAGACCTCGAAGCCGTCGAGGCCGGGCAGCATCAGGTCGAGCACGACGAGTTCGACGGCGGCGCCACCGGGTCCCGCGAGCAGGGCGAGGGCCTCCTCGCCGGTCGCGACCGCGTCCACCCCGTAGCCGTGGCGGCGCAGCACCAGTTCCATTCCGTCGCGTACGGAGTCGTCGTCCTCGATGAGCATCACGTGCGGCATGGCATCGATTATGTGCGGGCGGAGCGGGGTGTCGGTGCACGTCAGGGGGGCTTTTCGGCGGACCGGGCGCATTGTTACGTGCTCATCATGTGGTCATGGACGGACCATCACGTGGCCGGTGGAGCGTGACGGCCATGAGCATCCAGACCCCCTCACGCACCGCTCGCCGCACCGCTCGGCGCACCGCCCGGCGCTTCGCCCGGCCGCGGTTCGCCGCCGTCGTGGCCGTCCCCGTCCTCCTCCTCGTCGCCGCCTGCGGAGGCGGGAGCGACGGCGCGGGCGGCGGCGCGCGGGAGCATGTCGCCTCGGTGCCGGACGCGCCGGACGCGCCGTCGGCGGGCGGCCCGTCGAGCTCGGCCCCCGCCCCCGCCCGGTCCACCGGCTCCGCGGGCAAGAGCGCCTTCTACGACGCCCAGGTGACGTACGTGCGGTGCATGCGGGGCAAGGGCGGGGTCAAGGAGTTCCCCGACCCCAAGCTGAGCGGCTACCTCGACTGGACGAAGATCGACGAACTGTCCGCGCGGTACCCCGAGGTCTCCAAGGGCGGCAAGAACGCGGTCTGCGGCGCGGAGATGTCCGAGGCGATGCGGCAGGAGCCGAAGCGGGACACCCAGGCGCAGTACGAGTCGATGCTCGCGCACGCCACCTGCATGCGGGAGCACGGTGTCTCCCGCTTCCAGAACCCCACCATGTCCGGCGGCCTGGTGCAGCCCGGCGGCGACCCCAACCCGGTGGACCCGTCCTTCGACTCGAAGTCGCCCGCGTACAAGCAGGCCCGTCAGGCGTGCAAGGACAAGCTCCTCGACGGCCTGGACGGTATGCAGTGAGGCGCCGTTCCCTGCTCGTCGCGGGCGGCGCGGTCGTCGTCGCCGCGGCCGTCGGTGCCGGGGTCGTCGCGCTCGGCGGCGACGGCACCGCGGCCGACGGGGGCCGGGACGCCGGCCTGCCGCCCGCCACCGCCGAGATCACCAGGACCGACCTGGTCCGCAGCAAGACCGTCGACGGCCATCTCGACTTCGCCGGGCGCCGTACGGTCAAGTCCGCCGTCGAGGGCACGGTCACCGTCGCCGCGCGGGTGGGCGGCACCGTCACCCAGGGGCAGCTGCTCTACGAGCTGAACGACAAGCCCGTCACCCTGCTCTACGGGCAGGTGCCGATGTTCCGCGAGATGAAGGTCGGCGACCGGGGCTCGGACGTGCTCCAACTGGAGCGCAACCTGCGGGACCTGGGCTTCGGGGCCGGGATGTACGTCGATCCCCGCTTCGACCGGGACACCGAGGCCGCCGTCAAACGCTGGCAGAAGACCCTCAACCGCGAGACGACCGGCCGGGTCGGCAAGGGCGACGTGGTCTTCCAGCCCGGCCGCGTCCGGGTCGTGGCGGCGGACGCCGCGCTCGCCGACCAGGTCGGCCCCGACCGGGCGGTGCTCACCGTCGCCTCCACCGATCCGGTCGTCCGGGCCCAGCTCGACCAGACCGACGCCGCGCTCACCGCGAAGGGCACCAGGGTCCAGGTCGCGCTGCCCAGCGGACGGACCGAGCCCGGCAAGGTCACCGGCACCGTCCGGCCCACCTCGTCCGGCGGCGGGACGGGCGACGGCGGCACCCCGGGCGCGGGCGCCGACAACGGGATCACCGTCGAGGTCACCCTGGACGCGGGCCGTACCGCCGCCCGTGGCGAGGACGGTACGGCGACGGCCAGCGTCACCTTCGTCAGCGAGGCCCGCAAGGGCGTCCTCACCGTCCCGGTCGAGGCGGTCGTCGCGCTGCGCGGCGAGAAGGGCGGCTACGGGCTCCAGTTGGTCCAGGGCGCCACCACCCGGATGGTGCGGATCGACACCGGGATGACCGCCGACGGGAAGATCGAGGTCAGCGGACCCGAGCTGCGCGAGGGCCTGCGGGTGGGGGTGGCGGGCTCATGACCACCATCCGCGAGCCGCTGCGCACCCGGAATCCCGCCCCCGCCCCCGCCCCCGGCCCCGTCGTCGAGCTGATCGGCGCGGGCAAGGTCTACCCCGGTGGCGTACGGGCCCTGCGCGAGGTCGACCTGACCGTCGGCGCGGGTGAACTCCTCGCCATCGTCGGCCCGTCGGGCTCCGGCAAGTCGACCATGCTCAACGTGATCGGCACCCTGGACCGGCCCACCAGCGGCACGGTCCGGGTCGCCGGGCACGACGTCGGCGCGCTCTCCGACGCGCAACTGTCCGCGCTCCGCGCCCGCCACATCGGCTTCGTCTTCCAGCACTTCCATCTTTCCCCCGGCCGGGACGCCGTCGACAACGTGGCCGACGGTCTGCTCTACGCGGGCGTCGGGCGCAAGGAACGCCGGGCCCGGGCGCGCGCCGCCCTGGAGCGGGTGCGGCTCGGGCACCGGCTCGACCACCGGCCGCACGCGCTCTCCGGCGGCGAGAAGCAGCGCGTCGCGATCGCCCGCGCGCTGGTCGGCGAACCGGATCTGCTGCTCGCCGACGAACCCACCGGCGCACTCGACACCGCGTCCGGCGAGATCGTGATGGGCCTGCTCCATGAACTCCACGCCTCCGGCACCACGATCTGTGTCATCACCCACGACAACGAGATCGCGGCCTCACTGCCCCGCCGGGTCCGGTTCCGCGACGGCGCGATCGTCGCCGACTCCGGTTCCGGCTTCGGTTCCGGTTCCGGCTTCTGTTCCGACTCCGGATCCGGTTCCGGTTCCGGTTCCGGCGCGGCCCCCGCGCCAGCCGTGACCCCCGTACCCCCGCAGGTGACGCCATGACCCCGGCCCCCGCCCGCACGACCACCCCCGCCCTCACGACCACCCCCGCCCCGCTCCGCCCGGCCCGCCTCACGCCCCGCGACATCCTCGGCGTCGGCGCGGTCGGCCTGCGCGCCCGCCGCGCCCGGGTGGTGCTCTCGGCGCTCGGCATCGCGATCGGCATCGCCACCATGGTCGCCGTCGTCGGGCTCTCCACCTCCAGCCGCGCCGACCTGATGAGCCGGCTCGACCGGCTCGGCACCAATCTGCTCACCGCCGAGGCGGGCAAGGACAGCCTCGGCCAGGAGGTGAAGCTGCCGAAGAGCGCGGTGGCCATGGTGGAGCGCATCGGGCCGGTCCGGCACGCCACCGCCACCGCGAACGTCGACGCCCGGATCCGCCGCAGCGACGTCGTCCCCGAGGAGCGCACGGCGGGCGTCACCACCCAGGCCGCCCGCCCCGACCTGCTCGCCGCCCTCAACGCCGAAGTGGCGCAGGGGATGTGGCTGGACGGGCCCCGCGAGCGGCTGCCGGTCACGGTGCTCGGCGCCGTCGCCGCCGAACGCCTGGGCATCACCCGCCCCGGCGACAAGATCATGATGAACGACCGGTACGTGGTGGTCGTCGGCATCCTCGAACCGATCGAGCTGGTGCCCACCCTGGACCGGGTGGCGATGGTCGGATTCCCCGCCGCCGAGACGTACTTCGGCTTCGACGGCCATCCCACCACCGTCTTCGAGCGCTCCACCGACGCCTCCGTGGAGGAGGTCCGCGCCGTCCTCGCCCGTACGGTCAATCCGGGCGCGGGGGAGACGGTCAAGGTCTCCCGGCCCTCCGACGCGCTGGCCGCGAAGGCCGCGACCGACGAGGGGCTGACCGCCCTGATGCTCGGGCTCGGCGCCGTCGCGCTGCTCGTCGGCGGGGTCGGGGTCGCCAACACCATGGTCATCTCGGTCCTGGAGCGCCGCCAGGAGATCGGCCTGCGCCGCGCGCTCGGCGCCACCCGGGGCGCCGTCCGGCTGCAGTTCCTCACCGAGTCGCTGCTGCTCTCCGCGCTCGGCGGGCTCGTGGGAGCGGCGCTCGGGGCGGCGGCCACGTACGGCTTCGCGGTCGTCCAGGGCTGGACCCCGGTCGTCCCGCCCTGGTCGCTGGCCGGTGGTCTCGCCGCGACCCTGCTGATCGGGGCGCTCGCCGGTCTCTACCCGGCGGTCCGGGCCGCGCGCCTGGACCCGACCTCCGCCTTGAACACCGCCTGAGCCCCGAACGCCGCTCGGGCCCGGCCCGGTGGCGGCCCGGTCCCGGTGGCGGATCAGGCCCGGCCGGCCGGGCGCAGTTCGCGGGTGAGGGCGGCGAGGGCGAAGGCGTGCGCGGAGGCGTGCTGCCAGCGGGCGCGGCCGAACATCACGTCCTCGGCCAGGCCGCTCAGCATGGCCACCGCCCGGATGGTGAACTCGGGCAGCTCCACGTCCGCGAACTGTCCGAGGTCGCGGCCCTCGCGGAGGATGGCGTCCAGGCGCTCGTCCCAGCCGTCGAGGAGCCCGGTGAGGATGCGCCGCCCCGCCTCGTCGTGGTGCTGCTGGGCCAGGACCTGGGTCCACAGCGCGTAGCGTTCGTCGCCCTGGCCGCTCGGCAGGTAGAAGCGGACGAACACGTCGAGCTTCTCGGCGGGGGAGGCCGCCAGGTCGACGGCCTCCTGGAAACGGGCCCAGAGGTCGGCCTGGCTCCAGGCGAGCACTTCGAGCAGCAGCCGGTCCTTCTTGCCGAAGTGGTAGAGGATGTGCCCGGTGCTCATCCCGGCCCGCTCGGCGATGTCCGACATCCGCAGGCCCGCCGTGCCCTTCTCGGCGATGACGCTGATGGCGGCCCGCATGGCCCGGCCCCGCGCCTCGTCGCCGCTCGGCTGGCGCTTCCGGTCGATGGTCGGCATCGGCTCACTTCCAGGTCCGGAGATCCAGTTCCCCAGTCTAGGTTCCGCGCGCTGCGGGGGGTTCCCAGGATTAGACCTCTACTCTAGACTGAAAATCTAGTTAGGTGATGGGGAGTGTGCCGGCCGGCTGTGCGCGGCCGCCCCGACGGCCAGCGGGCCCGCCTGCCCCACCCACCCACAGGAGGCACCCCCATGACGCGCGCATTCGATGTCGTGGAGACCTGTATCGCCGATCTGCGCGCCGCGCTGGAGAACGGCGGGACGACCGCGGTCGGGCTGCTCGACGCCTACCTCGCCCGGATCGAGGCGTACGACCGGCCCGGCACCGCCACCGCGCTCAACGCGCTGGTCGTGATGAACCCGAAGGCCCGCGCCGAGGCGGCGGCGTCCGACGCCCGCCGGGCCCGCGGCGAGAGCCTCGGACCGCTCGACGGCATCCCGTACACCGCCAAGGACAGCTACCTCGCCGAAGGGCTCACCGCCGCCTCCGGCTCCCCGGCCTTCGAGCACCTCGTCGCCCAGCGCGACGCCTTCGCCATCGAGCGGCTGCGCGCGGCCGGCGCCGTCCTCATCGGCCTCACCAACATGCCGCCGATGGCCAACGGCGGCATGCAGCGCGGGGTGTACGGGCGGGCCGAGAGCCCCTACAACGCCGACTGGCTCACCAGCGCGTACGGCTCGGGCTCCTCCAACGGCTCCGGCACGGCCACCGCCGCCTCCTTCGGCGCGTTCGGCCTCGGCGAGGAGACCTGGTCCTCCGGCCGCGCCCCCGCCTCCAACAACGCGCTGTGCGCCTACACCCCCAGCCGCGGCGTGATCTCGGTGCGCGGCAACTGGCCGCTCGTGCCGACCATGGACGTCGTCGTCCCGCACACCCGCACCATGGCCGACCTGCTCGAACTCCTCGACGTCGTGGTCGCCGACGACCCGGACACCCGCGGCGACCTGTGGCGCGCCCAGCCCTGGCTGGAGCTGCCCGCCGCCTCCCGGGTGCGCCCCGCCTCCTACCCGGCCCTCGCACCCGCCGACGCCGACGCCGCCCGCGCCGCGCTCGCGGGGAAGCGCGTCGGCGTACCCCGGATGTACATCAACGCCGACCCCGAGGCCGGGACGAACCCCGACGGCGGCATCGGCGGCCAGACCGGACAGCGGGTCGACACCCGGCCCTCCGTCATCACCCTGTGGGAGGCCGCGCGCCGCGACCTGGAGGCCGCCGGGGCCGAGGTCGTCGAGGTCGACTTCCCCGTCGTCACCAACTACGAGTCCGACCGGCCCGGCGCGCCCTCGCTCTTCACCCGCGGCCTGGTCGGCCGTGACTTCCTCACCTTCGAGATCGAGGACCTGTCCGCCTGGGCCTGGGACGACTTCCTGCGCGCCAACGGCGACCCGGCGCTCGCGAGCCTCGCCGACGTCGACAGCGGCCGGATCTGGCCCAAGCAGCAGGGCGAGCTGCCCGACCGGTACGAGGGCTTCGACGACACCATCGGCGACTACCCGCGCTTCGTGCGCGAGCGCCCGTACGCCTCCCTCGACGCCATGCCGCTCCTGGAGCAGGGCCTGCGCGGCCTTGAGGAGACCCGCCGGGTCGACCTGGAGCAGTGGATGGACGACCTCGGCCTGGCCGCGGTGGTCTTCCCCGCCGTCGCCGACGTCGGCCCCGCGGACATGGACGTCGACGTGGCCTCCGCCGACCTCGGCTGGCGCAACGGCGTCTGGGTCGCCAACGGCAACCTGGTCCCGCGCCACCTCGGCATCCCGACCGTGACCGTGCCCATGGGCACCATGGCGGACATCGGGATGCCCGTCGGACTGACCTTCGCGGGCCGCGCGTACGACGACAACGCCCTGCTGACCCTCGCGGCCGCCTTCGAGCGCACCGGCGACCGGCGCACCGAGCCGCCGCGCACCCCGCGCCTGCCGCAGGACTGAGCCGACGCGGGTCCTGGGCCGCCGCCCGAACGGGCGGCGGCCCAGGACCGCTAGCGCTCGCCGATCACCCGGGGCAGCTTCGCGAGCGTGCCCTCGACCCGCTCGGCGGCCAGCCCGCCGCCCTGGGCCAGCTCGGCCGAGCCGCCGCCGCGACCGCCGAGCAGCCGCTTGACCAGCGCGGCCGCGTCCAGGCCCACCGCGTGGGCGGCCTTGTTCAGGGCGACGACGACCACACCCGCCGCCGTGCCGACGCCGACCGCGCCGGGCACGCCAGCCGGGAGCCGGTCGCGGACGGCGCCGGCCAGCGCCCGCGCCTCGTCCGCGCCGCCCTCGGCGGTGGCGGTGACGACCTGGACACCGGCCGCGTCGACGGCCCGCCCGGCGAGCTCGGCGGCCCGGGCGGTGGTCGCCCGCTGCCTGAGCCGGGCGTTCTCCCGGTCGGCGGCCTTCAGCCGGTCCAGAAGACCGGTGATCTTCTCGGGGAGTTCGGCGCGCGGCGCGCCGAGCTGCTCGGCGATCCGGGCCACCAGGTCGCGCTCCCGGGCCAGATAGCCGAAGCCCTCGATGCCGACGGCGGCCTCAAGCCGCCGCATCCCGGCGCCGACGGACGACTCCGAGGTCAGGGCCACGGTGCCGATCTGCGAAGCGTGCTCGACATGGGTGCCACCGCACAGCTCGCGCGACCAGGCGCCGCCGATCTCGACGACCCGGACCTTCTCGCCGTACGTCTCGTCGAACAGCGCCAGCGCGCCGAGCTCCTTGGCCTCCGGCAGCGTCATCCAGCGCACCCCGACCGGCAGGTCGCGGCGCAGCGCGCGGTTGGCGGCCTCCTCGACCTCCGAGCGGACCGCCGGGCCGAGCGCGCCGCGCCACGGGAAGTCGAGCCGCAGGTGGCCGGGCCGGTTGTAGGAGCCGGACTGCAGGGCGGTGGGGCCGAGGATCTCGCGGAGCGCGGCGTGCAGGACGTGGGTGCCGGAGTGGGCCTGCCGGGCGCCGAGCCGCCACTCGGCGTCGACGGCCGCGTGGACCGTGTCGTCGGCGGCCAGTTCGCCCGCGGTGATCCGCACCTGGTGGACGACGAGACCGGGCAGCGGCCGCTGCACGTCGATGACCTCGGCCTCCGCCGAGGCGGCGGACAGCAGACCGGCGTCGCTGTCCTGGCCGCCGGACTCGGCGTAGAACGGGGTGCGGTCCAGGACGACGGACACGATGTCGCCGGTCCGCGCCACCGGTACGGGCCCGGCCGCGCCGATCAGGGCGAGGACGCGGGACTCGGTGGTCAGCGTCTCCCAGGCCCGCCAGTCCGTCGGCCCGTGCGCGTCCAGGACGGCGCGCAGCGCGCCGGTGTCGGTGGCACCGCCGGACTTGCGGGCCCTGGCGTCGGTGCGGGCCCGCTCGCGCTGGGCGTTCATCAGCGCGGTGAAGCCGTCCCGGTCGACCTCGACGCCCTGCTCGGCGGCCATCTCCAGGGTGAGGTCGACGGGGAAGCCGTACGTGTCGTGGAGCAGGAACGCCTGCGCGCCCGGCAGCGAACGCCCGCCGTCCGCCTTGACCTTGGCGACGGCCGTGTCGAGGACGGTGGTGCCCTGCTTGAGGGTGGCGCGGAAGGCGTCCTCCTCGCCGTACGCCTGGTCGGAGATCCGGGCGAAGGAGGCGACGACCTCCGGGTAGGACGGGGCCATGCAGTCGCGGGCGGCGGGCAGCAGCTCCGGCAGAGCGCGGTCGTGGAAGCCGAGCTGGCGCATGGCCCGCACCGAGCGGCGCAGGATGCGGCGGAGCACATAGCCGCGGCCCTCGTTGCCGGGGGCGGTGCCGTCGGCGAGGAGCATCAGGGCGGTGCGGACGTGGTCGGCGACGACCCGGAGCCGTACGTCGGCGGTCGCGTCGGCCCCGTACCGTACGCCCGCGAGCTCGGCGGCCCGGTCCAGGACCGGCCGGGTCTCGTCGATCTCGTACAGGTTGTCGACGCCCTGGAGCAGGGTGGCCATCCGCTCCAGACCCATGCCGGTGTCGATGTTGCGGCGGGGCAGCTCGCCGAGGATCGGGTAGCCGGACTTGCCGGTGCCCGCCCCGCGCTCGTACTGCATGAAGACGAGGTTCCAGAACTCCATGTACCGGTCCTCGTCGACGGCGGGACCGCCCTCGCGGCCGAGCGCCGGACCCCGGTCGTAGTACAGCTCCGAGCAGGGGCCGCAGGGTCCTGGCACACCCATGGACCAGAAGTTGTCCTCGTCGCCGCGCTCGACGATCCGGGCGTCGGGCAGCCCGGCGACCTCGCGCCAGATGCCGCGGGCGTCGGTGTCGGAGTGGTGGACGGTCACCCAGATCTTCTCCGGGTCGAGCCCGTAGCCGCCCTCGGCCTGCGGCCTGGTGGACAGGTCCCAGGCGAAGGCGATGGCTTCTTCCTTGAAGTAGTCCCCGAACGAGAAGTTGCCGTTCATCTGGAAGAACGAGCCGTGCCGGGTGGTCCTGCCGACCTCTTCGATGTCCAGGGTCCGCACGCACTTCTGCACGCTGGTCGCCCGCTCCCAGGGCGGTGCGGCCTCGCCGGTGAAGTACGGCTTGAACGGCACCATCCCGGCGTTGACGAACAGCAGCGTCGGGTCGGGGGTGGGCAGCGGCGCGCTGGGGACGACGGTGTGGCCGCGGGCGGCGAAGTGGTCCAGGAAGCGCTGGCGGATCTCGGCGGTACGCAAGGTTCTCAACTCTCCGGTCGGAGGACGCTGGGGGAGACGGGGGCGGATCGGCCCGGTCCTGTGGGCCTCAGGCGGCCCGCACCGGGGGCGCCGCCGCCGGGTTCAGGGAGGCGTACTCCAGCGGCGCGGACGGGTCGATGGAGACGTCGAGCGGCGCGGGCTCGGCCCCGGCGCGTACGAGGAGGTCGCCGACGGCCGCGATCATGGCGCCGTTGTCCGTGCACAGGGTCATCGGCGGCACCCGCAGCTCGACCCCGGCGGCCGCGCACCGCTGCTCGGTCAGGGCGCGGACCCGGGAGTTCGCGGCCACCCCGCCGACCACGATCAGCGTCTTCACGTCGTACGCGGCGCAGGCGGCGAGCGCCTTGCGGCTCAGCACGTCGGCGACGGCCTCCTGGAGCGCGGCGGCGCCGTCCGCCACCGGCACCTCGGCGCCCTGGAGACGGTGCTTCTCGACCCAGCGGGCGGCGGCCGTCTTCAGGCCGGAGAAGGAGAAGGCGTACGGGTCGTCCCCGGGCCGGGTCAGCGGGCGCGGCAGGGCCACGGCGCGCGGGTCGCCGTCCCGGGCCGCCCGGTCGATCGCGGGCCCGCCCGGATAGGGGAGGCCGAGGATCCGGGCGACCTTGTCGAAGCATTCGCCGGCCGCGTCGTCGAGGGTGTCGCCGAGGTGCAGGATCGGCTCGCGCACCAGGTCCCGGACGAGCAGCAGGGAGGTGTGGCCGCCGGAGACGATCAGGACGACGCACGGGGTGGGCAGCGGGCCGTGCTCCAGGGTGTCGGCGGCGACGTGCCCGGCCAGGTGGTGCACCCCGTACAGCGGCACCCCGGCCGCGTACGCGAGGGTCTTCGCCCCGGCCAGCCCGACCTGGAGCGCGCCGGACAGGCCGGGTCCGGTGGTCACGGCGACCGCGTCGATCTGGCCGAGCCGCAGCCCGGCCTGACCGAGTGCCTCGCGGACGACCGGGTTGAAGGACTGGAGGTGCGCGCGGGCGGCGATCTCGGGCACGACGCCGCCGTAGCGTGCGTGCTCGTCCATGCTCGACGCCACGACGTGCGCGAGGCGCTTTCCGTCCCGCACGATCCCCGCGCCGGTCTCGTCGCACGACGACTCGATCCCGAGCACCACTGGTCCGCTCATCGGCCTTCTCTCCTTCTGCGTGCAGACTGCAACTGCAATATATGTGCAATAAGGGGACGGGTGTCGGGGCGGGGAGGGCCGCCGGTCCCGGTTCGCCGGACCTGGTTCGCCGGACCCGGGGCGGGCAGGAATCGGCGAGACCCCGCCCGCCGTCTGGACGCGGCGGGCGAAAAGCCGGATGTTGCTCAGCGGGCAGGTCTCGCGCGCGACCGCGACGACCCGGAGCACCATCGCCAGGGACCGCCAGGGACACACAGGTGATCGGATGAGACCAGTCACGCGGAACACGTGGAGCGGGCGGAGCGCGGGGAGTGCGCGGAGCACGTGGCTCGGGCGGAACGCGCGGGGTGCTCGGGGCGCCGCCGAGCTGTCGGTCGCCTTCGACTGGCCCAGCCGGATGGGCATCGACAGCGATTCCCCGCGGGCGCGCGGTCTGGTGGGGATCGGGGGGACGGCCGTCGACTCCATCGACGACATGCGGATCCTCTTCGGCGGGGTCCCGCTGCGGGGTGTCTCCACCCGGCTGACGATCGACACACCGGGCGTCGCCCTGCTCCTCCTCTACCACCTGGTGCAGGAGGAACAGGGCCGGGCGATCCGGCGGTGCTCGGTGCTGCTGCGGAGCGCGGGACGGGCCGGGGCGGACGAGGACCGGCTGATCGCCCGGGTGGTCCGCTTCGGCGCGGCGGAGGGCATCCGGATCTCGCTCGCCACCCCCGGCTCCGTGCCCGCCCCCGAGTCCTGGCCGCTGGATCTTCCCGCGGCTCCCGAACCCCCGTCACCGGCGGCGCTGCGACAGGCCGAACGGCTGGCGAAGCTGCGGGCCTGGCGCTGCCACGAGCGGGTCGACGCCGCCCTCGGCCTGCTGCGCGGGGCAGCCGAGGCGGACGGGGCCGGTCTGCCCGCGATGCGCGCCGCGCTCGCGACCGGAGCGACGATCGGCGAGGTGTCCACGGTGCTGCGGGCCGCCCGCGCGGCGGCGGCCCGTACCGCGCACCGCTCGGGCGGGCGGGCCGGGCCACCGCCCTGAGCCACCGTCCCTTCACCCGGATTTTCCCCGGCGGATCTTCTCCCGCATCCCTTCGGCTTGAGGCGTCGCCGGTATAGCCTTTCGGGAAGCGCGGCGCGGCGCCCACAGCGGTCTCCGCGTGCCTTCACCGCGGAGAAGCCGTCGTGCGCTCCAGCAGTAACCCGTTTCCACGCGGTGTCGTTTCCCCTTCACGCAACACAACGCAAGAGAAGGCGGTCGTCGATGCCCGGCACGGAATCCTCCGACTACACCCAGCGCCTCGCCCGGCTGGAGACCTCGGGGATCAAGCGCTTCCTGCCCACTCAGGCCCCCTACCGGTGGAATCTGAAGCGGCTCGGGCTCGGCCGGGTGCTGGACGTCGGGTGCGGGCTCGGCCGGAACCTGCTGAACTGCGGACCGGACAGCGTCGGCGTCGACCACAACCCCACCTCGGTGGCCACCTGCCGGGACCGCGGCCTCACCGCCTACACCCCGGACGAGCTGTCCGAGGCCCCGGACTGCGGGCCGGGCTCCTTCGACAGCCTGCTGTGCGCCCACGTCCTGGAGCACATGGACGAGACGCTGGCGCAGTCGGTCCTGGAGGAGTACCTGCCGCTGGTGAAGCCCGGTGGTTCGGTCGTCCTCATCTGTCCGCAGGAGGCCGGGTACAAGACCGACGCCACCCACGTCCGCTTCGTCGACTTCGACGGGATGCGCGTCCAGGCCGAGAAGGCCGGGCTGACGGTCGAGCGCTCCTACTCGTTCCCGTTCGCCCGCTCGGTCGGCAAGGTCTTCCCCTACAACGAGTTCGTCCTCGTCGCCCGCGCCCCGTCGGCGGCCTGACCCCCAGGACCCGGGGCCGTAGGGCCCTTACGGCCCTTACGGCCCTTACGGCCCCTACGGCACCCGCGCCGTCCACTCCGCCGTCGCGAACTTGGTCCCGGCCAGCTCCTCGGCCAGCGCCATCTCCTCCGTCGTGATCCGCCCCTCCGACAGCCCGTAACGGCCGCGGAAGGAGCTGATCATGCGGTCGATGACGGCCTCCCGGGGGAGGCCGGTCTGGCGGCGGAGCGGGTCGACGCGCTTCTTCGCGCTCTTCGTGCCCTTGTCGGAGAGCTTCTCGCGGCCGATGCGGAGCACCTCGGTCATCTTGTCGGCGTCGATGTCGTACGCCATCGTCACGTGGTGCAGCACCGCGCCCGCGCCCGCGACCATCCGCTTCTGCGCCGCCCCGGCGATCTTCCCGGCGTCCGTGGCGATGTCGTTCAGCGGCTGGTACCAGGCTTTCACCCCCATGTCGCCGAGGGCCCCGAGCACCCAGTCGTCGAGATACGCGTAGCTGTCGGTGAACGACAGGCCCTGCACGAGGGCGTCGGGCACCGACAGCGAGTACGTGATGGTGTTGCCCGGCTCGATGAACATGGCGCCGCCGCCGCTGATCCGGCGCACCACCTCGATGCCGTGCCGCTCGGCCGCCGCCGGGTCCACCTCGTTGCGCAGCGACTGGAAGCTGCCGATGACCACGGCGGGGGAGCCCCACTCCCACACCCGCAGCGTCGGCGGCCGCCGTCCGGCGGCCACCTCGGCGGTCAGCACCTCGTCGAGCGCCATGTGCAGCGCGGGCGACTGCGGGGCCTCGTGGATCAGCTGCCAGTCGTAGTCCGTCCAGTCCGTGGCGTGCGCGAGCGCGCGGCGGACCGCGACCCCGATGCCCTCCGTGGTCAGCCCGAACATCTCGGTGCCCGGCGGCAGCGCCTGGTCGATGCGGGCCGCGAGACCGGCGGCGTCCGTGTCGGCGGGGGCACCTTCGAGGGCCCGGTCGATCGCCAGGATCGCCTCGTCGGGTTCGAGGAAGAAGTCGCCCGCGACGCGGACCCGGCGCAGCACGCCGTCCGCCACGTCGAGGTCGACGACGACCAGCTTGCCGCCCGGAACCTTGTACTCGCCGTGCATCGGCGCTCCCTGGATGTTTGCGGGTGAACGTGATCAAAGGGTACGCGTGGCCCCGGGGTCGTCCGCCGGTTATCCACAGGTCGCCGCAGCGCCTCCGCGATGTCAGACGGGTGTGGTGGGATGGACGCATGACCGAACGAACCGTGACCGGACCTAGCCCGAGGGTGACCCCTATCGACGACTTCCTGGCCCATGTCCTCGCCGGAAACACCACCGAGGTCGAGGAGGCGGTCCGCAAGGCCGCCGCGGTCGAGATCATGCCGCGCTTCCGGCAGCTCGACGCCGACCAGATCGTCGAGAAGAACGGGCCGCACGACCTCGTCACCGTCGCCGACCGCGCCGCCGAGGCCCATCTGACCGCCTCCCTCACCGCCCTGCTGCCCGGCTCCGTGGTGGTCGGCGAGGAGGCCGTGCACGCCGACCCGGCGGTGTACGAGGCACTGCGGGGCGACGCCCCGGTGTGGATCGTCGACCCCGTCGACGGCACCCGCCAGTTCGTCCGCGGCGAAGCCGGCTTCTGCACCCTGGTCGCCCTGGCGCTGCGCGGCGAGATCCTCGCCTCCTGGACCTACGCCCCGGTGCTCGACCAGTTCGCCGTCGCCGTCCGCGGCCACGGCGCCACGCTGAACGGTGCGCCGATACGGTCGGGGGCGCCCGCCCCCGGCGCGACCCTCGAGGTCGCCACCTCGCACCCCGACTACACCACCCCCGACCAGAAGCGCGCCCTGCTCGGCCTGCGCACCGAGGGTGTCGCCCCGCGCCCCTGCGGCTCGGCGGGCCTGGAGTACCTGGCGATCGCCCGCGGTGAGCTCGACGCCGTCGCCTTCTCCTGGGAGTACGCCTGGGACCACGCGGCGGGCCTGCTGCTCGTCGCCGAGGCGGGCGGCGCGGACGTGACCGTGGACGGCGAGCCGTTCCGCATCACCGGCGGCAACGCGCTGCCCTTCACCGCGGCCAGGGACGCGGCCACCGCCGCCCGGGTGCGGACGTTGCTCGCGGGCTAGACATGGGCCCGGGGCCCCGGGAGGGGCCCTGGCCGGTCCCGCGTGGGGGCGCTTAAGTCCCGTACGGGGCCGGGAATATGCTGGGACCCTTGGCCGTCGGCTGACGAAGGAGTCCGAGGTGCCGTCGATGCTCGATGCCGTCGTCGTGGGGGCGGGACCCAATGGACTGACCGCCGCCGTGGAGCTCGCCCGGCGCGGATTCTCGGTCGCGGTCTTCGAGGCGAAGTCCACCGTCGGCGGCGGCGCCCGCACGGAGGAGCTCACCCTCCCCGGCTTCCACCACGACCCCTGCTCCGCCGTGCACCCGCTGGGCATCGGCTCGCCCGTCTTCCGGTCGATGCCGCTCGCCCGGCACGGCCTGGAGTGGCTGCACCCCGAGCTGCCCATGGCGCACCCCTGGGACGACGGCACCGCGGCCGTCCTCTCCCGCTCGGTCGCCGAGACCGCCGCCTCGTTCGGACCGCGCGACGCGGGCGCGTACCGGCGGCTCGTCGAGCCCTTCCTCGGCCGCTGGGACAGCCTCGCCCGCGACTTCATGCAGCTGCCGCTGACCGCGCTGCCGCGCGACCCGGTCACCCTCGCCCGGTTCGGCCTCACCGGGCTGCCGCCGTCCACCTGGCTGATGCGCCGCTTCCGCGACGAGAAGGCGCAGGCCCTGTTCGCGGGCCTGGTCGGCCATGTCATCGCCCCGCTCGACGGCTTCGCCACCGGCGCCGTCGGCCTGGTCTTCGCGCTCGCCGCGCACGCCAACGGCTGGCCGCTGCCCCGGGGCGGCTCCCAGTCGATCTCCGACGCCCTCACCGCGTACCTGACGGAACTCGGCGGCACCGTCCACACCGACTTCGAGGTCAAGCGGCTCGACGACCTGCCGCCCGCCCGCGCCTACGTCTTCGACACCTCACCGACCGCCCTCGCCCGGATCGCCGGGCTCGGCGCCGCCTACGACGGCTACCGCTACGGCGCCGCCGCCTTCAAGATCGACTACGCCCTGTCGGGGCCCGTGCCCTGGACCGCGGCGGCCGCCCGCCGGGCCGGTACCGTGCAGATCGGCCCCACCCGAGGCGACATCGCCACCGCCCTCGACCAGGCGTCCTCCGGCACCGCGCCCGCCGCCCCGTTCCTCATCACCGCCCAGCCCAGCCTGGTCGACCCCGGCCGCGCCCCCGAGGGCAAGCACGTCTTCTGGGCCTACGGCCACGTCCCCAACGGCTGGCGCGGCGACCTCACCGACGCCATCGAGCGCCAGATCGAGCGCTTCGCGCCCGGCTTCCGCGACCTCGTCCTCGCCCGCGCCACCGCGGGCCCGCCCGAACTCGCCGAACGCAACGCCAACTACATCGGCGGCGACATCGCCTGCGGCGCCGCCCGCGGTCTGCAACTGCTGCTGCGCCCCAAGCTGTCCCTGCTGCCCTACCACACGCCCCACCCGGCGGTCTTCCTCTGCTCCTCGGCCACCCCGCCGGGACCCGGCGTGCACGGCATGTCCGGCCACAACGCGGCCAAGGCGGTCTGGCGCCGCCTGCGCACCCCCGCGCGGTAGGCCCCGGCCGCCACGTCCAGGCCGCCGCGCCCCGGCTCAGCGCCGCAGCTCGGCGGCCGCCCGCTTCACCTTGCGGGCCTCGGCGCGCCGGCCGTGCTTGCGGTGGTACCAGGCCAGCCAGTCCAGGGACTCCGCGAGGGACCCGACGTCGTCGCTGGGATGGTGCGGGCCACGCATCTCGAACAGCAGGTCCAGGGCCTCCATCGTGGGCGCGAGGACCTCGTCGTCGCGGCCCGTGCGCGCCAGGCGCAGGGCGAGATTGCCGAGCGCGTGGCACATCCCGTACCGGTATCTCCCCGGCGCGTCCGCGCGCAGCCTGCGGTAGACGGCCACGACCTCACGGGCCGCGCGCAGCGCGTCCTCGTGACGGTCCATGTCGGTGAGCCGGATGCCCAGGTTGTTCAACCCCCGGGCGAGACCGTGCAGATGGGTGTCCGGATCCCGATCCACCAGGGCGCGGTAGAGGACGACGGCCTCCTGGGCGGGCGCGAGCGCCTCCGCGTGGCGGCCGAGGGCGGCGAGCCTGCTGCCCAGGCTGTCGAGCACATCGGCCAGCACCGGACGGAGCCGCTCGGGCGCGACACCGAGGTGCCGCCGGTAGAGGCGCGCCGCCTCGTCGACGGCGCCGAACGCCTCCGGGTGCCGGCCGCGCCAGCTCTCCGTCAGACCCAGATTGTGCAGCGTACGGGCCAGGGCAAGGGCCGCCCTCGGGTCGCCCGGGGCGTGCGCCTCGCACAGTCCGACCGCGTCGCGCAGGGTCGCGGCGGCGAGATCGAGACTCCCGGCCGCGACGAGCCCCAGGGCCTGGTCGTTCAGCCGGTGCACCCGCTGGAGCGCGTCCGGGGCGATCGGCTCAGGACGCCGGGCCCCCGCGCCCGCCCCTGTCCCCGCTCCGGCGCCCGCCCCAGGGGCGGTGGCGGTACGGAGCGGCTCGCGCCGGAACCGGCCGTCCGGGGTGACCGAGGTGCCGTGGCTCCGCAGCACCGAGTCCATCGCCCGCAGCACCCCCGGATCCGCCGCCGCCAGCGACTGCCGCAGGGCCTGGGCCTCCGCCACGAACGGGGCGGTCTCCGCCGAGCGCCCGAGCTGGTCGAGCTCCCGGACGAGGGCGAGCAGGGTGGCGTAGTGCTGGCCGGGATCGGCGGACCGGGCAGCCCGCCCGGACCCCGAAGCCCCGGCGATCCCACCCGCCCCACCCACCCCACCGGCCCCGGCCCGGAACAGCTCGACCGCCTCGCGGAGCGTGACGACCGCCTCGTCCTTGCGGTCCATCTCGCCGAGCTTGATGCCCAGATCCGCGAGCGCCGACGCGAGCCCCGCCGCGTCGGCCGACCGGCGGCGGATCGCGACCGCCTCCCTGATCAGCTCCAATGCCTCGGCGTGCTGCCCCAGCTCCGCCAGCTGATTGCCCAGATTGGTCAGCGCGAGCGCCAGGTCCGGCAGCTGCCCGGGGTCGCGCCGGGCCGCCGCCCGCAGCAGCCCCACGGCCTCACGGGCGGGCGGCAGCGCCTCCGCCCGGCGGCCGAGCAGCCCGAGCAGCAGCGCCCGCTGCCCCAGGGCCGCGGCGAGCCCTGGCCCGTGCTCCGCCGGATCGCGGGCGGCGAGCGTACGGAAGTGCTCCACCGCCTCCCCGAGCACCACCGTCGCCTCGGCGTACCGCCCGGGGTCCTCCGTCAGCAGCCCGACGAGCCCGTGCAGGCAGACCAACAGCCGCGGCAGGTACCGCTCCGGGTCGGCGCCCGCCCGTGACCGCAGCTCGTCCGCGTCCCGCCGCACCTCGGCCAGCAGCCGCTCGTCCACCACGCCAAGCCCCCCCGCCCGGCCCCGGCCGCCCCGAGGCCCCGCCTCCTCCCACGCCACCCGCGCCCACCCGGTTCCCGGTCCGCCCCGGGGCGAGCACGCGAAATCGGGAGACGTAACCCGCCGACGACGGGACGATGGAGGCATGAGCAGCCGCCCGGGCGTCCACCGCCCCGAGATCGTCCTCGCCTTCGGCGACATCACCGACCAGGACACCGACGTCATCGTCAACGCCGCCAACTCCTCGCTGCTCGGCGGCGGCGGGGTCGACGGCGCGATCCACCGGGCGGGCGGGCCCGCGATCCTCGCCGAGTGCCGCGCGCTCCGCGCCGGACACTACGGCCGCGGGCTGCCCACCGGCCAGGCCGTCGCGACCACGGCGGGGGAGCTCGCCGCCCGCTGGGTGGTGCACACGGTCGGCCCGGTCCACAGCCGCGACGAGGACCGGACCGCGCTGCTCGCGTCCTGCTACCGCGAGTCGCTGCGGGTCGCCGCCGAGCTGGGGGCCGAGACCGTCGCCTTCCCTGCCGTCTCCACCGGCATCTACGGCTGGCCCATGGACGACGGGGCCCGCGTCGCCCTCCGCACCGTTCTCACGGAGACGGCGGCGCCGGTGCGCGAGGTGCGGTTCGTGCTGTTCGACGAGCACGCGTACACGACCTTCGTCCGCGCCCTGGCGGAGACGCGGGCGGCAGCCGACGGACGCGAGGGCGCGTGACCCGGTCCGAGGCCGAGCGACCTTGATGTCGTTTTTCCGCCAGCCCGAGCCGGGCCCGTCGCCCATCCTTGAGTCATGCACACCGACACCGAGCGCTGTCTGCGGGCCGTGCGGTCGAAGGACGCCCGCTTCGACGGCGTCTTCTTCACCGCCGTCCGCACCACCCGGATCTACTGCCGCCCCAGCTGCCCGGTCGTGCCGCCCAAGCCGGAGAACATGGAGTTCCACCCGACGGCCGCCTCCTGCCAGCGGGCCGGGTTCCGCGCCTGCAAGCGCTGCCGCCCCGACACCAGCCCGGGCTCCTCGCAGTGGAACGCGCGGGCCGACGCCGTCGCCCGGGCCGTCCGGCTGATCCAGGACGGCGTGGTGGACCGCGAGGGCGTGCCCGGCCTCGCCGCCCGGCTCGGCTACTCCAGCCGCCAGATCGAGCGCCAGCTCCTCGCCGAACTCGGCGCGGGACCGCTCGCGCTCGCCCGCGCCCAGCGGGCGCAGACCGCGCGGGTGCTCATCGAGACCACCGGGATGCCGATGGCCGAGATCGCCTTCGCCGCCGGATTCGCCTCGATCCGCACCTTCAACGACACCGTCCGCGAGGTCTTCGCGCTGACCCCCGGCGAACTCCGCGACCGCGCGGACCGGGCCGGGCGCCGGGACCGTACCGGACGCGCCCCCGGCACTCCCGCACCCACGTCCACGCCCCCGTCCGGGTCGGCGTCCCCGTCCGCGGCTCCGTCCGCGCCCGGCGTGATCACCCTGCGGCTGCCGTTCCGGACCCCGCTCAACCCCTCCAACCTCTTCGGCCACCTCGCCGCGACCGCCGTCCCCGGCGTCGAGGAGTGGCGCGACGGCGCCTACCGCCGCACGCTCGCCCTCCCGTACGGGCACGGCATCGTCGCCCTCTCCCCGCGCCCCGACCACATCCACTGCCGGCTCGCGCTCACCGACCCGCGCGACCTCACCCACGCCATCAGCCGCTGCCGCCGCCTGCTCGACCTCGACGCCGACCCGGTCGCCGTCGACGAACAGCTGCGCGCCGACCCGCTGTTCGCGCCGCTGATCGACGCCGGTCCCGGCCGCCGGGTGCCGCGGACCGTCGACGCCGCCGAGTTCGCCGTACGGGCGGTGCTCGGCCAGCAGGTGTCCACGGCCGCCGCCCGCACCCACGCGGCCCGCCTCGTCACCGCGTACGGGCAGCCGGTCGACGACCCCGAGGGCGGCCTCACCCACCTGTTCCCTGGCCCCGAGGCGCTGTCCGGGCTCGACCCCGAGACCCTGGCCATGCCCCGCAGCCGCCGCACCACCCTGCTGAGCCTCGTCACGGCGCTCGCCGACGGCACGCTCGCGCTCGGCCCCGAGAGCGACTGGGACGAAGCCAGGGCCCGGCTGCTCGCGCTGCCCGGCTTCGGGCCCTGGACCACCGAGATCATCGCGATGCGGGCGCTCGGCGACCCCGACGCGTTCCTCCCCGGCGACCTCGGGGTCCGCCGCGCCGCCGAACAGCTCGGCCTGCCCGCCACCCCGGCCGCGCTCACCGCCCGCGCCGCCGCCTGGCGGCCCTGGCGGGCCTACGCGGTCCAGTACCTGTGGGCCACCGACGCCCACCCCATCAACCACCTCCCCGCGTAACGACCTCCCCGCGTAAGGAACTCCGACCATGTCACCCACCGTCCGCCACACGGTCGTGGACAGCCCCTACGAGCCGCTGACCCTGGTCGCCGTCGACGGCGTCCTCAGCCGTGTGCACATGACCGACCAGCGCCACCGCCCCGCCGAGGACACCTTCGGCGAGCCCGACCCGCGCCCCTTCACCGAGACCGTGCGCCAGCTCGACGCCTACTTCGCGGGCGAACTCACCACGTTCGACCTGCCGTTGCACCTCATCGGCACCCCGTTCCAGCTCCGCGTCTGGGACCAGCTCTGCCGCATCCCGTACGGGGAGACCCGGACGTACGGCGAACTCGCCGAGGCCCTCGGCAGCCCCGGCGCCTCCCGCGCGGTCGGCCTCGCCAACGGCAAGAACCCGGTCAGCATCATCGTCCCCTGCCACCGGGTGATCGGCGCGGGCGGCGGCCTCACCGGCTACGGCGGCGGCCTCAGCCGCAAACAGCGCCTGCTGGCCTTCGAGTCGGGCGCACCGGAAGCGGACGCGGGCACACTGTTCTGAGCGAACCGGCCGGTCACCGCAGCCGCTCCAGGAGCGCGGGCAGTGCCGTGCCGATCGGCTCGCGGACGAGTTCGTCGGCGACCGGGTCGTACGGCGTGGGCTCGGCGTTCACGATGATCAGGCGGGCGCCGTGCTCGGCCGCGAGGCCGGCGAGGGAGGCGGCCGGCTGGACCTGGAGGCTGGTGCCGACGGCGATGAAGACGTCCGCCGCCTTCGCGATCGACATCGCGTCACCGAGCACCACCGGGTCGAGCCGCTGCCCGAACATCACCGTCGCCGACTTCAGGATGCCGCCGCACTCCCGGCACGCCGGATCGGCCTCGCCCGCCGTGACCCGCGCCAGGGCCTCGTCCATCGAGGAGCGCGCGTGGCACCCCGTGCACACCACCGACCGCGCGGAGCCGTGCAGTTCGAGCACCTTGCGCTCGGGCACCCCGGCCGCCTGGTGGAGGCCGTCCACGTTCTGGGTGATCACCCGCAGCGCGTTGCCGGTCCGCTCGTACGCGGCGACCGCGTGGTGCGCCGCGTTCGGCTCGGCCCGCAGCACCGGGCCGTCGAGCCGCATCCGCCAGGAGCGGCGGCGGATCTCCGGGTCGGCCATGTAGGGCCCGTAGGTGACGAGCCGCTCCGCGTCGGGGTCGCGGGTCCACACCCCGTTCGGGCCCCGGTAGTCCGGGATGCCCGAGTCCGTGGAGATACCGGCTCCGCTGAGAATCGCCACCATCGTCATACGGCGAGCGTAGGCGGGCCGCACGGCCTCCCGCGAGCGGATTGCCGGGTGCTAGGTTCCCGGCATGGCGAAGGTCAACATCACCCTCGACGCCGAACTCGTGGTCGAGGTCATGGTCCTGTCCGGCATCGGGAGCCCCCAGGACGCGGTCGAGGCGGTGGTCCGCGACTACATCGCGCACGGCCACCGCACCGAGGCCCGGGTCGCCGCCCGCGAGGAACCGCGCGACAAGGACGGACTCAACCCGCCCGCCCCCGAACACGGCTGAGCCACGGGCCCCGGCGCCGCCCCGGACACCGCGCGCCCGGCCGTACCCGTACCCCTCAGCGCGCCGGGCGCCCGTCCTCCAGCTCCACCGGGCCCCGCCCGTCCGCGAGCGCGCCCAGCGCGGCGACCGTCCGCAGACCCAGACTGCCCGGGAGGTACCCGGGCAGCTCGGCGGGCTCGACGAGCCGCCAGGAGAGCAGCTCCTCCTCCTGCAGCCGGATCGCCTTGAGCCGCTCGTCGGACAGCACCCCGCCGTCGTACAGGTACGCCACGATCGGCGGCCGGGCCGTGCTCCGCACCCAGTCGACGGCGAGCAGCGCGCCCAGCTCCACGTCCAGGCCGATCTCCTCGGCCGTCTCGCGCCGCGCCGCCTGCCGCGGCGTCTCGCCGGTGTCCGACTCCACCGTGCCGCCCGGCAGCGCCCAGCCCTCGCGGTAGTTGGGCTCGACGATCAGGACGCGGCCCGCCGCGTCCCGGAAGAGGGCGGCGGCCCCGGCGAGGATCCGGGGCAGGCTCGCGATGTACGTGGCGTAGTCGGGCGTCGGAGTCGTCATCCCGTCACCTTAGGGGGTGTCCCGCCGCTCACTCCTCACCCGAGCCCGAGCCCGACCCGGATCCGGACCCCGACCCCGAGCCCGGCCCGGACCCCGGCCCCGACCCCGGCCCCGAGTCCGCCTCCGTCCGGGACCTCGCCGCCCGGCGCAGCCGGTGGTGGCGGACCGTGCCCTGCTCGGTGATCGCGTCGCCGACCATCGCCCGTACCGCGTCCCGCACACCGTGCAGCGCGTGGTGCCGGGCCGGGCCCGCGCCCGGGTCCTCGCGCAGTTCCTTGAGCAACGCCCAGCACAGCCCCAGCATCACGAGCACGAAGGGCAGGGCCACCAGGATCGTCGCCGTCTGCAGCGAGTTCAGGCCGCCCGCGACGAGCAGCACCGCGGCCACCGCCGCCATCAGCACACCCCAGGTGACCACCAGCCAGGTCGGCGGGTGCAGCGCGCCCCGGCTGGTCAGCGAACCCATCACCAGGGACGCCGAGTCGGCGCTGGTCACGAAGTACGTCATGACGAGCAGCATGGCGATGTACGAGGTGATGGTGCCGATCGGCAGCGCGTCCAGCATCGCGAACAGCGACGCCTCCGCGCCGTCCTTCACCGCGCTCGCCAGGTCCGCCTCGCCCGTCGAGTCCAGCCGGATCGCGGTGCCGCCCATCACGCAGAACCAGATCACCGTCGCGCCCGAGGGCACCAGCAGCACCCCGAAGAGGAACTCGCGCACCGTCCGGCCGCGCGAGATCCGGGCGATGAAGGTGCCGACGAACGGCGCCCAGGACAGCCACCACGCCCAGTAGAAGATCGTCCAGGCGCCCAGCCAGGCCCGGTCCGAGAAGGCCCCGGTGCGGCTCGCCATCGGCAGCAGCTGGTGCAGATAGCCGCCGACCGAGGCCGGGATGGTGTCGAGGATGTAGACGGTCGGGCCGAGCAGGAAGACGAACAGCATCAGACAGGCGGCCAGCACGATGTTCACCGTGGACAGCCACTTCACGCCCTTGTGCAGCCCGGAGAACGCCGAGAGCACGAACGCCCCCGAGAGCACCACGATGATGATCAGCTCGGTGCTGGTGGAGTCCTCGATGCCGGTGGTGATGTTCAGGCCCTCCGCCACCTGGAGCGCGCCGAGCCCGAGGCTGGTCGCGGTGCCGAAGACGGTCGCGAACACGGCCAGCAGGTCGATGGCCTTGCCCGGCCAGGACCGGGCCCGCCGCTCGCCCATCAGCGGCACGAACGCGGCGCTCAGGGTGTTGCCGCGGCCCTTGCGGAAGCCCGCGTACGCGAGCGCGAGGCCCGCCATGCCGTAGATCGCCCACGGGGTCAGCGTCCAGTGGAAGAACGAGTACTCCAGTGCCGTCCGCGCCGCCGCCCCGGTCTGCGGCTCGACGCCGCTGGCCGGCGGCGGGTTCAGATAGTGCTGGAGCGGCTCACCGACCCCGTAGAACATCAGGCCGATGCCCATGCCCGCGCTGAACATCATCGCGATCCACGCGAGGTTGGTGAACTCCGGCTCCGAGTCGTCCGCGCCGAGCCTGATCCGGCCGAAGCGGCTGAGCGCGATCACCACGCACAGCACAAGGAAGATGTCGGCCGCCGTGACGAACAGCCAGGCGAAGTCGGCGAGGACCCAGCGCAGGGCCGCGGAGGAGGCGTCGTCGAAGGAGCTCTTGCCCAGGGCCGCCCAGCCCACCACCGCGACGACGGCCGCCACCCCGATCCCGATGACCTTCGTATCGGGCCGTGGACCTGGGCTGGGGTTCTGATCGATCGGTTCCGTGCTCATGACGCCCCACTATGGTGGGGAATTTCGTGTTATCCGGGGGTGGCACGCCGTCTTCCGCTACGGATAGGGTCGGCCTCGGCGCGACTGCACGTTCGAAAGCAAGGGATGCAAGGTGACGGACGGAGCAGGAGAGGTCGCGACGGTGCTCGTCGCGGCCGACAAGTTCAAGGGCTCGCTCACGGCCGTACAGGTCGCGGAGCGGGTCACGGCCGGGCTGCGACGGGTCGTCCCGGGGCTGGCGGTCGAGACACTGCCGGTCGCCGACGGCGGCGACGGCACGGTGGCCGCGGCCGTCGCGGCCGGGTTCGAACGGCGTGAGGTCACCGTCTCCGGGCCGCTCGGCGAGCCCGTGACCGCGGCGTACGCGCTGCGCGGGAGCACGGCCGTGGTGGAGATGGCGGAGGCGTCCGGCCTCCAGCTGCTCCCGGCGGGCGTCTTCGCGCCGCTGACCGCGACCACGTACGGCTCCGGCGAGCTGCTGCGCGCCGCGCTCGACGCGGGCGCCACCTCGATCGTCTTCGGTGTGGGCGGCAGCGCCACCACCGACGGCGGCGCCGGGATGCTGGCCGCGCTCGGTGCCCGCTTCCTGGACGCCCAAGGGGCCCCGGTCGGCCCCGGCGGCGGCGCCCTCGCCGGGCTCGCCTCGGCCGATCTGTCGGGCGTCGACCCGCGCTTCGCCGAGGTCGAGTTCGTGCTCGCCAGCGACGTGGACAACCCGCTGACCGGCCCCAAGGGCTGCGCGGCCGTGTACGGCCCGCAGAAGGGCGCCACGCCCGATGACGTGGCGACCCTGGACGCGGCGCTCGCGCACTACGCCCAGATCCTGGAGAAGGCGATCGGGCCCAAGGCGGCCGAGCTCGCCGCGTCCCCGGGCGCGGGCGGCGCGGGCGGCATCGGCTACGGCGCGCTGCTGCTCGGCGCGAGCTTCCGGCCCGGCATCGAGCTGATGCTGGACGTGCTCGGCTTCGCGCCCGCGCTCGACCGGGCCACCCTGGTGATCACCGGTGAGGGCTCGCTCGACGAGCAGACCCTGCACGGCAAGGCCCCGGCGGGCGTCGCCGCGGCGGCCCGCGCGGCCGGCAAGCCGGTCGTGGCGGTCTGCGGCCGGCTCGCCCTGTCCGCCGACGCCCTCGCGGGCGCCGGGATCTCCCGGGCGTACCCGCTCACCGCCCTGGAGCCCGACCCGGCGAAGTCGATGCCGAACGCGGGCCCGCTCCTGGAGCGCGTCGCCGAGTCGATCGCCCGCGAGCACCTGGCGTAGCCCGTACCCCGCTCACGGACACCCCCGGAGGCCCGCGCAGGGCCCCTGGGGGCAACCGGGGCGGATCGGGGCGGGTCTCCCGGTCCTCCGGCCTTTCCCGGACGCCGGGAAGGTCCCGAGGCCCCCGCACCCGGACACGAAGGACTCCCGTACACGAGGGACCCCCGTACGCGAAAGGGCCCCGGACGTCCAAGACGTCCGGGGCCCTTCCCGTAACACGTACACGAACCGCCGCCGCGCGGGTCAGCGCAGCTGCGCCGCCTCCGCCTCGCGGGCCTCACGGCTCTCGCGGCGGTTGTCGCGGAAGGTGTTCACTCGCCGGGCGGTCGCGAAGAGGGGGATCACGGCGCCCAGCACCACCTGCAGCGCGCAGCCGGTCTGGAGCAGCAGCTGACCACCGGGGGCGTCGAACGCCCAGGCCGCCAGCATGCCCATCGCCCCGACGATCCAGCTGAGCATCGCCACCGCGAGGACACCCCGCGGCTTGGGGTACTCGACCCGGCTCACCATCAGCCACGCCGTGCCGATGATCGCCAGCAGCGTCGGGATGAACGGCAGCTCCAGCAGGATGATGGAGACCACCGTCAGCGCGCCGAAGGGGCTCGGCATGCCCTGGAACATGCCGTCCTTCATCGTCACGCAGGAGAACCGCGCGAGCCTCAGCACCACCGCAAGCAGCACCACGATCGCGGCCACCGCCGAGACCTTCTGGTGGGCGTCGTCCGCGACCATGCCGTACACGAGCACGAAGTACGCCGGGGCGAGGCCGAAGCTGATCAGGTCCGACAGGTTGTCGAGCTCCGCGCCCATCGGCGAGCTGCGCAGCTTGCGGGCCACGATGCCGTCGAAGAGGTCGAAGATCGCCGCGCCGAGCATCAGGATCACCGCGGTCGCGGCGGAGTGCCGCGCCATGCCGGTCTCCACGCCGCTGCCGGTGAGGTGCGGGATGAGGATGCCGGTGGTGGTGAAGTAGACGGCCATGAAGCCACAGGTGGCGTTACCGAGCGTGAGGGCGTCCGCTATGGACAGCCTCAACGACAGCGGCATCTCCTCGGCTTCCTCGGCGGCGTCGGACTCCGCCTCGGCCGCCCAGTCGGCGGCGCGTGTGTCGGGATCAATCACGGTCAATGCGAGTCACCCCCGCGGTCGTGGGCTGGCCGACCTCGACCGCGACCTCGACGCCCTCCGGGAGGTAGATGTCGACGCGCGAGCCGAAGCGGATCAGCCCGATCCGGTCACCCTGCTCGACCTTCGTCCCCTGCGGGAGGTACGGCACGATCCGCCGGGCGACGGCGCCCGCGATCTGGACCATCTCGATGTCGCCGAGCTCCGTGTCGAAGTGCCAGACAACGCGCTCGTTGTTCTCGCTCTCCTTGTTGAACGCGGGCACGAAGCCACCGGGCACGTGCTCCACCGACGTCACCGTGCCGGCCAGCGGCGCACGGTTGACGTGCACGTTCAGCGGGCTCATGAAGATGGCGACGCGGGTGCGTCCGTCCTTCCACGGCATGATGCTCTGCACCACGCCGTCGGCGGGCGAGATGACCCGGCCCTGAGCGATCTCGCGCTCGGGGTCGCGGAAGAACCACAGCATTCCGGCCGCGAGAGCGGTGACCGGGACGGCGACGGCCTTGGCGCGCGTCGACCTGCGCGAGCGCGCGAGGCTCAGCGCCGCGGTGGCGACGGTCGGCAGAAGCCACGGCGATGCTCCGCGTGCGATGCGTACGCCCTTGAGGCTGTCGCGGTGTGCAGAGGTTTGGCTGTGGGGCATGGATGACCTTCGTAGCGGATGATGCCGCGCTGGCAACGGGGGACGGCGGCTTTCCGGCGATGCTATCGGTTGCGGGCCGCAACTGGGCAAGGCGGAAGCCGAGTCGGCGGCCGGAAGCCGAACACAGGGTGTGATCTTCTTCGCGGCCATACCGGCTCAAAAGCGACAATCAACCCTGGAAGCGGTACTCCTCGAGCAGCCGACGACCAATGATCATTTTCTGGATCTCGGCGGTACCTTCACCGATGAGCAGCATCGGCGCCTCGCGGTAGAGACGCTCGATCTCGTACTCCTTGGAGAACCCGTAGCCACCGTGAATACGGAAGGCATCCTCGACGACCTCCTTGCAGTATTCGGAGGCGAGGTACTTCGCCATCCCGGCCTCAAGGTCGTTTCGTTCCCCGGAGTCCTTTTTGCGTGCTGCATTGACCATCATCGCATGGGCGGCCTCGACCTTGGTAGCCATCTCGGCCAGCTTGAACTGAATGGCCTGGTGCTGGGCGATCGGCTTTCCGAAAGTGTGACGTTGCTGGGCATACTGGACGCCGAGTTCGAAAGCACGCTGAGCGACACCGCAACCACGGGCCGCCACGTTCACGCGGCCGACCTCGACGCCGTCCATCATTTGGTAAAACCCTCGCCCGGTGACCCCGCCGAGGACCCGATTGGCCGGAATGCGCAGTCCGTCCATGATGAGTTCGGTCGTGTCGACGCCCTTGTAACCCATCTTCTCGATCTTGCCGGGAATGGTGAGGCCGGGACGCACCTCACCGAAACCGGGCTCCTTCTCGATCAGGAAGGTCGTCATCGACCGGTGCGGGGCCGTCCCCTCCGGGTGTCCTTCGTCACTTCGGACGAGAACGGCGACCAGCGTTGACGTACCGCCGTTGGTCAGCCACATCTTCTGACCGTTCAGGACGTACTCGTCGCCGTCCCTGACCGCCTTCGAGGTGATCGCCGACACGTCCGAGCCGAGCCCCGGCTCCGACATCGAGAAGGCCCCGCGCACCTCGCCGGCCGCCATCCGCGGCAGGAAGTACTCCTTCTGCTCCGCGGTGCCGTGCTGCTTGAGCATGTACGCCACGATGAAGTGGGTGTTGATGATGCCGGACACCGACATCCAGCCGCGCGCGATCTCCTCCACGCACAGCGCGTAGGTGAGCAGCGACTCACCGAGGCCGCCGTACTCCTCGGGGATCATCAGACCGAAGACGCCGAGCTCCTTCAGCCCGTCCACGATCCGCTGCGGGTACTCGTCACGGTGCTCCAGCTCCGTCGCGACCGGAATGATCTCCTTGTCGACGAAGTCCCGCACGGTGGCCAGGATCTCCTGCTGGACGTCGGTCAGGCCGTGCGTCTGGGCGAGTCGCGCCATGGCTTACTTCCCCTGTTCCTTCAGCTCGGGGCGGCCGGGCTGCTCGCCGCCGCGCGCGTCGATGTACTCGGCCGTCGGGACCATCACCTTGCGGCGGAACACGCACACCAGCGTGCCGTCCTGCTTGTAGCCCTTGGTCTCGACGTGGACGATGCCCCGGTCGCTCTTGGACCGCGAGGGCGTCTTGTCCAGGACCGTGGTCTCGCCGTAGATGGTGTCGCCGTGGAAGGTCGGCGCCACGTGCCGCAGCGACTCGATCTCCAGGTTGGCGATCGCCTTCCCGGAGACGTCCGGCACCGACATGCCGAGCAGCAGCGAGTAGACGTAGTTGCCGACGACCACGTTCCGCTTGAAGTCGGTGGTGTTCTCCGCGTAGTTCGCGTCCAGGTGCAGCGGATGGTGGTTCATCGTCAGCAGACAGAAGAGGTGGTCGTCGTACTCGGTGACCGTCTTCCCGGGCCAGTGCTTGTAGACGGCGCCGATCTCGAACTCTTCGTAGGTGCGGCCGAACTGCATGGGACTCAGGCCTCCGGGATCTCGAACGAGCTGGTACGGGTCATCCCGGCGGCCCGGCCCTTGCCGGAGATCACCAGCGCCATCTTGCGCGACGCCTCGTCGATCATCTCGTCGCCGAGCATCGCCGAACCCTTCTTCCCGCCGGCCTCGGACGTGCAGTAGTCGTACGCGTCGAGGATCAGCTCGGCGTGGTCGAAGTCCTCCTGCGAGGGCGAGAAGATCTCGTTCGCCGCGGCGACCTGGTCCGGGTGCAGCACCCACTTGCCGTCGAAACCGAGGGCGGCGGCCCGCTGGGCGACCGCCCGGTAGCCCTCCTGGTTGCGGATCTGCAGGTACGGGCCGTCGATCGCCTGGAGGTTGTTGGCGCGCGCCGCCATCAGGATGCTCATCAGGATGTGGTGGTACGCGTCCGCCGGGTAGCCGGGCGGCTGCTCGCCCACCACAAGGGACTTCATGTTGATCGAGGCCATGAAGTCGGCCGGGCCGAAGATGATGGTCTCCACCCGCTGCGAGGCCCGCGCGATGGCGTTGACCTCGACCAGGCCCTGGGCGTTCTCGATCTGCGCCTCGATGCCGATCTTCCCGACCTCGAAGCCCATGGTCTTCTCGATCTGGGTGAGCAGCAGGTCGAGGGCCACGATCTGCTCGGCGTTCTGCACCTTCGGCAGCATGATGCAGTCGAGGTTCTGCCCGGCGCCCTCGACCACCGTCACCACGTCACGGTAGGTCCAGTGGGTGGTCCAGTCGTTGACCCGCACGACCCGCGTCTTGCCGGTCCAGTCGCCCTCGTTGAGGAACTTCACGATGGTGTGCCGGGCGTCCGGCTTCGCCAGCGGCGCGCACGCGTCCTCCAGGTCGAGGAAGACCTGGTCGGCGGCGAGGCCCTGGGCCTTCTCCAGGAAGCGCGGGTTGGAGCCGGGGACCGCCAGGCAGGAGCGGCGGGGGCGCAGCCGGTTCACGGGGGAAGCAGGGCTGGTCATGCGGGGACCTCCAGGGGGTCGAGCTGGTTCGCTTTGCGGATCTCGTCGACGATACGGCCGATGATCCCGGTGATGCCGAAGTCCTTGGGGGTGAAGACGGCGGCCACGCCGGCCGCCCTGAGCTCCTCGGCGTCGGCGTTCGGGATGATCCCGCCGACGACGACCGGGATGTCGGCCGCGCCCGCCAGGCGCAGCCGGTCGAGCACGTCCGGCACCAGCTGGGCGTGCGAGCCGGACAGGATGGACAGGCCGACCGCGTGCACGTCCTCCTCGACGGCGGCGTCCACGATCTGTTCGGGGGTCAGCCGGATGCCCTGGTAGACCACCTCGAACCCGGCGTCGCGGGCCCGTACGGCGATCTGCTCGGCGCCGTTGGAGTGCCCGTCCAGGCCCGGCTTGCCGACCAGGAAGCGGAGCTTGCCGACGCCCATGTCCCGGGCGGTCAGCTCGACCTTGCGGCGCACCTCGGCGAGCGGCGAGCCCACCTCGGCGGGCACCGCGACCGGCGCCGACGACACCCCGGTCGGGGCCCGGAACTCGCCGAACACCTCGCGCAGCGCCCCGGCCCACTCACCGGTGGTGACACCGGCCCTGGCGCACTCCAGGGTGGCCTCCATCAGGTTCTCGGTGCCCTTGGCGGCCTCCTTCAGCTGGTCGAGGGCCTGCCGGACGGTGGGGAAGACGAACGGGTCGCCGTTGCCCTGCCGGTCGCTGGACTCCTGCCGCTCGGCGCGCCAGCGGGCCAGCGCGGTGACCACCCGGGCCTCGACGGCCGGGTCGACGGTCTGGATCGCGGTGTCCAGGTCCGAGGTGAGCGGGCTGGGCTCGGTGGTCTCGAAGATGTTGACGCCGATGATCTTCTCCTCGCCGGACTCGATCCGGGCCCGCCGCTCGGCGTGCGAGGAGACCAGCTGCGCCTTCAGGTAGCCGGACTCGACGGCGGCCATCGCGCCGCCCATCTCCTGGATCCGCTCGATCTCGGCCAGGCACTCGTCGACCAGGGCGCCCACCTTGGCCTCGATGACGTGCGAACCGGCGAAGATGTCCTCGTACTCCAGGAGGTCCGACTCGTGCGCGAGGACCTGCTGGATGCGCAGCGACCACTGCTGGTCCCAGGGCCGGGGGAGGCCCAGGGCCTCGTTCCAGGCGGGCAGCTGCACGGCACGCGCGCGTGCGTCCTTGGAG
Source organism: Streptomyces sp. NPDC090025 (assembly GCF_044748125.1). NCBI lineage: Bacteria > Bacillati > Actinomycetota > Actinomycetes > Kitasatosporales > Streptomycetaceae > Streptomyces > Streptomyces sp. NPDC090025. The sequence continues at coordinate 172,924 of NZ_JBIVFL010000014.1, read as the reverse complement.
AGGGTGACGGCCAGCATCTCCAGGACGATCCGCTGGACGTTGTTCTCCGGCTGGGCCTCGGTCAGACCGAGCGAGTTGACCTGGACGCCGTACCGGAAGCGGCGCTGCTTGGCGTTCTCGATGCCGTACCGCTCCCGGGTGACGGTGTCCCAGATGCGGCCGAAGGCGCGCATCTTGCACATCTCCTCGATGAACCGGACGCCGGCGTTCACGAAGAACGAGATCCGGGCGACGACCTCGCCGAACCGCTCCGGCGGGACCTGGCCCGAGTCGCGGACGGCGTCGAGGACGGCGATCGCGGTGGACATCGCGTACGCGATCTCCTGCACCGGCGTGGCGCCCGCCTCCTGCAGGTGGTAGCTGCAGATGTTGATCGGGTTCCACTTCGGGATGTTGCTGACGGTGTACGCGATCATGTCGGTGGTCAGCCGGAGCGAGGGTCCCGGCGGGAAGACGTGCGTCCCGCGCGAGAGGTACTCCTTGACGATGTCGTTCTGGGTGGTGCCCTGGAGCTGGGTGATGTCCGCGCCCTGCTCCTCGGCGACCACCTGGTAGAGCGCCAGCAGCCACATCGCGGTGGCGTTGATCGTCATCGAGGTGTTCATCTGCTCCAGCGGGATGTCCTGGAACAGCCGCCGCATGTCACCGAGGTGCGAGACCGGCACGCCGACCCGGCCGACCTCGCCGCGGGCGAGGATGTGGTCGGGGTCGTAGCCGGTCTGGGTGGGCAGGTCGAACGCCACCGAGAGACCGGTCTGGCCCTTGGCGAGGTTGCGCCGGTACAGCTCGTTCGACGCCTCGGCCGTGGAGTGGCCGGCATAGGTCCGCATGAGCCACGGCCGGTCCTTCTCCCGCCGCCCCTGCGGATTCTGACGCTCTGTCATGTCGGCTCCCGGGGTCAGACGTTGCGGAAGCGGTTGATGGCGTCGAGGTGCTGGGCCCGCAGCTCCGGGTTCCGCACGCCGAGGCCCTCCTCGGGGGCGAGCGCGAGGACGCCGACCTTGCCCTGGTGCAGGTTGCGGTGCACGTCGTAGGCGGCCTGGCCGGTCTCCTCCAGGGAGTAGACCTTGGACAGGGTCGGGTGGATCTTGCCCTTGGCGATCAGGCGGTTGGCCTCCCACGCCTCGCGGTAGTTGGCGAAGTGCGAGCCGATGATCCGCTTCAGCGACATCCACAGGTAGCGGTTGTCGTACTGGTGCATGTAGCCCGAGGTCGAGGCGCAGGTGGTGATGGTGCCGCCCTTGCGGGTGACGTACACGGAGGCACCGAAGGTCTCGCGGCCCGGGTGCTCGAAGACGATGTCGATGTCCTCGCCGCCGGTCAGCTCACGGATCTTGGAGCCGAACCGCTTCCACTCGCGCGGGTCCTGGTTCTGCTCGTCCTTCCAGAACTTGTAGCCCTCGGCGTTGCGGTCGATGACCGCCTCGGCGCCCATGGCACGGCAGATGTCGGCCTTCTCGGGGGAGGACACGACACAGACCGGGTTGGCGCCGCCGGCCAGCGCGAACTGCGTGGCGTAGGAGCCGAGTCCGCCGCTGGCGCCCCAGATGAGGACGTTGTCGCCCTGCTTCATCCCGGCGCCGTTGCGGGACACCAGCTGACGGTACGCGGTGGAGTTGACCAGGCCGGGGGCCGCGGCTTCCTCCCAGCTGAGGTGGCCGGGCTTCGGCATCAGCTGGTTGGACTTGACCAGGGCGACCTCGGCGAGGCCGCCGAAGTTGGTCTCGAAGCCCCAGATCCGCTGCTCGGGGTCGAGCATCGTGTCGTTGTGGCCGTCGGAGGACTCCAGCTCGACGCTCAGGCAGTGCGCGACGACCTCGTCGCCGGGCTTCCAGGAGTTGACGCCGGGGCCGGTGCGCAGCACCACGCCCGCGAGGTCGGAGCCGATGACGTGGTACGGCAGGTCGTGGCGCTTGGTGAGCTCGGAGAGGCGCCCGTAGCGCTCCAGGAACCCGAAGGTCGAGACCGGCTCGAAGATCGAGGTCCAGACCGAGTTGTAGTTGACCGAGCTGGCCATGACGGCGACCAGGGCCTCGCCCGGGCCGAGCTCGGGCAGCGCGACCTCGTCCAGGTGGAGCGAGGTGCGGGGGTCCTTGTCGCGGCTCTCGAGCCCGGCGAACATCTCGGCCTCGTCCTTGTGGACGGTGACGGCGCGGTACGACTCGGGGAGCTTGAGGGCGGCGAAGTCGGCCGAGGTGGAATCGGGCGACTGGATCGCGTCCAGGATGTCCTTCACGGGATGCCTCCGGCGGTGCGGCGTCCCTGCGGGGGACGCGCTGAGGGTTTCGTCGGGGTTGCTGCTGTGGAGGTGTGCCGTCGGTTCGGCGCGGTGGTGCGATGGCGGCGCCGGGTGTGGCGCAGGAGGTGCCTGTGACGCAGGCGTCCGGGCGCACGGGCAGGATCGCCTGTGGGGACAGCCGGCGCACGAGGAGATCTCCACCGCGCCGGCCGCTCGGACGACTTCAACGTATGGCACGCCGTGTCACGTGACAAGGCACTGCGTGCCAACAATTTCTCTCAGATGCAATCTGCTGTTCTCGAATGAGCGATGATCGATCGAAAACCCGCCTGAACTGGGCGGATACGACGAGGGCCGCCCCCGGAAAACCGGGGACGGCCCTCGTACGACCCTCCTGCGACCCTCGTCCGAGTCCGCTCGGGCGGCTGCTCAGCCCTTCCCGAGCGCCTTCTGGATGGTCCGCATGACCTCGTCGAGCGGTGCGTCCGTCCGGGCGACGGCGACCACCACGTCACCCGTCGTCGAGGCGACCACCGGCGCGCCCGCGGGAACGCCCGCCGGCGCGCCTGGCGGCGCGGCCATGACCGGCCGGACCTGACCCGCCTCGGCCGCCGCCGAAGCGCCCGCGGAACCACCCGGGGTGCCGCCCGCGGGCACCGGCCGGGCGCCGATGCCCGAACCGAAGGTGTCCCGCACGATCGCGAACGCGTGGTCCAGCTGGCCCTCCACGTCGCCCTGCCCGCCCGCCCGCAGCCACCGCCGCAGCACATGGTTGTGCGCCGTGACCACGGCGGACGCGGCCACCTCGGCGAGCAGCGGGTCGTCGTTGCCGTCGTGGTGGTCCCGCTCGTCGAAGTGGCCGAGCAGATACCGCGTGAACAGCCGCTCGTAGCGGGCCACCGAGGCGATCTCGCGCTCCCGCAGGGTCGGTACCTCGCGGGTGAGCCGGTAGCGCTCCACCGAGACCGCGGGCGACCCCGCGTACATCTTCATGACTTCCTTGATGCCCCGGCACACCGTGTCCAGCGGATGCTCGTGCGGCGGCGCCGCGTTCAGCACCGCCTCGGCCCGCACCAGGGTGTCGTCGTGGTCCGGGAAGATCGCCTCCTCCTTGGACCGGAAGTGCCGGAAGAAGGTGCGCCGGGCCACCCCGGCGGCCGCCGCGATCTCGTCGACCGTCGTCGCCTCGTAGCCCTTGGTGGCGAACAGCTCCATCGCCGCCGCGGCCAGCTCGCGGCGCATTTTCAGCCGCTGGGCGGCGGCACGGGTGCCCGCCGCGCTCTCCTGGGCGTCGGGCGCGGGTGTGGCACGGGGTGTCTTGGCGGCCTTGGACATGCCCCGAACGTACTGCATCGGAGCGGGAGTGTGCCCAGGTGGGGGCGGGGGCCCCGGAGCGGCGCCCAGGGGCCCCCGCACGGGCCCCCGGACGCCCGGCGGGCCGAGCAGCCCGCCCCACCCCTGGTATGTGCCGTGGCCAGGGTCAGCGGCGGGCATATTCGCGGAAGCCGCGCCCGGTCTTGCGGCCCAGGCAGCCCGCGGCCACCAGGTGCTCCAGGAGCGGCGCGGGAGCCAGGCCCGGGTCGCGGAACTCGCGGTGCAGCACCTTCTCGATGGCCAGCGACACGTCGAGACCGACCACGTCGAGCAGTTCGAACGGCCCCATCGGGTAGCCGCCGCCCAGCTTCATCGCCGCGTCGATGTCGTCGAGCGACGCGTAGTGCTCCTGGACCATCTTGATCGCGTTGTTCAGGTACGGGAAGAGCAGCGCGTTCACGATGAAACCGGCCCGGTCGCCGCAGTCCACCCCGTGCTTCCTGATCCGCGCGGTGACCTCGCGGACGGTCGCGTGGACGTCGTCGCCGGTCAGCACGGTCCGGACGATCTCGACCAGCTTCATGGCGGGCGCCGGGTTGAAGAAGTGCATCCCGATGACGTCCTCGGGCCGGGTGGTGGCCCGGGCGCAGGCCACCACCGGCAGCGACGAGGTGGTGGTGGCGAGCACCGCGCCCGGCCGGCAGATCTTGTCCAGGCGGGCGAACAGCTCCTGCTTGACCGCCAGGTCCTCGGCGACCGCCTCCACCGCGAGGTCGACCTCGGCGAACGCGTCCAGCGAACCGGCCGGACGGATCAGGGCGAGCGCCTCGTCCCGCGCCTCGCCGGTCAGCCGCCCCTTGTCGACCGAGCGGGCCAGCGACTTCGCGATCCGCGCCTTGGCGGCGTCGGCCTTCTCCTGGGTACGGGCGGCGAGCACCACCCCGTACCCGGCCTTGGCGAACACCTCGGCGATCCCGGACGCCATCGTGCCCGAACCGGCCACGCCGACCGACCGGACCTCGCGGCCCGCGCCGGTGCCGACCGCCCCCTGCGGGGTGAGCGCGTCACGGACCACGGTCGCCGAGCCCGGCGCCTCGTACGTGTAGAAGCCGCGGCCGGACTTGCGGCCGGTCAGGCCCGCCTCGCTGAGCTGGCCCAGGATCGGCGCGGGCGCGTGCAGCCGGTCGTGGGAGGCCGCGTACATGGCCTCAAGGACGGTACGGGCGGTGTCGACACCGATCAGGTCGAGCAGTTCGAGCGGCCCCATCGGCAGCCCGCAGCCCAGCTTCATCGCCGCGTCGATGTCCTCCCGGGACGCGTACTTGGCCTCGTACATCGCGGCGGCCTGGTTGAGGTAGCCGAACAGCAGCCCGTCGGCGACGAATCCGGGCCGGTCGCCGACCGCGACCGGCTCCTTGCCGAGCTCCTGGGCGAGCCGGGTGACGGCGTCGACCGCGCGCGGGTCGGTGAGCACCGAGGAGACCACCTCGACCAGCTTCATGGCCTGGACGGGGGTGAAGAAGTGCAGGCCGAGGACGCGCTCGGGGCGCGCCGAGTCGGCGGCCAGCCGGGTCACCGAGAGGGCGTTGGTGCCGGTGGCGAGGATGGTGTCGGGGCGGACGATGCCGTCGAGGGCCCGGAAGACCTCGTGCTTGGTCTCGTACGACTCCGGCACCACCTCGATCACCAGGTCGGCGGCGGCCGCCGCCTGGAGGTCGGAGTAGGTGCGGAAGCGGGCCAGGACGTCCTGCCGCTCCTCCTCGGTGATGCGCCCACGGGCCACCGCACGGGCGGTGGACGCCTCCAGGGCGGCCACGGCGTGGGCGGCCGCGGTCTCGTCGATGTCGATGCCGATGACCTCGCGGCCGGCCCGGGCGAGGACATCGGCGATGCCGCTGCCCATGGTGCCGAGACCGACGACGGCGATGGTGGCGAGAGGGGTGTCCATCAGGGGACTCCTGAGAGGAAGAGTGACGACTGAAGGCGGTGCGGCGCGGAACGCCGAGAACTCCGCGGGAGAACGGCGGAGGCGGCGCGGGGCGCGAGGATCCACGAGGGCCCGAAGGGCGCGCGAAAAAGCGGAGAAAGAGGCGACGGACCCTGTCCCGGGGTCACGCCGAAAACTGCCGAACCGAACGAACTGTCCCGACGGCTGCGTCACCAGGCCGTCGGGTGGCTGCGGGGGGTGACCCGCTCACCTGAGATTAACCGCCGGGTAACGAGCGCGCCAGTCCTCAGGAGTTGGGAATGATGTGATCCCGGTCGCGGATAGTCTTCGGAATATGAATTTCGCCGCGGACCCCGAATTCTGCTCGATGATCGATCGTTTGCGGGAAGAGGTGGAAAACACCGCCGACGACGTCCCCGCGGCAATGGCGGCATTCGAAGAACTCGCCGGACCCGCCGGTACGGAGGAACTCCACCGGGTCCTCACCGCACCGGGGCAGCCGCTCTGGGCCCGCGAGATCGCCGCCTTCCGGCTCGGCCTCGAACGCGACCCGCGCGCCTTCGAGGCGCTGGTGCTGCTCCTCAACCACCGTGACCCGGAACGCTGCGTGGCCGCCGCGCACGCCCTGACCCGGCTCGGCGACCCGCGCACCGCCCGCGCCGCCGCGACCCTCGCCACCAACGAACTCCGGGTGGCCTACGCGCTGTTGCCGGTCCGGCTGCTCGCCGCGCTGCGCGCCCCGGAGAGCGTCCCCGCGCTCGTCACCGTCCTCGGCCGACGGCTCGACCCGGCCGACCCGCACTGGCGGGTCGGCCTCGCCTGCGTCGAGGGCCTGGCCGCGCTCGGCGGCCCGGAAGCCCGTACGGCCCTGACCGCGGCGCTGCCCCACCCGAGGCTCGGCGACGCGGCCAGGGCCGCTCTGGCGGGCCTCTGAGGCCCGTGAGGCCCTGCGGGGCCCGGAGGAGTCCGGTCAGCCGTGGCGTACGTGCCCGAGCATCCCGTGCAGCGTGGTGCCCGGGTCCGAGACCGCGGCCACCGGCGTCCCCGCCGCCCGCTCCTCCGTGCCCTTCCCGGCCTTCTCGTTCTTCGCTTCCTTCTCGGCCTTCGCGGGCACCGGCTCCGGCGTCGTCTCGCAGACCGCGTCGGCCTCCGCGCCCGCCGCGCCGCGCGGCAGCTTCCCGGTGCCCAGGTAGGCCGCGAGATGGGCGTCCACGCACGTGTTGCCCATCAGCGACACCCCGTGGTTGCCGCCGCCCTCCTCGACGACCAGCCGGGAGCCCCGCAGCAGGCGGTGCAGCTCGACGCCGCCCTCGTACGGGGTGGCCGCGTCGTCCGTGGCCTGCAGGATGAGCACCGGCGCCACCTGGTCGTTGCTGACGTCCGGCGGGGTCAGCGACTCCACCGGCCAGAACGCGCACGGCGCGTTGTACCAGGCGTTGTTCCAGGTGGAGAACGGCGCCTTGGCGTGGGTCTCCCAGTTGTCCTTGCGCCACACGCTCCAGTCGCGCGGCCAGGACGCGTCCCGGCACTGCACGCTCGTGTAGACCGAGTAGCCGTTCTCCGCCGCCGCGTCGACCGCCCCGTACTCCTCGTACGCCCGCACCAGCGGTCCGCTGTCGTGCTCGTTGACGTACGCCGAGAACGCCGCCGCCAGCTTCGGCCAGTAGCCGTCGTAGTAGCCGCCTGGCAGGAAGGTGTCCTCCAGCTCGCCGGGACCGACCTTGCCGCCCGCCGGGGTGACCGTCAGCTCCTCGCGCATCCGGTACCAGGCCGCCTCGACGGCCGCCGGGTCGGTGCCGAGCCGGTAACTGGCGTCGTTGCGCGCCACCCAGGCGGAGAAGTCCTTGTGCCGGGTGTCGAACGCCTGGTCCTGCGCCAGGTTGTCCTCGTACCAGACGCCCTGCGGGTTGACGACCGAGTCGAGCGCCATCCGCCGCACCCGCTCCGGGTAGAGGCGGGCGTAGACGGCGCCGAGGTACGTGCCGTAGGAGTAGCCGAGGTAGCTGAGGCGCGGCGCGCCGACCGCCTTGCGGATGGCGTCCATGTCGCGGGCCGTGGAGACGGTGTCGATGTACGGCAGGACGTCGGCGTACTTGTCGCCGCACGCCTTGGCGAACGCCTGGGCCCGGTCGAGGCCCGCACGCTCGACGTCCGCGCCGCCGGGCACCGAGTCGGGACGCACCGGATCGAAGTGCCCGGGGCGGCAGTTGAGCGCGGGCTCGCTGCGGCCGACGCCGCGCGGGTCGAAGCCGATCACGTCGTAGCCCGCGGCCACCTTGGGCGGCAGCGCGGCGGCCACGAACCCGGCCAGGGTCCGGCCGCTGCCGCCGGGGCCGCCCGGGTTCACCAGGAGCGGGCCCTGCGAGACCCGCGCGGTGTGCGGGACCCGGGTGAGCGCGAGCGCGATGCTCCGCCCGGCCGGGTCGTCGTGGTCGAGCGGCACCCGGAGGGTGGCGCACTGCAGCCTCGGATACGCCTTGGTCGGGCAGTCGGTCCAGGTGACCGGGGCGATCGGGCGGGCGGACGGCTCGGGTTCGGACGCGGCGGTGGCGGTGGCGGGCAGGACGGTGACCGTCCCGGCGACCAGGGCCCCAGCGGCGATCAGCATTCCTGCGCGGGGTGTCATACGGCGTCGGTGCCCCGTGACGGGTGCGCCGGGACGGTCCGGGGCGAGAGTTGACCCGTTCAGCTCACGTGACACACCGTCAAGGGAGTGGTGTTCACAGCAGGGTGAGCTGTTCCGGCCCGTCGGGCACACGCGCGTGGTGGTCGGGGAGCGGTACCGGCGCCGGCTCCGGGCGGCCGGTGCCGTCGCCCCTGCGGTGCGGTCCGATCCCGAACTCGGCCGCCAGCTCGTGCACCTGACGGGTGATCCGGCGCTGGTACCAGGTCGGCGCGTAGGCCCCGGCCGCGTACATCCGCTCGTACCGCGGCACGAGCCCGGGATGGTGCTGCCGCAGCCAGTCGAAGAACCACTCGCGGGCCCCGGGTCGCAGATGCAGCACCAGCGGGGTGACCGAGGTCGCCCCGGCCTCGGCGATGGCGCGGACGGTGGCCCGCAGCTGCTCCGGCCGGTCGCCGAGGAACGGGATCACCGGGGCCATCAGGACCCCGCAGCCGATGCCGCTCCCGGCGAGCGCCCGCACCACGTCGAGGCGGCGCTCGGGGGCCGGGGTGCCGGGCTCCACGGTGCGCCACAGCTCGGTGTCGGTGAACCCGACGGACACCGACACCCCGACCTCGGTCACCCGGGCCGCCTGCCGCAGCAGCTCCAGGTCGCGCAGGATCAGGGTGCCCTTGGTGAGGATCGAGAACGGGTTGGCGTGGTCCCGCAGCGCCTCCAGGATCCCCGGCATGAGTCTGTACCGGCCTTCGGCCCGCTGGTAACAGTCGACATTGGTGCCCATCGCGATGTGGGCGCCCTGCCAGCGGCGCGACCCGAGCTGGGCGCGCAGCAGCTGCGGCGCGTTGACCTTCACCACGATCTGCGAGTCGAAACCGATGCCGGTGTCGAGGTCCAGATAGCTGTGGGTCTTGCGCGCGAAACAGTAGACACACGCGTGCGTGCAGCCCCGGTAGGGGTTGACCGTCCACTCGAAGGGCATCCGGGAGGCGCCCGGCACCCGGTTCACGATCGACCGGGCGCGGACCTCGTGGAAGGTGATGCCCCGGAACTCGGGGGTGTCGAAGGTGCGGGTGGTGACCGCGTCCGCGTCGAACAGGCCTTCCGCGGTCGCGGTGGATCCGGTCGCGGTGGATCCGGCCGCGGTCGCGGTGGATCCGGCCGGACCGGATCCGGTCGGCGCGGATCCGGCCAGGGTGGCGGGGCCGGTGGCCGTAGCGGCCCGGTCGGCCAGATGGTCCCAGCGCATCGGGCGCCTCCTCGGGGGTCGGGGCGAACCCCAGAATAGAACATCTGTTCCCTTGATCACCGCAACCCGGATTTCGCCCCCCGGCGCCCAGGTGGTTGGCTTGCCCCGTATCCCCCGTGGGCACCACGAGAATCACCGAAATCGAGCTGGAGGAAGTCAATGGCGCAGGTCGAGGCCACGACGGAACGGGTCATCGCCGCCGACGCGGAGACGGTGTTCGACGCTCTCGCCGACTACAGCGGCACGCGCGGGAAGCTGCTCCCCGAGCACTTCAGCGAGTACGAGGTGCGCGAAGGCGGCGACGGCGAGGGCACCCTCGTCCACTGGAAGCTCCAGGCGACCAGCAAGCGGGTCCGCGACTGCCTCCTGGAGGTCAGCGAGCCCACCGACGGCCAGCTCGTCGAGAAGGACCGCAACTCCTCCATGGTGACCACCTGGACTGTCACCCCGGCCGGTGAGGGCAGCGCCAAGGCCGTCGTCTCCACCGTCTGGAACGGCGCGGGCGGCATCGGCGGCTTCTTCGAGAAGACCTTCGCCCCCAAGGGCCTCGGCCGCATCTACGACGCCGTGCTCGCCAACCTCGCCGCCGAGGTCGAGAAGTAGCCTCAAGAGGCAGTATCGAGAACTGGCGTCGAGAACTGGCGTCGAGAAGTAGCCTCGGGAAACCGGAGCCGGGAAGTAACGCCCGGTTTCGTCACCGATTCGAGTGGTTTCCCCGCGACCCCCGCAAGAGCGCCCGGCGCACTCGGGGGTCGCGGACTCTCCGGCAAACGCCCTGATGAGCGCCCCAAGTGCGCCTCCCCGCAGGGATGTTCCGGCGCCGCCGCGCCACCCTCCCACCGCACCGCCCGACTTGCTCCCGCTTCGCGGCCAATGCGAAGAATGGCGCGCGCAGACGCCGTGACGAGGGGAGCAGCACATGGGTGCGAGCACCATGACCAAGGCCGCCGAGGCCGGTGACAGCACAGCCCTGTTCCTCGCGGACGAACCGCCCGCCGAACAGCCGCCGCCACCGCATCCGGCCGCCCCCGAGCCGGCACCGCTCGACCCGCGCCGGGTCCGCCTGGTGTTCTGCGGCCTGATGCTGGCGCTGCTCCTCGCGGCCCTGGAGCAGATGATCGTGGCCACCGCGCTGCCGAAGATCGTCGGCGAACTCCAGGGCCTGGACCGGATGTCCTGGGCGATCACCGCCTACCTGCTGACCGCCACCATCGGCCTGCCCGTCTACGGCAAGCTGGGCGACCTGCTCGGCCGCAAGGGCGTCTTCCTCTTCGCCATCGTCGTGTTCGTCATCGGCTCAGGGCTTGCCGGCTGGTCGCACACCATGGACCAGCTCATCGCCTTCCGCGCCATCCAGGGCGCCGGTGCGGGCGGACTCATGATCGGCGTCCAGGCGATCATCGCCGACATCGTGCCCGCCCGGGAACGCGGCCGCTACATGGGCCTGATCGGCGCGGCCTTCGGACTCGCCTCCGTGGCGGGGCCGCTGCTCGGCGGATTCTTCACCGACCACGTCTCCTGGCGCTGGTGCTTCTACTTCAACGTGCCCTTCGGCCTGCTCACCCTCGCCGTCGTCGCCGCCGTCCTGAAACTGCCCCGGCCCACCGCCCGGGCCCGGTTCGACGTGCTCGGCACCCTGCTGCTCGCCGCCGCCTCCACCTGCCTGGTGCTGCTGACCAGTTGGGGCGGCACCGAGTACGCCTGGGGCTCGCGGACCATCCTCGGCCTCGGCGTCGGAGCCCTGCTGGCCGCGGTGCTCTTCCTCGTCGTCGAACGCTTCGCGCCCGAACCCCTCATCCCGCTGCGGCTGTTCCGCGACCCCGTGTTCGCGGTCACCGGCCTGGTCGGCGCGGTCGTCGGCATCGCCCTGTTCGGCGCCGCCAGCTACCTGCCCACCTTCCTGCAGATGGTCGAGGGCGCCACCGCCACCGAGTCGGGACTGCTGATGCTGCCGCTGATGGGCGGCATCGTCATCGCCTCCGTCGTCTCCGGCCAGCTCATCAGCCGCACCGGCCACTACAAGGTGTATCCGATCGTCGGCGGCGCCGTCTCCACCGTCGGCATGTGGCTGCTCTCCCGTCTCGACGCCGACACCCCGCGCCTCCAGTACAGCCTCTGGCAGGCCGTCCTCGGCCTCGGCATCGGCCTCGTCATGCCGGTCCTGGTGCTCGCCGTGCAGAACTCGGTGCGCCCCGCCGACCTCGGCACCGCCACCAGCGCCCACAACTACTTCCGCCAGATCGGCGGCAGCGTCGGCGCGGCGATCTTCGGCACCCTGTTCGCCGCCCGCCTCGACGACGCCCTCGCCGCCCGGCTGCCGCACGACGGCACCACCGCGCTGCCGCCCGCCGACGCCATCACCCCGCAGGTCGTCCACGCGCTGCCACCGGTCCTGCGCGACGCCTTCGTCCAGGCGTACGCGGACGCCATGCCGCGGATCTTCCTCTACCTCGTGCCGGTGCTCGCGCTCGGCCTCGTCCTCGCCTGCCTGCTCAAGGAGAAACCGCTGGTGTCCCACCACACCCCCGCCACCGAGGCCCCCGCAAGCCCGCTGCCGCACGCCCGGGGCGCCGACGCCGAGCCCGCCCCGTACCCGCCGTACACCCCCCACGACAACGGCTACCCGGGCACCCGGACGGCGACCGTGCCGCTGCTCGCCGGAGTGCCCGTCTGCGGCACCGTCCAGCACCACGACGGCAGTTGCGTGCCGCGCGCCGCGCTCACCCTGATCGATGTGCGGGGCCGCCAGGTCGGCCGCGGCGCGAGCGGCGACGACGGCCGGTACGCGCTGAGCGTGCCGGGACCCGGCGCGTACGTGCTGATCGCCGCGGCCGGCGGCCACCAGCCGCAGGCCGTCTCCGTCACCGTCGGGGAACGCCCGGTCGACCTCGACGTCGTCCTCGGCGGCGCGGGCCGCCTCGCGGGCACCGTCGTTACCGCCGACGGCACCCCGGTCCGGGACGCCGCCGTCACCCTCACCGACGTCCGCGGCGAGGTCGTCGCCTCCACCCGCAGCGGGCGCGAGGGCGGCTATGTCATCGGCGAGCTGGTCGCGGGCGAGTACACCCTCGCCGCCAGCGCCCCGGCCTTCCGCCCGGCGGCGCTCCCGGTCAGCGTGCAGTCCTCCCGGGAGACCCGCCAGGACATCGAGCTGGCGGGCGGCGCGGTGCTGCGCGGCACGGTACGGGCCGGTGGCGGGCGCCCCGTCGAGGACGCCAGGGTCACCCTGCTCGACGCGGCGGGCAACGTCGTCGACACCCTCACCACCGGCCCCGACGGCAGCTTCCGCTTCGTCGACCTGTCGTCCGGCGAGTACACCGTCATCGCCGCCGGCTACCCGCCGGTCGCCACCGTCCTCCAGGTCGCGGGCGGCGGCCGCACCGAGCGCGACCTCCAGCTCGGCCACGAGGACTGAGGGGCCGCCCGGCCGTCAGAACGACTCGTGGGCGTCCCGCGGATGCCCGCAGACCCGGATGATCGCGCCCGCGCCGATGTCGGGCCCGGTGAAGTCGCGGTACTGGCTGTAGCAGAAATCGGAGTCGCCGCGGAACCCCGGACAGCCGCAGGGCTGGACCGGGGGACCCGGCGACTGGACGCCGGTGCAGATCTCCAGGGCGCCGGGGGCCGCGAGGGTCTCGTCGAGGCCCGATCTGGCCAGCACGGCGGCGGCCTCGGTACGGGCCCGGTGGATCAGCCGGGCCGCTTCCTTCAGGGCCCGGACATGGTCCTCGCCCAGGCGGCCGGACGGATAGGACATGGTCGCTCCTGTCCCGGGTCGTGCCGAGTCGTGCCGGGTCGTGCCGGTCACTGCTCGTCGACGCGTTCGCAGACGACGAAGCCGGGCTCGATCTCCGAGCACTCGAAGACGGGCTGGACGAACCCCACGGTGAGGGTCGTCGGGCCGGACGTCTCGTCCCGCCCCGCCGGGTGATAGGCGAGCGAGAAGTGCCGTACCGCGCCCGGATACCGCTCCAGGAGACCGCGGAACTCCGTGACCAGACCCCGGAACTCGTCGGGGACGACGGCACCGCCGCCGTTGCTGCCTTGCTCGGCCATGGCCGCCTCCTTCCCGTCCCAGTCTCGCGCGGTACGGGCCCGGGCGCAGCGCGTACGGCACACGCGCGCGTACGACCGTGCCCCCGGCCCGCACGGGGACCGGGGGCACGGTGCCCGGGGGGCCGGGCCGTACTCGGGTCAGGACTCGGGGGTGGTGGCCTTCCGCAGCGCGCTGATGCAGGCGCCGATCGCGTCCTGGAGCGCCTCCAGGCGCTGGAGCATGTCGTCCTCGACGACGTCCTCCTCCAGGACCTCGTCCAGGGTCAGCTCCTCGAACACCTTCGTCGCCTTCTGCAGGCTGTTGTAGAACTTCGCCCGGCGCTCCTGCACCCGCAGTGCCGGATCCGCCTCGACCGCCTGCGCGACCAGCGTCTTCACCGACTCGTACGCCTCACCGGCCCACTCACCGGCCTCCTCGGCGTCGTCCAGCTCGTCGATCAGCGACAGGTGCCGCTCCGCCTCGGCGCGCAGCTCGGGCGGCGCGGCGACGGTCTGCCCGGCCGGGGTCCTGACCTGGCCGCCCTCCGCGATCTGCCGGACGAACTCGATCCGGTCCGCCGCCTTGGCCTCCTGCGCCACCGCCTTCTTCAGGTCGCCGGTGCGGGCGATCGCCCGGGCCATCTCGGTCTGCAGCGCCGGGTCCTCCTTCATCCGGTCGAGCAGCGCCCCGCGCGCCGCCTCGGCCGTGCCCGGGTCGGCGAGGATCGCGGCCCGCAGCGCCGTCGGGTTCTCGGCGACCTCCAGGGCCTTGGTCGGCTTGATGCCCTCCGCCTCGGCGGCGGCGGTGATCGCGTGCCCGCGCACCGAGGTCGCGCTGTTGCGGGACGAGTAGTACGACAGCCAGACGTCGGCCTCGGGCAGCTCGACGTCCGCGCCCGGGGCGAGCGCCTCGAACTGCGGCACCAGGCCGTCGTCGGCGGCCATGTCCCACGCCTTGTAGTAGCGCATGACCCGCTCGGGGGAGCAGCCCGCCAGCTCCGCGAACGCCTTCGCCGACACCTTCTCCGACCCCTCGGCCGACTGGCCACCGGGCCGCACGCTGCGGGCCACCTTCAGCGCGAAGGCCCAGCCGCCGGTCCGCGCGTACACGCCGAAGTCGCGGGCGTCACGGACCACGGACTCGGCGACGGCCTGCGCGGCGGGCTCGACCCACTCGCCGGAGTCGAGGACGGTGTCGACCGCGGTCCCGGAGGCTTCGGGGGCCTCGACGGCCTCGGCGGCCTCGGGGGCCTCGGCGGGGGTGGGCAGGTCGGTGGGGGCGAGCGAGATGGTCACCGAGGGGTCTCCTGGGGTCGGGGGCAGGGGGCGCGGAGCGGGTTCCGCGCCCGCAAGCCTATACGGACGAGATGAAAGGATTCGCCCGATTCCCGGGTGTCGGCCGGCCGGCCGGATGCTCGCCGGACGGCCGCCCGACGGAGGGCCCGGCGAGGGACATGGGGGCGGTCCAACCACCGCCACCGTCGTCGAGCGCGGGGGCGGGCCTATGGCGCCGAGCTCGTATGCGTAGGCGCTGGTGGTGAGCGTCTGCCAGGCCCGTAGCGCTTCGCCTTCGGGCCGGTGCCGTTCTTCCGGGCGGCCTCCCTCTCGGTCTCGGTCCGCACCGCGACCTGGGCCAGGCAGGCGCCGGACGTCTCGCCTCCGCTCACGCCTGCCCCCAAGGTGGTGCAGCCGAGGTCGAGGTGCCCGAGGCTCGCCAGGCGCTGCACCTGGGCGGTGAACGCCCGGGTGAACAGGCGCGGCGCCGACAGCTCGCCGTACCGGTCGATCTGGTCGAACCCCAGTTGGTCGTCGGCGGCGGCGCGGTTGCGCCAGCCCAGGACCGGCCCGCGCTCGACGTCGGCGAACTCCGGCTCCCGAGCGGGGACGACGGCCGGGCGCGGCGCGGGCAGCGCGCCCGGGGCTACTGGTGCTGCCGGAACGTCGTAGGCCGGCTGCGTGGCCGCGGCCGCCTGGTGCTGAGCGCGGCGGTCGGTCTGCTTCTCCTCGCAGCGCGGGCAGTCCCGGCCGGAGCCGAGCAGCACACGGTCGTGCTCCTCCAGGCGTCGCCCTTTCGCGTCTCGTGCGCGCTGAGGTCGCATCCGGTCATGGCCGGGGCGGCGTCCTCGCGGCACATTCCGAAGGCGTGCGGGCTATGCCCGTGTCTGGTGTGAACTGCCAGTGATCTCGCTCGGAGTCGTCGAGCACCATCCAGAGCGTGATGTGTCAGTTGGCGGTTGCGGTGGAGGAGATGTCCTTGATGCTGCTACTGCGGACGGGAGTGAAGGTGCTCCAGGCGCCGTTGGGGTTGCGGTCGGTGGTCCAGATCTGGGTGTCGCTGCCGATGGCGAAGAGGCGGACCTTGTCGCCGATGGCGGTGGCGGTGACGTCCTTGATTCCGCTGCTGGCGATGGTGGCGAATGGTGTCCAGGTACCGACGGTGTAGTCGCCCAAGGCGGTGTGGATCTTGTCGTCGTTACCGACGGCGAAGAGGTGGAGCTTGTTGCCGATGGCGGTGGCGGCGATGTTCTTGATGCCGCTGCTGGCGATCGGGTTGAACGCGCTCCAGGTCCCGGTCGTCATGTCGCCGTTGGCCGAGTAGATCCGCTTGTCGCCGCCGACGGCGAACAGGCGGACCTTGTCACCCATAGCGACAGCGGCGATGCGCTGGATGGAGCCGTTGCCCGGGACGGCCGTGAACGGGGTCCAGGTGCCGGCGGTGTAGTCGCCGGTGGCGGTGTAGATCTTGCCGTCGCTGCTGAGGGCGAAGAGGCGGACCTTGTCACCCGTGGTGGCGGCGGCGACCTGTGTGATCGCGCTGTTGCCCGGCACCTGGTTGAACGCGGTCCAGGTTCCGGCCGTGTAGTCGTTGTTGGCGCTGCGGATCCTCCCGTCGGTACCGACTGCGAAGAGGCGGAGCTGGGAGCCCATGGTGACGGCGGAGATCTGCTTCATGGCGCTGCTGCCGGGGACGGGGGCGAAGGCGGTCCAGTCTCCGGCGGTGTCGTAGGTGCCGGTGGAAGCGTGGATCTGGTTGTCGCCGCCGATGGCGTAGAGCCGGCTGAGCGGGCGGCTGGCCCTGACATCCTGGAACCAGGGGCTCACGTCGTCGACGCGGGTCTCGAGAGCACTGGTCCGTGTTTCGGCGGGGTTGGTGCCGAGGCATCCTCCCTGCCAGGAGCGCGAGTTGACGGCGACCAGTTCGGGGGCCCCGTCGACGGTGCGCAGGGCCGGGCTGCCGGCGTCGCCCTGACAGACGGTGGCCGTGGCGGAGCCGTCGAGCTCGACGGCGGTGTCGGTGGTGGAGGACACGGTGAACGTGCCGGTGTGGAGCTTGGCGGGCACCCATTCGGTCTTCGTACGGCCGAACCCGGCCTTCGTGAGCTGCTCGCCCGCTGCTGCGGGGGTCGTGGCGAGGCGTACGGGCTTGACGCCGGGGTCCGTGACCGGCTGGGTGAGACGTATGAGGGCCAGGTCCCGGTCGGGGTGCGCGAAGACTTCCTTCGCCTGCTGGACGCTGCCGCCGGGCTGGTTCAGATCGGTACGGCCCACGGTCACGGTCGTCGTGAGTCCCGGAGTTCCGGCGGCGGGTATGCCGGCGGCGGTGAAGCAGCTCTTGGCCGTCAGCACCCAGAGCGGGTCGACGAGCGCGCCGCTGCAGGCGGTCTTCTCCGCGATGTTGATCTTGGCGGTGAAGTTCAGCTCCGCGGCGGGTTGCCCGGTGAGGGCGGTGGCCGACGGCGTCGAGGCCGCCATGGTCAGGGTGACGGTGGCGGCCAGAGGCCACATGAGGTGTGACCGCTTTGCAGGCACAGGTGCTCCTAGGTCAAGACACAGAGTTCAGGGCTGGTGGGGACGTGCGTCGGATACGGCTGCGGGGGTCGGCAGGTGCCGGCCCCCGCAGTTCGGTGATGGGCTAGTTCCAGCTGCCGGTGATGGCGAGGTGGGTGGGGTTGGCGGGGGCACCGGGCGGGGTGTCCGCCGGCTCCCATGTGGCGTTGGTGTGCCGCAGGGTCTGCCTGATCACTCCGCCGGTGATGATCGCGGCGTGGAACTCGTTGTCGACGGAGGCGGCGGCGACGCTGGTGACAGGTCCGCTCCCGAGGATGGGGCTGAGGTTGCCGAAGGCGCTCCAGGTGCCGTTGGCGATCCGGGCCACGTGCTTGACGCCACCGCCCGTCTCGGTGAGGACGGCTTGGAGGTCGTTGCCGGTGCCGGCGAAAGCCATGCCGTTGACCTTGGCGGGGTGCCCGGAGATCTTGGTGATCTCGCCCCACTTGTTCCAGGTGCCGTTGGCGTTGCGGATGGTGTGGAACGCGCGGCCCTCGGTGGTGACGACACCGACGTGCGTGGCGTTGCCGACCTTCGCCGCGGTGATCTCCGCAGGCACGGGGTTGGTGCCGGGCAAGGCTCCGGTGGCTGTGGTGACATCGCCCCACTTGGACCATTTGCCGGCCGCGTCCCGGCTCGCGTGGTAGACGCGGCTGTTGGTGACCGCGACAAGCCCGAGGTTGCTGCCGATCGAGGTGAGCGAGATCTTCCTGATGCCCTTGAGCGCCCCCAGTTCGCCGGTCAGGGCCCTGAACGGGACCCAGGTGCCGTTGGAGTTGCGGGTGGCCTGGTAGACGACGCCGTCGCTGCCGAGCGCGAGGACGTGGTTGGTGCCGGAGACGGCGGCGTCGGCCGCGACCTCGATCTCGCCGATGCTGCCGGCGGCCTTCTCCACGTCTCCGAAGGCGGACCAGTCCCAGTTGCTGTCGCGTATGGAGTGGAACAGGTCCTTGCCGGCGGTGGTGACCATCTGCAGGCGCCACGGCGTCAGCGTGGAAGCGGTGGACTGCCTGATCCACGTGCCGAGGTCGTCCACCCGGGTCGCGGCGGCGCCGGTGCGGGTCTCGGACGCGGGAGTGCCCAGGCAGCCGCCCTGCCATGAGGCCGTAACGACACCGGCGAGCTCGAACCGGCCGTCCTTCTCCCGGATCACGGGAGCGCCGGTGTCGCCCTTGCAGACTGGAGTGCCGTCGACGAGCAGCCCCGTGTCGGTCACCGGGCCCGTGGTGAAGGCCCCGGTGCGCAGCTCGTTGGGGACCCAGGTGTCCTTCGTACGGCCGTAACCGGCGCCCTTGAGGCTCTCGCCCGGGGCCGGGGCGGTGCCGGCGGCGCGCAGCGGCAGGATGCCGCGGACAGGTGTGTCGAGCTTGGCGAGGACCAGGTCGCGGTCAGTACGCGGGACGAGCTCGACGACGCTGCGGACCTGACCGTTCGTCGCATCGAGCTGGGTGCGACCGATCGTCGCGGTCGTCTTCCACTTCGGCGCACCCGCGGCGACCGTGTGGCCGGCGGACGGATCGGCGGCGAGGCAACTGGCCACGGTCAGCAGCCACTGGGCGTTGACCAGCGTGCCGGTGCACGACCGGACGGAGTCTCCCATCACGAGCTTCGCGGTGAACCCGTACGAGGAGTCGGTGGCGGGGTTGCCGTCGACCGCTCGGGCGGACGGTGCCGTGACGAGAAGGCTGGAGGCTGCCATGGTCGCGGCCATGGCGCTGCCGAGGATGCTGCGGGGACGGGGGCGCTTCATGGGGTGTCGGCTCCTGCCGGGGAGGCGTGGGTCGGGGAGAGTCAGGAGAAGTGGGGGCGAAGGTCGCGGGGGCGGTTGAAGTAGGCGATCGCGTTCCTGCGACGGCAGTTGACTCCGATGAGGCCGCCGAGGGCGATGCCGGGGACGGAGAGCCCTCCGCCGGTGAAGAGGTTGATCAGACCGTTGGCGGCGATGAGGCCGCCGATCACGATGGCGCCGATGCGGACGCCGCCACGGCCACTGCGGAAGCGGGCCGCGAGCCCGACGGCCACCGCCGCCTGCACGAGGGTCACGGCGCCGATGAGGATCAGTTCGAGTGCGGCGGTGCCTTCGAGATCCGCTGTGTCGACGCTGCCCGACTGAGCGGCGAGGCCGGCGAAGAGGAGCATCATCGCGGCGAGGGTCTGGAAGCCGCCGATGATGAACAGCAGGACCCGAGCGGTCTTCACCGAGCCGGGCATCACCTGGTCGGATTGTGGGTGCGCCGTGACGGGGGCGAAGGGAGGTGTGTTCGGCTGGGGCGGAGTGGACATGTCCGTGTTCCTCGATGTGATGGCTTCCACCGCGTGCGGTGAGGCTCTGGCCGGCGTGAGACGCTCGGCCCGCGGTCTGCGCGCCCGGCGGGTGTCCGTGACACGGCGACCGGCGCGGGGAGCACGGCGCAGCGGTGATTCCGGCGCCGGGGCGAAGAGAGAAGTCGGTCAGCCGGTGACGCGAAGCTCGACGAGCGTGGCCTTCTGGCCTCCGCCGGGGAGGTCGCCTTCGCCTACGGGCTTGTAGTCGTCCTTGGGCACGTCGACGGTCGTGGTGCCGCTGTCGTTTGCCATCTTCGCCCGCACGGCGTTGCCGTCGGTCTGGATGATGAAGACGTCCTTGAGTTCCAGGCTCAGGAAGCCGCTGTTGCCGGATGCCGCGAAGCAGAACCTGAAGTTGCTGCCGACGTCAGGACTGTTGGACTTGACCTGGATGTTCCAGTTGTCGGTGCACTCGGTGAGCAGGAGCCGGCCGTCGCCTCGGATCAGCTTGATGCCGCGGTCCTTGAGGATCTGATCTGCGTGCGGGTAGCCGAAGTCCTCCACCGCGTTCGGCATGGAATCCGACGCCTGCGCGTCGAGTGCGCGAGGAGCGGGGACGTCGTGCCGAGTCGTGGCATAGGCCGCGCTTCCGGCGCAGACCGAGAGGCCGACGGCCGCGGTGAACACTGCCCTGTAAGCGTGAGAACGCATCTGACTACTCCGAGTAGAGAGCCTCCGGGCCAGGGCAGGATGACCGTAGGAGGTAGGTAAGTAATGCTTTGGTAATGTACAGCACGATTCGCCGCCGCAGACACGTCAGCGTCGGCGGTACTTTGACAGGGCGTCACTGTCCGGGGAGACGGACGCCCTGCTTCACCCACGCACAACGCGCAGCCGTCGCGCCCGCCTCACGGTGATCCTGCCCCCGTCGAGTCGAGCCGCTGCGCGCTCCGCAGGCCTTGAGCTTCTCTCCACGTCGGCCTGCGGCCCATCACAGAGAGGCCGAACGTGAACACGCGTCACCCCCGTCACGGCGGGGCAAGGGCAGGAACATCAGGGTCATGGGCCCGTCGGAGGGCCGGAGCCGTCTCGCTCGCGCTCTCCGCCGCGCTGATCGCGGGACTGTGCTCGGTTCAGACCGCCGCGGCTGCCGACAGTGGCACGGAAGAACCGATCGAGGTCCAGCGCTCCCTCGTCCTGAGCCAGTGGCTCTATGGCGGACCGGGCGCCCGCGCGGCAGCGGAGCAGGCACTGCTCGGCACGGATGACGACATCCGCAAACTGTTGCGGGACGAACTCCCCGGCATCACCGTGCAGGACGAGGCCCTGACCGCGACGCAGATCGCCAGTACCGGCGGGCCGCGTGTACGCGCGGCCGCCGGCAAGGCACTGGCAGGCTCGGCCGCGGACATCAAGGCGTTCGTCGACGGCGGCTGGAAGCAGTATCTCGAGGTCGACCAGCAACTGCTCGCCACCCAGGTCGCGAGCGAGAGCGGCCCCGGGGTGAAGGCCGCGGCGCAGAACGCTCTGAAGGGATCCATCGACGACGTCCAGCACTTCCTGAACGAGATCCAGTACGCCGAACGCGAGAAGGACAACGAGGTACTGGTCGCCCAGATCGCGAGCACGGGCGGGCAGGCCACCAAGGAAGCAGCAGCGCTCGCACTGCGTGGTGGACCGGCGGAGATCCAGGAGTTCCTCGACGTCGGTCAGCACGTGGCGCGCGCCCGCGACCAGGAACATGCCACCGTCGCGGAGCTGGCTCAGCAGGCCACGGACGCCGGTACGCAGGCCGACGCCGCCGCGAAGGCCGCGATCGAGACGTCCGACCAGGCCAAGGAGGCAGCCCGCCTCGCGCAGGAGGCAGCCGAACGGGCGGCCAAGGAGACCGAGGCCGCCCGCAAGGACTCGGTCCGTGCCGCGGCAGCCGCCGGACGCGCGGCCGGTGCGGCCCGCGGTGCCGCCGACGCCGCACAGCAGGCCATCGCCGCGTCCAACGCGGCGATCCGTGCCTCGCGGGTCGCTGCGACGGCCGCCCAGCAGGCCGCCGCAGCGGCGGTCGGCGCGTCCAACGCCGCGGCCAAGGCGGGAATGGCCGCCGCGGACGCCGCCACGGACAAGAACAAGGCGGCCGATTCACGCAAGGCCGCCCAGGAAGCCCGCGATGCCGCGAAGGCCGCCGACACCGCGGTGCTCGCGGCAGAGTCAGCCGCGCGGGCCGCCACCGAGACCGAAAAGGTGTCCACCGCCGCACGGGGCGCCGCCAAGAGCGCCCAGCGCGCCGCCGACGCCGCGACGGAAGCCGACGGCTACGCCGCTGCCGCCGGTGTCGACGCGTCACAGGCCCGGGACGCGGCCGCACAGGCACGCCGTCACGCCAACACGGCCAACCGGGCGGCGGACAGGTCACAGAGCCTGGCCGGGAAGGCCGCCGCAGCGGCCTATGAAGCGCGTGACTTCGCCAAGTCCTCCGCCTCGCACGCCCGTAAGGCGGCCGACGAGGCCGACCACGCCGCCGATCACGCCGGTGACTCCGCCCAGGCAGCCGCCCAGTCCACCAAGCACGCCAAGGCCGCCCAACAGTACGCCGACGTGGCAGCCGCAGCCGTCATCAAGGCCAACGGCATCCACGATCTCACCCGCGACACGGAACAGGCCGAACTCGACACCCGCACAGCCGCAGCCACGGACCGGGCCAAGGACTACGCCAAGGACTCCCAGACCCTCCAGAAGACATTCCAGAAGTCCCTGGACGACATCGCCGCGCTGAACAAGCAGGGCCAGGAGCTCGCCAAGGAAGCCGCCAATCCCGGCGTCGACCCGGCTGAACTCACCACCAAGGGGCGCAAGCTCGCCATCGGTCTCATGCCGACCGGCGGCGCCTGGACCCAGAGCGCTGCCACCGACGCACTCACCGGCACCGACCAGGACGTACGCGACTACCTTCTGACCGGTCGGCAGCAGGCCCTGGACCTGGACGCCCGGGACCGCGTGGAGAAGATCTCCAAGGACGAGGAACGCTCCGAACAAGTCCGTGCCGCGGCCGCGGCCGCGCTCAAGGCGGATGCGAAGGCAATCACCCAGTTCCTGAAGACCGGCCAGTACGCGGCCGACGAGATGGCCCTGAGCCTCAAGGTCACCCAGATCGCCAGCACCGGCGGAGCCACGGTGAAGGCGGCAGCCCGCAAGGCACTGCTCGCCGACACCGGTGAAGCCCTGGCGGCCTTCGTCAACCAGGGCCAGTACGAGGCGCGCGAGGTCGACGAGAACCTGGAGGCGACCCAGCTCGCCGGCCAAGGCGGACCCGAGGTCAAGGCCGCCGCGCAGATCGCCCTGTACGGCGACGCGCAAAGCCTTCACGAGTTCATCACCACCGGCCAGTACTCCGCCCAGCGGCGTGACGACCTCACCTCCACCCACAGCATCCGCGTCAAGGGCATGATCGCCAGTGCCGCCGGCGTCGCCGAGAAGGCCCAGGAACGCGCCTCCCTCGCGGCCAAGGCCGCGGCCGAAGCGAACAAGGCCGCCGAACAGGCCAAGCAGGCCGAGGAACGGGCCAAGGCTTCCGCCGCCAAGGCAGCCCGGTACTCGGCGGACGCCACTGAGTCCGCGAAGCAGGCCCAGACATCGGCCACCAAGGCGGCGCAGTCGGCAAGGACGGCACGAGCCGCTTCCGACCGTGCCCAGAAGGCCGCGGCCGACGCCGACATCTCCGCGGCGATGGCCTCTCGTTCCCACCAGGCCGCGCTCGCCTCGGCCGCCGAGGCCCACGCGTCCGCCGACAGGGCCTATGCCGACGCCATCCAGGCGGGCAAGGACGAGCAGGCGGCGGTCAAGGCACGCGACGAGGCATTCGAGATCACCCTCGAGAAGACGAAGGCGGAGTACGAAGCAGCTCTCAAGGAAGAGAAGCGGGAGCTCGAAGAACAGGCGGCGAAGGAGCGCAGCCAGTTCGAGACCTGCTCCTACATGATGGCCAACAGCGCCGTGAAGACATGCACCTTCGACTCCCAGGCCAAGAAGCGCAATGACGCCATCGCGAAGAGCCTGCTGAACGACCCCGTACAGATGCTGCTCCTCAAGACCTGGGGCGAGGTCTACGGAATCACGGATCTGGGGGACTGCGCAGACAATCCCGAGGTCAAAAAATGCGTCATATCATTTGCCTCGATCTTTCCCGTCGGCAAGTTTTTCAAATCGACCAAATATGCCGGAAAGTTTGACGAATTCATCCGGGCCCTGACATCCAAGGGCGGGAAATTTACCCTCTGTGCCACCACCCGGGCGATCATGCCCAGTTGCCCGGTCGGGTTCACCAAAATCGGTGTCGACAAGTACCGATCACCCACGGGCCTCGTATACAAGCCTGGCACTAAACATGGCCACGCGATTGATCACTTGATGGCCCATACGAAGCCGGACCCCGGAAACAAGATCGCACATACTGTTTTCACTGAGAAGGACAGGGCCAGGCTGCTCGGCCTGGTGGACGAAGCGTACAAGCGCCGCGGCCTGGCGTACGGGGGAGATCCCTCTCGGTACTATGTAAACTTCGGAAAGGTAATCGGAGAGGAAGGGGAGACGTGGATGAGGCTGGCCGTACAGCCGAACGGTAACTTCCTCAGCGCCTACCCCGTTTCTGGGTACGGAAAGTAGCAGTCAATCCGGGGTGCCTGGATATATCTGGGCACCCCGCCCACTCCAGCGAGACTGAATCTTCATGAATTTGCCAGAAAGTAACGAAGAGAAGTTGATGGAACTTCTTCGATCCCTTGACCGAGTTCCGACGGGCGATTTGAAGAGACCTGACGACATCGACTTCCAGGTTGCCCGAGAACGGGCTGCCCGGTTGCAGATCCGGCTGTCCGCAGACCTTGGCGTGCAATGGTCGCTGAACGACAGGGTGCAGGATGCAAGCTACGGCATTGAGCTCTTCACTGAGATCGAGCACCTGAATCTAGGGATTCGGATCAGCAACTACGGAGATCTCGCGGTGGTCAC
This sequence comes from Streptomyces sp. NPDC090025, assembly GCF_044748125.1. Lineage (NCBI taxonomy): Bacteria > Bacillati > Actinomycetota > Actinomycetes > Kitasatosporales > Streptomycetaceae > Streptomyces > Streptomyces sp. NPDC090025. The sequence continues at coordinate 148,422 of NZ_JBIVFL010000014.1, read as the reverse complement.
TACTCCGTCACCCTCGAGCCACTCCGACCTAGACCACGCCGTGAACGACGGAATCCTTTCGGCTGAACAGCGCCGACTCGTCGAGACCGCGCTTCACGAACTCGGATACACGCTGGTTCCTTTGCCGCTCCTCCGGCGCCGCTACGACGGAGTCACCGGACTCGCCGAGCTCAATGCGGATGACCATGTCTTCGACAGCCTTCCCTGGGATGCGGAGCACCCCACTTGGTGGACTCGATACTTCGCGATCATCACCTAATCAGGTGCTGAACCGGACGGCTCCGGGGCCGGCTTCTCGCCGCTGGTGGTGGGTTCCGGCGCCTCGGCGATCACAGCCTCTGCCGGCGGCCGACGGTCATCAGCGAGCTGCCGCTCGCCAGCTTCCCCCTCCCGGCGGAATCTCCTCACCGTGACCGCAGCCTCGACCGCCGCCATGACCTGCTCGGTCATCGTGCCGGTCAACGGCGTTGGCCCCGTGGCAGCGTTCTTACGGGGTGGGGGCGACGAGTTCGATCTCGAATCCGTCGCTGGATTCGAGGTAGGCGGCGTGCTGGTGGTCGCCGACGGCGTGCGGGTGGTGGCGAGCTTGTAGCCGCGGCCGTGCTGCCAGCTCTGGTGGAGGGTGTCGGGCTGGGGGCGGGCTGTTCGGTCATGGTGTGCTCCTGTCGGGGGGGGATCTGGGGTGAACTTGTGCCGAATGGTGCTGTTTCCCTCTAGATAGCAGCGGCGGCCTCGGTTGCCGCTGCGCGGCGGCGCCGGGCGGGAGGAGCCGCAGGGAACTCACGACGTTGTGGCCTGCCGCCTTGTCGGCGCCCATGATGAGGCGGGTCTGCTCCATGCGGGCCTTCGTCGCCCCGGCCGTCGACTCCGGGCACACCGTGAGCCGGCCGGAGTCCGGGTCGTACGCGGCGGCCGCGACGTGCCCGGCCAGCCCCGGGGAGATGGTCGCCCACCGGTCCCGCAGGCTCGCACCGGACGCCGGGAAGTGCCGGGCCCACTCGGTGACAAGCGCCCCGAATGCCGCGCCAAGGCGCATCGGCTCGCGCCCTTCGACCACTCCTTCGACACTTATCCACAGGGGTGGTGGGGGCGCCGGTCGGCGCGTACGGTGCCAGGCATGAAGATCCTGATCAGCGCCGACATGGAAGGCGCCACCGGCGTCACCTGGCCCGCCGACGTGCTGCCCGGCACGCCGCAGTGGGAGCGCTGCCGCGCCCTGTTCACCTCGGACGTGAACGCGGCGGTGCTCGGCTTCTTCGACGGCGGCGCCGACGAGGTGCTGATCAACGAGGCGCACTGGACGATGCGCAATCTCCTCCTGGAGCGGCTCGACGAGCGGGCCGAGCTGCTCACCGGGCGCCACAAGTCGCTCTCCATGGTCGAGGGCGTCCAGCACGGGGACGTCGACGGCATCGCCTTCGTCGGCTACCACACCGGAGCGGGCACCGAGGGCGTCCTCGCCCACACCTATCTGGCGAACTCCATCACCGGCGTCTGGCTCGACGGCGAGCGGGCCAGCGAGGGCCTGCTCAACGCGCGCGTGGTCGCCGAGTTCGGCGTCCCCGTCGTGCTCGTCACCGGCGACGACCTCACCTGCGAGGACGCCCTCGGCTACGCGCCGCAGGCCCCCAAGGTCGCCGTCAAGGACTACGTCTCGCGGTACGCGGCGGTGTGCCGCACCCCCGCCAGGACCGCCGCCGACATCCGGGAAGCCGCCCGGCAGGGCGCCGCGCTCGCGGTCCGGCACCCGCCCGCGCACGACGGGCCCTTCACCGTGGAGCTCGAGTTCGACGCCGAGCACCTGGCCGCCGCCGCCACGGTGGTCCCCGGCGCCGAGCGGAGTGGCGAGCGCCGCACCGCGTACACCAGCGCGACGATGTACGAGGCAATTCGCACGTTCAAGGCGGTGACGACGATCGTGTCCGCCGCCGTCGAGGAGCAATATGGCTGACCAGCAGTACGGCCCTGACCCGAGCGGGCACGGCCCCGACGTGAGCGCGTTCGACGAGGTCGTCACCCACACCTCCGCCCTCATCCGGCTCGACACCAGCAACCGCGGCGGCGGCGACTGCCGTGAGCGGCCCGCCGCCGAGTACGTCGCCGAGCGCCTCGCCGACGCCGGGATCGAGCCCACCCTCCTGGAGCGCACCCCGGGCCGCACCAACGTCGTCGCCCGCATCCCCGGCACCGACCCGAGCGCCCCCGCGCTGCTCGTCCACGGCCACCTCGACGTGGTGCCCGCCGAGCCCGCCGACTGGACCGTGCACCCGTTCTCCGGCGAGATCCGCGACGGCGTGGTCTGGGGGCGTGGCGCCGTCGACATGAAGAACATGGACGCCATGGTCCTTTCCGTGGTCCGCGCCTGGGCCCGGCAGGGCGTGCGGCCCCGCCGCGACATCGTCCTCGCCTACACGGCCGACGAGGAGGACAGCGCCGTCGACGGCTCCGACTTCCTCGCCGACCGGCACGCCGCCCTCTTCGACGGCTGCACCGAGGGCATCAGCGAATCCGGCGCCTTCAGCTTCCACCCCGACCCCGGCACCCGGCTCTACCCCATCGGCGCGGGCGAGCGCGGCACCGCCTGGCTCAAGCTGACCGCCCACGGCCGCGCCGGACACGGCTCCAAGGTCAACCACGACAACGCGGTCACCCGGCTCGCCTGCGCCGTCGCCCGCATCGGCGGCCACCGCTGGCCGGTCCGGCTCACCCCCACCGTGCGGGCCGCGCTCGCCGAGCTCACCCGGCTGTACGGCATCGACGTCGACGTCGACGCCCCCGGCTTCGACCCCGATCCGCTGCTCGACAAGCTCGGTCCGGCCGCCGCCCTCGTCGAACCCACCCTGCGCAACAGCGCCAACCCGACGATGCTCGACGCGGGCTACAAGGTGAACGTCATCCCCGGCCAGGCGGTGGCCTACATCGACGGGCGGACCCTGCCCGGCGGGGAGGAGGAGTTCGCCGCCACCATGGACGAGCTCACCGGACCCGACGTCGAGTGGGAGTTCCACCACCGCGAGGTGGCCTTGGAGGCCCCGGTCGACTCACCCACCTTCGCCAAGCTGCGCGCCGCCGTCGAGCGCTTCGACCCCGAGGGACACGTCCTGCCGTTCTCCATGTCCGGCGGCACCGACGCCAAGCAGTTCTCCCGCCTCGGCATCACCGGTTACGGCTTCTCGCCGCTGAAGCTGCCCCCGGGCCTCGACTACGGCGCCATGTTCCACGGCGTCGACGAACGCGTCCCGGTCGAGGCGCTCCACTTCGGCGTCCGCGTCCTCGACCACTATCTGCGCACCGCCTGACACCCGCACCACCGCACCGCACCACGACACCACGGACCTAGGGGGGAACCCGATGGCACCCACGGCCACCTACGGCAGCTGGCCGAGTCCCATCGACGCCGCGCTCGCCGCCGCCCACGACGGGCGGCCGGAGAGCGTCGGCTTCGTCGGCGACGAGGTCTGGTGGACCGCACCACGGCCCACCGAGGGCGGGCGGCGCACCCTGGTGCGCCGCCGCGCCGACGGCACCGAGGAATCGGCGCTGCCCGCCCCGTGGAACGCGCGTACCCGCGTGATCGAGTACGGCGGCCGGCCCTGGACCGGCACCGTGCGTGCCGACGGCACCCCGCTGATCGTCTTCAGCCACTTCCCGGACCAGCGGCTGTACGCCTTCGAGCCGGACGCCACCGGTACCGACGGCAGCACCTACGCGACCGCCGCCGCGCCCCGCCCGCTCACCCCGCTCTCCGCCGTCGGCGGCGGACTGCGCTGGGCCGACCCGGTGCTGCGACCCGAGCTCGGCGAGGTCTGGTGCGTCCTGGAGGAGTACACCGGACCGGCGCCCACCGACGTGCGCCGGGTGCTCGCCGCCGTGCCGTTGGACGGCTCCGCCGCCGAGGACCGCTCCCGGATCAGGGAACTCACCGACGACACCCGCCGCTTCGTCACCGGCCCCCGCCTCTCGCCCGACGGCACCCAGGCGGCCTGGATCGCCTGGGACCACCCCCGGATGCCCTGGGAAGGCACCGAGGTGCTGCTCGCCGACGTCACCGGCGACGGCCGGGTCGGCCCGCCCCGGGTGGTCGCGGGCGGCCCCGACGAGTCCGTGCCGCAGGTCGGCTGGACCGCCGACGGACAACTCCTGCACCTCTCCGACCGCACCGGCTGGTGGAACCTCTACCGCACAGGACCGGACGGCACCACGGCCGCGCTGTGTCCGCGGGCCGAGGAGTTCGGCGGGCCGCTCTGGCAGCTCGGCCTCGCCTGGTTCCAGCCGCTGGCCAACGGGACCATCGCCGTCGTCCACGGCAAGGGCGCCACCGCCCTCGGGATACTGGACCCCGACAGCGGCGAACTCGTCGACGTCGCGGGCCCCTGGACCGCCTGGAGCGCCACCCTCGCCGGACACGGCTCCCGGGTCGTCGGCGTCGCCGCCAGCCCCCGCAGCGGCCACGAGGTCGTCGAACTCGACACCCGCACCGGCCGCGCCCGCGTCATCGGCTCCCCGCACCAGGACCCGGTCGACCCCGCCTACTACCCGGAACCCCAGATCCGCACCTTCACCGGGCCCGACGACCGCGAGATCCACGCCCACGTCTACCCGCCGCACAACCCCGACCGCACCGCCCCGGGCGACGCCCTGCCGCCCTATGTCGTCTGGGCCCACGGCGGCCCCACCGGACACGCCCCCCTCGTCCTCGACCTGGAGATCGCCTACTTCACCTCCCGGGGCATCGGCGTCGCCGAGGTCAACTACGGCGGCTCCACCGGCTACGGCCGGGAGTACCGGGAGCGGCTGCGCGAGCAGTGGGGCGTGGTCGACGTCGAGGACTGCGCGGCCGTCGCCCGGGCCCTCGCCGACGAGGGCACCGCCGACCCCGAGCGGCTCGCCGTCCGCGGCGGCAGCGCGGGCGGCTGGACCGCCGCCGCCTCCCTCGCCCGTACCGACCTCTACGCCTGCGGCACCATCATCTATCCGGTGCTCGACGTCACCGACTTCGCCGCCGAGACCCACGACTTCGAATCGGCCTACACCCACTCGCTGATCGGCCCGCCCGACGAGGTCCCCGCCCGCTACCGGGACCGTTCGCCGCTGCGGCACGCCGAGAAGATCTCCGCGCCCTTCCTGCTGCTCCAGGGCCTCGACGACGTGATCTGCCCGCCCGCGCAAGCCGAGCGGCTGCTCGCCCGGATGGCCGGCCGGGGCGTCCCGCACAGCTATGTCGCCTTCCCGGGGGAGGGCCACGGCTTCCGCCGCGCCGAGACCATGATCCGCGCCCTCGAATCCGAACTCGCCCTGTACGCGAAGGTGTTCGGCGTCCCGCGCGACGACCTGGCCGAACTGGAGCTGCGCTCATGACCGGGGGAGGGGCGCCGGGAACGGCGTCGAAGGCCGTCACCGAGGCGGTCCGGCCGCCCCGGCTGCGGTCCGGCGACCGCGTCGCCGTCGTCGCGCCCAGCGGCCCGATCCCCGAGGAGCGGCTGAAGGCCGGGCTCGACGTGCTGCGCGGCTGGGGCCTCGACCCGGTCGTCGCCCCGCACGTCCTGGCCGCCCACCCCACCCTCGGCCACCTCGCGGGCGCCGACGCGGACCGGGCCCGCGACCTCACCGAGGCGTGGTGCGACCCGACGGTCTCCGCGGTGCTCTGCGCCCGTGGCGGCTACGGCGCCCAGCGGATGGTGGACCTCGTCGACTGGACGGCGATCCGCGCCGCCCGGCCGAAGGTCTTCGTCGGCTACAGCGACGTGACCGCCCTCCACGAGGCGTTCGCCGTCCGGACCGGGCTCGTCACCCTGCACGGCCCGATGGTCGCCGCGGCCGCCTTCCACCAGGACCCGCGCACCCAGGAGTCGCTGCGGGCCACCCTGTTCGACCCCGAGTCGGTCCGCACCCTCGGCCTGCCCGGCGCGGGCCCGCTGGTCCCCGGCCGGGCCCGTGGCGTCACCCTCGGCGGCTGCGCCTCCCTCCTCGCCGCCGACCTCGCCACCCCGCACGCCCGCCGCTCCGCCCGCGGCGGCCTGCTCCTCCTGGAGGACGTCGGCGAGGAGCCGTACCGGCTCGACCGGATCCTCACCCAACTCCTGCGCTCCGGCTGGCTCGACGGCGTCGCGGGCATCGCCCTCGGGTCCTGGGAGGACTGCGGCCCGTACGAGGAGATCCGCGCCCTCCTCGCCGACCGCCTCACCGGCCTCGGCGTCCCGATCGTCGAGAACCTGGGCTTCGGCCACCACCCCAGCGCCCCCACGATCCCCCTGGGCGTTCCCGCCCTGCTGGACGCGGACGTGGGGACCCTCACCCTCGACACCCCGGCCCTGGCGGCCAGCTGACCCATCTGATCGGCGATCGCCTGCGCTGCTGCGTCTGTGGCGGCGACACGGCAGTGCGACGACGCGCCCGGCAGCCCGCGCCATGGAACCCGCCTCGCCCACGGCACCGGCCGCGCCCACAGAGCGATCGCCTGGCCCGAGCGCTCGGGACCTGGCCCGGGCGGTCCCTTCACTGAATCTCCGTCAACAACCTCTGTCCGGCGCGTTGACGGAACTCTGACACGTGTCACACCATGAGCCCGATCCCGTACCTACCGGTAGGTAGGCCGTTCGTGTGTCCTCGGTGTGGAGGTCCTCGTGTCCCGTGCCCATGCTCGTACCCGTGCCCGTACCCGCAAGGCAGTCGTGCTCACCGCCGGGGCCGTGTTCGCCGCGCCGCTCGCGTTCGCCGCTCCCGCGCAGGGGGCCGACCAGGCCGCCGGAACGGGGGCGTACAGCGTGACCCCGCTGCGCTTCAACGTGCGGGCGGGGGAGCGGAGTTGCACGGTCGACGCCGATCTGTACCGGCCCGCCGGGGTCGACGCCGGGCACCCGGCGCCCGCCGTGCTCGCCACCAACGGCTTCGGCGGCAGCAAGAGCGACGGCTCCACCGACGCCATCGGCAAGGCCCTCGCCTCCCGCGGCTACGTCGCACTCGTCTACTCCGGGCTCGGCTTCGGCAAGACCGGCTGCCTGATCTCGCTCGACGACCCGGACATCGACGGTCAGGCCGCCGCCCGCCTCCTCGACTTCCTCGGCGGCACCCAGGCCGCCGACGACGGCACCCGCGCCGACTTCGTCACCCTCGACGCCCCCGGCGACCCGCGCGTCGGCATGATCGGCGGCTCCTACGGCGGCGCCGTCCAGCTCGCCACCGCCGCCACCGACAGCCGCCTCGACGCGCTCGTGCCGCTCATCACCTGGAACGACCTCGCCTACTCGCTCGCCCCCAACAACGCCGACCGCGCCACCCCCGGCGTCTTCAAGTGGCAGTGGGCGAACGGCTTCTACCTGATGGGCGAGGGCCAGCCGCTGCTCGTGCCCTCGCTCGACCCCAGCCGCTTCAACTCCCTTCGCTGCCTGCACTTCGTCACCGACGCCTGCGACACCATCCGGCTGCTCAACTCCGGCAGCTACCCCGAGGCCGCCACCGACCGGATGCTCGCCTACGCCCGCAGCGTCTCCCCGGTCTCCTACCTCGACCGGGTCAAGGCCCCGACCCTGTTCGTACAGGGCCAGTCCGACAGCCTGTTCAACCTCAACGAGGCCCGCCGCAGCTACGACCAGCTCAGCCGCCGGGGCGTCGACACCCGGATGATCTGGCAGTCCTGGGGCCACAGCGGCGGCCAGCGCCCCGGCGAACTCGACCTCGCCCAGGGCAACCTGGAGGAGAGCTACGTCGGCCGCCGGGTGCTCGGCTGGTTCGACCGCTACCTCCGTGACGACCGCGCCGCCGACCTCGGCCCCGCCTTCGCCTACTTCCGCGACTGGCAGACCGGCTACGGCACCGCCGACCAGGTGCCCGCGCTCAGCCAGCGGCTCTACCTCTCCGGCGACGGCAAACTCGTCGACAACCGCGCCAAGGTCGCCCGCGGCTCCCGCTCGTACGCCAACTGGCTCGTCCCCACCAGCCACTCCGAGTCCTCGCTCGCCGGGATGATCGGACTGCCCGACCCCCAGCCGTACGACCTCGCCGGCACCTACCTCGGCTGGCGCAGCGCCCCGCTCACCGCCCCCGCCGACCTGGTCGGCGCGCCCCGGGCGACCCTGAAGGTGGACTCGCCCAGGACCGAGCGCGTCCAGGGCTCGGGCGACGCCGCCGACAAGCTCGTGCTCTTCGCCAAGCTGTACGACGTCGCCCCGGACGGCACCAGGACCCTGGTCAACCGGCTCGTCGCACCGGTCAGGGTGCCGGACGTCAGTCGCCCCTTCACCGTCGAACTCCCCGCCATCGTCCACCGCTACGAGACCGGCCACCGCCTGGAGTTCGTCGTCGCCGCGAGCGACACCGCCTACCTGGGCAACCGCGGGATCAGGCCCGTCACCGTCACCAGCGCCCCCGAATCCACGGGGACGCTGGAACTGCCCCTGGTCCAGGGGCGGGTGGAGTGAACCCTCGTACTACGCGGTGAGCGCCGCGTACCCCGGGCGGACCAGCTCGTCGATCAGCCGCCGCCGCTCCGGCAGCGGCAGGAACGCGGCCTCAAGGGCGGCGACCGTGAACTCCTCGAAGACCTCGGGGCCGTAGCCGAAGGCGTCCACCATGTGCTGGAACTCCTCGCTCATGGTGGTGCCGGAGACCAGCCGGTTGTCGGTGTTCAGGGTGATCCGGAAACCGAGGCGGCGCAGCTCGTCGATCGGGTGCGAGGCGTAGTCCTTCGCGGCGCCCGTCTGGAGGTTGGAGGTCGGGCAGACCTCCAGGGCGATCCGGTTGTCCCGCACGTAGGAGGCGAGATGACCGAGCGTGCCGTCCTCGGCGATGTCGTCGGTGATCCGCACCCCGTGCCCGATCCGCTCCGAGCCGCACACCTGCACGGCCTCGTGGATCGACTCCGCGCCGACGGCCTCGCCCGCGTGGATGGTGAAGTGGCAGTTCTCCCGCTTGAGGTGCTGGAAGGCGGGCAGGTGACGGGCCGGCGGGTTGCCGATCTCGCCGCCCGCGATGTCGAAGCCCGCGACCCCGTTGTCCCGGTGGGCCACGGTCAGCCGGGCGATCTCCAGGGAGCGGTCGGTGTGCCGCATCCCGGTCAGCAGGGTGCGGACGGTGATCCGGCCGCCCGAGCGGCGCTCGCCCTCACGGAAGCCGTCGTTCACGGCCTCGACGACCTCGTCGAGGGTCAGCCCGCCGTCCAGGTGCTGCTCGGGCGCGTACCGGATCTCGGCGTAGACGACCCCGTCGGCGGCCAGGTCCTCGGCGCACTCGGCCGCGATCCGCGTCAGCGCCTCACGCGTCTGCATCACCGCGCAGGTGTGGGCGAACGTCTCCAGGTACCGCTCCAGGGAACCGGAGTCGGCGGCGTCCCGGAACCAGACCGCCAGCTCGGCCGGGTCCTCGGTGGGCAGCCCGGTGTAGCCGGTGGCGCGCGCGAGCTCCACGATCGTGGCCGGGCGCAGCCCGCCGTCCAGGTGGTCGTGCAGAACGGCCTTCGGCGCCCGCCGGATCCACTCGGCGACGGCGGGGGCGACGGCGGGGGCGGCGGTGGGGACAGAAGCGGCGGCAGAGGCGGCGGCAGGGTTGTCAGACAAGTGCATGGCCGGGAAGTGTACGCCACTCGGGCGGGCCCGCCGGTGTGACCTCGGCGACAGCCCCGGACGCGGCCCCGGACGCGGCCCCGGACGCGGCGCCGGGCGGGAGCAGGGGCGTGCGTGCGGGCGCCGGGCGGCGCTCAGTTCGACTGCAGCACCGGGAGCGCGGGCGCGCCCGTCGGCAGCATGTGCTTGGCCGCCAGTACGGGGGTGTCCGCCACCCGCACCACCTGCGTCACGAGCACCGCCGGAGTCTCCGCCGACCGGCCCAACTGCTCGCCGCGGCGCCGCCCGAGCAGCGTCGCCGTCACCGCGCTGTGCGCCGCGAGCGACAGCCCGCGCGACGCCCCGGCGAGCACCGCCAGCATCGACACGGAGGCGGGCGCGGGTGCGGGCGCGGGCGAGGGGGTCGACAGGGCCGGGGCCGGGCCCGCGGGCCCGCCCGCCGCCGTCCGCAGCGCCTCCGCGAACGCCGGATGCACCCGCCCGAGCACCTCCTCGGGTGCCGCCCACTCATGGCTGAGCACCACCGCCCCGGCCGCCCCGACCAGCACGGACTCCCAGAACCGCAGTTCGGCCCCGGCCGGGGCCAGCAGGTGCTGGGTGGTGAAGTCGGTGGGCTCCTCGACACTGCGCAGCAGTGCCCGCACCCGCAGCGGTGCGTCGGTCCCGAGCAGTTCCTCCAGCGGCCGCACCTGCTCGAATCCGCGCCGGGGCGGATGCGCGTTGACCGTACGGCCGACCCCGCGCCGCACCGACAGCAGCCCGTCCTCCTGGAGCAGCAGCAGTGCCTCGCGCAGCGCCGGGCGGCTCACGCCGAGTTCGCCCGCGAGCTTCGGCTCGGAGGGCAGGGTGGAGCCCGGCGGATAGGTGCCGTCGTGGATGGCGTCCGCGATCCGCTCGTAGAGCGCGACGACGGGCCGCCGCTGCTGTCCGCGCTGTCCGTCGGCTGCCACGGCTCGGTCCTCCTGGCGGGGCTCCGGGCGCGGGCGCGCCCGGGATGGGGTCTGTCGGAACCCACCGTAGTCGGCCCACCTTGTCTGACAAGTCACTCGTACGGGCCCGCCACCGCGAGCCGAACCGGGCGGATCGGCCCATCCTGGGGGGACGGACGACGGAGGAGAGGCCGGCGATGAGCCCCAAGGACACATCGAGCACGGGCAAGGGCCGGGCGGGAGCCTTCACCCCGGGCCGGATCGCGATCGTCGCGCTCGCGATCCTCACGCTCGTCTTCATCTTCGAGAACACCCGCGAGGTCCGGATCAGACTGCTGATCCCCGAGGTCTCCATGCCGCTGTACCTGGCGCTGCTCGCGACCGCCATCCTCGGCGCGATCTGCGGGTACTACGCCGCCGCCCGGAGGCGCAAGTGAGGCGGGCCACGCTGCTCGGCGCGGGGGCGGCGCTCGCGCTCGCGGCGGTGGCGGTCAGCTCGACCGAGGCGCAGCCGCGTACGGCCGACGGCCCGGACGCCCGCGCCCTCGGCGCCCCGGACGGGACCATCGCCCGGCCCATGCCGGAGTTCCTCGGCCGCCGTCTGTGGCGGGTCTTCACCGCCCTCGAACCCTTCACCCGGCTCGACGTCCACGACGTCAGCGGCGCCGACCGCCGGGTGCTGTGGCCGCCGAACTGGTGGGTCTGCACCCAGTACCCCGCCCCCGGCGCGCCGAGAGCGGCCCGCGGCCGGGTGGTCCTCGGGGTCGTCCGCAAGGGCGAGGAGTGCCCGCCGAGGGTCACGGCCGCCCGCCGCTGAGCCCGGGGCCGTACCTCTGCGACACCCGGGGCACGGGCCGTACGTCAGCGATGCCCGGGCCGTCCCGCCCCGGGTACGGGCCGGGCCCCGCCCCGTCGAGGCCCGGGCCGTACCGGCGTGACCCGGGCCCCGCCCCGTACCGCCCAGGAAAGCGGTGGTGCCGCCTCCGCCGCTCCGGCAGGATCGCCCGCATGGTCTCCGTGGTGCAGAACGTGGCGATCGAGTGTGCCGACGCCTTCCGGCTCGCGAGTTTCTGGAGCGAGGTGACCGGCGCGCCGCTCGACCCCGACGCCGTGCCCGGCGCGCGGGAGACGGCCGTCATGGTGCCGGACGGCGGCCCGGTCCTGTACTTCAGCCAGGTGGCCGAGCCCAAGGAGTTCACCAACCGCATGCACCTGTGCCTGCGCCCGACGACCACTCGGGAGGCGGAGGTCGAGCGGCTGCTCGGGCTCGGCGCGACCCTGGTGGCGGACCGCCGGGAGCCCGACGGCGCGGGCTGGGCCGTCCTGGCCGACCCGGAGGGGAACAACTTCTGCGTGCTGCGCAGCGCATCCGACCGTGCCGCCATGGCTGCCGCGCCCGCGACCGAGTCCTGAGAGTGATCCACCGGGACCGCCCCGTACCCTGACCCCATGTCTGGCGATCTTGGTCCCTATCTGGCCACCGGCCCCCGGGTCGGGCTGCGGCCGTTCTCCCTCGACGACGCCGAGGAGTTCGCCGCGCGGGCCCGGGAGAGCCGGGAGCTGCACGAGCCCTGGCTCTATCCGCCGCAGACGCCCGAGGCGTACCGGGACTACGCGCGGCCGCTGATCGTCGACCGGACCCGCGCCGGGTTCCTGTTCTGCGAGCGGGACGGCGGCGGCATCGCCGGATTCATCAACATCAACAACATCGTGCGCGGCGCGTTCCTGTCCGGGGCGCTCGGGTACGGCGCGTTCGCGCACGCCGCCGGGCGCGGCCTGACCGGCGAGGCGCTCGATCTGCTGCTCGGCCACGCCTTCGGACCGCTGGAACTGCATCGCCTGGAGGCCAACATCCAGCCGGGCAACGCCGCGAGCCGCGCCCTGGTCCGGCGCGCCGGGTTCCGGCTCGAAGGGTTCTCGCCCGCCATGCTGTTCATCGGCGGCGCCTGGCGGGACCACGAACGCTGGGCGACCACCGCCGACCGCCACCCGGAGCTGGCGAGCCCCCGGTAGTCCGAGCCCCCGGTGGTCCGAGCCCCCGGTGGTCCGAGCCCCTGGTGGTCCGAGCCCCTGGTGGTCCGCGCCCCCGCCTGTCGGGAGCCGCCCCCCCCGTCGGTCAGCGCCCGCCCGCTCAGCGCTTGTAGTTGATCTTCATCGCGTCCATGTCGGTGACCTTGGACTTCAGGCCCGCGAAGCCGTGCCCGAGCGCGCGCAGCGCCCGCTCCACCCGGTCCTCCGCGAGCGCGCCCGCCATCTCGTCGCCGTCCTCCGCGTCCGACAGGACGATCAGCCGGTACGAGAAGTGCTTCAGATTCCGGTCGTAGGCGAGCGAGCCCTCCTCGGTGAAGCGCATCGCGTCCATCCCGTGCGCGTCGACCTCACCGAGCAGCCGCTCCCTGCTCTCCTCCGACAGCCCGTCGAACGTACCCCGCACGATCACCCGGTAGGTGTGCTGCGTGCCCATGCCCGCGACCTCCGCACTCTTCCTCGTCGCATTCCGAATCAACCTCTGACAAAGCAACCAGCCTAAGAGGGTGTCTTGCCGATCGTGCCGGGCTCCCGGCGCCCTGGAGCCCTCTCTCCCGCGTTGTCGTCGGTCGCCATGGCTCCGCCATGTCTCCCTCCTCCGCCTTGGAGCCAGGACCCCAGGACCCCGCTCGCTGATCCGGCCCGACCGACAAGACACCCTCTAGGCCGACCGGTGGAACCCGCAACGGAATTTCCCGGTCAAGCCGCCCCGGGGCGTTGTCCACCCCCTGGCCAGCGGTGGTTCCGCCGTGTTCCATGGTCGACATGACGACCGTACGACGTGCCGTACTGACCCTGCCCGCGGCGCCGTTGGGCCCGGACAACCCGCTGCCGGCGCTGCGCCACCTCGGTGGGCCCGGAACCCCCTCGGTCGACGAACGGGACCGGCCCGGCCTGCCCCGCGACATGGCCCGGCAGCTCGGGCACGCCCCGCTGCGCACCCTGCTGCCCACCCCGGTCCGCGACGGCTACGGGCGCGAGCGCACCCCCACCGCCCTCGACACCGTCGAGATCGAGAACGACCGGCTGCGGGTCACCGTGCTGCCCGGCCTCGGCGGCCGGATCCACTCGATCCTGCACAAGCCCACCGGACGCGAACTGCTCTACACCAACCCGGTGCTGCAGCCCGCCGCCTTCGCGCTCAACGGGGCCTGGTTCTCCGGCGGCATCGAGTGGAACATCGGCGCCCGCGGCCACACCACCCTCTCCTGCGCCCCGCTGCACGCCGCCGTCGTCCCCGCCCCCGACGGCGGCGAGATGCTCCGCCTGTGGGAGTGGGAGCGGCTGCGCGACCTGCCGTTCCAGGTCGACCTGTGGCTCCCGGCGGACGCCGAGCACCTGCGGGTCGGCGTCCGCGTCCGCAACCCGCACGAGCGCGCGGTGCCCTGCTACTGGTGGTCCAACACCGCCGTCCCCGAGGACCGCCGGGTCCTCGCGCCCGCCGACACCGCCTGGCACTTCGGCTACCAGCGCGCCCTGCGCCGGGTGCCGGTCCCGGCCACCGAGGACGGCACCGACCGCACCTACCCGCTGCGCAGCACGCACGCGGGCGACTGGTTCTACGCGCTCCCCGACGGGCAGCGCCGCTGGATCGCCGCCCTCGACGAGACGGGCGCCGGACTCGTCCAGACCTCCACCGACACCCTCGTCGGCCGCAAGCTCTTCGTCTGGGGCACCGGGCGCGGCGGGCGGCGCTGGCAGGAGTGGCTGACCGAGCCCGGCACCCCCGGCTACGCCGAGATCCAGGCCGGACTCGCCCGCACCCAGCTGGAGCACCCGACCCTGGAGGCGGGCGAGGAGGTCTCCTGGCTGGAGGTGTACGGGCCGCTGGCCACCGATCCCCGGGCGACCCACGGCACCGACTGGGCGGCGGCCCGCGCGGACGTCGAACGGGCCCTCGCCGAGGCGCTGCCGCGCGCCGAGGTCGACCGGGCGTACCAGGAGTGGCGCGCCGCCGCCGACACCGAGCCGGGGGAGCGGCTGGCGACCGGCTCGGGCTGGGGCGCGCTCGAAGTGCTGCGCGGGCGGTACGCGTTGCCGGGCACGCCGTTCGACGCCGAGCTGCTCGGCGCGGAGCAGCGGCCGTGGGTCGAGCTGTGGCGTACGGGCGCCCTGCCCGCCCCCGCGCCGGGCGCCGCGCCCTGGCCGACCCTGGTCGCGGACGCCTGGCGGGACATGCTGGAGACCGCCCCGGCCGACCCGGTGACCGAGTACCACCTGGGGGTCGCCCAGTGGGCCGCCGGTGATCTGGCCCAGGCGGTACGGAGCTGGGAGCGCGGCCTGAAGAACGCGGCCGAGCCCTGGCCGCTGCTCCACTGCCTGGCGGTGGCGGAACTGGAGGGCGGGCATCCGGAGCGGGCGGCGGAACGCTTCATCGAGTCCTTCGCCGCGTTCGAGTCCCTGGCGTCCCGGGAGTCCCGTGGGGCCCGTGCGTCCGACTCCCTGGGCCCGGACGGTCCGTCCGGCCGGGTGCTGGTCGTCGGCGCCCTCGGCCGTGAGACGGTGACCGCGCTGCTCGGTGTCGGCCGCACCGCCGACGCCAGGGCCGTGTTCACCCGGCTGCCCGACGAGGTGCGGGCGCGGGGCGCGTTCCGGTACCTGGAGGCGCGGCTGCTGCTCGCGGAGGGCCGGACGGCCGAGGCCCGCGCCGTGTTCGACGCGGGCTTCGAGGTGGCCGACCTGCGGGAGGGCGCCGAGGACCTGGGCGAGCTGTGGGCCCGGATCACCGACGAACCGCTGCCGGACGCCTACGAGTTCCGGATGCGCCCGAGCTGAGGCACCGGCCCGGCGCCACGGGTCCGCCGACCCGTGGCGCCAGGTGTCGCGTGCTCGGCGGATTCGGTGCGTCCGCCGCGTCCGGTGTTCCGTGCGCCGCTCAGACCCGGCACAGCACCTCGCCGTGCGGCACCAGGAACCACGCGTCGTCGTCCTTGCCCCAGTCCCGCCACGCCTCGGCGATCCCGGTCAGCTCCTCGCGCGTCGCGTGACCGCCCTCGGTGGCCAGCTCCGCGTACACCGACGCGACCGTCCGGTCGGCCCACAGGCCGCTCCACCACGCCCGCTCGTCCGGGGACGCGAAGCACCAACTGCCCGCCGTCGCCGTGACGTCGGTGAATCCGGCCCGGTGGGCCCAGGACAGCAGGCGGCGACCCGCGTCCGGCTCGCCGCCGTTGGCGCGGGCCACCCGCCGGTACAGCTCCAGCCAGCGGTCCAGGCCGGGCGCCTCGGGGAACCAGGTGAAGGCCGCGTAGTCGCTGTCCCGGGCCGCCACCACACCGCCGGGGCGGCACACCCGGCGCATCTCGCGCAGCGCCCGCACCGGGTCGCCCACGTGCTGCAGCACCTGGTGGGCGTGGACGACGTCGAACGAGTCGTCGGGGAAGTCAAGCGCGTGGACGTCGGCCACCGCGAACTCCACGTTGTCCAGGCCGCGTTCGGCGGCGACCGCGCGCGCCTTCGTCAGGACGTCCTCGGCGGCGTCGACCGCCGTCACCCGCCCGCCGTCCGGCGCGACCAGGGCCGCCAGGTCGGCCGTGATCGTGCCGGGCCCGCAGCCGACGTCCAGCACCCGCTGCCCTGGGCGCAGTTCGGGGATCAGATAGGCCGCTGAGTTCTCGACGGTCCGCCAACTGTGCGACCGCAGCACGGACTCGTGGTGCCCGTGGGTGTAGGTGGCGGTCTCCTGCGCGGCGGCGGACGGGGGCGCGGAAGAGGACATGGCAAGGCTCCTTCGCCTGGGCATGGAACGCGTGGACGACTTCCCTCACCGTACGCCGCTGACTCGCATAGTGAGACCCTGTGTTTCAGTATCTGGACATCGTGGGGAGTGGCGCCCCATCCGCCCCATCCGTCCCGGAGGTGACGGAGTCTCCGATGACAGCCTTGTGAACAGGCCGTTCCCGCCCGCCTCCGGCACCTAGGGTGACGCCGACCGATCACCGTCCCCGTCCACCCGCCACGGCCATCGCGACCGCCACCGCGACCGCGACTGCGACCGCCACCGTCACCGCCATCGACCGTCGAGGAGAACCCGCCGTGTCCGCCGCCCGCCGCACCGTCCTCAAGGCGCTCGCCGCCGCTCCCGCGCTCTCCGCCGTCGGCCTCCCGGCCGCCGCCGCGACGACCACGGCCACGGCCACGACCACGGCCACCCCCACCCCCACGCCCGCGTCGGATCCGCTGCCCGACCCGGCACCCGGCATCGTCAAGCCGGTGCCGCCGGAGTGGTTCGTGGTGCGCGGCACCAACGCCGAGGCGCGCTTCGAGACCTTCCGCGACACCGGTGCGCGCACCCCGAACGCACGCTTCTTCGTCCGCAACCACACCGTCACGCCGGTCCTCGACGCCACCCACTGGCGGCTCACCGTCCACGGCGACGGACTGCACGGCCGCCGCCCCGTCCGGTTCACCCTCGGCCAGCTCCGCGATCTGCCCTCCGTCACCCGGACGGCCCTGATCGAGTGCGCCGGCAACGGCCGCACCCTCTACACCACCCAGCAGGGCGAGCCGGTCAGCGGCACCGCGTGGACCCTCGGCGCGGTCGGCGCCGCCCGCTGGCGCGGCGCCCGCCTCTCCGACGTGCTGCGACGCGCCGGGATCAGCTCCGACGCCGTGGACGTCCAGCCGCGCGGACTCGACGACGAGTACGTCACCGGCGGCGTCAACCTCGGCCGGGTGCGCCGCCCGCTGCCGGTCGCCAAGGCGATGGACGACGTGATCGTCGCGTACGAGATGAACGGCGAGCCCCTGCCGTACGACCACGGCCACCCGGTGCGGCTCGTCGTGCCGTCCTGGGTCGGGATCGCCTCCACCAAGTGGCTCGGCGACATCGAGGTCTCCCGGAGCCCGCTCGCCTCGCCCTGGTCCACCGACTACTACCGGCTGTTCGGCGCCGCCCACCCGCCCGGCGGCAGCGCGCCGATCACCACGCAGACCCCCAAGAGCGCCTTCGAGCTGCCCTTCGGCGCCACCCTGGAGGCCGGCCTGCGGCACCGGCTCGACGGCAGGGCGTGGTCCGCGCTCGCCCCGGTGCGCACGGTCGAGGTGTCCGCCGACGGCGCCCGCTGGTGGCCCGCCCGGATCCTCGACCGCCCCGCGCGCGGCGGCTGGGTGCGCTGGACCACCACCTGGCGGCCCCGCGCCGCAGGCCCCGCGACCCTGCTCTCGCGGGTCACCGACGCGGCCGGGAACACCCAGCCCGAGCGGGCCGTGCACAACACCCAGGGGTATCTGTTCAACGCCGTCGTCCGGCACCCCGTGACCGTCGTGTGAGCGGCGCGCCCCGCGAAACCTCCGTATAAAGGGCAGAAAAGGGCATAAAGGCCGCCGCGAATCCGGGCGGCCCGACGGCCCCGTCGAGCGAGGAGGTGGGGGACGTGCGGCAGACCGCCCCGGAGAGCCGCGGCCCGGTGCGTTACGGACCGCCCGCGCCCGGACCCGGCCTGCCCGTGCTGCCCGGGCTCGCCGCCCTGCTCGCCGCGGCCGCCGACCGGACCGGACCCGAACCGCCCGGCGGCGGACCCGTGCTCCGTGAGGCCGCCGCCGGGTACTGGTGGCGGCGCGGCCTGCGCACCCACCCCGGCGACGTGGTCGCCGCCCCCGGCGCCCCGCCGCTGCTGCTCGCGCTGATCGCCGCGCACGGCGGCGACCTGCTGCTGCCCCGCCCGTGCCCCGCCTGGTGGGCCCCGCAGGCCCGGCTGCTCGGCCGCCCCGCCTACCACGTGCCCACCCCCGCCGAATGCGGCGGCGTGCCCGACCCGTACGCGCTCCTGGAGACCGTACGCCGGGTCCGCGCCGAGGGCGGCGACCCGCGGCTGCTGCTGCTGTCCGTCGCCGACGACCCCACCGCCACCGTCGCGCCGCCCGAGATCCTGCGCGAGGCGTGCGAGGCGGCCGTGGCCGAGGGCCTGCACATCATCAGCGACGAGACCTGGCGCGACACCGTGCACCAGCCGCAGCGGACGGTGCTCCTCAGCCCCGCCGAGATGTGCCCCGACGACGTCACCGTCCTCGTCGACCTCGCCGGGTCCCTGACCCCGGCGGCCTGGCCCTGCGCCGTCGCCCGCTTCCCGCCCGCCGCCGACCGCGCGGCCGAACTGCGGGCGCGCACCCTCGACATCCTCACCGCGCTCGGCGCCCTCGTGCCGGGGCCGTTCGCCCCGGCCGCCGCGCACGCCCTCGACGAACCCGAGGACGTGACGGTACGGGTCCGGCTCACCGCCCAGCTGCACGGCGCGGTCGCCGCCGCCGCGCACCGCGAGGTGCTCGCGGCCGGAGCGCTCGCCAGGCCGCCGCGGGCCGGCCGCCATCTCTACGCCGACCTCGGGCCGTTGCGCGCCGGGCTCGCCGCGCGCGGGGTCACCGACTCCTTCGAGCTGGAGACCCTGCTCACCGCCCGGCTCGGCACCCCGGTCCCCGGCGGGCACCGCTTCGGCGACGAACTCGGCGCCCTGCGCGCCCGGTTCGACACCGTGGCCTTCCTGGGCGACACGGCGGAGGCGCGCGCCGAGACGCTCGGCTCCGCGCATCCCGAGGAGATCCCGCACGTGGCGGCGGCGTTGAGCGGCTTCGGAGCCGCGCTCCGCGAACTGGCGGCCCCGGCCGCTGACCCCACCGGCCACTGACCCCACCGGCCGCTGACCCGGCCGACCACCGCCCACCGACCCCGCTTTCCCCCCATGGCCGGACCCGAGAGACCGGCCACCCGAAGAACCGAACGACCGGCAGACGGAGGCCGCAGAGATGACGGAACAGACGGCCAGGACCACCGAGGACCGGGCCCCGCACTCCGCCCGCACCCACCCCCGTGACCCGCGGACCGCCCCCCGCCCCGCCCCCGGGCCGCACGGCGGCCCGTACGCAGGCCCGGGCCCCGGCTCCGTGCTCCAGCCGGTCGGCCGGCTGCGCCTCGACTGGCCGCGCAGCTTCGCCGACCGGCTCACCGCGCCGCTGCCCGGCGTCCGCGCGATGGCCCGACTCGCCCGCGAGGGCGCCGTACGGCCGAGCCCCGAGGGCCTGCGGGACATCCCGCGACTGCCGTACGCGCCCGGCCCGCTGCCCGAGGCGGGACCCGACACACTGGCCGTCACCTGGGCGGGGCACGCCAGCTGGGTGGTCCGGATCGGCGGACTCACCGTCCTCACCGACCCCGTCTGGTCCCGCCGCATCTTCGGCACCACGGCCCGGCTGACCCCGGTCGGCGTCCGCTGGGAGGACCTGCCGCCGGTCGACGCCGTCGTCATCAGCCACAACCACTTCGACCACCTCGACGCGCCGACCCTGCGCCGACTCCCGCGCCACACCCCGGTGTTCGTGCCCGCCGGGCTCGGACGCTGGTTCGCCCGGCGCCGGTTCACCCGCGTCACCGAGCTCGACTGGTGGGAAGCGGCCGAACTCCAGGGTGTCCGCTTCGACTTCGTCCCCGCCCACCACTGGTCCAAGCGCACCCTGCTCGACACCTGCCGCTCGCTGTGGGGCGGCTGGGTGCTCACCGACCCCACCGGCCGCAAGCTCTACTTCGCGGGCGACACCGGATACGGCCACTGGTTCGCCGAGATCGCCGCCCGCCACCCCGGCATCTCCCTGGCCCTCCTCCCCATCGGCGCCTACGACCCCCGCTGGTGGCTCAGCGACGTCCACACCGACCCGGAGGAGGCCGTCCGCGCCTTCCAGGACCTCGGCGCCGACCACATGGCCCCCATGCACTGGTCGACCTTCGTGCTCTCCTCCGAACCCGTCCTGGAACCCCTCACCCGGGTCCGCGCCGCCTGGGAACGGGCCGGTCTCGCCCGGGAACGGCTGTGGGACCTGGCCGTCGGGGCCTCACGGGTCCTGGAGGCGGGGGCCTGACATCCCGGCGCGCGGCCCGGCGGCGCGGCGGCCCGGCCCGGCCCGGGGCCGGGCGCCGTAATCGCGTCGCCGCGCCGTCCCCGCCCGCCCTACCCTTCAGGGCCATGGCCCTGTTCGTGCATCTGACCCCCGCCGTCAACGTGCCCCGCATCCGCCGCTCCGGGATCCGCGCCGACCGCTTCGGCGACAGCCGGGGCGTGTACTGCTTCCCGGTGCTGCCCTCGTACACCCTCACCCACCAATGGCTGCGCGAGCTCGCCCGGTTCGGCGGACGCGGCGGCTTCGTCGCCGTGCACGTACGGCTCGACGACGCCGAGCCCGTCCGGGTCGGGCACTACCGGGACCGCACCCGGTCCGGCGGCGCGGACGTCACGGCGGCCGAAGCGGTGGGCCGGATAGCCGAGTTGGCGGATCCACGCGGCTGGGAGGTGTTCGTGCCGCGCGCGATCGGCCCCCGCGAGGTGCACCGGGTGCGGCCCGTGCCGCAGGGCGTGGGCTGGCGCTACCAGCCCGACGCGCACGGGCGTAAACCCTGCGCCTGCCCCGCCTGCCAGGGCCGCGGCGCGTACGGCGCACGCCGGCTGCGCGCCCGCCTCGACTCCGGCGACGGCCCGCCGCTGCCGGTGCCCCTGCTGCTCACCCGGCTCGCCGCCGCCGAGAAGTCCGGTGACACGGCGGCCCTGTGCGACGCCCTGAACGAGTTCTCGCGCCGCCGCCGCGGCCCGCTCCGCGCCCTGGCCCCGTTCGCGGACCACCCCGACCCGGAGGTGCGCGAGTTCCTGGTGTGGACGATCGCCCGCTGGACGACGCCCGGGACCGCGGAACTCCTCGCCCGGCTGGCGGCCGACCCGGACCCGGCCGTCCGCGGGGCCGTCACCGACGCCCGCCCGTAAGGCCCCGAAAGGCCCCGAGTGCGGTCTAGGACGGGTGCCCGCCCCGTACCCGGCGCCACAGCACCGGCACCACGCTGATCAGCACCGTCAGACCCACCGCCGCCACCACGCCCTCCCACGGCTCCGGGAACAGCGAACCGCCCAGGATCCCGATCAGCTGGTACGTCGCCGCCCACGCCAGACACGCGGGCAGGTCGCCGCGGGCGAACCGGCGCAGCGGCATCTCGCCCAGCAGACAGGCCAGCATCACCGGGATCCGCCCGGCCGGGATCAGCCGGGACAGCACCAGGACCGGCACCTGGTGGGTGTCGAGGCGCCGCTGCGCCTCGGCGAGCCGGTCCGGCGCGGCCCGGGAGCGCAGCGCCGCGAGCCAGCGCGAGCCGTTGCGGGACCGGACCCCGCGCTGCCCCAGCCAGTACAGCGCCAGGTCGCCGAGGAACGCCGCGAACGCCGCCACCAGGAACACGAAGAGCAGCGCCAGCGGCGCCGTCTGATGGAAGGCGACCACCGCCGCCGAGCTGACGATCGCGCCCGTCGGCACCACCGGCACCAGCGCGCCGAGCGCCACCAGGAGGAACAGGGAGGGATAGCCGACCGCCTGCTGCGTCGACTCCGGCGGCAGCTCGCGCACCGCCGCCATGACCCGCTCGATCACCGGCGCCGCCCCAGCCGTCGCAGCCGTCCCGGCCGTCCCCGGGCGGGCCGAGGCGCGCTCATCGCGCCACCGCCGGTCTGACCCGCTCGCCGTGCCCGAGCAGATGCACCGCCACCTTCGGCGCGAGCCGCGCCGCGTGCCGGACGAAGTCGTCGCCGGGGGAGTGGAACTCGTGCGGCCGCACCGCGTCCAGGCCGATCGGCCAGTACGTGCCGTAGTGCACCGGCACCGCCGCCGCCGGGGACAGCGCGGCGAGCGCCTCGGCGGCCCGCTCCGCGTTCAGATGCCCCTGGCCCAGGAACGGACCCCAGCCGCCGACCGGCAGCAGGGCCACGTCCACCGGACCGACCTGCTCCGCCAGGCCGTCGAAGAGCCCGGTGTCGCCCGCGAAGTAGGTCCTGGCCTCGCCCGCCACCACATAGCCGAGCGCGGGGGAGCGGTGCGGTCCGTACGGCAGCCGACGGCCGTCGTGCCGCGCGGGCACCGCCCGTACGGTCACGCCCGCCACGGCCACCGAGTCGCCCGCCGCCACCTCGGTGAGCCGCAGCCCCCGCCGGGCGAGCCGGCCGAGCGCCGGGACGGCGGCCCGCGCGCCCGACGGCACGATCAGGCGCGTGCCGGGCGCCAGCCGGGCCAGCGACGGCAGGTGCAGATGGTCGGCGTGCAGATGCGAGACGAGCACCACCTCCGCGCGGGCCGCCTCCGGCGGCGGCGGTGCGCCGCGCCTGCGCCGCAGATGGGCGAGCCTGCGCGCGAAGAGGGGGTCGGTGAGCACCCGGACCCCGGAGTCCTCGACCGTGCACGTGGCATGACCCCACCAGGTGACCTCCACCGGTCCGCCGCCCCTCTGCCGACTCCGCTCGCCGTCGGCCGATTCCGCTCGTCGTCGACACCCGGCCGTCCCCGGCCGACCGTCCCATCCGTATCGAGGGTAAATGTCCGGGCGTCCGGGTGTGGCCGGTCTTCGACGGGCCGTCCCTTCTTGGTATACCGGAGGGTCCCGTACCGGCGCGAGGACCAGTAAGGTCCCTCCATGGACGACGTTCGGGTGGCGGCGATCGCCAGCCTCACCCCGCTCGAAGAACTCGACGACGACCCCTTCCTCGTCGACACCCGCAGCCAGCACGCCATGTGCGACAGCTGGGCCGTTTCCCAGGGGTACGTGGTGACCCGCCGGCTGTCCTGCTACGGCGTCACGCCCGACCACGCGGCCCTCTGGTCCGACGTCGACGACGGCGCCGTCGACCTCTTCGTCGCGCCCAACGAGCGGGTGCTCGCCCGGGCGTTGACCGATGTCGCCGGGTTCGTCGACGAGTGCGCGCGGCGCGGCGTACGTCTGGAGACCGCGGGACTCGACGAACCGGCGTACGACGCGCCGAGGAAGGCCGGGGTGCACCGCAGGCTCTCCATGCCGACCGCGGGGTACGACGGCTCCTGAGCCCCGCACCCGCCACCGAACCCCGGCCACGCCCCGCCCGCCCCGCCGACCCCGCCCGCCCCGCCGGGACGAAATGCCCGCGGACTCCGCCATCCGTTGTGCCACGCTTGAGGCAGGAAACGGGTGAAAGGTGAACGAGGCGTGGGCGAACGGCGAGGGCGCGGATCCGGCCGATGGCGGAGCGCGGGCCGGGCGCTGCTCCGGGTGATCACGGTGTGGGGGGTCTCCACCCTCACGCTGCTCGCGCTCGCCGCGATCCTGCCCGACTTCCAGCTCCAGTCCGCCGACGGCGACAGCGTCACCCGCACCGCGCTCACCGCCGCCTGGGGCGCCGGGGTCTTCGGTCTGCTCAGCGCGCTGGTCTGGCCGCTCGTGGTGCGGGCCCTGCTGCTCGTACCCGCCCTGGTGCTCGGCCTGTTGGCGTTCTTCCTCAACGGCTCGCTGCTCCTGGTCGCGCTCTGGCTGATCCCGGACGGGCGCGGGGTCGCCGGGCCCGAGACCGCCGTCGTGGTCGCCGCCGTGATGTCCGCCGTGGCCTCCGCCACCTCCACCGCGCTCGCCGTCCGCGACGACGACGCCTACCGCCGCCGCCTCTACCGCCTCACCGACCGCAAACGCCCCCGCCCGCCGCAGTCCGGCGGCGGCGGACCCGTCCCCGGCACGGTCTTCCTCCAACTCGACGGGGTCGGGCACCGGGTGCTGACCGACGCGGTCGCCGACGGCCGGATGCCCACGGTCGCCGACTGGCTCACCACCAGCCACACCCTCACCCCCTGGCGCACGGACTGGTCGAGCCAGACCGGCGCGAGCCAGCTCGGCATCCTGCACGGCTCCAACGAGGACGTGCCCGCCTTCCGCTGGTACGAGAAGGACACCGGCCGGCTGATGGTCTCCAACCGGCCCGCCAGTGCCGTGGAACTCCAGCGCCGGGCCGTCGAACGCACCGGTGACGGCGGCCTGCTCACCCTCGACGGCGCCTCGCGAGGCAACCTGTTCAGCGGTGGCGCCGACCAGCTCGCCCTGGTCCTGTCGATGGCCGCCCGGCGCGGCCCCCGCAACCGCTCGCGCTCCGGCTACTTCGCGTACTTCTCCGACCCGGCCAACGCGGTCCGTACCGCCGGGTCGTTCGTCAACGAGGTCGTCCGCGAGATGTTCCAGTCGACCCGCGCCCGGCTGCGCCGCGACACTCCGCGCGTGTCGCGCGGCGGCCTGTACCCCTTCGTCCGCGCCTTCGCCACCGTCGTCGAACGGGACGTGGTGGTCGCCGCCGTGATGGGCGACATGCTCGCCGGACGCACCGCCGTCTACGCCGACCTCGTCGCGTACGACGAGGTCGCCCACCACTCGGGACCGCGCGGCCGGGACACCGACCAGGTCCTCGCCCGGCTCGACCGGTCCCTCGCGCTGATCGCCCGGGTCGCCGAGCACGCGCCCCGCCCGTACCGGATCGTGCTGCTCTCGGACCACGGCCAGAGCCCGGGCCAGACCTTCGAGGACGCGTACGGACTGAGCCTGAAGGAGCTCGTAAGGGCCGGGTGCGGGCTTCCGGTGTCGCGCCGGGTGCGGCGCACCCGCAGCGGTTCGGAGGCCAGGGACGCGGCCCGCGACGCGCTGCGCAGCGCCCTGCACCGGCCGGTCGACGAGGCGGGCGAGGCGGGCCGGGACGGCGCGGAGGCGGCGGCGGTGGCCGCGGCGAAGGCGCCGGAGCCGGTGGTGCTCGCCTCCGGGAATCTGGGCCTGGTCTCGTTCCCCGGCGTCCCGCACCGGATGACCAGGGAGGAGATCGACCGGCTGCACCCGGCGCTCCTGCGCACCCTGGCCCAGCACCCGGGGATCGGCTTCCTGCTCGTGGCGAGCGAGGAGCACGGCTCGGTGGTGCTCGGCCGGGACGGCGCGGAGCTCCCGGTCGCGGAGCTCGCCGAACTGGCGGAGGCCGACCGACTGGACGGACGGGACGGACTGGACGGACTCGACGGTCTGGACGCGCTCGACGGCCGGGACGGCCCGGCCGCGGTGGCGGCGGGGGACCCGCTGGCCGTGTTCGGTCCCGGCGCCGCCGCCGCGGTGCTGCGCACCGACGGCTTCCCGCACGTCGCCGACATCATGGTCAACTCGATGTACGACCCGGCGACCGGCACCGTGCACGCCTTCGAGGAGCAGATCGGCTCGCACGGCGGCCTCGGCGGCGACCAGGCGCACCCCTTCCTGCTCTGGCCGCGCGAGCTCACCCCGCCGCCCGCCCCGCTGGTCGGCGCCGAGCAGGTGCACGAGGTGCTGCGCGGCTGGCTGCGGGAGTGCGAGGGGCCGCAGGTGCCGCTGGAGAATTCGCCGTCACAGCCCCATGCGGAAGCGTTTCTTCCGGCCGATCGCCCGGCCGTGCCGGACAAAAACGGGTGATTTGGAACGCCGTCTCGCCCTGTGGACGATGGATGCCTCTGTACGACGAGAGGCGCACCACCCCCCATGAGCACGGCCCCCACCACCCCCCGCCCGACCCCCGACGCCCCCGAGACCACGGGGACGACCGACCCGACCGACACCGGTGACCGGGGCGCGGCCCGCCGCTTCGGCCTGCCCGTCGCCACCGCACTCGTGGCGGGAAACATCATCGGCGGCGGGATCTTCCTGCTCCCCGCCTCCGTCGCCCCCTACGGCACCATCAGCCTGGTCGCGTTCGGCGTGCTCACCCTCGGTGCGATCGCCCTCGCCCTGGTCTTCGGGCGGCTTGCTCACCGGCTGCCGCACACCGGCGGCCCCTACGTCTACGCCCGCGCCGCCTTCGGCGACTTCGCCGGATTCCTCGCCGCCTGGTCGTACTGGATCACCGCCTGGGTCTCCAACGCGGCGCTCGCCGTCGCCGCCGTCGGCTACCTCGACGTGCTGATCCCGGTCCACGAGTCCAAGGCCGCCACCATCGCCGCCGCGCTGCTCTTCCAGTGGCTGCCCGCGCTCGCCAACCTGGCCGGCACCCGCTACGTCGGCGCGGTGCAGATCGTGGCGACCGTGCTGAAGTTCGTGCCGCTGCTCCTGGTCGCGGTCGGCGGCCTGTTCTTCTTCGACAGCGCCAACCTCGGGCCGTTCCGGGGCACCGACGGCAGCGCGCTCGGCGCGGTCTCCGCGTCCGCCGCGATCCTGCTGTTCAGCTACCTCGGCGTCGAGTCCGCCGCCGTCAGCGCGGGCGAGGTCCGCGACCCGCGCCGCAACGTCGGGCGCGCCACCGTCCTCGGCACCCTCGGCGCCGCGGCCCTCTACCTCCTCGGCACCGTGTCCGTCTTCGGCACCGTCGCCCACGACAAGCTGGTCGCCTCCACCGCGCCCTTCTCGGACGCCGTGAACGTGATGTTCGGCGGCTCCTGGGGCGGCACCGCCATCGCCTGCATGGCCATGGTGTCGATGCTCGGCGCGCTCAACGGCTGGACCCTGCTGAGCGCCCAGGCGCCGTACGCCGCCGCCCGCGACGGCCTGTTCCCGAAGGTCTTCACCGTCAAGCGGCGGGGCGTCCCGACCGTCGGCGTCCTGGTCACCGTCGTCCTCGCCTCGCTCCTGACCGTCTACAACTACACGGCCGGCACCAAGGGCGTCTTCGAGACCCTGGTCCTGGTCACCACCTTCACCGCCACCGTGCCCTACCTGCTGTCCACCGCCGCGCAGATCTACTTCCTGCTCACGGGCCGCGCCGACCAGGTCTCCAAGGCCCGGCTCGCCCGCGACGGCGTGCTCGCCGCCGCCGCCTTCGGCTTCTCGCTGTGGCTCGTCGCGGGCTCCGGCTACGCCGCCGTCTACCAGGGCGTCCTCTTCCTCTTCGTCGGCGTCCTGGTGTACGCGGTGATGGCCGCCCGCAAGGGGCGCGTCAACGGCGACGCCGCGCCGGACGCCCAGGACAACCCCGAGGGGTGAAAACCGGGGCCGTGACGTAGGCCGGGCGGGCGGATCTGCCGCCCCCGCCGGATCCGCCGGGCCCGCGCGGGGCAGTACGGATCACCGTGAGGCCCGTCCCCCGGTTCGCCTGCCGGTCCCTGCTCGCGGTGCTGCTCGTGCTCGCCGCGCTGCTCGGCGCGGGCACCGGCGGCGGGCCGACGGCCGCCGAGGGCGAGCCCCGGTCCCTCGCGGCAGCGGCCGCGGCCGCGACGACGGGCGGCGCCGAGCCCGGCCCTGGCCAGGGCCCCGCCCCCGGCCAGGGTTCCGCCCCCGGCTCGGGTACGGGCTCCGCCCCGGGGCCCGGCTCCGGCTCCGGCTCCGGCCAGGAGACCCTGGACGCCGCCGAGGCCGAATCCGCCACCCCGCCCGTACGACGGGACCGCAGGGAGCGCCGGCCCGCGCCGCCGCTCCGCGTCCGGCCGCTGCCGTCCCCGCGCGGACCGGCCGCCGGGCCCGTCCCCGTGCCCACCCCGCGCTCCGGCGCTCCCCGGTCGACGGTGATGCGGTGCTGAGAGGTCCCACCTCTCCCACGCACCCCCTCCTCATCACCTTCCACCGCAAGGAGCTCCACCATGCCCGTCGACCCCTTCGCCGTGCTCAACGCGATGCTGCGGGCCGAGGCCGCCCGCAACCGCACCGACGCGGCCGACACCGCTCAGCGACCCCCGAAGTCCACGAAGGCGGAACGCGAAACGGAACGGGCCGTCGCGCCCACCGCCTCCACCCCGGCCGGTGAACCGGAAGCCTGACCGGAAGCGAAATGCCCCGATCGGGGGCGGTGGGATGATTTGCGTCAGCCCGTACGGTGTAAGAGGCTGAGCGGATGACCTCGACCGACCGGCACCCCACCGCCCCCGATCGGTCCCCGGGCGACACCCCTCGTGCCGCCCGGCTGCTCGCCTTCGCCCGCCGCCCCTACACCGACCGGCACTGGCCCGATCTGGTCGCGCTCTGCGCCGGGACGCTGTTCTTCTGGGCCTCGCTCAGCCCCTCCCTGGTGCCCAGACCGTGGTACCTCCAGGGTCTGGTCGGCGGCATCACCGCGGCCATCGGCTACGCGCTCGGCGCGATGCTGTCCTGGCTGGTCCGGCTCGTCGTGCCGTGGCGGCCGAGCGCGCGGACCCGGGCCCGGCTCTGGCAGGGGTACTGGGTGCTCGCCCCGGCCGGCTCGGTCTGGCTGATCTCGGAGAGCGCCCGACTCCAGCGCGAACTGCGCGTCCTGCAGGGCCTGCCGCCCTCGCTGACCTGGCACACCCCGATGATCGCGCTGTTCGCGCTGCTGCTCTGGCTGGCGCTGCTGCTGATCGCCCGGGGCGTCCGGCTCGGCGGCCGGAAACTGATCCGGCTGCTCGGACGGCTGCTGCCGCGCCCCCTCGCGTTCGGGCTCGGCGCGCTGATCACCGCGCTGTGCGTGCTCGTCGGGGTCCGCGACATCGTCTTCGACCGGGGGATCGTCGACATCGCCGACCGGATCGCCGAGGCCACCAACCGCGACACCAAGGACAACATCCACCGCCCCGCCTCCCCCGCCGTGTCCGGCGGCCCGGGATCGCTGATCCGCTGGGAGGACCTCGGCTACCAGGGCCGCAACTTCACCGGCTCGGTGCCGAGCCGGGACGCCCTCACCGCCTGGACCGGGCGGCCCGCCCACGACCCGGTGCGGGTCTACATACCGTCGGCGCTGCCCGCCGCCTTCGAGGACGAGCGGCCGTTCGACGCGCAGGCCCGGCTCGCCGTCCGCGAACTGCGCCGCACCGGCGCCTTCGACCGCGCGGTGCTCGCCGTCGCGGGCACCACCGGCACCGGCTGGGTCAACCCGAACGTCGCCGAACCGCTGGAGTACATGTACGGCGGCGACACCGCGATCGTCGCCGTCCAGTACTCGTACCTGCCGAGCTGGGTGTCCTTCCTCGTCGACAAGGAGAAGGCGGGCCAGGCCACCCGGGCCCTCCTCGACGCCGTACGCGCCGAGCTCGACGCCCGGCCCGCAGGGCACCGGCCCAAGCTCGTGGTCACCGGCGAGAGCCTCGGCGCCTACGCCGTCGAGGCGTCCTTCGACAGCGCCGACGAACTGCTCGCCGCCACCGACGGCGCCCTGCTGCTCGGCGCGCCCAACTTCTCGCCGATCTCCGAGGAGATCCGCCGCGACCGCGACCAGGGCAGCCCGGTCTGGCGCCCGCAGTACCAGGGCGGCGCCCACTACCGCTTCGCCCAGTTCCCGCGCACCGACCTGGCCAGGCCCCCGGCCCGCTGGGAGTTCCCGCGCGCGGTCTACCTCCAGAACGCCTCCGACCCGGTCGTCTGGTGGTCGCCCGACCTGCTCCTGGAACGCCCGGCCTGGCTCCACGAACCCCTGGGCCCCGACATCACCCCCGCCATCGACTGGTTCCCGTTCGTGGCCTTCTGGCAGACCTCGGTCGACATGGCCGTCTCGTACGGGGTGCAGGCGCCGCACGGACACCGGTACGGCGCGGGCGCGGCCGACGGCTGGGCCGCGGTGGTCCCGCCCCCGGGCTGGACGCCGACGGACACCGACCGGCTGCGGGCGTTCATCGGCCACCGCAAGGCCGCCTACTGAGGCGTTCTGGCGGGTCCCACCCCCGTCACGGCATGACCGCGAACGCCTGCGCCACCAGGGTCCGTTCGAGCCGCTGCCGCAGCAGCCGGGCGGTGGGCCGCAGCCGGGACCGCTCCGCCAGCGGCAGCGAGAACCCGACCGCCGACACCACCCCGCCCACCGTGAGCGGAACCGCCGCGCACACCGTGCCGAGCACGTACTCCTCGATCTCGTGCACCGGCGCGCCCCGCCGCACCGCGGCGAGCCGCCGCATCAGCGCTTCCTCGTCCCGTACCGTCCGGGGCGTGAGCCGGGTCACCGGGTGGTGGGCGAGATAGCCGCGGCGGGCGTCGGCGTCGAGCTGGGCGAGCAGGCACTGGCCCACCGCGTGGGCGTGCGCGCTGGTGGCGAACGGCGTCCACTCCTCGATGGCGGGCAGGTCCGGCGAGTCCGCGTACGCGACCAGCTCGACCTCGCCGCCGTCGAGCACCCCGTAGTAGACCGGTGCCGTCAGCTCGTCCCTGAGCACCCGCAGCCAGTCCGGCAGCCGGGTGGCAGGACCGTGCCGCTGCCCGGCGAGCCTGGGCACTGAGGTGCCGAGCCGGTACGCGCCGTGCTCATGGTGCAGATAGCCGTCGTGCGCCAGGGTGCGGAGCAGGTGGTAGGTGGTGGCGAGCGGGATGCCGGTCATCCGGGAGAGGCGCTTGGCGGTGATCTCGCCGTGTTCGGCGACGGTTTCGAGGAGCAGCAGTGCCCGGCGGACGGAGCCGATGAGGGTGGGCGCGGTGGGAGGCATGGGGCCAGTGTGCATATCCGGAACGCCTCCCACCGCCGGGCCGGGCGGCCCTTGGAGGATCACCCGGTCACCGCGGGACCGCCCGGCGGGATCCTCCAAGGGGCGTCAGTTCCCGGCGGTGGCCGCGGAGTCGGCGCCGGCGGCGGTCCCGGCGGGGTGCGCCGGACGGTGCCGCGCGGGCTCGCCGCGGCCGTGCAGAAACACCAGGCCGAGCACGGCGGCGGCCAGCACCGCGAGCGCCACCAGGGCCGGGACCAACTCGACCAGCGGTCCCGCGGCGAGCCCGCAGACCCCGCCGACGAGCAGGACGGTGGGTCGCCGCCCGGTCGAGCGGAGCGTGATCAGGGCCGCCCCCAGCAGGAACACCCCGACCCCGCCCGGCAGCGACCAGGCGACCGTGCCGTGCAGCGGATCCGTCAGCGCGTAGTGCCCGGTGTCCGCCACCTGGGTGAGGACCTTCTTCATGCCGAGGGCGACCAGCACCACCCCCGCGACCAGCGGCAGATGCAGGAAGGTGTAGACGTCCCGGGCGAACCGGGTCCGCGCCTCGCCGTCGAGCGAGCCGAGCCGGTGCTCGGCGGGCTCGCCGAACCGCCGGAAGTACAGCGCCCACAGCCCGGCGGACAGCAGCAGCCCGGCCGCGCAGGCCGCGATCACGGCGACGGTCAGCGGGAAGTCGGCCACCCCGACGCCCATCGCCACGATCGACTCGCCGAGCGCGATGATGACGATGAGGCCGTGCCGTTCGGCGAAGTGCCCGGGGGAGTTGACCCGCCAGCCGGACGAACCGGTGACGTACACACCGCCGTAGTCGATCACCACCGCGCCGAGCCAGAGGAGCAGCCGCGGGGTCCCCTCGTACCAGCAGCCGATCAGGAGCAGCGCGAACGGCGGCAGGATCGAGAGCACGGCGGTGTGCCACAGGGTGCGGTGCAGGGCCGCGTCGCCGGGGCTGGAGATCCAGTACGAGGTCCAGTGCAGCGCCCGGACCAGGCCGTAGCAGACCACGAACACCACCGGCGCCGAGAGCCCGCCGGGCGCGTCCGCGAACACCTCGGGCACCGCGAGCGACACCACGAACACCACCGTCATCACGGTGACGAGCACCGCGAACAGCGCCCCGGCGTCCGCCCGTACGACATTCCCCAGCCAGGCGAAACAGCACCAGCACCACCACAGCAGCGCGAGCACCGTCATCGCCCCGACCACCCGCACCGGCGACGGCGCCGCCGCCATCAACGCGGTCACCTGGGTGATCGCGTACACGAAGACCAGATCGAAGAACAGTTCGGCGGGCGTCACCTTGTGATCCCCCTCGGCCGCGACCATCCGCGACCGTTCCCTGCCAGCCACCGCATTCCCCCCGAAACACCGGCCGCACACTTTCGGCCACCGGCGCGCACCCTACCGGCTGCGGTCGGCCGGATGCGCCGAACAGGACTCCGGAGCCGCGGAGTTGCGGCATCATCCGCCTCCATGAACGGGATACGGGGATGGCTGCGCACCCGCCGGGCGGGCGGACCGCGCGGCCGGACGGAGCGGACGATCGCCCGCGCGGAGGCGGACCTGCGGAGCCTGGGCCTCGACCCGCGGCTGCCGGGCCGGGTGCGGGCCGGGGTCCGGATCGGGAAGGCGGCTGCGACGCGCGCCGCGGCGGTGTCCAGCCTGTCCGTGGCCTTCTGCGTCCTCTTCGCCCTGGCGTGGTGGCAGGCACAGCTCCAGCGCACGCCCGGCTTCGGTGTGGAGTTCGAGCCGAGGGCCCGGGACTACTGGATCCACTCGGCCGACCGCGTGGCCCGGATCTGGTCGGACACCCACCGGGACGTGCTCGACGTTCTGGAGCTGTCCATGGTCGAGATCGCCTTCGTGGCGACCTTCGTGGCGCTCGGCGCGCTGCCCGCGCTCTACGCCCTGGGCGCCCTCGCCGGGTCGGCCGTGCCCCGCTGGCGCGTCTTCCACTACGCCCAGCGCCAGCTCCCGCTGCTCAACATCCTCGCCGCCGTGCACGCCTGCGCCGTCGCCCACCGGGCCACCCTGCTGCGCCGCCCGCACCGCCTCAAAGCCGTGTCGAGCCGGATCTCGGGCGTCGTCTTCGTCCTGCAACGCCTCCACCGCGGCCGGTCGGGGCTGCTGATCGGCCGCCGCCGACGCGCCCCGCTCAAGCACCACACCGCCCTCGTCGTCGCCGCCCTGCGGCGTGCCGAAGCCCGGCTCGACACCGAAGGCCCCGCCGCGCTGCCCGACCTCGCCGCGCTGCTGCTCACCATCGCCGACCGGTACGCGGCCGGACGCCACGGCGCCCTGCTCGACGACGCCGAACTGGCCGGACTGACCCCGGTCCGCGACTGGGAACCCGTCCGGATGGCCGTCTCCGCCGTCCTCATCGCGGCCTCGGCACTCACCGTCACCTGGCTGGACCTGCCGGAGGGCGCCGACACCTACGTCATCGGCGGCAGCGCCCTGCTGGTCCTGGTGCTCGTCTACGGCCGCCGGGTCCGCCAGGCCCTCGGCGTCCTCGCCGCGGTGCGCGGCGCCTGACCCGGGAATCCGCGCGGGCCCACGGCATTACCTGGGACGTAATCGACCCGCCCACCACCCCGACGGCATGCTCGGTGCACCGGGTCCCGGGCGGCGCACTCCGCTCGGGGGCCGGGCTCACGAGTCGTTCCCGTACGCCTTCCACGAAGGGTGATCCGCCATGTCCCAGGCCCTCCTCACCGGTCTCTCCCGCACCACCCGGCCCCGGTCCATGGTGCGCCGCTTCCTCGGGCTCGACGCGCTGGTCACCGGGGCGAACGGGGTCGCCTACCTCGTCGCCGCCGGGCCGCTCGGGGAGCTGTTCGGCGTCGACCGGGGCCTGCTGTCCGAGCTCGGGATCGTGCTCGTCGCCTACGCCGCCGGGGTCGCCTGGCTGGCCGGGCGGGCCGAGCCCGCCGCCGGCGGGGTGAAGGCCGTCGTCGACATCAACCTGGTCTGGACGGCGGCCAGTCTGGTCGCCCTGGTGGCCTGGCTGGAGCCGACCACCGTCGGCGCCGTCTGGACCGTCGCCCAGGCCGGCACCGTCGCCGGGTTCGCCGCGCTCCAGTGGGGCGCGCTGCGGCTCACCCGCTGACGGCGTCAGTCGGCGAGCGACTGGAGGTAGGCGACCGTCGCCGGGTCGGCCGGGAGCAGCGTCTCGATGGCCAGCTCGGCGACGGTCACGTCCATCGGCGTGTTGAACGTCGAGATCGACGACACGAACGACAGCACCCGCCCGTCGTGCTCGATCCGCAGCGGCAGCGCGAAGTACGGGTACGGCTCCGGGTCCTCCCGGTCGTCCGGCTCCGCCACGCCGTCCACCGGCGGCGGATACGCCGCCACCTCCTCGTACAGCGCGCGCAGCGGCTCCGAGCGGGCGAGCCCGATCTGCCGTTCCATCTGGGCCAGCAGATGCCCCCGCCACTCGCGCAGATTGCGGATCCGCGGCGCCAGGCCCTCCGGGTGCAGCGTGATCCGCATCGCGTTCAGCGGCGGCGTGAGCAGGTGCTCCGGCAGCCCCGCGAGCAGCAGTTGGATGCCCTTGTTCGCGGCCACCACGTCGTACGAGGCGTCGACCACCAGCGCCGGATAGGGCTCGTAGCCCTCCAGGAGCCGCGCGATGCCCTCGCGCAGCAGCTCCAACTCCGGTGCGTCGAGCGGCGACTCGGTGTAGCGGGGGGCGTAACCCGCCGCCAGGAGCAGGGCGTTGCGCTCCCGGACCGGTACGTCCAGATGCTCGGCGAGCCGCAGGATCATCTCCTCGCTCGGCCGCGACCGGCCGGTCTCGACGAACGAGATGTGCCGCGCCGAGGAGTCCGCCCGCAGCGCCAGCTCCAGCTGGCTCAGCCGCCGCCGCTCCCGCCAGCCGCGCAGCAGCGGGCCCACACCGGTCCCCGCGCCCGCGCCCGATGCCGCGCCCGTCCGCGTCCCCGCACCCGTGTCGCTCGCGACTGTCGTCATGACCAGACGGTATCCCAGAGGGGGAGCCGGGTACCTTCACCCGAGAACCCCACCCATGCGGCACCCCGGCATCGCGCGGTGCGTCGCACGACCGGAGGGAGCATCACGTGTCCACTCAGCCACAGCCGTTGTCGCAGAAGGAGATCGAGGACCGACTGCGGGAGCTCCCCGGCTGGTCCGTGGACGGCGACCGGCTCGGCCGCGGCTACCGCCTCGCCGACCACTTCGCCGCCACCGCCTTCGTCGTCCACATCGCCCAGATTCAGCAGGACCTGAACCACCACAGCGAGGTGACGCTCGGCTACAACACCGTCGCCCTCTCCGTGCACACCCACTCGGCGGGCGGCACCGTCACCGAGAAGGACTTCGAACTCGCCGAACGCGTCCAGGCGGTGGCCGCGGACCACGGCGCGAGCTGACCGACGGGACCCTCCGGACCACCGGCGCTCTACGATCCCCGCATGGCGGAGACACCGGAGACACCGGAGACACTGCTCGACTACGAGGCCGAGGCCGCGCACTACGACGAGACCCGCGGCGGGGTGCCCCGCGCCGCCGCCGCGGCCGGGGCCGTCCTCCGGCTGCTGCCGCCCGGCACCCGCACACTGCTCGACCTCGCCTGCGGCACCGGTCTCGTCACCGAGCGGATCGTCCGCCCCGGACTCACCGTGTACGGGGCCGACGCCGCCCACGCCATGCTGCGGGTCGCGTCGGTCCGGCTGCCCGGCCGGACCGTGCGCGCCGACGCCCGCCGACTGCCGCTGCCGGCCGGCGCGCTCGACGCGGTCAGCGCCGTCTGGCTGCTCCATCTGGTGCCGTTCACCGAGGAGATCGTCGCCGAGGCGGCCCGGGTGCTCCGCCCCGGCGGGGTCCTGCTCACCACCGTCGACAAGGACGCGAGCCACGACGTCGGCAGCGACATCGACGCCCTGCTCCGCCCGCACCGCTCCCACGCCGAGGGCCGTGACGGCGCCCGGCGGGTCACCGCCCTCGCCGCCGCCCACGGCCTCGACCCGGCGCCCGGCACCCGCTTCACCGGGCACGGCCAGGGCGCCACCCCGCGCGGCACCGCCACCAGGCTGCGCCGGGGCTACTACGCCTCCTGGTTCCACGGCACCGACACCGACGCCGCCGCGCTCGGCGCCGCCCTCGCCGCCCTCCCGGACCAGGACCGGCCGCGCCCCGAACCCGGCTACCGGCTCGCCCGCTTCGTCAGGCGCGGCTGAAGTCCATCACCCAGTTCCGCACCCACACCCCCGCGTCGTCGCCGCCGTCCGTGGCGCCGCCGTCCGTGGGGGCGAACCACTGCTCCCAGCGGGCCGTGTCCGGGCCGATCCCGGACCACCGGAACCGCACCCGCACCGGCCGCCCCGCGTAGTGGTCGTCGCCGAAGAACTCGCCCGTGCCGTCGGCCGCGAAGCGGCCCCGTACCGGCGGATCGAGCTTGCCGGTCCGGCTGTTGGACCAGTTCAGGGTCCACTCGTCGGTCTCCGGCTCGTACAGCCGCAGCGTCAGGCCGCGGAACCCCTTCGACGGGAACACGATCTCGTCGACATGGGCCCGGTCGCCCCAGAACAGCCGCCCGGTGGTGTAGCCGTCGAACTCCTCCCAGCCGCTGTCCGGGTCGAGGAAGTCGAGCAGCCGCCGGTTGCGCACCGCCCACCGGCCGTCCAGGAACCCGAACCCGCGCACCTCCGCACCGGCGGCCGTCGCCGCGCCCGCGCTCACGCGGTCACCGCCACGGCGTCCGTGCGGTCCGCCCGGATCCCCGCCGTCGTCCCCGCGCGCAGCGGGTCCGCCAGATAACCGGACAGATCAGGGACCTCCGGCGCCAGCATGTGCCGCACCCAGGCGTTCCGCTCGTGCACCAGCGGCGCCAGCTCCCAGACGCAGCCGATCCAGGACCGGTCGCGCTCGGTGCCGGACAGCGGCACGAAATGGGTCGGGTCGGTGTCCGGGCAGTCGAGCGCGGACTGACCGGCCGCCGCGCCCGCGAAGTGCAGCACGTTGTCCCACACCCAGCTGTAGACGTTCAGGTACGCGCCGGTGTCACCGCCCCGGTGCAGCACCACGAATCCGGCCGCCGGGGTGCCGTCCGACTCCGGCAGCAGCTCGGGGAGCAGCGCGTACGCCGCCTGGGCCACCTCCGGCTCGATGCCCGCCGGGTCCGAGGTCACGTGGTAGCGCTTCAGCGTCCGGCCGCCGACGGTGACCGGGTCGAGCACGATGAGGTTCTTCTCTTCGAAAGCCATGGCTGGACCGTAGGCCCCCTTCACTGACATCTTGTGTCAGTGAAGTCCAGCCGACTCCTGACGATCCTGCTGATGCTCCAGACCCGCGGCCGGCTGACCGCCGCCCAGCTCGCCGAGGAGCTGGAGGTCTCGGTCCGCACCGTCTACCGGGACGTCGAGGCGCTGCACGCCGCGGGCGTGCCGCTGTACGGGGACGCCGGGCACCGCGGCGGCTACCAGCTGCTCGCCGGACACCGCTCCCGGCTCACCGGCCTGTACGCGCGGGAGGCCGAGGCCCTGGTCCTGTCCGGACTCCCGGTCGCCGCCGACGAACTCGGCCTCGGCGGCCACTTCGCCGACGCCCAGCTGAAACTGCGGGCCGCACTCCCCGCCCCGCTGCGCGAGCACGTCGACCGGCTGCGCACCCGCTTCCACATCGACGCACCCGGCTGGTACACCCCGGACACCGAGGCCCCGTTCCTGCCGCTGGTCGCCGACGCGGTGCGGGAGGGGCGGGTGCTCGCCGTCCGCTACCGGCGCTGGAAGGCGCCCACCGACGTCGACCGGCGCCTCGAACCGTACGGACTCGTCCTCAAGGCCGGCCGCTGGTACCTGGTCGCGGGACCCGGGCCGCGCACCTACCGGGTCGACCAGATCCTCGACCTCACCGTCACCGACGAGGCGGCGGTCATCCCGGACGGCTTCGACCTGGCCGCCCACTGGCGGGCCGGACAGGCCGACTTCCACCGGCGGTTGCACCAGGGCGACGCGGAGGTACGGATCTCCCCGCGCGGCGCGGCCAAACTGACCGGCGCCGCCGCCCGGGCCCTCGCCGAGCACGGGGTGGCCGAGCCGGACGGCTGGACCCGCGCCACCCTGCCCGTCGAGGGGCCCGAACACGCCCACGACACGCTGCTCGCGCTCGGCACGGAGGTGGAGGTCCTCGGCCCCCCTGACCTCCGCGACCGGATCGCCGCCACCGTCCGCGCCCTCGCGGCCCGTTACGCCTGAGCCGACGGCACGGGCAGCGGCTCGGGCCGCGCCCCGGCCGCCGGGGCGGCGCCGTACGCCCGGTCCGCCCAGACCGAGAAGTCGCGCGGCGCCCGGCCGAGCACCCGCTCCACCCCGTCGGTCACCGCGCTGTTGTGCCCGTCGAGCAGCATCGCGAACAGGCCGGCCAGCCACACCGCCTCGGGCTCCGGAAGCCCGAACCCGACCATCATCGCGGCGAATTCGGCCTCGCTCAGCGGGGCGTACGTCACCTGCCGCCCGGTGACCCGGGTCAGCTCGGCCGCCACCTCGGCGAAGGTCAGCGCGCGCGGCCCGGTCACCTCGTGCGTACGGCCCGCGTGCGCGTCCCGCAGCAGCGTCGCCACGATCACCTCGGCCAGGTCGTCGGCGTCGACGAACGGCTCGGCCGTGCCGCCCGCCGGGAACGCGATCGTCCCGGCCGCGACCCCCTCCGCGAGCAGCCCGTCGTCGAAGTTCTGCGTGAAGAACGCGGCCCGTACCACGGCGAGTTCGACGCCCGGGGCGCCGAGCGCCCGCTCCGCCCGCTCGGCCTCCGGCTCGCCGCGCCCCGAGAGCAGCGTCAGCCGCCGCACCCCGTACACCGTCGCCCACTCCGCCGACGCCCCGCCGACCGCCGTCATCGGGCCCGGCGGCGCGTGCGCCACCCTCAGCGGGGAGCCGCTCGCCGAGACGATGAGCCTGGGCGTACGGACCTGGGGCAACGCCCCCGACGGCGGCACCACCGTGCTGGTCGGCACCTATCAGCTGGCCGGAGAGGTCAGCCGCCGCCTGCTCGACGCGCTGCCCGATCTGCTGCACCTGCCCGCCGAGGTGTGGCGCTGTCCGCTGATGCCGTTCCTGGAGGAGGAGATCACCCGCGACGACCCCGGGCAGAGCGTCGTCCTCGACCGGGTGCTCGACCTGCTCCTGATCGCCGTCGTCCGCGAATGGTTCGCCCGGCCCGGCGCGGCGGCGCCCGGCTGGTACCTGGCCATGGGCGACCCGGTCGTCGGCCGGGCGCTGCGGCTCCTGGAGGGCGACCCGGCGCACCCGTGGACGGTGGCGGCGCTCGCCGAGAAGGCGGGCGTCTCACGGGCCGCGCTCGCCCGCCGGTTCACCGAACTGGTCGGCGAGCCGCCGATGGCCTACCTCACCGGGCGGCGCATCGACCGCGCCGCCGACCTGCTGCGCGGCACCGGCACGACCGTGGAGGCGGTGGCCCGCCAGGTCGGCTACAGCAGCGCGTTCGCGCTCAGCGCCGCGTTCAAACGGGTACGGGGCGTCAGCCCGCAGGAACACCGGGCCACCGGCTGAGCCCGCACTTGCCGTACCGGCAAGTTTTCTCGCGCTTACGGCACCGGGCGCGCACCCTGTTCCCATGAGCGCACACCAGCACACCGGACACGACCACGGCCAGGGTCACGGCGAGGGCCACGACCACGGCCACGGGCACCAGGACAAGGGCCACGGCCACCACGACCACACCCACCTCGACTGGGCCGAGATGGCCCCGCTGCTCACCGCGCAGGCCGAGACCCAGAGCCCGATGTACGCGGCCGCCGCCGACTGGCTCGCCTCGCTCGCCCCGGCCACCGGTGCGGTGCGCCGGGTGCTCGACGTCGGCAGCGGTCCCGGTGTGGTCACCGCGCTGCTCGCCGAGGCGTTCCCCGAGGCCGAGGTGGTCGCCGTCGACGGCAGCCCCGAGCTCCTCGCGCTGGCCCGCGAGCGCGCCGACGCGCGCGGCCTCGGCGACCGGGTCGCCACCCTGCGCGCCGAACTGCCCGGCGACTTCGACCGGCTGGGCACCGCCGACCTGGTCTTCGCCAGCAACTCGCTGCACCACATCGGCGACCAGGGCGCGGCCGTCAAGGCGTTCGCCGGACTCCTCAACCCGGGCGGCGTGATCGCGCTCGCCGAGGGCGGCCTGCCCACCCGCCACCTGCCGTGGAACCAGGGCATCGGCCGTCCCGGCTTCGAAGCCCGGGTGGACGCGGAGCACGCCCACTGGTTCGGCGAGATGCGGGCCGCGCTGCCCGACGCCAAGGACGAGATCGACGACTGGGCGGCACTGCTCACCGGCGCCGGGCTCACCCCGAGCGGCACCCGCAGCTTCCTCAGCGACGTCCCCGCCCCGGTGCCGGACGCGGTGCGCGCGCAGATCGTCGCGCACTACACCCGGCTGCGGGAGGGCTGGGCCGAGCGCCTGGACGGCGACGACCGCACGACGATGGAGCGGCTGCTCGACCCGGCCGAGCCGCTGTCCCTGCACCGGCGCCCCGACCTGTTCCTGCTGACCGCCCGTACCGTGCACACCGGCCGCAAGGTCTGAGCCACCCGCACCGCCGCACGGCGAACATGCCCGAGGGCACGGCGGTCAGGACCGCCGTGCCCTCGGCACGTACCGCCGGAGCGGCCTTCGTCGGCTCAGGCGCCGACGTGGAACTCGGCCGGGTCCGGGCCCAGACGGCGGCCCTCGTCGAGCGCCGCGAAGCCCGCCAGGTCCTCGGCGTCCAGCTCGAAGCCGAAGACGTCGATGTTCTCCCGGATGCGGGACGGGGTGACCGACTTGGGGATCACCACGTTGCCGATCTGGAGGTGCCAGCGCAGCACCACCTGGGCGGGCGTCACCTCGTGCTTGCGGGCGATCGCCACGATCGCCGGGACGTCGAGCAGACCACGGCCCTGGCCCAGCGGCGACCACGCCTCGGTCGCGATGCCGTGCGCGGCGTGCACCTTCCGGAGCTCGGCCTGCTGGAGCTGCGGGTGCAGCTCGATCTGGTTGACGGCGGGGACCACCGAGGTCTCACCGAGCAGCCGCTCCAGGTGCTCCGGGTGGAAGTTCGACACGCCGATGGCGCGGGCCTTGCCGTCGGCGAGGATCTTCTCGAGGGCGCGGTAGGTGTCGACGTACGTGTCCTTGGCCGGCAGCGGCCAGTGGATCAGGTACAGGTCGACGTGGTCCAGGCCGAGCTTGCCGAGCGACTCGTCGAAGGCGCGCAGCGTCGAGTCGTAGCCCTGCTCGCTGTTCCACAGCTTGGTGGTGACGAACAGTTCCTCGCGGGGGAGACCGGAGGCGGCGAGGGCCTTGCCGGTGCCCGCCTCGTTCCCGTAGATCGCGGCGGTGTCGATCGAGCGGTAGCCCGCCTCCAGGGCGGTGGCCACGGCGGACTCGGCCTCGGCGTCCGGCACCTGCCAGACGCCGAAGCCCAGCTGGGGCATCCGCACGCCGTTGTCGAGGGTGAGGAAGGGGACCTTGTTGTCCGTGCTCACGAGGGGTGGATCCTTACGTCGTCGGGGTACTCCACCCAGCTCCAACGATCACCACCGCGGTCGCATTCCTTCCCACCGGTCTCGATCCGGTTGCGACCGGTCAGCCGGTGCCACCCCCGCCCGGGGCGGCCGGCGCGCCCAGATAGGCGGTACGGACCCGGGGATCGGCCCGCACCTCGGCCGCCGGGCCCTCGGCGAGCACCCGGCCCAGGTCGAGCACCACGACCCGGGCGCACAGCTCCATCACGAACGACACATGGTGCTCGACGAGCAGCACCGCGCAGCCCTCCCGCTCCGCGAGGTGCCGGACCACCGCGGCGAGCCGTTCGCGTTCGTCGGCCGACATGCCGGAGGCCGGTTCGTCGAGCAGCAGCACCCGGGGCGGGTCGGCGAGCGCCCTGGCCAGCTCGGCCATCCGGGCCCGGCCGACCGGCAGTACACCCGCGTGGGTGTCGGCGAACGCGTCGAGCCCGCAGTCCCGCAGCACCTCGGCGGCCCTGGCCCGCCGGGCGGCGCCCGCCGCCCGGCCGCCGCCGCGCCGCCACTCCTGGGCGACGACCAGGTTGTCCGCGACGGTCAGCTGCCCGAAGAGCTGCTGGCGCTGGAAGGTGCGGCGCAGCCCGTGCCGGGCCCGCCACACGGGGGAGCGGCGGGTGATGTCGGCGCCGTCGAGGAGGATCCGGCCCCGGTCGGGGCGGCGGATCCCCGACAGGGCGTCGAACAGGGTGGTCTTCCCGGCGCCGTTCGGCCCGATCAGACCGCAGATCTCGCCCGGCCGGACGGCGATCGTGACGTCGTCGAGCGCCCGGACCCCGCCGAACCGGACCCCGACCCCGTGCGCCGCGAGGATCGCGCCGTCGTCGCTCATGCCCGTACCCCCATGCCCAGATAGGCGTCGGCGAGCCGGTCGGCGTCCGCCTCCGCGCGCGGCCCGCACCACACGATCCGGCCCTCCGCGAGATACGCG
The DNA here is from genome assembly GCF_044748125.1 of Streptomyces sp. NPDC090025. Taxonomy (NCBI): domain Bacteria; kingdom Bacillati; phylum Actinomycetota; class Actinomycetes; order Kitasatosporales; family Streptomycetaceae; genus Streptomyces; species Streptomyces sp. NPDC090025. The sequence goes on along the minus strand of NZ_JBIVFL010000014.1, from coordinate 106,346 downwards.
ACGGTGTCCGCGATGCCCAGCGCCTCGGCCGCCTTCTCCTCGACCAGGAGCAGCGCGGTGCCGCGCGCCCGCAACTCGGTGAGCAGCGCGAACACCTCGTCGACGACCCGCGGCGCGAGCCCGAGCGAGGGTTCGTCGGCGATCAGCACCGCCGGTGGCCGCTGGAGCAGCGGGGCGAGCGCGAGGAGTTGCTGCTCGCCGCCGGACAGCGAGCCCGCCGCCACGGTGCGGCGGGCCGCGAGCGCCGGGAACCGCTCGTACACGGCGTCCCGGTCGGCGGCGGCGGTCAGCTGGAGCGCCAGGTTCTCCTCGATGGTCAGGCCCGCGAAGATCCCCCGGCCCTCGGGCGCGAGCCGCACCCCGCGGCGGGCCCGCGCGACCACGGAGTCGCCGCCCGCCGCAGCCCCGCCGACCAGGACCCGGCCGGTGCGGGCGCCGAGCAGCCCCCCGGCCACTCGGCACAGCGTCGACTTCCCGGCCCCGTTGGCCCCGAGCACGGCCACGATCTCCCCGCCGCGCACGGTGAGCCCGACGCCGTGCAGCACGTCCGCCCCGCCGCCGTACCCGGCCCGGACCCCGGCCAGTTCGAGCGCGGCGGGCCCGGACTCCGCGTGCGCCTTCGCGTCCGCCGCCGGGGCGGGGACGGCAGCGGCGGGGGTCTCCGGCTCGGCCGGGCGGGCGTGCCGTCCGGTGCGGGACGCGTCGGCGCCGGAGGCGCCCGTACCCCTGGCGGACGGGACCGGGACGGCGCCGGGGCCGGCCACGGCGGGGTCACCGCCACCGGTCCCGTCCGACGCCCTGGCCCGACGCTCGCGCCACGCGGCCCAGCGGGCCGGGACCGCCGCCACATACCCGTCCGGATCGTTCGCCAGGGCAAGACCCGCGAGGCCGAAGAGCACCACCGGCAGGTGCGCCGAGTCCGTCACATAGCTGGCGAGCAACTGCGGGGCGACCGCGAAGACCAGGCCCGCGACCACCGCGTACTGCGGGCGCCGGACGCCCGCCGCGACCGCCACCGCCAGCCAGACCAGACCGGCCATCGCCGGGAAGTCGGTGGCGGTGATGCGGGTGTTGTACGAGGCGTAGAGCACGCCGCCGAAGCCCGCGAGGCCCGCCGAGACGGTGAACACCAGGAGCTTCGTGCGGACCACCGACACCCCGGAGGCCGCCGCCGCGGCCGGGGCCGAGCGGACCGCGAGCATCGCGCGCCCGTGCCGCGAGTTCCGCAGCCGGCTCAACGCGGCCACGCCCACCGCGCAGAGCACCACGAGCGTGACGCCCATCGCCCGGTCGTCGGACAGGTCGAGCGGGCCGAGCACCGGGCGCGGGATCTCCCAGCCGGTGTCGCCGTTGCGGAGCCAGCCGAACTGGAAGAGGACCTGGTCGGCGAGGAAGCCGAGGGCGAGCGTGGCGAGGGCGAGCGAGCGCCCGCCGAGCCGCAGCGCGGGCAGCGCCACCACCGCGCCGAGCAGCGCGGCCCCGGCGGTACCGGCGAGGGCCGCGGCGGCGAACGGCCAGCCGTGGCTCATCAGCAGCCCGGCGACCAGCGCGGCGCCGGTCACGAAGGTGGCCTGCGCGAGCGACACCATCGCGCCGAGCCCGGTGACCACCGAGAACGACAGGAACACCAGGCCGACCGCGAGGCCCTGCGCGAGGATCCCGCTCCAGAACGGCGTGGTGACCGTGTAGAACGCGACGGCGAGCAGCGCCCCCGCCACCGCCCACGGCCCCCACCGGCGGCCAGGACCGAGCCGGGCGAGCCGGGCGGGCCGGTCTTCGGGTGGCGGGTCGGCCGCCGCGGTGCCCGCGACCCTGGCCCGCCGGGCGAGCAGCAGCAGCCCCGCGAACAGGATGAGGAAGGGGACGGCGGTACGGAAGCCGGTGATGCCCTCGGCGAAACTCGCGTATCCGGCGACCAGGTTCTGCACCACCCCGAGGCCGAGGCCGCCCGCGAAGGCCAGCGGCACGGACGCGAAGCGGCCGAGCACCGCCGCCGTCGCCGAGACGAACAGAAAGAGGGTGTAGTCGTGCGCGGAGAGGCCGAGCAGCGGCGTGGCGAGCACCCCGGCCAGGCCCGCGAGCCCGGACGACAGCATCCAGGCCACCGAGGAGAGCCGGTCGGCGTCGACCCCGCGCAGCTCGGCGAGCGACCGGTTGTCGACGGCGGCCCGCAGCCGCAGCCCGAGCCGGGTGTGCCGCAGCAGCACCCAGAGTCCGGCGGCGACGGCCGCTGTCGCCAGCCAGGTGATCAGCTGGTCGGAGTCGACGCCGACGCCGTCGACGCCCAGTGCCTCGAAGGGCTGCCAGGACACCGCCGGGCTGGGCCCGACGCCGGGCAGCCCGAACTGGTTCTCGGCCGGTTTCACCGGCGCCCCGGCCCGGCCGAGCAGGTCGACCGCCCACAGCCCGGCCGCCGGGAGCGCGACCAGGAGTCCGATGGTGGCGGTGATCTGCGCGGTCTCGCCGACCCGGGCCAGCTTGCGGAACATCAGCCGGTCCAGCGCCCAGCCGAGGCCCGGCGCGACCACCAGGACAAGCAGCAGCGCGGTGGGGACGGCGGGCCAGCCGAAGCCGGAGTGGAGTTCGTAGAAGGCGAGCGCGCACAGATAGGCGGTGGCGCCGTGCGCGAAGTTGAAGAGCCCGGAGGCGGCGGACGAGAGCACCAGGCCGGTCGCGAGCAGCGCGTAGAGCGCGCCCGAGACCAGCCCGCTGAGGACGAAGCCGAGCAGGTCACCCACGGCGCCGCCCCCTAGTGGAAGGGGATCGGCGGGTAGCAGCGGAACGGCACGGCGATCTCGTACCGGCCGCCGGTCAGCCGGACCAGCGCGCCGCAGCCGAAGCTCTCCTTCTGGCCCTTGGGTTCGGCGCGGTCGCCGACCAGGGTGCCGGTGTCGGAGAAGCCGTTCGCGGCCCGCTGGAACGACTCGACGCTGAGGTCCTTGCCCGCCTTGGCGGCGACGGACAGGAACAGGTCGGCGCTCATGTATCCAGTCATCATGTGCATGTTGAGCGGCACGTCCTTGCCGCCCGCCGCCTTCCTGATGTCCTCCTTGAAGGTCCGCATCGCCGGGCTGTCCGCCTCGAACGGCTGGAACTGCAGCAGCACCACGACCCCGTCGAGCGCTTGCCGGGTGGCGTCCTTGGCGAGCAGCCCCGGGTCGTAGTCGGTCGGGTCGGACAGCACGCCCCGGTACCCGGCCCGCTTCAGGGCGGTGAACAGTCCGATGTTGTACGGGGTCTGCATCACGGACACCACGGCGTCGGGTGCCTTGCCGCCGGGCCCGGAGCGCAGGATCTCCTTGACGTACGCGGACCAGTCGTTCGGCAGCGCGGTGGCGGGCACCGAGGGCTTGGCGTAGGCGAGTTGGAACCCGGCCGCCGTGAAGCCCTGGGTGAAGGTGCGGATGCCGAACTTGCCCGCGTCGTTGTCCCCGGCGATCAGCGCGACCGAACGGCCCTTCGCGCCGCCGAGGATGGTGGCCAGACCCTCCGGCCAGGTCTGGTTGAGGGTGCCGCCGGGGGTGGGCACCAGGCAGCCGTTGAAGCCGTAGAGGTGCTTGGGGCCGCAGAACGACGGCAGGGTGCCCCAGCCGACGGTGGGCACCGCCTGTCCGTCGAGGAAGTCGGCGCCCGCGAAGGTGACCGAGCTCATCGGCGCGACCGCGAACACCTTCTCCTGCTGCACCAGTTTGCGGGCGGCGGCGAGATTGCGGGCCGGGTCCTGGCCGTCGTCCTCGGCGCCCAGGTAGTCGATCCGGCGGCCGTTCACGCCGCCCTCGGCGTTGGCCCGGTCGTAGCGGGCCTTGGCGCCGAGGTCGGTGTCCTTCTTGGAGTAGCCGCTGGCGCTCGTCATGGAGACGATGCCGCCGACCTTGATGGAGTCGGCGGTCACTCCCCGCACGGTGCCGGCCGGTCCGCCGGAGCCGCCGCCGCCCGGCTTGTCCGAGGCGCCGCCGGTGGAGGCGGAGTTGCAGGCGGTGGCGAGGAAGAGCGCCGCCGCGGCGGCGGCGAGGGTGCGGAGCGTTCTGGACACGGTCGGTCATCCCTCCGTCGGGTGACCGCATTCTGTGAGTGACCTGACGAACCGTCAAGAACTGACGCATCGTCAATTGACTTTGAGGCAGGGGTCTTGACCAGGAACGGAATCGATGCGGGGCGGGTCCGGACCGGCCCGCATCGGCCTGGCCCGGCCTGGCCCGGCCTGGCCCGGAGGGGTCGCGGCTCAGCCGTACAGGGCCTCGACCTCCACCGCGTACGCCGACTCGATCGCCTTCCGCTTCAGCTTCAGGGACGGGGTGAGCAGCCCGTGCTCCTCGCTGAACGGATGCGCCAGGATCCGGAAGGTGCGGATGGACTCCGCCTGCGACACCTTGGTGTTGGCGGCCACCACCGCCCGCCGGATCTCGCTCTCAAGCGCCGGATCGTGCACCAGCTCGGCGGGCGGCAGTGGCGGCCGCCGCTGCATCGCCAGCCAGTGCTCCACCGCTTCCTGATCCAGCGTCACCAGGGCTGCCACATAAGGCCGGTCGTTGCCCACCACGATGCACTGGGACACCAGCGGATGCGCCCGCACCCGCTCCTCGAGACCCGCGGGCGACACGCTCTTGCCGCCCGACGTCACCAGGATCTCCTTCTTCCGCCCGGTGATCGTCAGATAGCCGTCCTCGTCGAGCATCCCCAGATCGCCGGTGGCCAGCCAGCCGTCGTTCAGGACCGCGCCGGTGGAGTGCGGATCGTTCAGATAGCCCGAGAACACATGGGCGCCGTGCAGCCACACCTCGCCGTCCTCCGCGATGTGCACCGTCGTCCCCGGCACCGGCTGCCCCACCGTGCCGTACTTGGTGCGCTCCGGCGGGTTCGCGGTCGCCGCCGCCGACGACTCCGTCAGGCCGTACCCCTCGAAGACCGTCACCCCCGCCCCCTCGAAGAACAGACCGAGCCGCCGGTCCATCCCCGAACCGCCCGACATCGCGTGCCGCACCCGGCCGCCCAGCGCCTCGCGGACCTTCCCGTACACCGTCTTCTCGAAGAACTGGTGCTGCATCCGCAGCCCGGCCGACGGGCCGGGACCGAGGTCGAACGCCCGGTGCTCCACCGCCTCCGCGTACTTCACGGCCACGTCCACCGCCTTGTCGAACGGGCCGCGCCTGCCCTCCGACTCGGCCCGGCGGCGCGCCGCGTGGAACACCTTCTCCAGGACGTACGGCACCGCGAGCACGAAGCTCGGCCGGAACGCCTGCAGATCGGGGAGGAGTTCGGCGGCGGCGAGCACCGGCTGATGGCCCAGCTTCACCCCGCCGCGGATCGCCGCCACCTCCACGATCCGCCCGAAGACATGCGCGAGCGGCAGGAACAGCAGCGTGGACGCCTCGTCGCCCGGCTTGGAGTGGAACACCGGCTCCCAGCGCCCGATCAGCATCTCCGTCTCGAACATGAAGTTCGCGTGGGTGATCACGCACCCCTTGGGGCGGCCGGTGGTCCCCGAGGTGTAGATCACCGTCGCCACCGAGTCCGGCGTCACCGCCCTGCGGTGCCGCTGCACCACGTCCTCGTCGATGTCCGCGCCCGCCGCCATCAGCTCCGCCACCGCGCCGTCGCCCGCGTCGAGCTGCCACAGCCGCTGCAACCGGGGCAGCCGGTCGACCACCGAACCGATCGTCATCGCGTGGTCCTCGTGCTCCACCACGCACGCCGTCACCTGCGCGTCGTGCAGCATCCACAGCACCTGGTCGGCCGACGAGGTCGGATAGACCGGCACCGACTGCGCGCCGAGCGTCCACAGCGCGAAGTCGAACAGCGTCCACTCGTAGCGGGTCCGCGACATGATCGCGACCCGGTCGCCGAACCGCACGCCCTGCGCGATCAGACCCTTCGCAAGGGCCAGCACCTCGGCCTTGAACTGGGCGGCGGTCACGTCCCGCCAGACCCCCGCGGCGTCCTTGCGGCCGAGCGCGACCCGCTCCGGGTCCCGCTCGGCATGGTCGAACACGGCGTCCGCCAGACCGCCGACCTGAGGCGCCGCCTCGACCGGCGGCACGGTGAACTCGCGCACTGACCTGCTCCCTCGCCCGCTCGACGTCGCACTCCGTACGGCGCGGGTGAACCTACCCCACGCCGAAGCCCGGCGGGAGGGCCTTCACCAAGCCGCGACATTGCGCGTATCCACAGGTCAGCGACCGGAAGGCGGGCAAGTGGGCGTACGCCGGGGCACGTTGTGTGACCGCCGGTAAGCCCCGGCGGCCCCGATCTCCACGGAATCTGTACGGTGCGCACACCGGGCCCGACCTGCGGCCCGGCCGCCGGGGGCGCCGCGCCGGGCGCTCAGCGCGGACGCGGCGGGCGGTGCAGCCGGTCGCCGCCCGCCAGGATCGCCGCCGCCAGCGCGTCCGCCGCGTCCTGCGTCGCCCCGCGCCGCCGCCCCTTGCGCAGCACGAAGTCCACCGCGCCGAGCTCCGGAAGCCCCGCCCTGGCCGGCAGCTCCACCAACTCCGGCGGCAGCAGCCCCCGGGTGTGCGCCATCACCCCGAGCCCGGCCCTGGCCGCCGCCACGTTCGCGCTCAGACTGGTGCTGGTGCACGCGATACGCCACGCCCGCCCCTGCGTCTGGAGGGCCGCCAGGGCGCGGGCCCGGGTGATCCCCGGCGGCGGGAAGACGATCAGCGGCACCGGCCGCTCCGGATCGAGCCGCAGCCGGGGCGCACCGATCCACACCAGCGTGTCCTGCCAGACCAGCTCCTCACCCGGATGCTCCTCGCCGGGGTGCGCCCCGCCCGCAGCCCCGTCGGGCGCGCCGGGCGTGCCCGGGGGCCCGCCACCGCGCCGCTTCGCCAGGATCAGATCGAGCCGACCCGCGTCGAGCCGCGCCTGCAGCGTGCCGGACAGCTCGACCGTCAGCTCCAGATCGACCTCGGGGTGCTCGCGCCGGAACGACTCCAGGATCTCCGGAAGGCGTGTCATCACGAAGTCCTCGGACGCCCCGAACCGCAGCCGCCCGCGCAGCCGGGTCCCGGTGAAGAACGCCGTCGCCCGCTCGTGCGCCTCCAGGATCGAGCGCGCGAAGCCGAGCATCGCCTCGCCGTCCTCGGTCAGCTCCACCCCATGGGTGTCCCGCACGAACAACGGCCGCCCGGTCGCCTCCTCAAGACGCCGTACGTGCTGGCTCACCGTCGACTGGCGCAGCCCGAGCCGCCGGGCGGCCCGGGTGAAACTGAGGGTCTGCGCCACCGCGAGGAAGGTGCGCAGGAGCGTCGGCTCGTACACCCCTCCGACCGTAGCGGCCCCCGCCCGGTTATCGCGATCCGTGATGACAGTCAGTGCGCTGTACGGCGTTCCCGATCACGGGGCCGTCCACCAGGATGGACGTATGAGTCCCCGCCCGTCCGCAGCCGCCGCACCCTCCGCGTCACCCGGGTCACCCGGCGCCGCACCGCCCGGCCCGCCCGCGCCCAGCCGGTCCCTGATCCCGTCCTGGCTGCCGGTCGACCCGTACATACTCGCGCTGCTCGGCACGGTCGGTCTCGCCGCGCTGCTGCCCGCGTCGGGGACGGCGGCGGCGGTCGCGAACGGCACGGCGACCGGAGCGGTCGCCCTGCTCTTCTTCCTCTACGGCGCCCGGCTCTCCACCCATGAGGCGATGACGGGACTGCGCCACTGGCGGCTCCACCTCACCGTCCTGGCCTGCACCTTCCTGCTCTTCCCGGTGCTCGGCCTGGCCGCCCGTGGCCTGGTGCCGACGATCCTCACGCCCGACCTCTACAGCGGCCTGCTGTTCCTGTGCCTGGTCCCCTCGACCATCCAGTCGTCGATCGCGTTCACCTCGATCGCCCGCGGCAACGTCCCCGCCGCCATCTGCGCGGGCTCCTTCTCCTCCCTCGCCGGGATCGTCGTCACCCCGCTGCTCGCCGCCCTGCTGCTCACCGGCAGCGGCATCAGCGGCTCCGGCGGCTTCTCCGCCGACTCCCTCCTCAAGATCGTGCTCCAGCTCCTGGTGCCGTTCCTCGCCGGACAGCTGCTGCGCCGCTGGGTCGGCGGCTTCCTGGTCCGGCACAAGAAGGTGCTCGGCTACGTCGACCGCGGCTCGATCCTGCTGGTCGTCTACACCGCCTTCAGCGAGGGCATGAACCGGGGCGTCTGGCACCTGGTGACCCCGGCCAGGCTCGGCCTGCTGCTGCTCGTCGAGGCCGTACTGCTCACGGTCATGCTGACGGTCAGCTGGTACGGCGCCAAGCGCCTCGGCTTCGGCCGCGGCGACCGGATCGCCATCCAGTTCGCGGGCTCCAAGAAGAGCCTGGCCGCCGGACTCCCCATGGCCAGCGTCCTGTTCGGCGCGCACGCCTCGCTCGCCGTGCTGCCGCTGATGCTGTTCCACCAGATGCAGCTGATGGTCTGCGCGGTCCTCGCCCGCCGCCGCGCCCGCGACCCGGAGGAACCCGCAGCCACGGCCGCGCCGGAGACCCCGGCCCCCACGGCCGGTGGCGAGATCGCGACCCCGGCCCGCCCCTGATGATCATCCGGGCCGCTACGGTGCTCCCATGCCCGCACTCGATCCCGGCCGCACCGCGCTCGTCCTCGTCGACCTGATGGAGCGCATCGTCGCACTGCCCCTCGCCCCCCGCCCCGGCACCGACGTCCTCGCCACCGCCGGACGCCTCGCCGCCGCCTTCCGCACCGCCGGAGCGCCCGTCGTCCACATCCGGGTCGAACGGCCGGGCATCGACACCCAGCCGCCCGGCAGCGACCTGGTCCCCGAACTCGTCCACGACGGCGACGCCGTCGTCGTCAAGCGCACCGTCGGCGGCTTCCACGACACCGGCCTGCACGAAGTCCTCCAGAAGTCCGGCGCCACCACCCTGGTGTTCGGCGGCATCGCCACCAACCTCGGCGTCGAGTCCACCGCCCGGGCCGCCGCCGACCTCGGCTACGACCTCGTCTTCGCCGAGGACGCCATGACCGCGCTCACCGCCGACGAGCACCGTGCCTCCGTCCAGCTGGACTTCCCGCGCCTCGGCACGGTCGCCCCGGCTGCCGCGATCGGCTTCGGCGGTACGGAATGACCCCGGTGCCGATACGGTACGGGCCCCGGCCCTGCTCCCTGGTCGTCTGCCGCGGCTGCTGCTGCGGCGACGCCCGCAAGAACCCCGGCCAGGACCACGACGGCCAGCTCACCCGCCTGAAGGCCGCCGCCGCGGCCTCCGGCGGCCGCCTCGTCGTCCGCACCAGCGACTGCCTCGGCCCCTGCGCCCAGGCCAACGTCCTGGTCGTCCAGCCCTCCACCGAGGGCCGCCGCCGCGGCGGCCGCGCCGCCTGGCTCGGCTGGAGCGCCGACCAGGACTGCCTCGACGAGGTTCTGGCCTGGACGGCGGCGGGCGGCCCGGGCGTCGCGCCCGCCCCGGCGACCCTGGAACTCCAGATGATCGACCCCCCGAAGCCCTGACGCATGGAGGGCGGAGCCCCACCCGCCCTGGCCCACCCTCACCACCCAACGGTGGGGCGGGGGCCCACCCCCACGGAGGCCCCGGCCCCCGCACCACCGACGGCCCGCAACCGACAACCCACCGGCAACCGTTACGCGCCGGCGCCCAGCACGATCCGCTCCTCACCCGCGTACACATTCATGTCCCGCCCCCGCAAGAACCCCACCAACGTCAACCCCGACTCCACCGCCAGATCCACCGCCAACGACGACGGCGCCGACACCGCCGCCAACACCGGTATCCCCGCCATCACCGCCTTCTGCGCCAGCTCGAACGACGCCCGCCCCGACACCAGCAGCACCACCCGCGACAACGGCAACCGCCCCTCCGTCAACGCCCGCCCCACCAGCTTGTCCACCGCGTTGTGCCGCCCCACGTCCTCCCGCACGTCGAGCAGCTCACCGTCCTCCGAGAACAGCGCCGCCGCGTGCAGCCCCCCGGTCCGGTCGAAGACCCGCTGCGCCGCCCGCAACCGGTCGGGCAGCGCCGCGAGCAGATCGGGCGTCACCCGCATCACCGGGCTGTCCGCCACGCCGAAGCGCGACGACGTGCGCACCGCGTCCAGGCTCGCCTTTCCGCACAGGCCGCACGACGACGTCGTGTAGACGTTCCGCTCGAGCGTGATGTCGGGGACCTCGACGCCCGGCGCCAGCTGCACGTCCACCACGTTGTACGTGTTGGTGCCGTCGGCGGTGGCGCCCGCGCAGTACACGACGTTCCGCACGTCCGACGCGGACCCGAGCACGCCCTCGCTCACCAGGAACCCGACGGCGAGCGCGAAGTCGTCACCGGGGGTGCGCATGGTGATGGCGAGCGGCCGGCCGTTCAGCCGGATCTCCATCGGTTCCTCGGCGACCAGGGTGTCCGGCCGGGTGTTCACCGCCCCGCCGCGGATCCGCACCACACGCCGCCGTTCCGTGACCCGTCCCATGGCCGCTGCACCCTTTTCCCGTCCGTTTTCCCGCCCGTACGGGCCGCCGATCGTCCCCGCGGTCCGCCCCCAGGGGCCTGACCGGGCCATTCTCCTCTTGTCACGGTCGAACAGGCACTTAGGGGGAATCTTGGTGGTTTACGTCACCGGTTACCCGTCAGTCGCTGACAAGACTGGGTCCTCCTGCCGCCACGCCGACCGAACCACCGAGGGGGTCCCGGGATGACGGGCACTCGAATCGCCGCGCTCGGGCACTACCAGCCCGCCAAGGTGCTCACCAACGACGACCTGGCCGCGCTGGTCGACACCAGCGACGAGTGGATCACGAGCCGGGTCGGCATCCGCACCCGGCACATCGCCGGGCCGGAGGAACCCGTCGACGAGCTGGCGGCGCACGCCGCGGGCAAGGCGCTCGCCGCCGCCGGGCTTGCCGCCGGTGACATCGACCTGGTGCTTGTCGCGACCTCCACGGCGATCGACCGCTCGCCGAACACGGCGGCCCGGGTCGCCGCCCGGCTCGGCATGGCCTCGCCCGCCACCATGGACCTCAATGTGGTCTGCGCGGGCTTCACCCACGCCCTTGCCACCGCCGACCACGCCATCCGGGCGGGCGCCGCCCGCCGCGCCCTGGTCATCGGCGCGGACAAGATGACCGATGTGACGGACTGGACCGACCGCACCACCTGCGTGCTGGTCGGCGACGGCGCGGGCGCCGCCGTGGTCGAGGCCACGGACGACGATGACGCCGCGATCGGCCCGGTGCTGTGGGGCTCGGTCCCGGAGATGGGCCACGCCGTCCGCATCGAGGGCACCCCGCCGCGCTTCGCCCAGGAGGGCCAGTCCGTCTACCGCTGGGCCACCCACCAGCTCCCGGCCCTCGCCCGCCAGGTCTGCGCCCGGTCCGGCATCGTGCCCGAGGACCTCGCCGGGGTCGTCCTGCACCAGGCGAACCTGCGGATCGTCGAACCGCTCGCCGCCCGCATCGGCGCGGTCAACGCGGTCGTCGCCCGCGATGTCGTCGACTCCGGCAACACCTCGGCCGCCTCCGTGCCGCTGGCCCTGGCCAAGCTCGTCGAGCGGGGCGAACTCCCGTCCGGGGCACCGGTGCTGCTGTTCGGCTTCGGCGGGAACCTGTCGTACGCGGGCCAGATCATCCGCGTTCCGTAGGGGGCGCCGGGCGCCGCCCGCGAGCTGGTACGCCAGGCCGGTGCGCCGGGCGCCGGCGCGGCCACCCAGCGCGACCGCTCCGTGACCCGATCGGCGGAGCCCGGTGGCGGGGCACCCGGGGCGCGCCTAGCTTCGATCGCGGCGAGGGTTCTTCACCGGACCATCCGCGGAAACGCTCCGCGTACCGCCCTCGCGTGATCTGGAGGATCGCCATGCGTGCGATACGTGCCGCTTCCGCCGCCGCCCTGCTCGGTCCGCTCGCCGCCGTCTCGCTCGCCCTCGCCGCACCCGCGACGGCGGCCGACGACGGCTTCGCGCCGGGCGACATCGGCTTCCTGAAGGACGACGTACCGCCCAGGGAGGACCCCAAGGAGGACGGCGGGGGCAGCGGCCACGACATCACCTCCTTCGGCTTCTCCGTCACACCGAGCACGGTGGCGGCCGGCGGCACGGTCACGCTCAAGGCGGACGGCTGCGAAGTCCCCACCGTCACGGTCGAGTCGGGGATCTTCGACACGGTGACCCTCAACGAGGGCCACCAGGGCACCGCCACCGTCGACACCGACGCCAAGGCCGGTGCCCAGTACGAGATCACCTTCGTCTGCAAGGGCGAACGCGGCACCACCACGCTCACCGTCGCCGACCACCAGGGCGGCAATCACCAGAGCGGCGACCACCAGGGCGGCGCCCACAAGGGCGTCAAGGCCGGGTACGGCAGTGGCGCGACCGACGCCGTCGGCGTGCCCGCCGACAGCATCGGCGTCACCGAACTCGCCACCGGCGGCGTGCTCATCGCGGGCGCCCTCGGCGCCGCCGTCGTGCTGATGCGCCGCCGCGACACCACCGGGTCCTGACCGCCCGGTCCGCAAACGGCTCCTCCGCCCCGGTGTGACGAGGTCCGGGGCGGAGGAGCGCCATTTCGTCGAGCGTCGTCGAGTGTCGTCGAGCATGGTCGAGTGTCGTCGTGCCGGGGAGGCGGAGGCAGGTGCAGGGGTCGAACGGGCCGGGGCGGCGCGGCGCCTGGGGGCTGATCGCCGTGGTGCTGCTCGTGGGCGTGCACCTGGTCAGGGGCGGCGCGGGGGAGTGGCCGGTGGGCGGGCCGCCGCAGCCGCTCGCCGCCGCCGCGCCCGGCCGGGCCCCGGGCACGACCGGGACGGCCGCCGCCGCGCCGCTGCCCGCGTCCGTGCCGGTACGGGTCCGGGTCCCGGCGGTCCGGATCGACGCGCCCGTCACCCGGGTCGCCCTGGACGCCGAGGGCTGGATCGACGCCCCCTCCCCGGACGACGCCAACCTCGCGGGCTGGTTCACAGGCGCCGTCTCGCCGGGCGAGCGCGGCACGGCGGTCGTCGTCGGCCATGTCGACATCCCCGCGGGCCGCGCCGTCTTCTACGACCTCGGGGCGCTCTCCCGGGGCAAACGGATCGAGATCGTGCGCGCGGACGGCCGGACGGCGGTCTTCACCGTGTACGGCATCGAGGTCGTCCCCAAGGACGACTTCCCCGCCGATCGGGTGTACGGCTCCACCGGGGACCCGGAACTCCGGCTGATCACCTGCGGCGGCCGGTACTCGCCGGACGGCGGGTACGAGGGCAATGTCGTCGTCTCGGCACGGCTGACCGGGGTCCGCTGAGCACCGCCCGAACCGCCCGGACCGCCCGGACCGCCGGGCCCGAGCAGGAGCCCGGCGCCCCCCGACGCCGGTTCCCGGGGCCACTCTGCCGACCGGACACCACCCCCGGTCCACTCGGCCGCCGGAGTCCGTCAGGTCGTACGGCCGCCCGCTCCGCGCCCTCCGCGCCTGCCCCCGCGCCCCCTCCCCGGGGTTCAGCCGATGCCCTGCCGGTCCGGTTCGAGCGCGAACGACCGGTCCGCCGCTTCCGGAACCGTCCGTACCACCCGCTCCACGAGCAGCGCGCGGTGCCGCAGCAGCGGCTCACGGCGTTCCGCCGGGACCATCGCGAGCAGGTCGTCCAGGGCCGCCACCATCCGCCGGGACACCTGGGGGCTCTCGCCCGCGCAGCCCCGGATCTCGGCGAAGCCCAGGTCCACCAGGTCCGTCCAGCCCGGCACGTCCTGCACGAGCCGCACCGCGCCTTCGCCGTTCCGGCCCTCCCGGTAGGCCACCGCGCCCAGCGGCCGGTGGGCGATCGCGGTCAGGAACTGGGTGATCCGGTCCAGCGCCTGCACGGCCGTGGTCGGGTCGTTCACGGCGGGCGACAGGGCCCGCAGCCCGATGTCGGCGAGCTGGCGAAGCCCGAAGCCGAGGTCCTGGTGGAAGGTCCGCTCGATGCCCACGGACACGGCCGAGGCGAGCCCCTTCGGGGCCGCCCCGCCGTGCACCGCCAGGATCGGGGTGCCGGGCACCACGAAGTCGCCGATCCTCGGCAGCAGCCGCAGCACCAGGCCGTTGCGGCGGGCGGAGCGGACGAGCCGGGCCACGTTCACGTCCCGCAGCACCCCGGCGTCGCCCCGGTACACCACATGGCCGGTGACCGGCCCGAGATCGCCGGCCCCGCCCTCGTACCAGGGCATCTTCGTCAGCACCCGGAACGCCTCCCAGGTGATCCGGTCCACCACGTGCCCCACCCGCATCAGCCGCAGGGTGGAGTTCACGTACGCCACGAAGAGCAGCAGGCTGAGCCCGACCATGGCGAGGGTGAGGATCGACTGGACCAGCGGCACGGTGGTGACGAGCCGGGGGTCGGTCTCGCTCTCGTAGGTGGCGAGGACGAGGAGCGACAGCAGGAAGGTGGCGAGGAAGACCGAGAGGGTCGCCTTGGTGATCCGGCTGCGGATGAAGATCCGTACCACCCGGGGGCTGAACTGGCCGCTCGCCATCTGCACCGCGACCAGCGAGATCGAGAAGACCACACCGATGAAGGTCATCATCGCCGAGCTGATGGTGGTGACCACCGTCTTGGCGTCCTCGGAGATCCCGACCAGGTCGCCCAGGGCCTCGTACTCCCCGGCCTCGCGCAGCGCGTCGACGATCTCGGTGTCGATGCCGTCGCACAGCCACCACACCAGGAGCACCGCCGCCATCGCGGCGACCGGCGCGAACCAGAAGGTGTCGCGCAGATGCTCGCGCAGCGGCGACAGCATCCGGGGGCGGCGGTAGCGGGCGTTGGGTGGCGGTGGGGCGGCGAGATGGGTCACCCGGCGCAGGGTAGGGCGCGGCGTCCCCTAGGGTGCGGCGACGCCCCGTGCGCCCCGAGTCGTACCCGGAACGGTCCTCCGGACGTACGAGAACCGGCCGGTTCGGCGCCCAGCATGGAAGACATGAAGCGCACCTCTCTCGCCCTCGCCCTCGGCGGCACCCTCGCCGCCGCCGTCTTCACCGCCACCGTCGCGGTTCCCGCGGCCGCCGACTGGTTCGAGAAGCGCCACGACGAGTACGGCTCGTACCGGACCGGCGCGGAAGCCAAGAAGGACCGGGCCTCGGTGCCGCGCTGGCTGCCGGACGACGCCGCCAAGGTCGAGTACGCGATGAAGACGACCGGCGGCGAGCGGGCCCTGATGGCGACCCTGAGCTCGCCCGCGCTCCCGGCGGGCTGCACCCCGATGCCGACGGGCGCCGACCGCCCGGCCCCCGCCCTCACTCCCTCCTGGTTCCCCAAGGACGCCCGCGACAAGGCCACCGCCCGCTGCGGTCTCTACTACACGTACGTGGACGGCCACACCCTGTACGCCTGGCAGGACAACGACGACTGGATCAAGCAGAACAAGTCCGGCTCGCCGCACTGACCACGGGAAACGCTGGTGAAAGCCACCCCGAACCCCTGGTAGAGTTACGTATGTCGCCGCGGGGAACACCGCGGTCGGCATCACCCCGTCCGGGTGGCGGAATGGCAGACGCGCTAGCTTGAGGTGCTAGTGCCCTTTATCGGGCGTGGGGGTTCAAGTCCCCCCTCGGACACCACACGGAAAGACCCTGACCTTCAGGTCAGGGTCTTTCCGTATTCACGCTTCCCGCGTTCGCATCGCCTTCCGCGCCACCACCAGGCGGCAGCGCGGCCCGCCGTCCGCCCGGTGCCCGAACGTCTCCATCGTCCGCAGTTCCACCGTGAAGCCCGTATCGCCGAGGCGCCGCAGCACGTCCTGGAGCCGGAAGGTGCGGTAGTACATGACGAACGGCGGCCGCCACAGCGCGTTGCGCACCCGCATCACCGCGTCGAAGCCGAACAGCGTCCAGTACGGGGCCGAGCCCACCGGCGGGGGCGCGGGCAGCGGGAAGGCGAAGGTGCCGCCGGGGCGGAGCGCGGTGTGGACCTGGTGGAAGAGGGTGCGCTGCTCGGCCGGGCGGAAGTGACCGAAGGCGCCGAAGCTGACCGCGAGGTCGAACTCCGGGCCGAACGGCAGGGCCAGCGCGTCGGCCCGGATCAGGGTGGCGTCGGGGTGGGCGCGGCGGGCCTCGTCGAGCATGCCGGCGCTGAAGTCGACCCCGGTGATCCGGCCCGCGCACACCGAGCGCAGCACCGGGAGGCCCGCGCCGGTGCCGCAGCAGACGTCGAGTCCGGTGTCGAAGGGGCCGAGCGGGGCGAGGGCGTCCGCGACCGCCGTGAGCAGCCGGTCCGAGGTCCGGAACGGGGTGGCGTCGAACTTCGTCGCGAGCAGGTCGTAGCCGCGCTCGACGGACGTCATCGCCTGCCGGGTGAGTTCGAGCAGGCTGGGACCCTCGGGGGAGAACATGCCCCGACCCTACGGCCTCGCGGCCCGGCCGGGCCTCAGCGTGCGGTGCGCAGCCGCGGCGGGCCGCTCCACGCGGGCGCGGTGCCGGTCAGCTGGCAGATCAGCAGGTAGAGGGGGATGGGCGGGGTGTAGGGGGAGCCGCCGTCGGGGTGGTGGATCAGCCGGGGGCCGCGGTCCGGGATGACGGCGCCGGGCGCGTAACAGGCGGGCAGCGGCCACACCAGGTCGAGGTCGGAGCCGGCCGGGACCAGCCACCACCACCAGTCGCCGTCCGCGTACACGCAGCCCTTGGCGGGCAGCCGGGACAGGGTGCGGAAGCCGTAGCGGGCCGGGACGCCGACGGCGTCGCAGCCGAGGGTGGCCGGCAGGTCGGCGGGGACGGGCAGCCGGGTCACCGCGAGCGGACCGGCGGCGGAGGCGGTCCGGCCGGTGCCGGTCCCGGTGCCGGTGCCGATGGCGGTGCGGGGGCCGGGGGCCTGGGGCCTGGGGGTGTTCTCGGGGCTGCGCCGGGCGCGCGGGACCAGCAGGGTCGACAGCGCCGACAGGGTCGACAGGGTCCTCAGCACGGCTCTCCCGCGCCGTGCGCCAGCTCCGCCCAGACGATCTGCGCCGTGCCGTGACCGGTGCGGTCGGCGCCCCAGGCCGCGCACAGGGCGTCGACCAGGATGAGGCCGCGGCCGCGCTCCTCCTCGCCGCACTCGCGGATCCGGGGTCCGGCGGGCCCGCCCTCGTCCCGTACCGCTATCCGCAACCGCTCGTCGCCCTCCCGCAGTTCGCAGACGACCCGGGCGCTGGCGGTGTGCACGACGGCGTTGGTGACGAGCTCGGAGACCACCAGGGCGGCGGTGTCACGTATCTCCCCGGCGCAGCCCCACATCGCGAGGCGTTCCTCGGCGAGGTGCCGGGCGCGGGCGACGGACTCGGTGCGGGCGGGGAGTTCGAAGGCGAAGCGGCGGTGGTGGCCGACGGCGGTGACGCCGTGAGCGGTGCCGTGGGCGGCGTGGGCGGTGTCGTGGGGGTGCGCGGGTCGCGGGCGCTGGTTCATGACGCGGGGGCTCATGAGACCTGAGGAATGCGCGTTACCAGAAGCCACGACCGGATCCTCACAATGTGGGCAGGAGTGCCGTACACACCCCACCGTGATGAAACGCTCGGCGTCGTGCGTACTGGTTCCCGGAATACTGTGCTCCTGAGTCGGACACTTGGCAAGTGGCACTCTGAAAATTGCAGAGTGCGGTGTTCTCTCTGGCCGGGTTCGTGGCACACTCGTCGAAACAGCGCGTCGGGGAGGTCTGAGAGTGAGCGAGCCGCGGTCCGCCCCCACGGTGGGACAGGTCGTACTCGGCAAGCGTCTGCAGGATCTGCGCGAGCGGGCCGGCCTCAAGCGTGAAGAGGCCGCCAAGATCCTCCGGGTCGCCCCGGCCACGATCCGGCGCATGGAGACCGCGGAGGTCGCGCTGAAGATCCCGTACGTCCAGCTCCTGCTGAAGGCGTACGGCATCAAGGACTCCGAGGCCGAGGGCTTCATCGCCCTCGCGGAGGAGGCCAACCTCCCCGGCTGGTGGCAGCGGTTCCACGACGTGCTGCCCGGCTGGTTCTCCATGTACGTCAGCCTGGAGGGGGCCGCCAGCCTCATCCGGGAGTACGAACCGCAGTTCGTCCCCGGTCTGCTGCAGACCGAGGGGTACGCCCGTGCCATTCTGCGCAGCGGGGCCGTCGGCGGCAGCAGTGCCGAGGAGATCGACCGTCATGTAGCCCTCCGGATGGAGCGCCAGCCCCTGCTCACCAGGGAGGACGCGCCCAAGTTCTGGGTGATCATGGACGAGACGGTCTTCCGCCGCCCGGTCGGCGACGGGCCACAGGTGATGCGCGACCAGCTCGACCGGCTGCTCGAGGCGTCGGAGCTGCCGAACGTCACCCTGCAGATCGCGGAGTTCGCGTCCGGCCATCACCCGGGCACCTACGGTCCGTTCGTCCTCTTCCGGTTCGCCATGCCCGAACTCCCGGACATGGTCTACAGCGAGTACCTGACCGGCGCCGTCTATCTCGACGCGCGCCCCGAGGTGGCCTCCCACCTCGAGGTCATGGACCGGATGGCGGCCCAGGCCGCGACTGCACAACGCACGAAGGAGATTCTCCGGAATCTCCGCAAGGAGCTGTGAATGGATCGCATATACAACGGCATGCCCGCCGCCGAGCTCGGTGCCGAAGGCTGGCACAAGCCGTGGAGCGGCGGGAACGGGGGGAACTGCGTGGAGGCCATGAAGCTGGCCGACGGCAGGATCGCCGTGCGACAGTCCGCAGACCCGGAAGGACCCGCGCTCATCTACACCCACGGGGAGATCGCCGCCTTCATCCAGGGGGCCAAATCCGGTCAGGCTGACTTCCTGCTCACCTGACCCCTTCCGTCCCACCCGCTCCATCGCGTAACTCTTGCTCTGTCACTACCGTGATCCCCGCACGTTCGCCCGAACTCCCGCTGTGAGCAACACCGTTCGTCCCGCCGAGGAGAGCCGATGACCCCCCAGGACATTCGCATCGACACCAGCAAGCCGCACCCCGCGCGGATGTACGACTGGTTCCTGGGCGGCAAGGACAACTACCCGGTCGACGAGGAGATGGCCCGGCAGCTGCTCACCGTCGACGCCCGGGGCCGGGACATGGCCCGGGTCAACCGCGCCTTCATGCACCGCGCCATCCGCTGGCTCAGCGCCGCCGGGGTGCGCCAGTTCCTGGACGTGGGCACCGGCATCCCGACCGAGCCGAACCTGCACCAGATCGCGCAGGGCGCCGCCCCGGAGTCCCGGATCGTCTACTGCGACAACGACCCGATCGTGCTCGCGCACGCGGCCGCGCTGCTGCGCTCGACGCCCCAGGGGGCCACCGAGTACATCCAGGCGGACGCCCGGGACCCCGAACTGATCCTCGAAAGGGCCGGAAAGGTCCTTGATTTCGACCAGCCGATCGCGCTGTCGATGCTCGCGCTGCTGCACTTCCTCGGCGACGAGGACGGCGCCCAGGACCTGGTCGGCAAGCTGGTCGACCAGCTCGCCCCCGGCAGCTACCTGGTCCTCTCGCACGTCACCGGCGACTTCGACCCGGAGGGCGCGGCGAAGGCCGCCGCGATGTACCGGGCCCGCGGACTGACCCTGCGGCCGCGCTCGCGCGACGAGCTGGCCGCCTTCTTCGACGGCCTCGACCTGGTCGAGCCGGGCGTCTCGCTGACCGCCGAATGGCACCCGGAGCTGGGCGAGCCGGTCCCGGTCCCGGGCGACGAGCCGATCCCCGGCTGGGCGGCGGTCGGCCGCAAGCGCTGAGCGGCGGCGGGGGCGCCGCCGTGACCGGCCGGGCGGCCGGTCACGGCCGGGGCGGCTCCAGGGTCACCAGGAAGGTGCGCGGACGGCTGATGTTCCCGGCCGCGTCCACCGTCCGGTGCTCCACCGTGTGGGTGCCGTAGTCGGGCGTGGCGTCGTCCCACGGCACCGCCCGGCTCCGGCCCAGCTTTCCGTACACCAGATCGTCGATCACCGTGCCCGAGGGCGAGAGGCGGAACGGCGCGGTGGCGTCGGTCGGCCAGCCGTAGTAGGTGTACCAGCCGTCGCCGTCCACCCGGAACTGGCTGACCACCACGCCCTGTTGGTCGTCCTGCGCGGTCAGCCGCAGATCGAAGGCGCCGTCGTAGACGTACTCCACCGGACGTCCCGGGCGGCGCACCGTCCGCACCGGTTCCGAGAGCTGGTACGCGCCCGAGGCCGGTGACGCGTCCACCATCCAGCGCAGCTCCCGCGCGGCGCCGTCGAGGCGCGCCGTCAGGATGTGGACGCCGGGCGAGAGCCGCAGCGAACCCAGGTCCAGATCAAGGGCGTTGCCCGGGTTCGGCACCGGGCGGCCGTCGAGCGTCCAGCGCACCACGGGCAGCCGCCGCACCGGGTGGGAGGTGTCCACGTACACCACCGAGCGGGCGCCGACCGGGGTGCCGGTCGCGGTGTGCCCGGTGAACTCCGCCCGGGTCAGGTCCACGGGGGTGGTCGCGGCCGGGTCCACGGTCCACCGCACGGTACGGGTCAGGGCGGCCGAGCCGCGCACCGCAGGGTCCCGCACGAACGGGGTCGGATCGGTGACGGTCGCCGTCAGCTCGTACCGCCGCCCCGGCGTCAGCCGCAGCTCCCGCAGGTCCCGCAGCTCCCGCAGGTCGATCGTGCGGGCCCCGTCGGTCCGCAGGCGGCGGCCGTCGAGCCGCCACGACACGGCGAGTTCGCCGCCGACCGGATGCAGGGTGTCCACCCACACCGTGCGGTCGGCGCCGATCGGCGCCGTGTTCGGGGTGTGGCCCTGGACCAGGTCGACCTTGGCGGATATGGCCTGCGTCATCACCTCGCGCTCCACCTGGTCGAAGGCGTAGCCGAGGGTCTTCATCATCGAGTGCCGGCTGGGCCGCCACACTCCCTGGGTGCTGTAGAGACCGCCCTCGTAGCGGCCGATCGGACCGCCCGACTCGCTCTCCTCGCCCAGCCAGCGCCACCACTTGGCGTGCCGCTCCCGCAGCTGATCCTCGGTCAGGAGGGTGTGGTGGGCGGAGGCGGGCTCGCCCTCGTCCTCGTAGCGGCCGCCCGGCACCCCGCGCGCGTAGTAGTCGTACTCGTCCTGCAGGCCGCCCAGCGAATGCCCCAGCTCGTGCGGGGTGATGAGGGCGGAGAGCGCGTTGCCGCCGGACGCGGTCGCGTAACTCCCGCCCGCGCCCCCGTAGGTGGAGCTGTGGGCGAGGGCGACGATCTGCCGGTTGGCCTGCCGGGTGCCGGGCACCAGATCCGCGTAGCCGCCCGCCTTGGCGCTGTTCACGGTGAGCAGCCGCTGCACGCTGTCCGGGTTGCAGCCGCCCCAGAAGCCCATGTCGAGCGCGGTGTCCCGGGCGGGCGCGTCGAGCGCGGGGTCGCAGTCGACGCCGGAGTCCTTCGACGGGATCTCCACCGCCCACACATTGATGTAGGAGCGGTACGAGGCGAACGGCTCGATGCTCCACAGGGTGCTCAGATGCCGTTCCAGGTCGGCCCGGAACAGCGGCAGCTCGGCCGCCGTGTACCCGTCGCCCAGCACCACCAGGTTGAACCGGCGGTCGGCGGGTCCGGTGGTCTGCACCGGTACCACCGTGGCCCCGCCGGTCTCGGCGGCGGCCGGGGCTCCGGCGGCCGCCGTCCCGGTGCCCACGAGTCCGGCGGCGATCAGGAGGCCCGCGAGCAGCCGGGCCACCCCGCGTCGAACACGTATGCGTCGCTGTGCGGTCATGAGGGGCGAGCCTAGGGCGCGCCCCTCATGACGTAAAGCTGTTCGTCAGCCGTCCATGTCACCGCCGCAAGTACGCAAGTCCCGCGTGTTCGGCGGAATATCCGTCGAGCAGCCGCCGGGCGACGCTCACCGAATCCACCAGCGGATGCAGCGCGAACGCCTTCACGGCCGCCGCCCGTGAGCCGCCCTCGGCCGCCGTGAGCACCTCGCGCTCCACCGCCTTGACCGCCGTCACCAGACCCACCGCGTGGTACGGCAGCGGGTCCACCGACACCGGATGGGCGCCGGCCGCGTCGACGAGGCACGGCACCTCGATCACCGCGTCGGCGTCGAGCACCGAAAGCGTGTGCCGGTTGCGGACGTTGAGGATCAGGGTGGCCCGCTCGTTCCGGGCAACCGCCCGCATCAGGGCGAGCGCGACCTTCTCGTAGCCGCCCGACTCCAGGTCCTCCTCGTCGCGCTCGCCGACCCCGGCGGCCTCCCGGTTGTGCGCCATGTAGGTGGCCTCGCGGTCCGCGAGCACCCGGTGCCAGGTGGCCAGCGGGGGAGTGTCCGGCTTCGCCATCTCCTCGTAGAAACCGGCCTGTTGGTCCAGGAGGTAGGCGCCGCGGGTCCGCTCGGCGGACCGATAGGCGTGCACCGCCTCGCGGTTGAAGTAGTAGTAGTGCAGATACTCGTTCGGCACCGCGCCGAGCGAGCGCAGCCACTCGGTGCCGAAGAGCTTGCCCTCCTCGAACGACCCGAGCAGCGTCTCGTCCTCGAAGAGCCGGGGCAGTATGTCGACTCCGTCGACCGTGAGGCCGCGCAGCCAGCCCAGGTGGTTGAGCCCCACGTAGTCGATCCACGCCCGGTCCGGATCGGCGCCGAGCACCCGGGCGACCCGGCGGCCGAGACCCACCGGCGAGTCGCAGATGCCGATCACCCGGTCGCCGAGGATCCGCGCCATCGCCTCGGTGACCATCCCGGCCGGATTGGTGAAGTTGATCACCCAGGCGTCCGGGGCGAGTTCGGCGATCCGGCGCGCGATGTGGGTGACCACCGGCAGCGTCCGAAGCCCGTACGCGATCCCGCCCGCGCCCACCGTCTCCTGGCCGAGCACCCCCTCGGCCAACGCGATCCGCTCGTCGGCGGCCCGGCCCGCGAGACCGCCCACCCGGATCGCCGAGAAGACGAAGTCGGCGCCCCGCAGTGCCTCGTCGAGGTCGGTGGTCGCGTGCACCACGGGCGCGTCGGGCATCCCCGCGGCCTGCTCGGCGAGGACCCGCGCGACGGCCGAGAGCCGGTCCCAGTCCAGGTCGAACAGGGTGACGTGGGTGACCCGCCCCTCGGCGTGGTCGCCGAGCAGGGCCCCGTACACCAGCGGCACCCGGAATCCGCCGCCTCCGAGAATCGTCAGTTTCATGCCCTCACGCTACTGGGCCGGTCCGGCCCGCCCCGGGTACGCGACACGGGGTGAGACGCGCCGTGAGACAGGCCGGGGGACGGGCCACGGATAAGGGCTGGATAAAGAGTCCATAGGCGCGGCGGCGCGCGAGCTGCCAGGGTGGCGGGGTCGCGGCGGACCACCTGAGGGGAGACCTGGGCATGGGCAGGGACAAGGAGGAGCGGAGCACGGACGAGGCCACGGGCACGACGGCGCCGGGCGGTGAGGCGGCCCCCGGGGTGACGCCGAACGAGGGCACGGTGCCGGTGCTGCCCTGTGTGTCGGTGCCGGAGACGCTGGAGTTCTACCGGGCCCTCGGCTTCGTCACGACGTACGAGCAGACCCGCCCGTACGTCTACCTGGCCCTCTCCTACAGCGGCTTCCAGCTGCACTTCGGCAAGGCGCCCGAGCACCTGGACCCGAGCCGTGAGGACGGCGGCGGCTGCCTGGTGATGGTCGACGCGGTCGCCCCGTACCACGCCGCCTTCAGTACGGCGATGCGCGCCGCGTACGGCAAGGTGCTCGGCACCGGGCGGCCCCGGATCACCCGCCACCGCAAGGGCGCGAGCCGCTTCACGCTGGTCGACCCCTCCGGGAACTCCCTCATCTTCATCCAGCGGGACGAACCGGCCGAGCTGGAGTACGGCGGCTCCAGGAAGCTGAAGGGGCTCGCCAGGGCGCTGGACAACGCGCGGATCCTCAGCGAGTTCAAGAACGACGACCGGACCGCCGTGAAGGCGCTGACCGTGGCGCTCGGCCGGTACGGCGACACCGCGCCGCACGACGAGCTGGTCCGCGCCCATGAGTTCCTGGTCGAGCTGACCACCGCGCTCGGCGAGCCCGAGGAGGCGGCGGCCTGGCAGGGGCGGCTCGCCGCGCTGCCCGCGGTGGGCACGGCCTAGGAGGCGACCCCGGTGCGGGCTTCAAGATCGTTTATGCGCAGAATGGGCGCATGGCGACAGCGAACATGCCCCGGAAAGCGGTCCTCGACGACGACCAGGCGATCAGCCGTGCCCTGGCCCTGGCCTTCGACGACGACCCGATGATGCGCTGGTTCTTCCCCGAGGAGGCCACCCGCGAGGCGACCCTCACCCGGTACTTCTCGACGATCTTCACCGGCCAGTACCTGGCCAACGGCGTCTGCGAACGCACCGAGGACGCGGCGGCGTTCTGGGTCCCGGCCGGGGCCCGGGCGGTGCCCGACGACGAGACCATCCAGCGGCTGATCGGGATCCTCGGCGACCGGGCGGGACTCTTCAAGGAGGCCGTCGGCACCGCCGCCGAGCACACCCCGGCCGAGGCCCACTGGTCGCTCGCGCTGATCGGCGCCGCCCCCGCCGCCCAGGGCACCGGGCAGGGCGGCGCGCTGCTCCGGTCCGGCCTCGCCCAGGCCGACGCGGCGGGCCTGCCGGTCTACCTGGAGTCCTCCAAGGCCGCGAACCTGCCGGTGTACCGGCACTTCGGCTTCGAGGTGCGCGAGGAGTTCGCGCTGCCGGGCGGCGGCCCGGTGCTGTGGGGGATGTGGCGCGCGGCGCGCTGATCCGCTCGGGCGGGGCGCGACAATGGACGCATGTCCCGACGCAAGCCCCGCCCCACCCCTCCCGTCCGCCCCACCGGTATCGCCGCCGACGCACCCTGTCCCTGCGGTCTCCCGGCGGCCTACGGCGGCTGCTGCGGCCGGTTCCACCAGGGGCCCGCGACCGCCCCGACCGCCGAACTCCTGATGCGCTCCCGCTACAGCGCCTTCGTCGTCCGGGACGAGCCCTACCTGCTGCGCACCTGGGCGCCGGGGACCCGCCCCGCCGACGTCGACTTCGACCCGGGGCTGCGCTGGGCGGGGCTCGACATCGAGGACACCACCGACGGCTCCGCCTTCCACCAGCAGGGCACGGTCACCTTCCGGGCCCGCTTCCGCCAGGACGGCACAGCGGGCGAACTGCACGAGCGCAGCCGGTTCGCGCGGCACGAGGGCGCCTGGGTGTACGTGGACGGGGAGTTCCTGGACTGAGGGACGGGACGTCCCGTACGGGAGGGGCGTACGGGACCGGCGGAGCCGTCTCGGGCCCGCCGGGCCCGGGGCTCAGCGCGCGCCCGCGATCGCCTTCTCGTGCTGCGGAAGCCCCTGCGCCAGGTCCTCCGCGATCAGCTTCTTCGCGATGGAGTCGGTCGCCGCCCGCAGCTCCGGGCCGCTGGGGCGGCCCCGCTCCTGCTCGACGCGCTCGGCCAGCCAGTCGCCCCACGCCTTGGTGATGACGTCCGCCTCGCGCTTCCCGGCCGTGGTGTGCGAGAGCACATTGCCGTACCGGGTGAGGAAGCCCTCGTCGACCATCCGGTCGAACACCGGCAGCAGGACCTCGGGCGGGACGCGGCGGCCCGCCGCGATCAGGCCGAGGCTGGCGTGGCCGACCGAGCGGGTGAAGAGCTCGACCTGCATGACGGCCCAGGCGCCCGCCACGTCGAGCCGGGTGTCGGAGGCGTCGACGATCCGCCGGGCGGTGTCCAGGTCGGTCCTGCGGACGATCCGGGCGACGGACAGTTCGAGGAGCTTGGCCGAGTCGCCGGTGGCGGTGGGGGAGGCGAAGCCCTCGCCCATGTCGGAGGCCGAGGCGCGGGCCGTGTCGCGCAGCGCCACCTGCTTGAGGAAGAACGCGACGACGAAGCCGACCGCGGCCACCGGCACCGTCCACAGGAAGACGGTGTGCAGGGTGTCCGCGTAGGCCCGCACGATCGGCTCGGCGACCTGGTCGGGCAGCCCGTGCAGGCCGGCCGGGCTCTGCGCGGCCTTCCCGACCGACGCCGGGTCGAGACCGAGGCTCGCCGCCCGCGCCGACGCCTCGCCGACGCCCTCGGTGAGGTTGGGCTTCAGGGAGTTGGCGTAGATGGTGCCGAACACGGCGGTGCCGAAGGAGCTGCCGAGGGTACGGAAGAAGGTGACGCCCGAGGTGGCGGTGCCGAGGTCGGTGTACTCGACGGTGTTCTGCACGGCGATGGTGAGGACCTGCATGCACAGACCGATGCCGACGCCGAGCACGAACATGTACAGCGATTCCAGCCAGGTGCTGGTGCCGGGGCCCATCAGGGAGAGCAGATACAGGCCGACGCCCATCACCAGGCAGCCGACGATGGGGAAGATCCGGTAGGTGCCGGTCTTGCTGACGACATTGCCGCTGAAGATCGACGCGATCAGCAGACCGACCACCATCGGCAGGGTGCGGATGCCGGAGATCGTCGCCGAGTCCCCGTCCACGTACTGCAGATACGTCGGCAGGAAGGTCATCGCGCCGAGCATCGCGAAGCCGACGACGAAGCTCAGCACCGAGCAGACCGTGAACACCGGATTGCCGAACAGCCGCATCGGCAGCATCGGTTCGGGCGCGCGGGTCTCCGCCCAGCAGAACAGGGCGAGTGCGATGAGCCCGCCCGCGAACAGGCCGATGATGACACCGGAGCCCCAGGCGTACTCGTTGCCGCCCCAACTCGTCGCCAGGATCAGGGCGCTGGAGCCGATGGCGACCAGCGCGATGCCCAGGTAGTCGATGACCGGGCGGCTGGTGGAGCGCACCGAGGGAATGGTGCGGGCGGCGGCGATGACGACCAGGATCGCGATGGGCACATTGACGTAGAAGGCCCAGCGCCAGCTGAGGTGGTCGGTGAACAGCCCGCCGAGCAGCGGCCCGATGACGGTCGAGACACCGAACACGGCGCCGATCGCGCCCTGGTACTTGCCGCGTTCGCGCAGCGGGATGACGTCGGCGATCAGCGCCATCGCGGTGACCATGAGGCCGCCGGCGCCGATGCCCTGGAGGCCGCGCCACACGATGAGCAGCGTCATGTTGGTGGCGAGGCCGCAGAGGAACGAGCCGGTGATGAAGACGACCGCGGAGATCTGGAAGATCACCTTGCGGCCGAAGAGATCGCCGAACTTGCCGACCAGGACGGTCGCGACGGTCTCCGCGAGCAGGTACGAGGTGACCACCCAGGACATGTGGGCGGCGCCGCCGAGGTCCGACACGATCGTCGGGAGCGCGGTGCCGACGATCGTCTGGTCGAGCGCGGCGAGCAGGACGCCGAGCATGATCGTGCCGAAGACGATGTTGCGGCGGCGGCCGTCGAGCACCGGCGGCTCGGCGGCGGGGGGCGCGGGCGCTGCTTCGCTGGTGGTGGTCACCCTCGCAGGCTCACACCGCTCCCGGTGTCCTGCATCCGGAGTACGCCCGAACCGGTGACCAGGGCATCAGTACCCGGGGCGCACCGGCAGCTTCGGGTGGTGCTTGGCAAGCACCTTGTTCGCGCGGGCGAGGGCCGCGAGGGCGTACTCGCGGTCGGCGTGGTCCTCGGGGCAGAGCGGGCCGCGGAAGCGGTACACCTCGCGCGCCGCGCTGTCCGCGTCGACCTCGGCCTGCAGCACGTGCAGCGGCAGGCAGGAACCGATCAGCGCGGCGACGCGGTCGGGGATCGGTACGGGTACGAGGGTCGAGGGCGAGATGATCACGAGCGGTCCTTGTGGGGGTCGTCGGGCGGCGAGAGGGTTGCTCTCTTCGGTACGTACGTCACGTACTTCCATACGTACCGGATGGCGGTGCCGGTTCGACGACGCCTCCGTCACCGCCGGGCAACAGCCGTCGGACGTCTTCGGCGAGGCGTACGGGAGGACCGGCCGCGGCCCGCGCGCGGTGCCGCGCGTTCCCGCAGGTGCGCCGGGGTGCGACGGCGGGACCGTGCGTCAGTCCGTCGAACGCGTGGCTTGATCAAGTCCCTTGCCGCGCAAACCTGGTGTGGGGCATCTCACGTCCGGCCGGAAGCCGTCGACGGGTCGTTCGCGACCCGGTGCCGTGGCGGTCCCGGCCCCCGGGACGGCTCAGTCGCGGCCCAGGATCTCCGCCAGGTCGTACGACACCGGCTCCTCCAACTGCCCGTACCCGCACGATTCGGGCGTCCGGTCCGGGCGCCAGCGCTTGAACTGGGCGGTGTGGCGGAAGCGGTCGCCCTCCATGTGGTCGTAGCCGACCTCGCAGACCCGCTCCGGCCGCAGCGCCACCCACGACAGGTCCTTCTTCCCCGACCAGCGGCTCGGTGCCCCCGGCAGCCGCGCGCCCTCGTGCGCCGCCTCCTCGGCCCAGGCCGCCCACGGGTGCCCGGTGGCCGGATCCATCACCAGCGGGGCCAGCTCCTCGATCAGCTCGGCCCGCCGCTTGGCGGTGAACGCGGCGCACACGCCCACGTGCTGGAGCGCGCCCCGGTCGTCGTACAGACCGAGCAGCAGCGAGCCGACCACCGGGCCGCTCTTGTGCAGCCGGTACCCGGCGACCACCACGTCCGCCGTCCGCTCGTGCTTGATCTTGTACATCAGCCGTTCGTCCGGCCGGTACGGCAGATCCAGCGGCTTGGCGATCACCCCGTCGAGCCCCGCGCCCTCGTACTGCTCGAACCAGCGGGCGGCGACCGCCGGGTCCCGGGTCGCGGGCGCCAGGTGCACCGGCGGCGTCACCCCGGCGAGCACCCGCTCAAGGGTGGCGCGCCGCTCGGCCAGCGGGGTGTCCAGGAACGACTCGTCGCCGAGGGCGAGGAGGTCGAACGCGATGAACCGGGACGGCGTGGTATCCGCCAGCATCCGCACCCGCGACTCGGCCGGGTGGATCCGCTCCGAGAGCCGGTCGAAGTCGAGCCGCCCGTCGTGCTCGATGACGATCTCGCCGTCCACCACGCACCGCTCCGGAAGCCGCGCGAGCAGCGCGTCGGCCAGCTCGGGGAAGTAGCGGCCGAGCGGCTTGCCGGTGCGGCTGCCGAGGAAGAGCTCCGCGCCGTCGCGGTGCGCCAGGGCGCGGAAGCCGTCCCACTTGGCCTCGTACTGCATCCCCGGCGGGATCTTCTTGACGGCCTTCGCCAGCATCGGTTTCACGGGTGGCATCACCGGCAGGTCCATGCGCCGAGTCTAGAAGTCGTGCACTGATTCGTCCCGATATGCGGCCTCTGAGGGTGCGACCTAGGCTGACCGGCATGGCAGGCAAGGCGGCAGCGGTGGAGCTCGAGGTCGGCGACCGGATCGTGAAGGTGTCGAACCCGGACAAGGTGTATTTCCCCGAGCCCGGCTACACCAAGCTCGACATGGTCCGTTACTACCTGGCCGTCGGCGACGGCATCACCCGCGCGCTGCGCGACCGCCCCACCACGCTGGAGCGTTATCCCGACGGGGTGACCGGCGAATCGTTCTTCCAGAAGCGCGCTCCCAAGTACCTGCCGGACTGGATCCCCACCGCCCACATCACCTTTCCCAGCGGGCGTTCGGCGGACGAGATGTGCCCCACCGAACCGGCCGCCGTGCTGTGGGCGGCCAACCTCGGCGCCGTCACCTTCCACCCCTGGCCGGTCCGCCGCGAGGACACCGACCACCCCGACGAACTGCGCATCGACCTCGACCCGCAGCCCGGCACCGACTACGCCGACGCCGTCCGCGCCGCCCATGAACTGCGCGCGGTGCTCGACGAGCACGGACTGCGCGGCTGGCCCAAGACGTCCGGCGGGCGCGGCCTGCACGTGTTCGTGCCGATCCTGCCCGACTGGACGTTCACACAGGTCAGAAGGGCCGCGATCGCCGTCGGCCGGGAGCTGGAACGCCGCATGCCGGAGAAGGCGACCATCAAGTGGTGGAAGGAGGAGCGCGGCGAGCGGATCTTCGTCGACTACAACCAGACCGCCCGCGACCGCACCATCGCCTCCGCCTACTCGGTCCGCCCGCGCCCGCACGCCCCGGTCTCCGCGCCGCTGCGCTGGGACGAGATCGACGACGTGGTGCCACGCGACTTCGACATCCGCACCATGCCCGAGCGGTACGCCGAACTCGGCGACGTCCACGCCGACATGGACGACGAGCGCTTCAGCCTGGAGTCGCTGCTCGAACTCGCCCGCCGTGACGAGGCCGACCACGGCCTCGGTGACCTGCCCTATCCGCCGGAGTACCCGAAGATGCCGGGCGAGCCGAAGCGGGTGCAGCCGAGCCGCGCCAAGAAGGAGTGACCGGCCGCGCCGGTGGCTACGCCTCCGGGGCGCGCCGCTCGCCCGGCGGGAGCAGCAGCACTTCGAGCGCCCGGGCGCACGCGCGGGCCTGCGCCAGGAACCAGTCGAGCCGGCTGTCGCTGAGCACCGAGGGCGCGGCCCGCAGCCCGAGCGCGAACCGGGCGTGCCCGGACCGGTCCAGGACCGGTACGGCGAGGGTGCGGGCGCCGAAGGACGGCTCGTCGTCCGCCAGGGCGTGCCCCCTGGCCCGTACGAGCGCCGACGTGTGATCCTCGGGGTCCGGCGGACCGCCGTGGCCCGGCACCTCGTCGGGCGCGCCGGCGGCGGGCCAGGCGAGCAGCACCGTGCCGAGCGCGGTGGAACGCAGCGGACGCCGCAGACCCACCTTGGGGGTGACCGTGCCGCCCGCGACGATGACGGCGTGGCCGCCGCCGCGCAGCGCGAGGGCGGTGCCGGTGCCGGTGCGGTCGGCCAGGTCGCGCAGCTCGGGGCCGGCCAGCTGCAGACCGCGCTGGTGGTACGAGAGGCGGCCGAGCTCGGTCACGGTGGGGCCGAGCCGGTAGCGGGCGGTCCGCGGGTCCTGTTCCAGGAAACCGCCCGCGAGCAGGGTTCTGGCCAGCCGGTGCGCCGTGGAGGTGGACAGGCCGAGGCGGCGCGCCAGGTCCGACGCGGTCGGATCGGGCCCGTTGTCGTGGAACCCCTGGAGCATGTCGAGCGCCCGCCGCACCGCCTGGGCGCCGGCGGGCACGGGGGCGGACGGCTGCGGTGCGATCCGGGGCGTGGCCTGCGTGCTCGTGGCCTGCGTACTCATGGCCCCACGCTGCCACATCGCGGGAGCCGTTCCGGGGCTGAACGCCGTTCTGGAAACACACCGTTCACGCGTCGTCCCACCCGGTGGGCACGGCCAGGGCATGACTGGCCGAAAACGGTGGGGTGAACACCCCGGCGCGCCGTGTTGACGGTGCCCGGTGGGCGCGTTGATCGGACGTTGATGACCCGTTTAGGGCGCCCGACCAGGCTGTTCCCCATGCAGACCGACACGAT
The DNA here is from genome assembly GCF_044748125.1 of Streptomyces sp. NPDC090025. Lineage (NCBI taxonomy): Bacteria > Bacillati > Actinomycetota > Actinomycetes > Kitasatosporales > Streptomycetaceae > Streptomyces > Streptomyces sp. NPDC090025. The sequence continues at coordinate 75,322 of NZ_JBIVFL010000014.1, read as the reverse complement.
GACCGCCGCCCCGCAGCCCCTCCTGACCGAGGACCTCTCCTGGCAGCGGGACGCCCTGTGCGCCCAGGCCGGACCCGAGTTCTTCTTCCCGGCGCCCGGCTCCTCGACCCGTGAGGCCAAGCAGCTGTGCGGGGCGTGCGAGGGGCGGGTGGCCTGCCTGGAGTACGCGCTCGCGAACGACGAGCGGTTCGGGGTGTGGGGCGGGCTCTCGGAGAAGGAGCGCTTCAAGCTGAAGCGCGTACGGGGCTGACGCCCGCCCCGGGACCGGACTCAGCCCGCCGCGCGGGCCGCGAGCCGGGCCTTGCGGGCGGCCAGCCGCTCGTCGAACTTGCGGGCCTCGCCGTCCAGGCCGTTCATGAACAGGCCCAGCTCCTCCTGGGCCGCCAGGCCGTCCGGGCCGAGCCCGCCGATCTCCAGGACCTTGAGGAAGCGCAGCACCGGCTGGAGCACGTCGTCGTGGTGGATGCGCATGTTGTAGACGCCGCCGATGGCCATCTGGGCCGCCGCCCGCTCGAAGCCGGGCATGCCGTGGCCGGGCATCCGGAAGTTGACGACGACGTCGCGGACCGACTGCATGGTGAGGTCGGGCGCCAGCTCGAAGGCGGCCCGCAGCAGGTTGCGGTAGAAGATCATGTGCAGGTTCTCGTCGAGCGCGATGCGCGCGAGCATCCGGTCGCAGACCGGGTCGCCGGACTGGTGGCCGGTGTTGCGGTGCGAGATGCGGGTGGCCAGCTCCTGGAACGCCACGTAGGCGATGGAGTGCAGCATCGAGTGACGGTTGTCGGACTCGAAACCTTCACTCATATGGGCCATGCGGAATCGTTCCAGCTCGTCCGGGTCCACCGCGCGGGAGGCCAGCAGGTAGTCCCGCATGACGATGCCGTGGCGGCCCTCCTCGGCGGTCCAGCGGTGCACCCAGGTGCCCCAGGCGCCGTCGCGGCCGAAGAGCGTGGCGATCTCGTGGTGGTAGCTGGGCAGATTGTCCTCGGTCAGCAGGTTCACCACCAGGGCGATCCGGCCGATGTCGGTGACCTTGGACTGCGAGCGGTCCCACGCCTCGCCGTCCTCGAAGAAGCCGGGGAAGTTGCGGCCGTCGGACCAGGGCACGTACTCGTGCGGCATCCAGTCCTTGGTGACCTTCAGATGGCGGTCGAGCTCCGTCGCCACCACCTCTTCCAGGGCGTACAGGAGCCGCGCGTCGGTCCACCCTGCGGAACTGCCGAGGTGGGGAGAGGTGATCGTCACGGGAACTCCTGGGGACGGAGAAGGGCATAAGGAACTACCTACGGATTCGTAGGTTACGAGACCGTAGGTTAAAGGCCCCATAAGCCGGTGGCCAAGCCCGTCCGGGTGATGTCCGATTACGTTCCGTTATGCGCCCGGCTCCCGCGCCCGCGTACGAGCGCGCAGGAGATCCAGGTCACGCGCCGATGCGCCCGTCGCGGCCCGCGCCCCAGGCCGCCGGGCGGCTACTCAGAGCAGATGATCGGCCGCGCCCGCCTTCACAGCGGAGATCAGCGCCCGCAGGGCCTCGACGGAGTCGCTGACATAGCTGTCCGGGGCCAGGGTCGAACCGATGTACGCCTGTCCCGCGTCGTCCAGGCCGAAGCGGAAGCAGTTCGCGCCCTCGCTGCAGAACGCCTCGTTCCAGTCGATCTCCCGGCGGGCCCCGACGGAGTGGACGGCGCTGTCGTTGAAAGGGTTCATGTGCGGGTACCTCACAGGTCCTGGGCGATGGTGCGGATGAAGTCGCGGGAGGCCGGAAGCGGCAGCGCGAGCCCGCGCAGTCGCTCCAACAGGCTCCGGTAGCGCCGCAGTTGCATATCGGTGTCGAGGAGTATCGAGCCGTGCGACGAGTCGAGCTGCACGGTGTCGAGCTGCGGCACGGGCGCGCCCACGTAGGTGAACGACTGGCCCGCCCCGGGGAAACCGCCGGCCGTGAAAGGGATGACCCGGACGGTGATCGTCTCGCGCTCCGAACGCTCCAGGATGTGTTCCAGCTGCGCCCGCGCGACCTTCGGGCCGCCGAACTGCATGCGCAGCGCCGCCTCGTGGATCACCGCCTCGTACAGCGTGGGCCGGTCCCGGTCGAGCACCTCCTGGCGGCGCAGCCGCAGTTCGAGCCGGGCCTCCAGATCGGGATCCGGCAGCGCCGGGACCGCCGTGTCGAAGACCGCCCGCGCGTGCTCCTCGGTCTGCAGCAGGCCGGGGATGTGGGTGGTGACCCCGGTGATCAACTCATGCGCGTGGAACTCGAGTTCGGCGATGTCGAGCAGGGCGGGCGGCAGCAGTCCGCGGTGCTGCTCCCACCAGCCGCGGTCGCGCTCCTGCGCCGTCGCGGCGAGCAGGTCGATCAGACCGGCGTCCGGGCAGCCGTAGTTGAAGGCGAGGGTGCGGACCCGTTCCGGGCTGATGCCGAACCGTCCGGACTCGATGTTCGGGATGCGGGTGCGGTCCACGCCCAGGAGGGCCGCGGCCTGCTGGGCCGACATGCCGGACTGTTCGCGCAGTTTGCGCAGTTCTAGCCCGAGGCGCTGCTGACGCGCGGTCGGGGTGCTCCTGGGTGGCACGCTCGATCTCCCCCTTGGTTGGTCCGGGGGTGCAACCCCGGACGAATGAGCCGGAACGACACAAGTGCGAGTGACTACTTCCAAGTAGTAGCACTGTGCTCCGCTCGTACGCTACGGTCGGTAGCGCAAGTCTCACACGGGGCTATCGCTTTCGGCTGTGAGCACCCCCACACCAGAGGAAATGTGAGCGAAACCTGATGAAGGGCGCCATGCGTTGCCTTCCGACCTCCGCCGCGGCGGCGGCCGGACCCATACCTCCCGCGGTCGAGAACCTCAGCTACTCGATGCTGCTCCCCGGGGGTGCCTACTGCGCCGGACTCGCCCGCGAGTCGCTGCGCACCCTGCTGAACCGGCACGGCCTCGCCGAGCTGTGCGACACCGCCGCGCTCGCCGCCTCGGAGCTGGTCTCCGCCGCGTACCGGTTCACCCCCGACCGCGAGATGATCCTGCGGGTGCGCTGGCAGTACGACGCGCTGCGCATCGTGCTGTACGACCAGCACCCCGCCCATGACGCGCCCACCGCGGCCGAGGAATGCCGCGACCGCCGCAGCCGCAGCATGTGGCTGCTGGCCGCGGCGGTCCAGGCGCACGGCGGCGACTGGGGACTCGCCCCGGTCCTCACGCCCGGTGGCGGCACCAAGTCCTGGGCCTTACTCCACCGCTGACATCCCACGGCGGATTCGCCCAGGCCGGTAGCCCCGGCGTTCGTCCCCGACCCGTACCTCCCGGTGCCCGTGCCCCGGACCGTACGTCTCGGTGGTCGCGCCCCGGCTCACGCGCCCCGGCGGAGTTCCGCACCCCCCACACCCCGCAGTCCGCTCCGGGCCTCCCTCCAGGCCCTCCGCACGGTCCCCTACGGGCCCGTCACCCCCTCGCTCTCCCGGTCCTCCGCCAGCTCCTCGGCCCGCACGGCGGCAGCCGTCGTCGGCCGCAGCTCACCGTCGAGCCGCAGCCAGCGGGTGATGCCCAGCGACTCCAGGAACGGCACATCGTGGCTGACCACGATCAACGCCCCCGCGTACGCGTCGAGCGCCGACGTCAGGCTCCGAACCGACGCCAGATCCAGATTGTTCGTCGGCTCGTCGAGCAGCAGCAGCCGCGGCGCCGGTTCGGCGAGCAGCAGCGCCGCGAGCGCCGCGCGGAACCGCTCGCCGCCCGACAGCGTCCCGGCCGCCCGGTCGGCCCGGCCGCCCCGGAACAGGAACCGGGCAAGCCGCGCCCTGATCTCGTTGGGGGTCGCGCCCGGCGCGAACCGGGCCACGTTCTCCACCACGCTGAGCCCGTCGTCCAGGATGTCCAGGCGCTGCGGCAGGAACCGCAGCGGAACCCGCACCGCCGCCTCGCCCGCGACCGGCGCCAGCTCACCCGCGATCGTCCGCAGCAGGGTCGTCTTCCCGGCCCCGTTCCGGCCGAGCAGTGCCACCCGCTCCGGGCCCCGCAGCTCGAAACCGCCGGCCACCCGGCTCCCGTACGGCAGCTCCAGATCCTGCAGGAGCAGCACCTCACGGCCCGGATGCACGGTGGTGCGCGGCAGCTCGATCCTGATCTCGTCGTCGTCGCGCACCGCCTCCACCGCCGCGTCGAGCCGCGAACGCGCCTCGGTGAGCCGCTCGGTGTGCAGCGCCCGGTGCTTGCCGGACGACACCTCCGCCGACGACCGCCGGCTGTTCGCGACGATCTTCGGCACCACCTTGTTCTCGTAGCTCTTCTGCGCGTACCGCTTGCGGCGGGCCAACTTCATCTGGGCGTCGCCCAGTTCGCGCCGCTGCCGCTGTACGTCGGCCTCGGCGACCCGCACCATCCGTTCCGCCGCCTCCTGTTCGGCGGCAAGCGCCGCCCGATAGTCCGACCAGGCGCCGCCGTACCAGCGCACCTCGCCGTCCCGGAGATCGGCGATCTGGTCGACCCGCTCCAGGAGTTCACGGTCGTGGCTCACCACGAGCAGCACCCCGGACCAGGCGTCGACCGCCTCGTACAGCCGCCGCCTGGCCCGCAGATCGAGGTTGTTCGTCGGCTCGTCGAGCAGCAGCACATCGGGCCGGGCCAGCAGCAGCGCGGCCAGCCGCAGCAGCACCGACTCGCCGCCGGAGAGCTCGCCGATGGTGCGGTCGAGCCCCACGTGCCCGAGCCCGAGCTGATCGAGCACCGCCACGGCCCGCTCCTCCACGTCCCAGTCGTCACCGACGGCCGTGAAGTGCGCCTCCGAGGTGTCGCCCGACTCGATCGCGTGCAGCGCGGCCCGGGCGACGTCGATCCCCAGCACCTCGTCGACCTTCAGTCCGGTGGCCAGGACCAGGTTCTGCGGCAGATGCCCGACCTCGCCCGCGATCCGGACGGTGCCCTCGGCCGGGGTCAGCTCCCCGGCGATCAGCTTCAACAGGGTCGACTTGCCGGAGCCGTTGAGCCCGACCAGACCGGTGCGCCCGGGACCGACCGCGAGCCGGAAGTCCGTCAGGACGGGCGTGCCGTCCGGCCAGGCGAAGGAGACGTCGGTGCAGTGGACGAAAACGGGGCGTGCTGACATGAGGTGCCTCCCGGTGAGGGTGCGAAGCGTGGAAAAGGGCTACGCGTGAGACACCGGGACGCGGGTGGGAGCCGGGGACGACGGAGAACGCCGAAGAGATCCGGATCGGAGCTGTGCTCGCACACCGAGGTCGAGGACGGCACACGCGGCGGCGGAGCGGCACGCGCGGCACGGTGTCTCGGACCTCAGCAGAACAACGGCTTTCTCCGATCGGCGGCGACAACGACGGGGAGAACGCTACGGCCGGGAGGAGGGCGGAGCAATCGAATTAACGGGCCTCGATCCCCGAGGCCCCGTCCTGAAGGCCCGTCCTGAAGGCCCGTCCTACGGGTGCTCCTCGAGGAGATGCGCCAGGTCCTGGTCCCAGTCCAGGTACTGGTGCTCACGGCCGGACGGCACCAGATGCTGCGAGCGCTCCAGGAAGCTGCGCAGCTCGGAGGTGCGGATGTGGACCATGGCCACGCCCTCGGGCGCGTGGAACTCGACGACCGTGCGGTCGTAGCCGTACGGGCGGAGCCGGACGTCACCGACCCCGGCCGGTCCGTCCACGCCCTGCACGAGGAGTTCTCTGGCGAAGGCCCACGAGACCTCGACGCCTTCGAGGGTCGCCGGTGGCGGGAACGCCATGCTCACGGCGTACGGATCCTCGCGGTCGTAGCGCAGGGTGGCGGCGACGGACTCGGCGCGGGGCGCGGACGCGACCAGTCGCGCCTGCACTGCCTGCTCGATGACGGTGGACATGGCCAGCCTCCTGCCGGGGTTTACTTCTGGTTCTCCTGGCGTCTCCCTGACACAAGAAGAGACGAACGGCGGGGGCCGAACGTGCACTGGAGGGGTACGTGAGCTGTGTCACCGCTCCGCGGCGATGTCGAAGTCGCCGTTCGCACACGGCCCGGAATGATCGCAGTAGGGCTGGTTCGCGGAGTCGCCGCAGCCACAGAGCACCGCTCTCACCTCGTGCCGCTCACCCGCCGCGGTGCCGCCCGGGCCCGTCCGTACCAGGAGGTCGCCCCGTACCAGGAGCCGGCCGTCCGACAGTCGCTGGACCGTGGTGGGGGAGTCCGGCGCCTCGGCCGCCCCGTCGGCGAGCCGGTAGCGCAGGGCGCCCGACGGACACCGCCTGATCACCTCGGCGACCCGCTCGGCGGACGCCTGGTCGGGCTGCACCCAGGGCCGTTTCTGCAGGTCGAAGACGTCGGGCAGGCCATGGACGCACGCGGCGGCATGCAGACAGCGGCGCGGCTCGAAGGTGACGGTGATGCCCTCGCCGTCGTACTCCTTGAGCTTCGGCGCCTCGTCCGGGCTGGGGTCGCTGGTGCGGTCCGTCATGCGGCCCAGCCTAGGAAGGCGGGGCCGGGTACGCACTCTGGACGGGATCATCGCGGTGGGCTAGCTTCCGGCGCCATGACCCTGACACGAGCGGTACGGACGGAACGGGCAGGACACGCGGTACGGGTGGGACGGGCGGGGCGATCGAGGGTCGCGGGGCTCGCGGGGGCGGCGCTCGCGCTGGTGCTCGCGGTGCCGGGCGCGGCACACGCGCAGACGCAGGACCGGGCGGGGGAGCGGCCGCAGGGGCACGGCGCCCCCGGGCTCGGGTGGCGGCTGACCCCGACCGGGACGGACGCCCGTTTCCGCGGGCTCGCGGCGGTGGACCGTTCGGTGGCCTGGGCCGCCGGATCGAAGGGCACGGTGCTGCGCACCACCGACGGCGGCCGGAGCTGGCGAAACGTCTCGCCGCCCGGGGCGGGGCCGGACGGGCTGGAGTTCCGTGACGTCGAGGCGTTCGACGCGCGGCGGGCCGTGGTCCTCGCGATCGGCGAGGGCGAGGCGTCCCGGGTGCTGCGCACCGAGGACGGCGGGGCGACCTGGACGGAGTCGTTCCGGAACACCGACCCGCGGGCCTTCTACGACTGCATGACCTTCTTCGACCGGCGCCACGGCCTCGCGATGAGCGACCCGGTGGACGGCCGGTTCCGGATCCTGTCGACCCGGGACGGCGGCCGGAGCTGGACGGTGCTGCCGGACGCCGGGATGCCCGCCGCGCTCCCCGGCGAGGCAGGGTTCGCCGCGAGCGGTCAGTGCCTGGTGTCGGCCGGGCCGCGCGATGTGTGGCTGGCGACCGGCGGCGGCGAGCGGGGCCGGGTGCTGCACTCCGCCGACCGGGGGCTGACCTGGACCGCGACCGGGACGACCGTCCCGGCGGGGGAGGGTGCGAAGGGCGTCTTCGGTCTGGCCTTCCGCGACCGGTGGCACGGCATCGCGGTCGGCGGCGACTACCGCAAGGACCAGCCGTCGCCCCTGGCCGCCGCGACCACCCGCGACACGGGCCGCACCTGGACCGCCGCCGCCACCCCGCCGCCCGCCTACCGCTCGGGCGTCGCCTGGCTGCCCGGCAGCCGAAGCGCGGCCCTGACCGTCGGCCCCACCGGCACCGACCTCAGCACCGACGCGGGCCGCAGCTGGCGGACCGTCGACCCCGGCTCGTACGACACCGTCGACTGCGCGGCCGACGGCGCCTGCTGGGCCTCCGGCGAGCAGGGCAGGATCGCCCGGCTGACCCTGCGGCGCTGACCCGGGCGGTACCGGCCGCGGGGGGGGGGGGGGGGGGGGGCCCCCCCCCCCCCCCCCCGCCCCGCCGCCGGGCCCCCCCCCCCCCCGCGGGGGGGGGGGGGGGGGGGGGGCCGGGCGGGGGGGCGGGGGGGGCGGGGGCGGG
>NZ_JBIVFL010000014.1:0-67502 GCF_044748125.1 Streptomyces sp. NPDC090025 | reverse complement strand
CGGGGCCGCCGGCGCGTGCGGGGCCTCCGGCGAGCAGGGCTGGAGCGCCCGGCTGCCCCGGCGGCGCTGCCCGGGGCGGTACCGGCCGCGCCGTGCGGCGGGTGTCGCCCCCGCCGCACGGCCCGTTCCAGGACCTGCGCGTGCCCGGCCGTCGGCCGGGCCGTGTCTTTCGGATCAGGCCGGATCAGGCCGGGTCAGGGAGCGTTCTCGGCAGACGGCATAGGGTCTCGCACCATGACGATCATCGAGATTCCCGAGGGCTGGCCCGCCGACGAGACGGCGGCGCGCGCCGTGCAGGAGGAGCTGCGGGGGCGGCTGGAACTCGACGAGAGCGGGCCCCCGGTGGGGGCGGGGCTGGTGGCCGGGGTCGACGTCGCCTACGACGACGAGCGCGATCTGGTCGCCGCGGCCGCCGTCGTGCTCGACGCGGCGACCCTGGCGGTGGTCGCGGAGGCCACCGCCGTCGGACGGGTGTCCTTCCCCTACGTGCCAGGACTGCTCGCCTTCCGCGAGCTGCCGACCGTGCTCGCCGCCCTCGACCGGCTGCCCGCCCCGCCGGGCCTCCTGGTCTGCGACGGCTACGGGCGCGCGCACCCGCGCCGCTTCGGCCTCGCCAGCCACCTCGGGGTGCTCACCGGGCTCCCGTCGATCGGCGTCGCCAAGAACCCGTTCACCTTCTCGTACGAGCAACCCGGCGCCGCCCGCGGTGAGTTCAGCGACCTGGTGGCCGACGGCGAGACCGTCGGGCGGGCGCTGCGCACCCGGGCGGACGTCAAGCCGGTGTTCGTCTCCGTCGGCCACCGGGTCTCGCTCGACCGGGCCTGCGCCCACACCCTGCGGCTCAGCCCGGACTTCCGGCTGCCCGAGACCACCCGGCGCGCGGACGCGCTGTGCCGCCGCGCGCTGACGGAGGCCCTGAGCACGACGACCGGGTGACGGGTGGGGCGACTGAGTACCCGTACGGATGTCCCCGGCGCCGGGCGGGGGCAGAGTGGGGGCCATGACTAGCACCCTCCCCACCCCGATCGGCAGTCTCCAGTGCGTCGTCCTGGACTGCCCCGACGTCATGGAACTGGCGACGTTCTACCAGGCGCTGATCGGCGGCGAGGTCAACCGGCCGGACCCGCAGTGGGCCGTCGACGACGGCTGGGCCACCCTGCACGGCACCGACGGCGTGCAGGTGCTCGCCTTCCAGGCGGTGGCCGACCACCGCCCGCCGGTCTGGGGCGCGCCCGAGCAGCAGTTCCACATCGACGTACGGGTCGCCGACCTGGACGCGGCCCACGAGGCCGTGGTCGCGCTCGGCGCCTGGCGGCTCGACGGCGAAGCGGCGGGGGAGGCCGGGGGCGACCGGTCCTGGCGGATCTACGCCGACCCGGCCGGTCACCCGTTCTGCCTCGTCCGCCACTGACGGCACGCGCGGCGGGACGGGACGTACGGCGGGGCGGGGCGTACCGCGGGCGGGGGAGCGGCGCACGACGAGCGGGAGACCCGCCGCGCGCCGGCCGCGTCAGCCGCTTCAGCCCGCGTACGCCACCCGGAAGCCGATGCCCGCCGCCCGCAGGCGTCCGATCAGCGCGTCGCCCATCGCGACCGCCGTCGTCACCTGCCCCGACGTCTTCGGCAGCGCGTCGAACGCCAGGCTCAGCGCGCCCTCGGCCAGCATCTTCGCCGTCTCCCCGTAGCCCGGGTCGCCGCCCGACACCTCGGTGAAGACCCGTCGCCCGCCGCCCTCCCCGACGAACCGGACGGTGAACCAGCTGCGCGCCCGCCGCTCCGCGCTCGGACCCTGACCTGGCTCGTAACGGTCCATCAGCCAGCTTCGTACGAAGGGGAGTTGGGCCGCCGCGACGCCGGTACCCACCATCGCCGAACCGCCGAGGGCCACCGGCAGCGTCTTCACCGAGGCGTAGTGGCGGTAGCGGAAGTCCGGGCCGTAGCGCTCCAGGGCCCGTGCCGAACGGGCCACCACCTGCCCGTCGATGGTGGGCAGCGGCAGCGCCCAGGTGCCGGTCTCCCGGCTGAACCGGGGCGCGCCGAGCGGTGCGCGGGCCCGCCGGGTCACCAGCCTCGGCTCGTACAGGCGCCGTTCGCGCGCCGCCGCCATCGTCTGGCGGCCCCGGCCGAGCGCGGTGAGCGCCGACGCGAACGTGCCGCCGGAGAAGATGCCGCCCGCCCGGACGAAGCCGTCCACCCGCAGCGGCACGTCCTCGGGGAGCTGCCCCACGGTGAAGTACGCGCCGAGGTCGTGCGGCACCGAGTCGAAGCCGCAGGCGTGCACCAGCCGGGCGCCGGTCTCCCGGGCCCTGGCGTCGTACCGCACGTACATGAGGTCGACGAACTCGGGCTCGCCGGTCAGGTCCAGATAGTCCGTGCCCGCCTCCGCGCACGCCGCGACCAGGCCCTCCCCGTACCAGACGTACGGGCCGACGGTGCTGGCCACCACCCGGGCCGCGTCGGCCAGTTCGCGCAGGGCGGCCGGGTCGGTGGAGTCGGCCACCACCAGGGGCAGTTCGGCGCAGCGGGGGAAGCGGCGGGCCAGCCGGTCGCGCAGTGCGAGCAGTTTGCCGCGGCTGCGTCCCGCGAGGGCCCAGCGGCAGTTCGCCGGGGCGTGCTCGGCGAGGTACTCCGCGGTGAGTTCGCCCACGAATCCGGTCGCCCCGAAGAGGACCACGTCGTACGGCCGCACGGCCGCCCCTGTCTCCATCAGCCCCTCGCCCCTTCCGTCCCGTGCCGTCCCCCGGCGCGGGTGTCGTCGGCGGACTCTAGCGGACGTCCGGCGCGGCCCCCCGGGGACTCCTCGGGGACGCCTCGGGGACTCCTTGGGCGGAACGGCCGTTTCCCGGCGCTTTCCAAGCGCTTGCTCGGCCAGGGGGCTTGTGCCGGGTGGACCACGTTCCTAGCATCTCCGGTGTTACATCATCACTGTCACACCCGGCACACTCCGCCCCAGGGGGCCCGATGACGACTCCGCACCCGACCCGCCAAGGACCCCTCGCCGGTGTCCGCGTGGTCGAACTCGCCGGCATCGGCCCCGGGCCCTTCGCCGCCATGCTGCTCGCCGACCTCGGCGCCGACGTCGTACGGGTGGACCGCCCCGGCGGCCCCGGGCTCGGCATCGACCCCGCGCGCGACCTCACCAACCGCAACAAGCGCTCCGTCGTCGTCGACCTCAAGACCGCCGAGGGCCCGGCGACCGTGCTCGACCTGGTCGACCGCGCCGACATCCTCATCGAGGGCTACCGCCCCGGCGTCGCCGAACGCCTCGGCGTCGGCCCCGACGTCTGCCTCGCCCGCAACCCCCGCCTCGTCTACGGCCGGATGACCGGCTGGGGCCAGACCGGCCCGCTCGCCACCACCGCCGGGCACGACATCGCCTACATCGCCGTCACCGGCGCCCTCGGCATGATCGGCCCCGACCCGGACGGCCCGCCCACCGTGCCCGCCAACCTCGTCGGCGACTACGCGGGCGGCTCGCTCTACCTGGTCATCGGCGTCCTCGCCGCGCTCCAGGACGCCCGGACGCACGGCGCGGGCCAGGTCGTCGACGCCGCCATCGTCGACGGCACCGCCCACCTCACCACCATGATCCACGGCATGCTCGCCGCAGGCGGCTGGCAGGACCGGCGCGGGGTCAACCTGCTCGACGGCGGCTGCCCGTTCTACGGCACCTACGCCACCTCCGACGGCGGCCACATGGCCGTCGGCGCCCTGGAGCAGCAGTTCTACGAGGAGTTCACCCGGCTGCTCGGCATCGAGGACATCGCCCCGGCCCGCCGCGACTTCGCCCGCTGGCCGGAACTGCGCGCCGCCGTGGCCGAGCGCTTCCTCACCCGTACGAGAGCCGAGTGGACGGCCGTCTTCGCGGGCACCGACGCCTGCGTGGCCCCGGTCCTCTCGCTGCGCGAGGCGCCGGACCACCCGCACCTCGCCGCCCGCCGCACCTTCGTCGAACACGCCGGACAGCTCCAGCCCGCGCCCGCGCCCCGGTTCTCCGCCACGCCCCCCACGCTGCGCCGCGGGCCCGCGCTGCCGGGCGCCGACACCGCCGATGTCGCCGACGACTGGGCCGTACCGTCCCTGACCAAGCCCGGCGCCACCGCGGCGCCCACGCCCGCCCCGGCCGTCTCCACCGCCTCCACCGCCCCCGCCGGTACCGCCGACGGCCCGACCCGCCAGGAGCCCTCCGCATGAAGCGCCAGCTCTACTCCGCCGACCACGAGGCGTTCCGTACGACGGTCCGCGCGTTCCTCGCCAAGGAGGTGCTGCCGCACTACGAGACCTGGGAGAAGGACGGCATCGTCTCCCGCGAGGTGTGGCGGGCGGCCGGCCGGCAGGGGCTGCTCGGGCTCGCCGTCGACGAGGAGTACGGCGGCGGGGGCGAGCCCGACTTCCGCTACGGCGTGGTGCTCGCCGAGGAGTTCACCCGGGCCGGGACACCGGGCCTCGCCATCGGCCTGCACAACGACATCATCGGTCCCTACCTGACCTCGCTCGGCACCGAGGAGCAGAAGCGGCGCTGGCTGCCCGGCTTCTGCAGCGGCGAGCTGATCACCGCGATCGCCATGACCGAACCCGGCGCCGGGTCCGACCTCCAGGGCATCCGCACCACCGCCGAGGACCACGGCGACCACTGGGTCCTCAACGGCTCCAAGACCTTCATCTCCAACGGCATCCTCGCCGACCTGGTCGTGGTGGTCGCCCGCACCACCCCCGAGGGCGGCGCCCACGGCCTGTCCCTGCTGGTCGTCGAGCGCGGCACGCCCGGCTTCGAGCGCGGCCGCAACCTCGACAAGATCGGCCAGAAGGCGCAGGACACCGCCGAACTGTTCTTCCAGGACGTCCGCGTCCCCAAGGAGAACCTGCTCGGCGAGCTGAACGGCGCCTTCGTCCATCTGATGACCAACCTGGCGCAGGAGCGGCTCGCCATCGCGGTCGCCGCCATCGCGGGCGCCGAGCACCTGGTCGAACTCACCACCGCGTACGTCAAGGAGCGCGAGGCGTTCGGCCGGCCGCTCGCCCGGCTCCAGCACATCCGCTTCGAGATCGCCGAGATGGCCACCGAATGCGCGGTCACCCGCAGCTTCGTCGACCGCTGTGTGGCGGAGCACGCGGACCCGGACGGGGCGGGCCTGGACGCCGTGCACGCGTCCATGGCGAAGTGGTGGTCGACCGAGCTGCAGAAGCGGGTCGCCGACCGGTGTCTGCAACTGCACGGCGGATACGGCTACATGAGCGAATTCCCGGTGGCGCGGGCGTTCACGGACGGCCGTATCCAGACGATCTACGGCGGTACGACGGAGATCATGAAGGAGATCATCGGCCGGTCCCTGCTCGGTTGAGTCCCCCCCCCGGCCGGGCCGAAGGGCCCGGCCCCGCCCCGCCCCGGCCCCGCCCCGTACCCGCCGCACCAGTCCCGTCCCCTCCGCACCCGCAGACCCTCATGCGAAAGGCACCACCGTGACCACCGAAGCGTACGTCTACGACGCGATCCGCACCCCGCGCGGACGCGGCAAGGCCAACGGCGCCCTGCACGGCACCAAGCCGATCGACCTGGTCGTCGGCCTGATCCACGAGATCCGCGCCCGCTTCCCGGACCTCGACCCGGCCGCGATCGACGACATCGTGCTCGGCGTCGTCGGCCCGGTCGGCGACCAGGGCTCCGACATCGCCCGGATCGCCGCCGTCGCCGCGGGCCTCCCGGACACCGTCGCGGGCGTCCAGGAGAACCGCTTCTGCGCCTCCGGGCTGGAAGCCGTCAACATGGCCGCCGCCAAGATCCGCTCCGGCTGGGAGGACCTCGTCCTGGCCGGCGGCGTCGAGTCGATGTCCCGGGTCCCGATGGCCTCCGACGGCGGCGCCTGGTTCGCCGACCCGATGACCAACCTCGCCACCAACTTCGTCCCGCAGGGCATCGGCGCCGACCTCATCGCCACCATCGGCGGATTCACCCGGCGCGACGTCGACGAGTACGCCGCCCTCTCCCAGGAACGCGCCGCCGCGGCCTGGAAGGACGGCCGCTTCGACCGCTCGGTCGTCCCGGTCAAGGACCGCGCCGGACTCACCGTGCTCGACCACGACGAGCACCTGCGCCCCGGCACCACCGCCGACTCGCTCGCCCGCCTGAAGCCCTCGTTCGCCGACATCGGCGACCTCGGCGGCTTCGACGCGGTGGCGCTGCAGACGTACCACTGGGTCGAGGCGATCGACCACGTCCACCACGCGGGCAACTCCTCCGGCATCGTCGACGGCGCCTCGCTGGTCGCCATCGGCTCCCGGGAGACCGGCGAGCGGTACGGGCTGACGCCCCGCGCCCGGATCGTCGCCGCCGCCGTCTCCGGCTCCGAGCCCACCATCATGCTCACCGGACCCGCGCCCGCCACCCGCAAGGCGCTCGCCAAGGCCGGACTCACCATCGACGACATCGACCTCATCGAGATCAACGAGGCGTTCGCCGCCGTCGTGCTCCGCTTCGTCCAGGACATGGGCGTCTCCCTCGACAAGGTCAACGTCAACGGCGGCGCCATCGCGCTCGGTCACCCGCTCGGTGCCACCGGGGCGATGATCCTCGGCACCCTCGTCGACGAACTGGAGCGCCAGGACAAGCGGTACGGCCTCGCCACGCTCTGCGTCGGCGGCGGCATGGGCATCGCCACCATCGTCGAGCGCGTCGAGCGTTTCTGACCACCGGTCCGCACCCCCCTTACGGAGAAGCAGAGTCATGAGCGAGAGCACCACCATCCGCTGGGAGCAGGACGAGACCGGTGTCGTCACCCTCGTCCTCGACGACCCCGCCCAGTCCGCCAACACCATGAACCAGGCGTTCCGCGCCTCGGTCACCGCGATCGCCGAACGCGCCGTCGCCGAACGGGAGTCGATCCGCGGGATCATCTGGACCTCCGCCAAGAAGACCTTCTTCGCGGGCGGCGACCTCAAGGACATGATCAAGGCGGGACCGGCCGACGCACAGGCCGTGTTCGACACCGCGATCGAGATCAAGGACGCGCTGCGCCGCATCGAGACCCTCGGCAAGCCGGTGGTCGCCGCCATCAACGGCGCGGCCCTCGGCGGCGGTTACGAGATCGCGCTCGCCTCGCACCACCGCGTCGCGCTCGACGCCCCCGGCTCCAAGATCGGCCTGCCCGAGGTCACCCTCGGCCTGCTGCCCGGCGGCGGCGGCGTCGCCCGTACCGTACGCCTGATGGGCATCGCCGACGCGCTGCTCAAGGTGCTGCTCCAGGGCACCCAGTACACCCCGAAGCGCGCCCTCGACAACGGCCTGGTGCACGAACTGGCCGCCACCCCCGAGGAGATGCTCGCCAAGGCCCGCGCCTTCATCGACGCGCACCCCGAGTCGCAGCAGCCCTGGGACGTACCCGGCTACAAGATCCCCGGCGGCACCCCGGCCAACCCGCGGTTCGCCGCCAACCTGCCCGCCTTCCCGGCCAACCTCCGCAAGCAGCTGGCCGGCGCCCCCTACCCGGCGCCGCGCAACATCATGGCGGCGGCCGTCGAGGGCTCCCAGGTCGACTTCGCGACGGCGCTCACCATCGAGAGCCGCTACTTCACCGAACTGGTCGTCGGCCAGACCGCGAAGAACATGATCCAGGCGTTCTTCTTCGACCTCCAGGCCGTCAACTCCGGCGCCAACCGTCCGCAGGGCATCGAGCCGCGCCCGGTGCGCAAGGTCGCCGTCCTCGGCGCCGGGATGATGGGCGCGGGCATCGCGTACTCCTGCGCGCGGGCCGGGATCGAGGTCGTCCTCAAGGACGTCACCACCGAGGCCGCGGCCAAGGGCAAGGCGTACTCCGAGAAGCTGTGCGCCAAGGCCGTCGCCAAGGGCCGCACCAGCCAGGACAAGGCGGACGCGCTGCTCGCCCTGATCACCCCGACCGGCGCGGTCGCCGATCTGGCGGGCTGCGACGCCGTGATCGAGGCGGTGTTCGAGGACACCGCGCTCAAGCACAAGGTGTTCCAGGAGATCGAGTCGGTCGTCGCCCCCGACGCCCTCCTCTGCTCCAACACGTCCACTCTGCCCATCACCGCGCTCGCCGAAGGCGTCCGGCGGCAGACCGACTTCATCGGCCTGCACTTCTTCTCGCCGGTCGACAAGATGCCGCTGGTCGAGATCATCAAGGGCGAGCGCACCGGCGAGCAGGCCCTCGCCCGCGCCTTCGACCTGGTCCGGCAGATCAACAAGACGCCGATCGTGGTCAACGACTCGCGCGGCTTCTTCACCTCCCGGGTGATCGGCCACTTCATCAACGAGGGCGTCGCCATGATCGGCGAGGGCGCCGAGCCCGCCTCCGTCGAGCAGGCCGCCGCACAGGCGGGCTACCCGGCGAAGGTGCTCTCGCTGATGGACGAGCTGACCCTGACCCTGCCGCGGAAGATCCGCAACGAGACCCGCAAGGCGGTCGAGGACGCGGGCGGCACCTGGACCGCGCACCCCGGCGAGCTCGTCATCGACCGCATGGTCGACGAGTTCGGGCGCACCGGACGCAGCGGCGGCGCGGGCTTCTACGAGTACGGCGAGGACGGCAGCCGCGGCCGCCTGTGGCCCGGCCTGCGCGAGCACTTCGCCAAGCCCGGGGTCGACATCCCGCTGCGGGACATGCAGGAGCGGATGCTGTTCGCGGAGGCGCTCGACACCGTACGGCTCGTCGAGGAGGGCGTGCTGACCTCGGTCGCCGACGCCAACATCGGCTCCATCCTGGGCATCGGCTTCCCCGCCTGGACCGGCGGCGTGCTCCAGTACATCAACGGGTACGAGGGCGGGCCCGCCGGATTCGTCGCCCGGGCCCGCGAACTGGCGGCGACCTACGGGGAGCGGTTCACGCCCCCGGCGCTGCTGCTCGCGAAGGCGGAGCGGGGCGAGGTCTTCAGCGACTGAGCCGCGCGGTCAGCGACTGAGCCGCGCGGCGCCGGGGCGCGGGCAGGGTTCCCCGCCCGGGTCCGGCTCCGTGTCCGGCTCCGGCTCCGGCTCCGGGCTCCGGAAAGCGGCCCTCAGCTCCTCGCTGAGGGACCGCTGGAACGCGGTCAGCAGGGCCTGGACCACCATCGGCTGCATGTGCGCGGACAGCGAGCGCATCGCGGCCAGGTGGTCTGGGTCCGCCCCGCTCTCCCGGTACGGACTCCACACCTGCTCCCGGAACAGCCGGGCCAGCTCCTGCGCGGCGGCCCTGGCGTGCTCCAGGAGCACCGTGCGGGAGGCCAGGATCGTCTCGTGCTCGATGGGCACGTCAAGCAGCTCGACCCCGAGCCGCAACAGGGCGCCGTCCAGCCGGAACACATCCGGGTCCGGCCCCCGGTCCAGCACCCCCATCGCGGCCAGCCGCTCCACGTCCCGCTCCCCGAGCTGCCGCCCGGCCCGCCGCTGCAACTCCTGCCGGGTGATCTCCTCGGCGGACTCCGGCGCCCAGGACGCCACGAGCGCCCGGTGGATCGCCAGGTCCTGCGCGCTCAGATCCGGCGGCAACTGCTCCAGATACCGCTCGATCGCGGCGAGCGTCATCCCCTGCCGCTGCAACTCCTCGATCAGCCCGAGCCGCGACAGATGCGCGGCCCCGTAGTGCCCGACCCGGCGCGCCCCGATGACGGGCGGCGGCAGCAGCCCCCGCGTGCCGTAGAACCGCACGGTCCGCACGGTCACCCCGGCCCGGGCGGCCAGCTCGTCGACGGTGTAGGTGGGCTCGACCGCGTGCTGCTCCATGGTTCAACAGTATTGCTGTCTCACCATCGCTGTAAAAGAGCGGAACGACGGCGGTCACGCCGGACCGGGCGCGTTCCGGTCCGGGTGGACGCCGACGGCTCAGGACTGCCGCCGCCTCGGTCGTCCGCGAACGTCCACCCGGCTCGGCGGACCGGTCCCAGCGGCCGGGTCCCCGTGGGCCCGATCCCCGCCGCCCGGTCTCAGTCGATCGCACACGCCAGGTACAGGTCGACCCGGTCGCGCGCGGTGGACAGGTCGCGGCCGGTCAGCCGCTCGATGCGGCCGACGCGGTAGTGCAGCGTGCTGACGTGGATGTGGAGCGCGGCCGCGGTGGTGCGCCAGGCGCCGTTGTGCTCCAGGAACGCGGTCAGCGTCTCGACCATGTCGGTGCCGTGCGCGGCGTCGTACTCCTGCAACGGGCCCGTCGCGGGGCGCCGCGAAAACAGGTTGGTCGGGTCGCTCCGGTTTGCCAGGATCGTCCCGACTGCCCTGATCGTCATCCCTCACCTCAGGAACCGCGATGCCCGCCACCCGCCGCCCCGCCCGCCCCGACACGCCCAGCGCGCTGCTGCTCACCGGCACCGTGGGGGTCGGCAAGACCTCGACCGCCGATCTGCTCGGCGACCTCCTCGCCGACGCCGGACTCCCGCACGCCGTGATCGACCTCGACCGGCTGTGCCAGGCATGGCCCGCGCCCGACGACGACCCCTTCCAACAGCGCCTCCTCCTCGCCAACCTGCGCGCCGTGACCGCCTGCTACCGGTCCGCCGGAGCACGCCACCTCGTGCTGGCCGGGGTCGCCGAGAACGCGGCGGAACGGGACGCCCTCCGGGCCGCGCTCGGGATGCCGCTGCTGGTGTGCCGTCTGACGGCGGACCTCCCCGCTGTCCACGCCCGGCTCCGGGCCCGGCACGAGGCGGACCACGACACCGAGTCCCTGCCGTGGCACCTCGAACGGGCCGCGGAACTCGACCTCGTCCTCGACCGGGCGGCCCTCGCGGACCTCACGGTGAACACGACGACCCTGACCCCGTCCGACGTGGCGGCGACGGTCCTCGAAGCCACCGGCTGGACCCGCTCCCCGCACTGACGTCACACGGGCGCGCCCGCTGCCGACCCGGCCGTGTTGCCGGTGGCCAATCTGGTGGGGCAGCGGGATCCGGACCGGCCGGAGCAGTGGGGTGCCCGTGCGGTACAAGGGATCGACGCGACGCGGCACTCCGGCTGATCACCGAGCGGCTGGCCGCCCGGAACATTTCCGTCACCGTGTACGACATCGCGACGTAGCGGCCCGTACGGCGGCGCCCCCGCACCCTGGCGTGGCCCTGTCGGTCGTGCGCGCTAGAGTCAGGCGCCTGTTCGGATCAGGGGTAGCACACAGGGGGAGCGAGATGCAGGCACAACTCAGGGAGAAGGCTGCCGAGTTGGCCGCTGTCCTGTGGAAGGAGCACACCGTCTACCGCGAGCGCGACGGCGGTGTGGTGATCCGCGGGGAGCATGTGCGGCGGTGGATCAGTCTGTCGCCGACCGGCGGCAAGGACCAGGCACGGGTGCGGGCCGGGCGGATCCTCGACGGGGGGACCACCGCGCCCGCCCGGCTGGAGATGGTGGTGGACCTCGGCGCGGGCACGGCCGAGCTGGCCGCCGTCTGCCGCAGGCTGCTCGCCGAGACGGCCGCGGCCGCCGACACCACCCCGGCCGCCGCGCCCCGCGCCGCCCGCAAGGCCCGCAAGGCCGCCGGTGGCGGCCGACGACGGACCGGGTTCGGCTCGTGGCTGGTGCTGCTGGCCGTCGCGGGCATCGTCGGCTGGTGGGCGTACGGCACCTTCTTCACCCGGTAAGCCGGTAAGCCGATAAGGGGGCCCGGCGGCCCCGGTGGTCAGGTGCGCGGGCCCGGGTCGTTGGGATGGGGTTCGAGTGCGACCGGCGTTCGGTGGCGCTGACCCCGGCGGGCACGGCGCCGACCGCCGCACCCTCGCCGTCAGCCTCGGCGTGCTGCTCCAGGAGACGGACCATGGCTGGGCCATCGCCCACCACCAGGTCTCCCACCTGGCGTGACCACGCCCGCGGCGGCGCCGCGGGGCCCCCGGAGGAGCTCCGCGCCGCCGCCGGTCAGCGGGTCGACCGCGCGGTCCGGTCGCGCGGTCAGTTCGCCGCGTACGCCTGGACCGGGTAGTGGTCGCTCAGGTTGGTGTACGTGTACTGCTTGCCCCAGCTGGACACCGTCCACGGCGCCGTCTGCTCGCGCACCACGTTGTTCGTCCAGCCCGCCGGACGCGCGTGACCCTTGCGGAACAGCACGTAGTCGAGGTCCTCGCGCGGGTCCGTCGGGTAGCGGTCCAGCGCGATCGAGTTCAGCGCGGTGTCGAACGAGTACGGGTGACCGGTGCGGGCGTCCGCGCCGACCAGGTCCGCGTCGGCCAGCATCGTGCCGTACTCCGGCGTCCGCGAGTCCACGTTCATGTCACCGGTGACGATGACCTGCTCGTTCGCCGGGATGTTCTTCGCGTCCAGGAACGCGTCGATGTTCTTGAACTGGCGGCTGCGCATCTGCGCCGCCTCGCCCGTGCCGCAGCCCGAGTCGGTGGACTGCGCGTGGGTGCCGACGACGTGCACCTTGGTGCCGTTGACGTTCAGCACCGCGTAGACGAAGCCCTTGTTCGAGTACCAGTCCGAGCCGCACGCGTCCTTGTAGACGTACTGCTCCTTGCGCACGATCGGCCACTTGCTGAGCAGCGTCACCCCGCCGTCCTCCGGCGTGGTGCTGGAGTAGGCGCCGCCGGTGGCGTCCCAGCCCGACTTCGAGCGGCCGACGACCGGCGTCTGGTACGGGTACTCCGGCGCCGCCTTCGCCTTCAGCGCGTCCGAGGCGCCGTTGTCGAACGCCTCCTGGAGCACGACGACGTCGTTGCCCCGGAAGAAGGACGTGGTCGGGATGGTCGCGGCCCGGTGGTCCTGGCCCCAGTTCGGGTACAGGGTCTTCGAAAAAATGAAGGTGTTGTACGTGAGCACCTTGAGGCTCGGGGTGGCCGCGGTGACGCCGGAGGCGGCCGGGGCGGTCGGAGCGGTGGTGTCGGCGGATGCGGTGGGGGCGATCACGGCCAGGGCGGCGACGGCGGCCGTGGCGGAGAGGGCGACGCCGGGGGTCCGGCGGAGCGCTGCGAACGACACTGGAAACTCCCAAGAAAAGGTGGGGGGTTGGGGTCGGCGCGGCACATCAAATCAGCCGTAGTTACCATTGGGTAGCCGTTGGATGCCGCGAATCTTGTATCGGTCCGACAAAAGCGCCAACTCTGCGACAGGTGCCCGATTTGCGATTTTCGCGACCAGGTAAGATGCGCGCATGACCCTCGCGCAGAACTCGCTCATCTTCCCCACCGACCTGGGCCCGCTGAACCCGGTCTGGGCCGAGCTCATCCTCGGTGCTGTCCTTTTCGGCCTGACCTTCCTGATCATGGCGAAGGGGATCCTGCCGAAGATCAAGCGCACGCTCGACGAGCGTGACGACGCCATCGCCGGTGGCACCGAGCGCGCCGACGACCTGCGCGCCGAGGCCACCACCATCCGTGAGCAGTACGAGGCCGAGCTCGCCGAGGCCCGCCACGACGCCGCCCGGATCCGCTCCCAGGCCACCGAGGAGGGCTCGCAGGCCATCGCCGCGGCCCGCGCCGAGGGCATCCGCGAGCGCGAGGCCATCCTCGCCGCCGGTCACGAGAAGATCGCCGCCGAGCGCACCGCCGCCGAGCGCGAGCTCGCCGGTGACGTCGACGCCTGGGCGCACTCGCTCGCCGGCCGCATCGTCGGCGAGCCCGTCGGCGCCGACCGCGCCTGACGCAGCACGATCATCCGTTCGGGGCCGCGCCCCGGGACCCGCACCGGGCCCGGGGCGCGGCCCCGCGTCGTACCGGCGGCGCCGGCGCCACCAGCGGCATCGCACCACCGCACCACCGCACCACCCAGGGAGTCACCGTGCAGGACCAGCCCGATCAGCCCGGTCGGACCGATCCCTCCGACCAGTCCGACCGGACCGGCCCGCGGTCCCGCAACGAACCCGTCCCACCGCCGGTCGGCGGGGTGCTGTGGAGCGTCGCCGGTGACATCCGCGCGCTGCTGATGCTGCCCGCCGCGCTCACCCTCCAGGTCGCCCACCCCGCCATCGGCGCGGGCGTCGACGACCACTCGGTGTTCCGCACCGACCCCTGGGGCCGCGGCGAGCGCTCACTGCGCTCGCTCCAGACCTGGGTGTACGGCGGCGAGCGGGCCGCCGAGGAGGGGCGGCGGCTGCGCGCGCTGCACAAGGAGATCCAGGGCACCGACACCCGGGGCCGCCGCTACCACGCCCTCACCCCCGCGAACTACGGGTGGGTGCACGCCACCGGCTACCCGATCTACCGGTACGGCCTCGGCTACTTCGCCCGCCCCCTCAACGAGGCCCAGGAGCGGCAGCTGTACGCGGAATGGCTCCAGGTCGGCCGGGTGCTCGGGATCCATGACCGGGACATGCCCGCGACCATCGAGGAGTTCTGGCCGTACTGGCACCGGGTCCTCGACGAGGAGCTGGAGGCCACCGTCGTCGTCCGCGAACTGCTCGACACCGACCTGCCGGTCCCGGCCCCCGACCGCGGCCCGCTGCCGGTCAGGCTCGCCCTGCGCGCCCTGTGGCCGCTGCTGCGCCGGCCCTTCCTGCGGGCCCGCGCCTTCCTCACCGTCGGTCTGATGCCTCCCGAGGCCCGCGCCGCGATCGGTCTGGAGTGGAACGCCGCGCAGGAGCGAAAGCTGCGCCGGTTCGCCCGGCTGGTACGGGCCGTGGTGCCGGTCCTGCCGGAGCGGCTGCGCTACCTCCCGCTGGCCCGCGAAGCCCGCGCCCGGGCCCGCGCCCACGCGCGCGACCTCGCCCGCACCCGTACGGCAGGGGCCTAGCCGGTCTCGCGGTCAGGCGGTCTCACGCCGTCGTCGCCGGGGCCGCGAACGGCGGGCGCTCGCGGTACTCGTCGGCGAACGCGATGCTCGGCGTGATCCGGCGCAGCGTCGCCCGCACCCGGGTCAGCGGGTGGTCGGGGAAGCGCGCGTCCCAGCGCTCGTCGTCGGCCGCGTGGTGCGGCAGGCCGCCGGTCACCTCGGGGGCGTACGGGTGCGGCGTGAAGAAGTGCATCGGGCCGACCTCGTCGACGATCAGGGCCTCCCGGAGCCCGGTCCGCCGCCCCTCCGCGGCCTGCACCTTCACCACGGCGCTCGACCGGTCGCGCGGCACGGTCCAACTGCCGACGAACGCCTGGCCGTGACCCCGTTCGAGCGGCACCTTGATCAGCTGGCGCAGCCCCGGCATCCCGCCGACCTCGGCCACCTCCGCCTCGATCAGACCGCCGCCCGCGTGCGCCGCCGAGTGCGCGAGACCCTCGCGCAGCCGTTCCGGCTCGTCCAGGGCGGCGGGCAGATCGGGAACCAGGTCGAAGTAGTGGATCGACAGCAGCAGACCCTGCCCGTCGGTCCACGTCCCCGCCTCCTGGGGGGTGAGTCCGGTGCGGTCGAGCTGGGTGAACGGAGTCCATGTCATGGCGTCATCATCCCCCGGCGGCAGGGGTGTTGGATGCCGGAACGGACCGCACGACCAGTCCCTTTCCAGCCGCTTCCGGGCCCGTGCCAGGGGTCGGGCTCAGTCGCCCGGCGGCGCCGCCACGAGCGCGGCCAGATAGTCGTCGACCAGGCCGGTCTGCCGCCCCGGCGGGAACTCCGCCGGGCTGAGCAGCGCCTGCACCACCAGGCCGAGCACGAACGACTGGGCGCCCGCCGCGAGCCGGTCCGGATCCCCCGGCGGCAGCTCGCCGCGCTCCTGCGCGGTCGTGATCAGCGCGGCGATCCGGGTCCTGCCGCGCGCGTACCGGGCGGCGTGGTCCGCGCTCAGGACCGGGTCGGCGAGCGCGGTGTCCCAGGACGAGACCCAGACCCGGTTGCCCGCCGTCGCCTCCGCCGTCAGCGGCAGGATGTCCAGCAGCGCCGCCCGCACCGCGGCGATGCCCTGCCCGGCGGACCGGCGCGGCCGGGCCTGGGTGCGCTCGTCGAGCAGGTCGAGGGCGTGCCGGACCAGGTCGCGCTTGGCCGGAAAGTAGTGGGTGAGCAGCCCGGTGGTGGCGCCCAGTTCGGCCGCGACGGCGCGCAGCGTCAGACCGCCGAAGCCCTGGGCGGCGAGCACCCGCCAGACCGCCTCGGAGACCTCCCGGCGCCGGGCCTCGTGATCGCCCTTGGTACGTGGCATGCTGCTACCGTAATAGTCATAACGCTTGTTGTGTGAATGGGGTCCACATGTTCGCCCTCCCGCTCCGGGACAACGCCGAGCTCCGCCCGCTGGAGATCTGGCACGCCGAGGAGTTCGCCGCCCACATGGACCGGGCGCGCGACACCATCCGGCCGTGGGTCGGCCAGTCCTTCGTGGCCGAGGGCGTCGAGGGCGCGCGCGGCACCCTCGGCCGGTACGCCGACCGCCGGGCGAAGGACGCCGGCGGCCTGTGGGGCATCTGGCTGGACGGCACCCTCGTCGGCGGCGTCCTGTTCGCCGCCTTCGACGCCGCCGCGGGCTCCTGCGAGGTCGGCTGCTGGCTGGAGCCGGACGCCCGGGGCCGCGGTCTCATCACCGACGCCTGCACGGTGCTCGTCGACTGGGCCCTGATCGAGCGCGGCCTGCACCGCGCCGAGTGGCAGTGCCGCGCCGACAACGAGAACAGCGTCGCCGTCGCCCGGCGGCTCGGCATGACACTCGAGGGCGAGCTGCGCGAGACCTGGCCGTACGAGGGCGTCCGCCACAACCAGCAGATCTGGGCGGTCCTCGCCGACGAGTGGCGGGCCCGCCGCCGGACCGCCTGAGCTGAGGCGCGGGATCCAAGATGTTGGATCCAACATCCAACCTCCCGGATCCAACCTCCCGGATCCAACCTCCCGGATCCAACCTCCCGGATCCAACCTCCCGGATCCCGGATCTCGGATCGAACATCCGAGATCTCGGGTCTCGGGTCTTGGATCCAATATTCAGGGTCTCGGATCCAAGATCCAAGATCCAAGACCCTGAATCCAAGACCCTGGATCCGAAACCCGCCCCTCACCCACCCCCCCCCCGCCGAAGGCGCCGCCCCACGCCGAAGGCGCCGCCCCACCCCCCGACCGGGGTGGGACGGCGCCTTCGCGTCGACGCCGACCGAGGCCGGCGCCGGGCCCGTGCTCGGTGCCGGCCCTCGATCAGTGACGGTCGTGGTCGTGCACCGAGTTCGTCGCCGCGATCTTCTGCCAGGACTTCGGCGGTACGGGCTTCGCCGTCGCCCCCGCCTTCACCCCCGCACCCGCACCCGCACCGGTACGGGCGCCCGCACGCGCGGCGGGCGAAGCGGCCTTCGCCGACGCCGCCTTCGACGCCGCCGGGTCCGGCAGGGCCGCAGGCTTCACCGGCTGGTACAGCCAGGTGTCGAAGAGCTCCGCGAGCGGCTTCCCGGTCACCTTCTCCGCGTACTTCACGAAGTCGCCGACCTTGGCGTTGCCGTACGCGTACCGCTTCGGCCAACCCTTCAGGACGGCGAAGAACTTCTCGTCGCCGACCTCGTCGCGCAGCGCCTGGAGCGCGAGCGCGCCCCGGTCGTACACGGCGATGTCGAACTGGTTGTCCGCGCCCGGGTCGCCCGGCTTCACCGTCCAGAACGGGTCGTCGGCCGCCCGCGTCTGGAAGACGTAGTCGGCGAGTTCACGCGCGGTGCCCTCGCCCTCCTTCTCCGACCACAGCCACTGGCTGTACCGGGCGAAGCCCTCGTTGATCCAGATGTCCTTCCAGTCGGCGACCGAGACGCTGTCCCCGTACCACTGGTGCGCCAGCTCGTGCACCACGACGGACACGTTCGCGCCGTTCGCGAACTGCCGCGGGCTGTAGAACGGCCGGGTCTGCGTCTCCAGGGCGAACCCACTGGTCACATTGGGCACATAGCCGCCGAGCGCGCTGAACGGGTACGGCCCGTAGACCGACTCCAGCCACTCCGCGACCTCGGTGGTCCGCTCGATCGAGGCGCGCGCCGCGCCCGCGTTGGCGCCCAGGTCCTTGCTGTAGGCGTTCAGGACCGGCAGCCCGTTCGCCGTCGTGTCCGTGGTGATGTCGAACTTGCCGACCGCCAACGTGGCCAGATAGGTCGCCTGCGGCTTGTCCGAACGCCAGTTGAAGCGGGTCCAGCCCAGCTTCGACGACTGCGACTGCAGGGTGCCGTTGCTGATCGCCTGGGTGCCGTCCGGGACCAGCACCGACACGTCGAAGGTGGCCTTGTCCAGCGGGTGGTCGTTGGACGGGAACCACCAGACGGCCGAATCCGGCTCCTGCGCGGCGACCGCGCCGTCCGGTGTGCGGGCCCAGGCGGTCCAGCCGCCGATCTTCACCTCGGACGGCTTGCCCGCGTAGCGGACCACCACCGTCACGGCGGTGCCCTTCGGCAGCGGCGCCGCCGGGGTGACCTCCAGTTCGTGGTCGCCCGAGGCGGTGAACTTCGCGACCCGGCCGTTGACCCGCACCTCGCTGACCTTCAGGCCGAGGTCCAGGTTGAAGCGGGACAGGTTCTGCTTCGTGGTGGCGAGCAGCGTCGCCGTGCCCTCCAACAGGTCGGTCGAGGGCTGGTACTTCAGCCGGAGGTCGTAGTGCGACACGTCGTAGCCGCCGTTGCCGCTGGCCGGGTAGTAGGAGTCGCCGATGCCCGGGGCGCCCGCCGTGAAGTCGGCGGCGGATGCCGGGATCGCCAGCAGCAGCGCGGCCGCGAGGGCGCTCGGAACGATGATTCTGCGGTGCACAGGTGCTCCCCGAGTGGTGAGAAACGTAAGACGCACAGGTGGTCGTCGGTCCTTAGCGACACTATTGAGACCCCCGACGCCCCGTCACGTCCAGAGCACCTGCTGTCACATGATCGCCATTCGGCCGACATGAACCACTCGAGAACCACCGAAGGCATTCCGGCCGCACCCGGACCACGTGTCCGTGACGGCACCCTTTTGCGGGCCCGCGCGCCGGGGTACGTTCCGCCCCATGCCGATGAGGACCCGTACCTTCCGCACCCCCCGGCGCGCGCTCATGGTCACGGCGGGCGCCGCCGCCCTCGGCCTGCCGCTGCTCGCCGCACCCACCGAGGCGGTCGGCAGCGCGCTCCCGCCGCCCGCGCCCCGTACCGGCTTCGAGACGACCGACGGCGCCCGGTGGACCGGCGAGGCCGAGGAGACCGCCTTCCTCGCCGCCGTCGACCGGGCCAGCACCCGGCTCTCCATGCGCACCATCGGGACCACCGCCGAGGGCCGCCCGCTGCGGCTCGCCACCCTCGGCACCGGGCCCGTCACCGTACTGCTGATCTGCTCCCAGCACGGCGACGAGCCCTCGGGCCGCGAAGCCTGCCTCAGCACCCTGCGCGACCTGGCCTACGACCGGTCCCCGGCGGCCCGGCGGCTGCTCGCCCGCACCACCCTGCTCGTGGTCCCCACCGCCAACCCGGACGGCCGGGCCGCCGACACCCGCGGCAACAGCGACGGCATCGACATCAACCGCGACCACCTCGCGCTGCGCACCGCCGAGGCCCGCGCGCTCGCCGCCGTGATCCGCGACCGAAGGCCGGAACTCGTCTACGACCTCCACGAGTACGGAGCCACCCCGCCGTACTACGACAAGGACCTGCTCGCCCTCTGGCCGCGCAACCTCAACACCGACCGGGCCGTCCACGCCGAGTCGCACACCCTCTCCGAGTCCTATGTACGGGCCGACGCCGGACGCGCCGGGTACAGCAGCGGCATCTACGGCATCTGGACCGACCCGCTCACCGGCGAGCCGATCAAGCAGGTCGCGGGCGACGGCCAGGAACGCATCCTGCGCAACACCGCCGGGATCAAGCACTCCGCCGGACTGCTCGTCGAGACCCGCGAGGACGCCCTCGACCCGGCCGAGCAGAACGACCCGGCCCGCAACCACCGGCGCCGGGTCGCCACCCAGCACGCGGCGCTGAGCGGCGCGTTCCGGTACGTCGACGAGCGCGCCGGACAGCTCGCTGCGGCCACCGCCACCGCACGGCACACCGGGTTCGCCGACCGCGGCCCGGTCCTCCTCGGCGGCGCCGACAACGAACCGGCCGAACCCGCCGAGATCCTCCAGAACCCGCCCTGCGGTTACCGTCTGACGAAGGCTCAGACCGCCGAGGTAGGCGACGAGCTCGCCCTGCACGGCGTCCGGACCGTCCCCGGCCCCGGCGGCGGGGTGCTCGTGCCGCTGCGCCAGTCGCTGCGCGCCCTGGTGCCGCTGCTGCTCGACCCCGCCGCGCCGTACGGGCTCACCCGAGGAGAACCCGTGGAGAAGTGCTGAGGATCCGGGGCGAGTCGGGTGAGCGGCGCGCGTGGCGACCCGGTGCCGCCACGCGACCGGCCTAGGCTGGACGACCGGTCCCCGCCGCACCCGTGCCGGGACCGACCGATCCCGAACGGGCAGCTGAAGCCCGGGAGTTGGAGCACCACGTGAACACCGTGCCGTCGCCGCGCCGCGCCCTCGCGGCGCTCGCCGCCGCCACCCTGCTCGGCACCGGCCTGCTGCTCGGCCAGACGGCGGCCGCGCCGCGCGCCGATGCCGCCGTCCGGACGCCGATCACCTGCGACGTGCCGAGGATGCGGCACGACGCCGCCGCGCTGCGCGCCAAGGCCGACAAGCTCCAGCACCTCGGCGCCACCACCGAGGCCCGCGAGGCCCGTGCCCAGGCCGCCGCCCTCGACCGCCGCATCCAGGCGTGCGTCGACGCCGACGACCACGCGGGCAAGCCCTTCCCGGGCTGAACCCACCGACCGCGCGGGCGGGCGTCACCGCAGACCGGCGCCGCCGTCCCGGCCCCGGCGCACCGCCGACCCCGCCCGCGCACCCGCCCGAGGGCCCCCTCAGCCCCCCGCCCCGCCCGACCTCGCCCGCGCCCCGGCACCGTCAGCTCCGCACCCCCGTCACCAGCTCCGCCACCCGGTCCGCGCACCCCCACGCCACCGTGACGCCCGCACCGCCGTGCCCGTAGTTGTGGACCAGCATCCCGCCGCCCGACAGCGGCGCCGGGTCCCGCTCGTTGCGGACGCCGCCCGCCCGGGCCGGGCGCAGGCCCACCCGGTGGCCGAGCACCCGGGCCCCGGCGATCTCCGGGCGCACCTCGGAACAGCGCGCCACGATCCGCGCCGCCGTCGCCGGATCCGGGACCAGGTCCTCGACGCCCTCCTCGGCCGTGCCGCCCAGGATCAGCCGCCCCGGCTGCGGGAAGAAGTAGGTCGTCTCGCTGGACTCCTTGTCGGCGGCCGTGAACCAGCTGTCCACGCCCGGGTTCTCCACCAGCACCAACTGCCCGCGCACCGCCCGCAGCGCCCCGTCGCCCGCCAGCTCACGGGCGCCGAGCCCCGCGCAGTCCACCACCGTCCGGGCGTGCGCCGCCGCCTCGGCGAAGCCGCCGACCGCGCGCCGCTCCACCCGCACCCCGAGCTCCGCCGCCCGCGCCCGCAGCCACTCCAGGTGCACCGGCATGTCGACGAGCGGCAGCCGGGCGGCGAGCCCCGCCTCGTACGGCCCCGGCACCTCGTCCGGCGGCAGCTGCCGCAGCCCGGGGACCCGCCGCGCCCAGTCGCCGAGCCCCGCGAGCACGGTGTCCGCGTGCACGCCCGGCACCAGCCGCACCCCGGTCGCCGTGGGATCGGCCGCCAGCTCCTCGTACACCCGCAGGCTCGCGAGCGACCAGTCGCCGACCTCCGCCTCCGGCTCGATCCGGTACGGCCACCACAGCGCCCCCGCCACCGCCGAGGTCGTCCCCGCCGCCGGGTCGCGCGACCAGACCAGGACCCGCAGGCCGCGCTCCGCGAGCCGGATCGCGCTGGTCAGCCCGACCACCCCCGCGCCCACCACGATCACATCGCTTGTTCCGTCGCCGATCCCGTCGCCGATCCCGTCGCCGTCCATGCCACCCCTTCCGCCGCCCCGGGGGCCTCAGCCGCCCCGGATGCCGGGACCGTACCCAACGGCCGCGCCGCCTGCCCGTAGGATTCAGGCCTGATGACTGCCACTCTCGTCGCCAAGAACCTCGCCGCCGGCCACGGCGACCGCTCCCTGTTCGCCGGGCTCGACCTCGTCGTCGCGCCCGGGGACGTCATCGGCCTCGTCGGCGTCAACGGCGCCGGGAAGTCGACCCTGCTGCGGCTGCTCGCCGGTCTCGACACCCCGGAGGAGGGCGAGCTGCGGCTCTCCCCGCCGACCGCCACCGTCGGACACCTCCCGCAGGAACCGGACCGGCGGGAAGGGGAGACCGTACGGGAGTTCCTCGCCCGCCGCACCGGCGTCGCCGCCGCCCAGATCGCGATGGACGAGGCCACCCAGGGCCTGGTCGACGGCACCCCCGGCGCCGACGACGCGTACGCCGTCAGCCTGGAGCGCTGGCTCGACCTCGGCGGCGCCGACCTCGACGAACGCGCCGAGGAGACCGCCGCGGCCCTCGGCCTCACCGTCGGCCTCGACCAGCCGATGACCGGCCTCTCCGGCGGCCAGGCAGCCCGCGCCGGGCTCGCCTCGCTGCTGCTCTCCCGCTACGACGTCTTCCTCCTCGACGAGCCCACCAACGACCTGGACCTCGACGGCCTGGAGCGCCTGGAGTCCTTCGTGCAGGGGCTGCGCGCCGGGACCGTGGTCATCAGCCACGACCGCGAGTTCCTCACCCGCACCGTCACCAAGGTCCTCGAACTCGACCTTGCCCAGCAGCAGATCACCCTGTACGGCGGCGGCTACGCGGCCTATCTGGAGGAGCGGGACACCGCCCGGCGGCACGCGCGCGAGGAGTACGAGGAGTACGCCGACAAGAAGTCGGCCCTGGAGTCCCGCGCGCTGATGCAGCGCAACTGGATGGACAAGGGCGTCCGCAACGCCCGCCGCAAGTCGAGCGACAACGACAAGATCGCCCGCAAGCTGCGCGCCGACGCCAGTGAGAAGCAGGCCGCCAAGGCCCGCCAGACGCAGCGGATGATCGAGCGCCTCGACGTCGTCGACGAGCCCCGCAAGGAGTGGGAGCTGCGCATGGAGATCGCCGCAGCGCCGCGCTCCGGCGCCGTGGTGGCCACCCTGCGCGAGGCCGAGGTGCGCCGCGGTGACTTCGCCTTCGGTCCGGCCAGCCTCCAGATCGACTGGGCCGACCGGGTCGCCATTACCGGCGCCAACGGCTCGGGCAAGTCCACCCTGCTCGCGGCGCTGCTCGGGCGGCTCCCGCTGGACTCGGGCGACGCCTCGCTCGGCCCCGGCGTCGTCGTCGGCGAGGTCGACCAGGCCCGCAAGCTGTTCCACGGCACCGAGAGCCTGCTCGACGCCTTCTGCGCGGCCGTGCCCGACACCGAACCGGCCGAGGTCCGCACCCTGCTCGCCAAGTTCGGCCTCAAGGCCGACCATGTGCTGCGGCCCGCGACCACCCTGTCGCCCGGCGAGCGCACCCGCGCCGCGCTCGCCCTGCTCCAGGGCCGCGGGGTGAACCTGCTCGTCCTCGACGAGCCCACCAACCACCTCGACCTGCCCGCCATCGAACAGCTGGAGTCCGCCCTCGCCGGCTACGAGGGCACCCTGCTGCTCGTCACCCACGACCGGCGGATGCTCGACGCGGTCCAGGTCACCCGGCGGCTCGAGGTCGCCGACGGCAAGGTGACCGAGCTGTGAGCCCGGCCGCCGCCGCCTTGCGCGGCGGGGGCACGGGCCGTGAACTGTACGCGTACGGCTGTCCGCGGGACGGGGAGGTGGCCGTCGTGACCGACGCGTCCGCCGCGGTACCCGCCCCGGCGGGCGGCGCATTCCAGGAGGCACCATGACCGACGACCGCGTGACCCGGCTGGTCGAGATGCTCGACGATCTCGACGCCGACCTCGACGAGACGATCGCCCTCGCCGACGCCATCGCGGCGGACGGCGACCAGGCGCTGCTGCCGCGTCTCGAATCCGAGCTCGACCGGGCGGTCGCCGACCACAACTCGTACGCCCGTGAACTCCTCGGCGGCCTGATCGCCGCGCTCGGCGGCCCGGCGCAGCTCCCGCTGCTCGTCCGCGCCTCCGCGGTCGACCTCGGCGACGACGAGGACGGTCTGGCCGGCGAGATCGTCGCCCTGGTCCAGGCCGACCCGCAGACCGCCCAGCGGCTGCTCCAGCCGCTCACCGCGGCCGACGACCTGACCCTCGCCAACCGGGCCGACTGGGCGCTGCGCTTCGTGCCGTAGGCGGCGGCGCGGGAGCGGATGGACACATTTGAGTGGGGCCCGGCCGACCGGCCGGGCCCCACTCATGTCCACCGGTCCGCTCAGCGGCCGCGGCGCCTGCCGCCGCCACCGCCCTCGTTCAGCAGACCCGCCTTGCGCAGGGCGTCGGCCATCGCGCTGTTCGCGGGCGCCGGGGCACCGGCCTGCCGGTCGCGGTCCCGGCTCCGGTCGCCGCCGTTGCCACCCTTCCCGGCGCCGTTCCCGCCACCGGCACCGCCACCGCCGCCGTTCCCGCCGTTGCCACGGCGCTGCTGCGGCGGACGGCCGCCCCGGTCACCCCGGTCACCGCGCTCGCCCCGGTCACCGCGCTCGCGGCGCGGCGCGGTCTCGTCCGTCCCGGCCGCCGCCTCGTCGTCAAGACGCAGCGTGAGCGAGATCCGCTTGCGCGGGATGTCGACGTCCAGGACCTTCACCTTGACCACGTCACCCGGCTTCACCACGTCCCGCGGGTCCTTGACGAAGGTCTTCGACATCGCCGAGACGTGCACCAGGCCGTCCTGGTGGACGCCGACGTCGACGAACGCGCCGAACGCGGCCACATTGGTGACGACACCCTCCAGGACCATCCCCGCGAGCAGGTCGCCGATCTTCTCCACGCCGTCCTTGAAGGTGGCGGTCCGGAAGGCGGGACGCGGGTCGCGGCCCGGCTTCTCCAGTTCCTTCAGGATGTCGGTGACGGTCGGCAGACCGAAAGTCTCGTCCACGAAGTCGTCCGCGCGCAGCGAGCGCAGCGTGCCGGTGTCGCCGATCAGCGCACCGACCTCGCCGCCCGTGGTCTTCACCATCCGGCGCACCACCGGATACGCCTCCGGGTGCACCGCGGACGCGTCGAGCGGGTCCTCGCCGCCCCGGATCCGCAGGAAGCCCGCGCACTGCTCGTACGCCTTCGGGCCGAGCCGCGCCACGTCCTTCAGGGCCCGGCGGGAGCGGAACGGGCCGTTGTTGTCGCGGTGCGCCACGATGTTCTCGGCGAGGCCCGAGCTGATCCCGGACACCCGCGAAAGCAGTGGCGCGGACGCGGTGTTGACGTCGACGCCGACACCGTTCACACAGTCCTCGACCACCGCGTCGAGCGACCGGGACAGCTTCACCTCGGACAGGTCGTGCTGGTACTGGCCGACGCCGATCGACTTGGGGTCGATCTTCACCAGCTCGGCCAGCGGGTCCTGCAGCCGCCGCGCGATCGACACCGCGCCGCGCAACGACACGTCGAGCTCCGGGAGTTCCTGCGAGGCGAACGCGGACGCGGAGTACACGGACGCGCCCGCCTCCGACACCATCACCTTCGTCAGCTTCAACTCGGGGTGCTTGGCGATGAGTTCAGCGGCCAGCTTGTCGGTCTCGCGGGACGCGGTGCCGTTGCCGATGGCGACCAGCTCGACCGCGTGCTCCTTCGCGAGCCGGGCCAGCCGGGCGATCGACTCGTCCCACCGGTTGGCCGGGACGTGCGGGTGGACGGTGTCGGTGGCGACCACCTTGCCGGTCGCGTCGACCACGGCCACCTTCACCCCGGTACGGAAACCGGGGTCGAGTCCGAGCGTCGCCCGGGTCCCGGCCGGTGCGGCGAGCAGCAGGTCGCGCAGGTTCGCCGCGAACACCCGGACCGCCTCGTCCTCGGCCGCCGTGCGCAGCCGCAGCCGCAGATCGATGCCCAGGTGCACCAGGATCCGGGTGCGCCAGGCCCAGCGGACCGTGTCCTGGAGCCACTTGTCGCCGGGGCGCCCCCGGTCGGCCACGCCGAAGCGGTGCGCCACGATCGGCTCGTACGAGCTCGGCCCCTCGACCGGCTCCTCCGGCTCGAGCTCCAGGGCGAGCGCGTCCTCCTTCTCGCCGCGCAGCATGGCGAGGATCCGGTGCGAGGGCAGTGCCGTGAACGGCTCGGCGAAGTCGAAGTAGTCGGCGAACTTCGCGCCCGCCTCCTCCTTGCCGTCCTTCACCTTGGCCACCAGCCGGCCGCGCCCCCACATCCGCTCGCGCAGCTCGCCGATCAGATCGGCGTCCTCCGAGAACCGCTCGGTGAGGATGGCCCGGGCGCCCTCCAGGGCCGCCGCCGGGTCCGCCACCCCCTTGTCGGCGTCGACGAACGCCGCCGCGGCGGCCACCGGGTCCACCGACGGATCGCCGAGCAGCCCCTCCGCCAGCGGTTCGAGACCGGCCTCGCGGGCGATCTGCGCCTTGGTGCGCCGCTTCGGCTTGAACGGCAGATAGATGTCCTCAAGCCGTGCCTTGGTGTCGGCGCCGAGGATCCGCGCCTCCAGCTCGGGCGTCAGCTTGCCCTGCTCCCGTACCGAGTCGAGGACGGACGCGCGCCGGTCCTCCAGCTCGCGCAGATAGCGCAGCCGCTCCTCCAGGGTGCGCAGCTGCGCGTCGTCGAGCGTCTCGGTGACTTCCTTGCGGTAGCGCGCGATGAACGGCACGGTCGAGCCGCCGTCGAGCAGCTCGACGGCCGCCCTCACCTGTCGCTCGCGTACGCCGAGTTCCTCGGCGATCCTTGCTTCGATGGACGTCGTCACGATGTCCGACCCGCCTTCTCGTGCCTCAAGCTTGCGGATGCATTCTGCCGGGTCGCTCACCCGGACGCGGCAACCGACCCGCCCCAGGCCGGTCCGGGGCGGGTGCGGACCGGGCCGGGGCGGACGTACGGGGTGGGTCAGCCGCGGCCGCTGAGGCCGTCGGGGAACGCGCCCGCGCCCACCGCCCGGACCGTCAGGTCCTTGGCGAGCTCGGTCAGCCGCGCCACCCCGGCGGCGCCCAGGTGCTCGTACGGGGCGGCGTCCAGCCGGTCCGTCTCGGTCTCCAGGGACTCGCGCAGCTCCTCGCCCGCCGCCGTCAGCGCGCCGTCCGCGTCGACGATCCCGCGCTCGCGCAGCCGCTCGGTGCCCGCGTCCCAGTCGTCACGGCGCCAGCCGCGGATGCCGAGCACCCAGCGCGGGGCCATCCCCTTGCCGGACGCGGTGTGGCTGACCAGGGCCTCCAGCGGGTCGAGGCCCGCGCTCATCAGGGCCACCAGATGGCCGTCGCCGCGGTGCTCGCGCAGCAGCGTGGTGGCGTGGAACAGCCGCAGGTGCGGCGCGTCCGGCACCGGCAGGTCGGCGTTGGCCGCGTACAGCGGGCGGGCGGGCCTGGTGCACGCCTCGGTGGCCCGCAGCGCGAGCTCGGCGGCCTCGGCCAGCTCGGCGGAGTCCACCACGTCGTCGCCGAGCAGCCGCCGGTAGGTGGCGTCGGCGGCGCGCAGCCGGGCGTCGAGCACGGTGGCGGGGGTGACGGCGTCCCAGACGGCCGGGAGGTGCCGGGCCAGGAAGTCGTGGTTGTAGTTGTAGAAGGTGGCGGAGACGGTCCCGGCGCCGACGGCGCCCATCGGGGCGCTGCGCGCGGCGAGCCGTCGGGCGCTCGGGTCGTCGACGCCCAGGCCGTCGAAGGCGGTGTCGAGGTCCGGCGAGAACAGCACGGCGGCGTGCAGCAGATTGACGGGGTGGGCGCAGCGGCGGGCCGCGCGCGGAGGCAGGTTCGTCATGTCCGGCACCTTACCTACCGGTTGGTATGGCAGGAATCCCCGGGCCGCCCGCCGGGAGAGAGGGGCTCGGCGTCCATGGCAGAAAAGGTGGGCTGCCCGTCATTGCGGCCATCGCGGCACCAGCCAAGGATGGAGCCATGCAGGGACAAGCAAGCACCGGGCCCGCCCCGCGCCCGCTCCTCATGGTGCTCTTCGACGACGTCCAGAGCCTGGACGTCACCGGGCCCATGGAGGTCTTCGCGGGCGCCGCGCGGGCCGTCGGGGCGCCCGGCGCCTATCCGGTGCGCACCGCCTCGCTCGACGGCCGCCCGGTCCGCAGCCACGGCGGGCTGAAGCTGCTGCCCGACACCACGCTCGACGCCGCCGTCGCCGACGGCCCGCCGCACACCCTGCTCGTCCCCGGCGGTGAAGGCACCAGGACCCCCGACCCGGCCCTCGTCGACTGGCTGCGGACCCACGCGCCCGCCGCCGAACGCCTGGTCTCCGTCTGCACCGGCGCCCTGCTGCTCGCCGAGGCCGGACTCCTCGACGGCCACAGGGTGACCACCCACTGGCTCGCCTGCGACACCCTGGCCCGCCGCCACCCCGAGGTCACCGTCGACCCGGAGCCGATCTTCGTACGGGACGGCCGGGTCGCCACCTCCGCCGGGGTCACCGCCGGCATCGACCTCGCGCTCGCCCTCGTCGAGGACGATCTGGGCCGGGACGCCGCCCTCACCGTCGCCCGGCACCTGGTCGTCTTCCTGCGCCGCCCCGGCAACCAGGCCCAGTTCAGCGCCCAGCTCGCCGCCCAGACCGCCCGCCGTGAACCGCTCAGGGACCTCCAGGCGTGGATCGCCGAGCACCCCGACGGCGATCTGTCCGTCGAGGCGCTGGCCGCCCGCGCCCGGCTCTCGCCCCGGCACTTCGCCCGCGCCTTCCGGGCCGAGACCGGAGTCACCCCCGGCCGGTACGTCGACCGCATCCGCCTCGAACACGCCAGACGCCTCCTGGAGGAGACCTCGCACGGCGTCGAGGAGGTCGCCCGGGCCGCCGGGTACGGCACCTCCGAGGCCATGCGCCGGGCCTTCGGCAAGGCCCTCGGCACCCCACCCGCCGACTACCGGCGCCGTTTCCACGCACCCGTCAGCTGAAAGGGACCCTTCCCATGCAGATCGCCCTGCTGCTCTACCCGGGCTTCACCTCGCTCGACGCCGTCGGGCCGTACGAACTCCTCGGACGGCTGCCCGGCGCCGAGACCGTCCTGGTCGCCAAGGAGCCGGGACCGGTCCGCAACGACCAGGGCAGCCTCGCCCTGGTCGCCGACCGGAGCCTCGCCGAGGTGCCGCGCCCCGACATCGTGCTGGTCCCCGGCGGCCCGGGCGCCCGCGAGACCAAGGACGACCCGGCCCTCCAGGCGTGGCTGCGCGCCGCCGACGCCACCAGCACCTGGACCACCTCCGTCTGCACCGGCTCGCTGCTGCTCGGCGCCGCCGGACTGCTCACCGGCCGCCGTGCCACCACCCACTGGCTCGCCTACGAGGAACTGCGCGCCCTTGGCGCCGAACCCACCGGTGAGCGCGTGGTGTTCGACGGCAAGTACGTGACGGCCGCCGGGGTCTCCTCCGGCATCGACATGGCGCTCCACCTGCTCGGCCGGATCGCCGGCGACGCCACCGCGCAGACCATCCAGCTGCTCACCGAGTACGACCCGCAGCCGCCGTACGACGCGGGCTCGCCGGACAAGGCGCCGGCCGAGATCGTCGCCCACTGGCGCGGCCGCGACCTGGTCGCCGAGAGCTGAACCCCGTACCGGGGCGGGGGAGTTGTCCGACGGTTCAGCGGCCGTAGCCGAACCGCGGCGCCCGGCGCTCCAGGAAGGCGGCGACCCCCTCCGCGGTGTCGCCGCTGCCACGCGCCTGCTCCGCCCAGTGCCCCTCCCGGCCGGTCACGCCGTCCGTGAACTCCTTCGCGGCGCACTGGGTGAGCAGCGAGCGGCCGACCAGCGTACGGGTGAACTCGGCGACCCGCTTGTCGAGTTGGCCCTCCGGGTGCACCTCGTCCACCAGGCCGGTGCGCAGCGCCCGCTCGCTGTCGATCAACTCGGCGGAGAACAGCAGGTACTTGGCGGCCGAGGGGCCCACGAGCGCGGCGAGCCGCCGGGTGGAGGAGGCCGGGTAGACGATGCCGAGCTTCGCGGGGGTGACGCCGAACCGGGCGCCCTGTTCCGCGAACCGCAGGTCGCAGGCGGCGGCCAGCTGGCTGCCGCCGCCGACGCAGTAGCCGCGCACCGCGGCCAGGGTCGGCTTGGGGAAGGCGGCCAGCGCCTCCTCGGCCCGTACCGCGAGGGTCTGCTGCTCGTCGCCCGGCTCGCGCAGCGTCGAGATGTCGGCCCCGGCGCAGAAGGTGTCGCCCGCTCCGGTCACCACGAGCGCGCGCACCGCCGGGTCGGCGGCGAGCGGGGCGAGCAGCCCGGGCAGCGACCGCCACATGGCGGCGGTCATCGCGTTGCGCTTGGCGGGGTTGGCGATGACGAGGGTGGCGACCTCGTCGGCGACGCTCACGGTCAGCTGCGGCTCCATGCGCCGGATGCTATCCGGGGGCCCCGTACGTACGATCAAGAAGGGGGTGCGAGGAGGAGACGCCCATGGCCGCCAAGGACATGCCGGAGGAGCCCCAGGACCGGGCCGCACCGCCGCGGGACCCGGCCCCCGATGAGGTGCGGGCGGAGGTGCGGGCCGATCTGGCCCGCGAGGGCAGGCGGCTGAGCCGCAGCTTCGGCTGGCTCGCCGCGCTCGGCATCCTCCTGGTGCTCGGCGGCATCGTCGGTCTGATCTACACCGGGGTCGCCACCCTCACCTCGATGCTGCTGTTCGGCTGGCTGCTGCTCATCGGCGGTGTCGTCGGCCTGCTGCACGCCGTCCAGTCGCGCGGGACCAGCTACTTCTGGCTGGCCGCGGTGGTCGCGGCGCTGAACATCGCGGCCGGGGTGGTGGTCATCCGGCACCCGGAGGGCTCGGCGGAGGCGCTGACCATGTTCGCGGCCCTGCTGTTCCTGACCGGCGGGCTGTTCCGGCTGGTGGGCAGTGTGGTGGTGCGCGGCCCGCAGTTCGGCTGGACGCTGCTCCAGGGCGCGTTCGGCCTGCTGCTCGGCGTCTTGGTCCTGTTCGACTGGCCGGACAGCAGCCGTTATGTCCTCGGGGTGTTCTTCTCGCTCGCGCTGCTCTTCGACGGGCTCGGCCTGGTGGCGATGGGCATCGGGGGACGCCATATCGTCAGTATGGTCACACCAACGGCGGCGGCGACGAAGGCGTCAGCAGGGGATCAGGAGTAGTCGAACAACTGACTTTGGCATACTCACCCGATCGGAACCCGGTCGATAAGTGTCGACTTCTGGTCAGTATCCCGAAGTGGCCCGGCGGATTCCCAAGACTCGACCCGTGGCGACAATCGAGCACGAGGGCGGGAGCAGGACTATGGAGAGCCGCGGGAGCGTCCCCGCCCGGCCACCGTCCTACGAAGGGGTCTGGCGCTTCACCGCTCCCGCGGTCGACGTCTCCGTGCCGCAGGCCCGGCACGCGGTCCGCGACCTGTTGGTCCGGCAGCATGTCCCGGTGCACGACGACACCGTGCAGGGGCTGCTGCTCATCGTCTCCGAACTGGTGACCAACGCGGTCAAGCACGCCGCGCTGCTCTCCCCGGAGATAGCGGTCGAGGTGGCCATCGGGGCGGAGTGGGTGCGGGTGTCCGTCGAGGACAACCACCCGTACCGCCCCAAGGCCCTGGAGGCGGACTGGGGCCAGACCGGCGGCCGTGGCCTGCTGCTGGTCCGGGAGATCGCGCGCGAGTCCGGCGGCGCCTGCGACGTCGAGCACACCGCGACCGGCGGGAAGATCATCTGGGCGGCGCTGCCGCTCAACCCGTTCGTGCCGGGGCGGCCGCCGACCGGCCCCGTGTCGGGCGCGCTGCCCGGACAGCTCCCGGGACCGCTGCCCGCAGCGGCGCAGGTCCCACCGACCGGGCCGCTGCCCGGCGGTGGGACCGGAGGCATGCCCGGGCCGCTGCCCGGGCCCGGGGTCACCAGCCCCCGGACGGACCCGTCAGTTCCCTGATCGCGGGCCGCGCCGCGTCGAGCACCGTCATGAACCAGGCGGAGAACGGCGCGGCGGCGTGCCGCTCGGCCAGCTCGGCCGCCGTCACGAACGCGGTGTCGCCGACCTCCTCCGGGTCCGGCCGCGGCCCCGCCTGCACCAGGCCCACGAACAGGTGGTTGAACTCCTGCTCCACCAGGCCCGAGGCCGGGTCCGGGTGGTTGTAGCGGACCGTGCCGGCCGCCGCGAGCAGTGAGGGCGAGACGCCCAGCTCCTCGAAGGTGCGCCGGGCCGCCGCCGCGAACGGCGCCTCACCCGGGTAGGGGTGACCGCAGCAGGTGTTGGACCACACGCCGGGGGAGTGGTACTTGCCGAGCGCGCGCTGCTGGAGCAGCATCCGACCCGCCTCGTCGAAGAGGAACACCGAGAACGCGCGGTGCAGCTGCCCCGGCGCCTGGTGCGCGGCGAGCTTCTCCGCCGTACCGATCGTGACGCCGTCCTCGTCGACCAGTTCGAGCATGATCGGCGCCTCGGCCGGGTCCGGCCGTACGCCGTTCGACGAGCTGTGGGCCACGGTGTCTTGTGTGGTCGGCATACCCATCCTTCACTTCGGTCCTCGCCCTGACGGGCCACCTCAGTCTGCCGTACAAAAGCGGCTTGTCCGTACTTCGGAGGCCGGACATGGCCGCTCCCACCGCACCGGAGTACGCCCCGGTGCGCGGGAACGGCCGTTCCGTCAGACCCCGAACGCGGCCGGATACGCGATCATGCCGCTGGTCACGGCGCCGGAGCCGGTCAGGTCCAGCGCCATCATCGCCTCGTCGGGCACGTCGAAGCCTGGCCGGATTCCATACGCGGACGCGCGTTCGAAGCCGAACCGCGGGTAGTACTCCGGATGGCCGAGCACGAGCACCAGGCGCTCCCCGCGCAGCCGCGCCGCGTCGAGCACCGCCCGGGTGACCGCCTGACCCGCGCCGGTGCGCTGGTGCTCCGGCGCCACCGCGACCGGCGCGAGCGCCGCCGCCGGGACGCCGTCCACGTGGCACCGGGTGATCAGGGCGTACGCGGCGACCGTGCCGTCCGGCGCCTCGGCCACGTACGAGAGCTCCGGCAGCCAGGCCGCCGGGTCGGCGCGCAGCGCGTCGACCAGACCGGCCTCGTCGGGGCCCCCGAACGCGGCCAGGTTGATCTCCCGGACCCGGTCGGCGTCCGCGGCCGTCTCCGGCCGGGTGCGCCAGCGCGGGTCGGCCGGGCGCAGCACGAAGCCGGTGTAGCCGTAGTCCGTGCCGTGCGCCCGGCGCATCGCGATTTCGGCGCGCGCCCCGGAGACCGCGTCGGCCATGCCGGGCACCGTGGTGTCCGCCGCCCCGGCCCGCTCGCCGAGCGGCCCGTAGTAGGCGTCCCAGTCGCTCTCCGGCTGGGGGACGGTGGCGAGCACGTGATAGCCCGCGGCGACGGCGGCCGCCGCGTTCTCGGTGACGGTACGGAGCGGGTAGTGCTCCGACCAGAAGGCCAGGGCCTCCGGGTGCGGCCGGTCGGTGGTCCAGGCGCACTCGGTGACCACCAGGGTGCCGCCGGGCGCGAGCAGCCGCCGCCAGGCGGCGAGCGCCCGGTCGAAGCCGAGGACGAAGACCGAGCTCTCGGCCCAGACCAGGTCGAAGGAGCCGTCGGGCAGCTCGTCGAGCGCGCCCATGTCGGCGCGCAGCGTACGGATCCGGTCGGTGAGCCCGCGCTCGGCCGCGGCCTCGCGCAGTTCGGCGAGGAACGGCTCGTGCAGGTCGACCGCGGTGACCTCGGCGCCCGCCTCGGCGGCGAGCAGCAGCGCGGAGCGGCCCGGGCCGCAGCCCAGGTCGAGCACGCGCGGCCGGTCGGGGAGCGGGCCCGCGGCGGTCAGCAGCCGGCGGGTGGTGGCGTCGGAGCCGGGACCCTGCCGGGGCAGACCGCGGTGCAGCGCGAAGAACGCCTCATGGGCGGCCTCGGCGCTGCCTGCGTCGTTGGTGGTGGTGTTGCTGTTGGTGATGCCGTTGTCGGACAACGTGGGAAACCCTTTGTGTGAGGGCTCCGGCCGACGTCATGACGTACCGGTGGGAGAACCGGGGATCAGATCAGCCGGAGACCCGGGAGCTGAGGCTGGACCGGGTGCCGCCGCTGTGGGCGGCCTCCATCGCGACGGTCATCAACCCCAGCTCCTCTCCATGTCACACCCGGATGTCACATCCGGACCGAAGTCTTCCTCGTCGAGGCTAACAGCCTCAGAGGCAGAGCTTGGCCTCGTGCTCGGCGTGCCCGGCGGGCTCCAGCTGGAAGGTGCAGTGCTCGACGTCGAAGTGCGAGCCCAGGCAGCCCTGCAGATCGTGCAGCATCTTCTCGTGCCCGACCGCGTCCAGCACCTCCGGCCGGACCACCACGTGCGCCGAGAGCACCGGCATCCCCGAGGTGATCGTCCAGGCGTGCAGGTCGTGCACGTCCTCGACGCCGGGCAGGGCCACGATGTGCGCCCGCACCTCCGCCATGTCGACGCCCTTGGGGGCGGACTCCAGGAGCACGTCCAGGGTCTCGCGCAGCAGCTTGACCGTGCGGGGCACGATCATCAGGCCGATCACGATCGAGGCGATCGGGTCGGCGTACTGCCAGCCGGTCAGCAGGATGATGCTCGCCGACACCAGCACCGTCACCGAGCCGAGCGCGTCGGCCATGACCTCCAGATAGGCGCCCCGGACGTTCAGGCTCTCCTTCTGCCCGCGCACCAGCAGGGACAGCGAGATCAGGTTGGCGACCAGGCCGACCAGCGCGAACGCGATGGTGAGACCGCCGCGGGTCTCGGCCGGTTCGACGAACCGCTGGATCGCCTCGTACAGGACGTAGCCGCCGACGCCGAGGAGCAGCAGACAGTTGGCGAGCGCGGCCAGGATCTCGGCCCGGGCGAAGCCGAAGGTGCGGTTGCCGCTCGGCGGCCGGTTGGCGAAGTGGATGGCGAGCAGCGCCATCGCCAGGCCGAGGGCGTCGGTCGCCATGTGGGCGGCGTCCGCGATCAGGGCGAGCGAGTCGGAGACGACGCCGCCGATGATCTCGACGACCATCACGGAGAGCGTGATGCCGAGTGCGATCCGCAGCCGCTTCCTGTAGGCCAGGCCCGCGGTGCCGGTCGGCGGCGGGCCGCCGTGGCTGTGTCCGTGGTCGTGTCCAGCCCCCATGGCGTGGCCTCCCGGTCAGGTCGGTGGGTGGTGCTCGGTCGTGGTGCCCGCGAGGGCCCGGACGGTGTTCCCGGTGATGCCCTCGATTCGCCAGTGAACTACGGGTGGGGGGTATGTGCAACACGGTACTGAACACCGTTGTCATATGCTCTGACCTGCGGATATCCCTTTCGGTCCGGTACGGAGCGGCGGTGGCCGGAACCGTGCGCCGGACCCTGCCTCCTGACCTGGGTACGGAGCCGCGCGCGGGAGTGCGCGACGGCGCGGTTTGTCGCCCGGTGCGCCCATCGCCGATGATGATCCCGTCCGCACCACGGCGCATCCGCGCGGACACGGGGCGGCCCACGGGCGGCCGGGCCGCGAAACCTCGGTGAACTCGGCGCTCCGCCATCCGATAGCCTCAGCCGACGTGCCGCCGCCGGTGCCGGGCCGCTGAACCGTGTCCCGCGCCGCGTGCCGCCCCCACCGGCCCGTCCGCCAGCTCCAAGGAGTGAGTTCGCCCTGTCGACCGCCATCCTCACCGGCCCGCCGGTACCCGGATCGTCGCTCGACGCCGATCTGCGGGCCCTCGGCTTCGCTGTCGAGGTCGCCTCGGGGCCCCGGGAGACCGCGGCCCTGCTCGCCCGGGTGCCCGCCGGGCAGCGCGTCGCGCTCGTCGACCCGCGCTTCGTCGGCCACCGGCACAGCCTGCGGCTCGGCCTCACCGACCCCCGCTTCGCGGCCGCCGCGGTGCCCGGCGCGCTCACCGCGCGCCCCGAGGCCCGCCCGGCCCTGGCCCGCGCCCTCGACGCGACCGCCGCCGACACCGCCGCCACGGCCCCCGGCGCCGCCCACCCGGGCGCCGGGCACCCCCAGGTGCTCACCGCGCCGCTCACGGACACCCTCGCGGACGCGCTCGACGCCGACGGCGTCACCGTCCACCGGCCCGCCCTCGGCACCCTGGTCGCCGCCGTCCCCGACGAACCCGAGGCACGCCACCAGGCGCGTACCGCCGTCCAGGCCGTCGACGAGGAGGCCGTCCGGCTCAAGTCCGCCGTCAAGGCCCACGACGGGTTCTTCACCACCTTCTTCATCAGCACCCACTCGCGCTACCTCGCCCGCTGGTGCGCCCGCCGCGGCCTGACCCCCAACCAGGTCACCACCGCGTCGCTGCTCACCGCGCTGCTCGCGGCCGGCGCCGCCGCCACCGGCGAGCGCGCCGGATACGTCGCCGCCGGTGTGCTGCTGCTGCTCTCCTTCGTGCTCGACTGCGCCGACGGGCAGCTCGCCCGCTACTCGCTGCAGTACTCGACCCTCGGCGCCTGGCTCGACGCCACCTTCGACCGGGCCAAGGAGTACGCGTTCTACGCCGGGCTCGCGCTCGGCGCCGCCCGCGGCGGCGACGACGTGTGGGTCCTCGCGCTCACCGCCATGGTCCTGATGACCTGCCGCCATGTCGTCGACTTCTCGTTCAACGAGGCCAACGCCAAGACCGGCGGCGGCTCCGCGAGCGCCGGACTCGCCCTCTCCGACCGGCTCGACTCGGTCGGCTGGACCGTCTGGGCCCGGCGCATGATCATCCTGCCGATCGGCGAGCGCTGGGCGATGATCGCCGTGCTCACCGCCGTGACCAGCCCCCGGGTCGTCTTCTGGGCGCTGATCGTCGGCTGCTCCTTCGCCGCCTGCTACACCACCGCGGGCCGGCTGCTCCGGTCGGTCAGGAACCGCACGCCCCGCCCCGAGGCCGCCGCCCGCGCCCTCTTCGAGCTCACCGACACCGGCCCGCTCGCCGCCGCCTTCGGGGCCCTCGGCCGTCCGCGTGGCGCGGCCCGCCGCGCCGCCCCGCTGCTGCTCGCCGTGACCGCCGTCCTGCTGCTCGCCGCCGGACTGCTCAGCGGCCACGCCTGGGGCGCCGTCGCCGGAGCCGCCGCCTACGCCGTGCTCTCCGGCCTGGCCGTCGCCCGGCCGCTCACCGGCCCCGTCGACTGGCTGCTGCCCCCGCTGTTCCGGGCCGGTGAGTACGGCACGATCCTCGTGCTCGCCGCCCGCGCCGACGCCGCCCAGGCCGTGCCCGCCGCATTCGGCCTGGTGGCGGCGGTCGCCTACCATCACTACGACACGGTCTACCGCATCCGCGGCGGCACCGGCGCCCCGCCCGGGTGGCTGGTGCGCGCCATCGGCGGCCAGGAAGGCCGCACCCTCGTGGTGACCGTGCTCGCCGCCCTGCTGGCGCACCGCGGCGACGA
Source organism: Streptomyces sp. NPDC090025 (assembly GCF_044748125.1). Classification (NCBI taxonomy): domain Bacteria; kingdom Bacillati; phylum Actinomycetota; class Actinomycetes; order Kitasatosporales; family Streptomycetaceae; genus Streptomyces; species Streptomyces sp. NPDC090025. The sequence goes on along the minus strand of NZ_JBIVFL010000014.1, from coordinate 30,505 downwards.
CTTCACCACCGCCCTCACCGCCCTCGCGGTCGCGGTCGGCCTCGTGGTGCTCGTGGAGTCCATCCGCTTCTGGGTCTCCTCCGGAGCACCCGCCGTACACGATGAAGGAGAGACAGCATGATTGGCCTCGTACTGGCAGCCGGTGCCGGACGCCGTCTGCGCCCCTACACCGACACCCTTCCGAAGGCCCTCGTGCCGGTGGACCCGGCGGGCGACGGCTCGCTGACCGTCCTCGACCTCACGCTGAAGAACTTCGCCGAGGTCGGCCTGACCGAGGTCGCCATCGTCGTCGGCTACCGCAAGGAGGCCGTGTACGCGCGCCAGGCCGAGCTGGAGGCGAAGTACGGCCTGAAGCTCACCCTGATCGACAACGACAAGGCCGAGGAGTGGAACAACGCCTACTCCCTGTGGTGCGCGCGTGAGGTCCTCAAGCGCGGGGTGATCCTCGCCAACGGCGACACCGTCCACCCGGTCTCCGTCGAGAAGACCCTGCTCGCCGCCCGTGGTGAGGGCCGCCGGATCATCCTCGCGCTCGACACCGTCAAGCGGCTCGCGGACGAGGAGATGAAGGTCGTCACCGCCGAGGGCAAGGGCGTCCAGAAGATCACCAAGCTGATGGACCCGGCCGACGCGACCGGCGAGTACATCGGCGTCACGCTGATCGAGGCGGAGGCCGCCGAGGAGCTGGCCGACGCCCTGAAGGCCACCTTCGAGCGCGACCCCGACCTCTACTACGAGGACGGCTACCAGGAACTGGTCAACCGCGGCTTCACTGTCGACGTGGCCCCCATCGGCGACGTCAAGTGGGTCGAGATCGACAACCACGACGACCTCGCGAAGGGCCGTGACATCGCGTGCCTGTACTGACCCGGCTCATCCCCTCGCCGGTCGTCGTCGACATCCGCCCCGGAGCCCTCGACGACCTCGCCAGTCTCCTGGCGGACCAGCGGATCTCCAGCAACGGCCGGATCGCCGTCGCCATCAGCGGCGGCTCAGGGCTGAAGCTGCGTGACCGGTTCGCCCCCGAGCTGCCGTCCGCCGACTGGTACCCGGTCATGGGCGGCACCATCGACGAGGCCGTCCGGCTCGCCGACGCCATGCGCGGCAAGCGGTACGACGCCGTCGTCGCGCTCGGCGGCGGCAAGATCATCGACGTGACCAAGTACGCGGCGGCCCGGGTGGGCCTGCCGCTGGTCGCGATCGCGACGAACCTGTCGCACGACGGTCTGTGCTCGCCGGTGTCCACCCTGGACAACGACAACGGCCGCGGCTCCTACGGCGTCCCGACACCGATCGCGCTGGTCATCGACCTCGACGTGATCCGCGACGCCCCGATCCGGTTCGTCCGCTCGGGCATCGGCGACGCCATCTCCAACCTGTCGGCCATCGCCGACTGGGAGCTGTCGCACCGCGAGACCGGCGAGAAGGTGGACGGCCTGGCGGCCGCCATGGCCCGCAGCGCGGGCGAGGCGGTGCTCCGGCACCCCGGCGGCGTCGGCGACGACGACTTCCTCGTCACCCTCTCCGAGGGCCTGGTGATGTCCGGCATCGCGATGTCGATCAGCGGCGACACCCGCCCCTCCTCCGGCGCCTGCCACGAGATCAGCCACGCCTTCGACCTGCTCCACCCCACCCGGGCGGCCAGTCACGGCGAGCAGTGCGGTCTCGGCGCGGCCTTCGCCATGCACCTGCGCGGCGCCCACGACGAGTCCGCGCAGATGGTCGAGACCCTGCGCCGGCACGGCCTGCCCGTGACGCCCGAGGAGATCGGCTTCACGATCGAGGAGTTCGTGCAGGCCGTGGACTTCGCCCCGCAGACCCGGCCGGGCCGGTTCACCATCCTCGAACACCTCGACCTTTCCACGGACCAGATCAGGGACGCGTACGCCGACTATGCAAAAGCCATCGGTAGCTGAACTCCGGCCGGTCGTGCACCCCCCGGGTGTCAAGGACCGCCGCAGCGGCGAGCACTGGGGCGGCCGCCTGTACATGCGGGAGATCTCGCTGCGGATCACCCGCCGCCTGGTCACCACCCGGGTCACGCCCAACCAGCTGACCTACCTGATGACCGTGTGCGGCGTGCTCGCCGCGCCCGCGCTGCTCGTGCCGGGCATCTGGGGCGCCGCTCTCGGGGTCCTCATGGTCCAGCTCTACCTGCTGCTCGACTGCGTCGACGGCGAGGTGGCCCGCTGGAAGAAGCAGTTCTCGCTCGGCGGCGTCTACCTCGACCGGGTCGGCGCCTACCTGTGCGACGCCGCCGTGCTCGTCGGCTTCGGACTGCGCGCCGCCGACCTGTGGGGCGGCGGCCGGATCGACTGGCTGTGGGCCTTCCTCGGCACCCTCGCCGCGCTCGGCGCCATCCTGATCAAGGCCGAGACCGACCTGGTCGGCGTCGCCCGCCATCAGGGCGGCCTGCCGCCGGTCAAGGAGTCGGCCGCCGAGCCGCGCTCCTCCGGCATGGCGCTCGCCCGCCGGGCGGCCGCCGCGCTCAAGTTCCACCGCCTGATCCTGGGCATCGAGGCGTCGCTGCTCATCCTGGTCCTCGCGATCGTCGACCAGACCCGCGGCGACCTGTTCTTCTCCCGGCTCGGCGTCGCCGTGCTCGCCGGGATCGCCCTGCTGCAGACCGTGCTCCACCTGGTCTCGATCCTGGCGTCCAGCAGGCTGAAGTGAGGTCCGGCACCATGCCCCGGCCGATACGCCTCGGCGCCGTCGTCATCACCATGGGTGACCGCCCCGAGGAACTGCGCGCCCTGCTCGACTCGGTCGCCCGACAGGACGGCGACCCGGTCGAGGTGGTCGTCGTCGGCCAGGGCGTGGTGCCCACCGGACTGCCCGCGGACGTCCGCGTCGTCCCGCTGCCGGAGAACGTCGGCATCCCCGCCGGCCGCAACATCGGCATCGCCGCCTTCGGCCCCGGCGGCACCGACGTCGACGCCCTGCTCTTCCTCGACGACGACGGCCGCCTCGCGGCCACCGACACCGCCGAGCTGATCCGGCAGGCGTTCACCGCCGACCCCCGGCTCGGCATCATCAGCTTCCGGATCGCCGACCCGGACACCGGCCGCACCCAGCGCCGGCACGTCCCCCGGCTCCGCTCCGCCGACCCGCTGCGCTCGTCGCGGGTCACCACCTTCCTCGGCGGCGCCAGCGCGGTGCGCACCAAGGTGTTCGCCGAGGTCGGCGGCCTGCCCGACGCGTTCTTCTACGCGCACGAGGAAACCGATCTCGCCTGGCGCGCTCTCGACGCCGACTGGATGATCGATTACCGTTCCGACATGGTGCTGCTGCACCCCACCACTCCACCGTCCCGGCACGCGACGTACCACTTCAACGTGGCCCGCAACCGAGTCTGGCTGGCTCGCCGAAATCTCCCCGCACCCCTGGTGCCGGTCTATCTCGGTGTCTGGCTGCTGCTCACGCTGGCACGGCGGCCCTCCGCGTCCGCGCTCAAGGCGTGGTGCGGCGGATTCCGGGCGGGCTGGCGGAGCGACAGCGGTCCGCGGCACCCCATGCGGTGGCGTACGGTATGGCGGCTGACCCGACTGGGTCGCCCGCCCGTGGTCTGACATCGTGGTACCCCACGTGCCGCGCATCCCGAACACGAAAGTTTCGACTGTGAGTGACACATCCCAGGACGGTGGTGTCGTGACGAGCGACCGTCCATCCGCCGACGACGGCCTGAGCTCGGCCGAGCTGGCGGCGAAGTACGGACTCTCCGTGAGCGGTGCCCGGCCCGGCCTCGCGGAGTACGTCCGCCAGCTGTGGGGACGCCGCCACTTCATCCTGGCCTTCTCCCAGGCGAAACTCACCGCCCAGTACAGCCAGGCGAAACTCGGCCAGCTCTGGCAGGTGGTCACCCCGCTGCTCAACGCCGGTGTGTACTTCCTGATCTTCGGCGTGATCATCGGCGCCGACCGCGGCATGTCACGGTCCGTGTACATCCCGTTCCTGGTGACCGGCGTCTTCGTGTTCACCTTCACCCAGAGCTCGGTGATGGCCGGCGTCCGCGCCATCTCCGGCAACCTCGGCCTGGTCCGTGCCCTGCACTTCCCGCGCGCCTCGCTGCCCATCTCCTTCGCGCTCCAGCAGCTCCAGCAACTGCTGTTCTCGATGGTCGTGCTCGTCGTCGTCGCGGTCGCGTTCGGCAGTTACCCCGGACTCAGCTGGCTGCTCGTACTCCCGGCGCTGCTGCTGCAGTTCGTCTTCAACGCGGGCATCGCGATGATCGTGGCCCGGCTCGGCTCCAAGACCCCGGACCTCGCGCAGCTGATGCCGTTCATCATGCGCACCTGGATGTACGCGTCCGGCGTCATGTTCTCCATCCCGGTGATGCTCCAGGACAAGCCTGCCTGGATCGCCGACCTGCTCCAGTACAACCCGGCCGCGCTCCATATGGACCTCATCCGGTTCGCGCTGATCGACGGCTACGGGGCCGCCAACCTCCCGCCGCACGTCTGGTTCGTCACGCTGGCCTGGTCCCTGGTGGTCGGCATCGGCGGCTTCGTCTACTTCTGGAAGGCTGAGGAGAGGTACGGACGTGGCTGACAGCGACCAGGGCCGGGTGCCCACCGTCATCGCGGACGACGTCCACATCGTCTACCGGGTCAACGGCGGCTCCGGCGGCAAGGGCAGCGCCACCGCCGCGCTCAGCCGGATGCTCGGCCGCCGCAAGGGCCAGTCCGAGCGCGGGGTGCGCAAGGTGCACGCCGTGCGCGGGGTGTCCTTCACCGCCTACCGGGGCGAGGCCATCGGTCTGATCGGCTCCAACGGCTCCGGCAAGTCGACGCTGCTGCGCGCCATCGCGGGCCTGCTGCCCACCGAGAGCGGCAAGGTCTACACCGACGGCCAGCCCTCGCTGCTCGGCGTCAACGCGGCCCTGATGAGCGACCTCACCGGTGAGCGCAACGTCATCCTCGGTGGTCTCGCCATGGGCATGAGCCGCGAGGAGGTCAAGGCCCGCTACCAGGGCATCGTCGACTTCTCCGGCATCAACGAGAAGGGCGACTTCATCTCGCTGCCGATGCGGACGTACTCGTCCGGCATGGGCGCGCGGCTCCGGTTCGCCATCGCCGCCGCCAAGCAGCACGACGTCCTCATGATCGACGAGGCGCTCGCCACCGGTGACCGCAAGTTCCAGATCCGCTCCGAGGCCCGCATCCGCGAGCTCCGCAAGGAGGCCGGCACGGTCTTCCTGGTGAGCCACAGCAACAAGTCGATCCGCGACACCTGCGACCGGGTCCTGTGGCTGGAGAAGGGCGAACTGCTCATGGACGGCCCGACCGACGAGGTCATCGCCGCCTACGAGCGCGAGTCCGGCAAGTAGCCGCCGGTCCGCGGGTACGCCGCACCCCGCCCCCGCCGGTCCGACCGGCGGGGGCGGAGTCGTCCCCGGACCCGACGGCCGCCGCCCCGGTGCCGGGCACCTCCGCGGCCGGTGGCGCCGACGTGCTCCGGCGCGTGCCCGCGGCGATCCGTGTCCGTTCGCGTCCGGTTTTCGCGCGTCGCGCCCCCGCCCGGAATGTTCATGCGGTCAACATCGGGCAGGATGAGCGCATGGCAGCGATCTCGGGAGGCAAGACCTATCACCACGGCGACCTGCGCAACGCCCTCATCTGCGCGGCCGTGGACCTCGCCCGCGAAGGAGGTCCCGAGCGCGTCGTGCTCCGCGAGGCCGCCCGCCGCGTCGGCGTCTCGCCCACCGCCGCCTACCGGCACTTCGACGGCCGCGGCGAACTCCTCGCCGCCGTCCGCGACCACGCCAGACGGGCGCTCGCCGACTCCATGGAACGCGCCGCCCTGCGGGCCCCCGGCGCCGACACCCCGGCCCTCGCCGCCGAGGCCAGGCTCGCCGCGCTCTGCCGGGGCTACGTGGCCTTCGCCGTCGAGCAGCCCGGGCTCTACCGCTCCGCCTTCGGCACGCCCCGTACCGCCCCCGGGGACCCCGGCACCGAGCCCGAGGCCGCCGTGGCGGACGTACGGGCCTTCACCCTGCTCACCGACGCGCTGACCGCCCTCGCCGCCACCGCCCGGCCGCCCCGCGCCTCCCGCCCCGCCGCCGACGCCGCCGCGTGGTCCGCCGTCCACGGACTGTCACTGCTGCTCCTGGAGGGCCCGTTGCGCCGCCTCCCGGCCCAGCGCCGCGACGACGTCGTCGACTCCACCCTCGCCATGGTCGTCTCCGGCACCCGCGCCCACTGAACCGGACGGCCCCGAGGAACCGTCAGGAACGAGTCAACTCCCGTCCCTTACGGGAAGGTTGACGGACGCCCGGACGTTGCCCCGGAACGGCCCGCCCCCGGGCGCGGCCCGCCGCCGGGCGCCCCGTAAGCTGGACCGGTCTGATTCGCGGCAAGTGGGGCGATACCCCTCTGCGTCCCCCAGGGGCAGGGCTCGGCGGCGTGTCCGAAATAGGATGGATTCGATCCGCGGTGTAGAACGGGAGATGTGACGGCCATGACGCAGAATCTCCAGCTCCACGAGGGTGTCGCCGTCCCCGCGTCGGGCAGCGGCCGGTGACGGGCACCCGGCAGGTGCGCGCCGACGCCGCCTCGCACGGCACGCTCGACAAGGCCGCCGACGAGAACTTCCCGGTGGCCCCGTTCTTCCTGCCCCGGGCCTGGCGGGACGACCTGATGGCCGTGTACGGCTTCGCCCGGCTCGTCGACGACATCGGCGACGGCGACCTGGCCCCCGGCGGCGCCGACGCCCGCCACCTCGGCGTCGCCCCCGGACACGCCGACGACCGGGTCGCCATGCTCGACGCCTTCGAGACCGACCTCATGCGCGTCTTCGACCCGGCCGACGGACCGCCCCGGCACCCGCTGCTGCGCGCCCTCGGCCCCACCGTCGACCGCTGCCGCCTCACCCCCGAGCCGTTCCTCGGCCTGGTCGCCGCCAACCGGCAGGACCAGCTGGTCCGCCGCTACGAGAGCTACGACGACCTGCTCGCCTACTGCGAGCTGTCCGCCAACCCGGTCGGCCGCCTCGTCCTCGGCATCACCGGCACCGCGACCCCCGAGCGGATCGAGCGCTCCGACGAGATCTGCACCGCGCTGCAGATCGTCGAGCACCTCCAGGACGTCGCCGAGGACCTCGGCCGCGACCGGATCTACCTGCCCGCCGAGGACCTGAAGCGCTTCCACGTCACCGAGGACGACCTCGCCGCACCCACCGCGGGAGCCTCGGTGCGCGCCCTGATCGCCTTCGAGGCCGACCGGGCCCGCGCCCTGCTCGACGCGGGTGCCCCGCTCGTCGGCAGCGTCCGCGGCCGCCTCCGACTGCTGCTCGCCGGCTTCACCGCCGGCGGGTACGCGGCACTCGACGCCGTCACCGACGCCGGCTTCGACGTGCTGCCCGGGCCGCCCAAGGCCAGCAAACCGAGTCTGATGCGCCGGGCGGGCGCCGTGCTGCTCGCCGCGCGGAGAGAGGGGTGAGCCGCACCGTGGAGGGACAGCCGCAGCCGTCCGCACCGGTCCAGGCCGCGTACAGCTACTGCGAGGCCGTGACCGGCGGACAGGCGCGCAACTTCGCGTACGGGATCCGGCTCCTGCCGACCGAGAAGCGCCAGGCCATGTCGGCCCTGTACGCCTTCTCGCGCCGGGTCGACGACATCGGCGACGGCCCGCTGCCGCCCGCCGAGAAGAAGGAGCGCCTGGAGGCCACCCGTACCCTCCTCGGCCGGATCGTCGCCGGGGAGGTCGAGGAGGACGACACCGACCCGGTGGCCGTCGCGCTGAGCGACGCCGCCCGCCGCTTCCCGCTGCCGCTCGGCGGGCTCGACGAGCTCATCGACGGCGTCCAGATGGACCTGCGCGGCGAGACCTACGAGACCTGGGACGACCTCAAGATCTACTGCCGGTGCGTCGCGGGCGCCATCGGCCGCCTCTCGCTGGGCGTCTTCGGCACCCAGCCCGGCGCCGTCGGCGCCGACCGGGCCGCCGAGTACGCCGACACCCTCGGCCTCGCGCTCCAGCTCACCAACATCCTGCGCGACGTCCGCGAGGACGCCCAGAACGGCCGGGTCTACCTGCCCGCCGACGACCTCGCCAAGTTCGGCTGCGGCGACGGCTTCGGCGCCGACACCCCGCCGCCCGGCGCCGACTTCGCCGGTCTGATCCACTTCGAGGTGCGCCGGGCCCGCGCCCTGTTCGCCGAGGGCTACCGGCTGCTGCCGATGCTCGACCGCCGCAGCGGCGCCTGCGTGGCCGCCATGGCCGGGATCTACCGTCGCCTGCTCGACCGCATCGAGCGCGACCCCGAGGCCGTGCTGCGCGGCCGGGTCTCGCTGCCCGGACGCGAGAAGGCGTACGTCGCCGTCCGCGGCCTGTCGGGACTCGACGCCCGGCACATCTCCCGGCGCACCCTGCGGAGGCCCGCGTGACCGCCCCGCGCGGTCGTCAGGGCCGCCGGACAACCTCCGCCCGCCCCGGCGCGTCTTCCGACCCGGCCGGGACGCGCGCCCCGGCCCCGGCGCACCGAGGGGAGACGGCGTGACCACCGACGACATCCGGATCCCCGGCGGCGGCGCCAGCGGCCGCACCGGCGGCTCCGGCGACCCCAGGCCGCACGCCGTCGTCGTCGGCGGCGGCCTCGCCGGGGTCACCACCGCCCTGCAGCTCGCCGACGCCGGCCTCCGGGTCACCCTCCTGGAGGGCCGCCCCCGGCTCGGCGGCCTCGCCTTCTCGTTCCGGCGCGGCGACCTCACCGTCGACAACGGCCAGCACGTCTACCTGCGCTGCTGCACCGCCTACCGCTGGTTCCTCGACCGGCTCGGGGCCGCCCACCTGGCCCCCGTGCAGCCGCGCCTCGACGTGCCGGTGCTCGACGTCGGCCACCCGCGCGGACCGCGCCTCGGCCGGCTGCGCCGCTCCGCCCTGCCCGTACCGCTGCACCTGGCCCGCAGCCTCGCCACCTATCCGCACCTGTCGCTCGCCGAACGCGCCTCGGTGGGCCGGGCCGCGCTCGCCCTGAAGAAGCTCGACCCGGCCGACCTCGCCCTCGACGGCATCGACTTCGGCACCTGGCTCGGCCGCCACGGCCAGTCCGCCCGCACCGTCGAGGCGCTGTGGGACCTGGTCGGCGTCGCCACCCTCAACGCGGTGGCCCCGGACGCCTCGATGGGCCTGGCCGCCATGGTCTTCAAGACCGGACTGCTCTCCGACAACGGCGCCGCCGACATCGGCTGGGCGCACGTCCCGCTCGGCGAACTCCACGACACCCGGGCCCGCGCCGCCCTCGACGCGCTCGGCGTGCGCACCGAACTGCGCGCCAAGGCCGAGCGGATCAGCCGCGCCGACGACGGCCGGTGGACCGTCCGGCTGCCCGACGAGACCCTGGAGGCCGACGCCGTCGTCCTCGCCGTCCCGCAGCGTGAGGCCCGCGAACTGCTCCCCGAGGGCGCCCTCGACGACCCCGACCGGCTCCTCGACATCGGCACCGCGCCCATCCTCAACCTGCACGTCGTCTACGACCGCAAGGTGCTGCGGCAGCCGTTCTTCACCGCGCTCGGCTCCCCGGTCCAGTGGGTCTTCGACCGCACCGAGTCCTCCGGCCTCACCGGCGGCGGCCAGTACCTCGCCGTCTCCCAGTCCGCCGCCCAGGACGACATCGACGAACCCGTCGCCGCGCTGCGCGAGCGCTACCTGCCCGAACTGGAGCGGCTGCTGCCCGCCGCCCGGGGCGCCGGGGTCCGGGACTTCTTCGTCACCCGTGAACGCACCGCCACGTTCGCCCCCACCCCTGGCGTCGGCCGGCTCAGGCCCGGCGCCCGCACCCACGCACCCGGCCTGTACCTGGCCGGCGCGTGGACCGCCACCGGCTGGCCCGCGACCATGGAGGGTGCCGTCCGCAGCGGATTCAGCGCCGCGGGCGCCGCGCTCTCCGCCCTCGGCCGCCAATACGACCATCCGCTGCAGGAGGCGGTATGAGTGTGAGTACCGGAACCAGAGGAGAGACCGTGCCGACTGTGCAGCCGGGCAACCCGGCCGTCGACACCGAGGACGTGGCCGCGCTCCTGGAGCGGGGCCGGGCGCTGTCCACGCCCGTGATGCGGGCCGCCGTGGACCGGCTCGCCGCGCCCATGGACACCGTGGCCGCCTACCACTTCGGCTGGATCGACGCCCACGGCAACCCGACCGACGCCGACAGCGGCAAGGCCGTCCGCCCCGCACTGGCCCTGATCGGCGCCGAGGCCGCGGGCACGGGACCCGAGGTCGGCATCCCCGGCGCCGTCGCCGTGGAGCTGGTGCACAACTTCTCGCTGCTCCACGACGACCTGATGGACGGCGACGAGCAGCGCCGCCACCGCGACACGGTGTGGAAGGTGCACGGACCCGCCCAGGCCATCCTGGTCGGCGACGCGCTCTTCGCCCTCGCCAACGAACTGCTGCTCGAACTCGGCACCGTCGAGGCCGGACGGGCCACCCGCCGCCTCACCACGGCCACCCGCAAGCTGATCGACGGCCAGGCCCAGGACATCTCCTACGAGCACCGCGAGCGGGTCACCGTCGAGGAGTGCCTGGAGATGGAGGGCAACAAGACCGGCGCCCTGCTCGCCTGCGCCGTCTCCATCGGCGCCGTCCTCGGCGGCGCCGACGACCGGACCGCCGACAAGCTGGAGGAGTACGGCTACCACCTCGGCCTCGCCTTCCAGGCCGTCGACGATCTGCTCGGCATCTGGGGCGACCCGGAGTCCACCGGCAAGCAGACCTGGTCCGACCTGCGCCAGCGCAAGAAGTCGCTGCCGGTCGTCGCCGCCCTCGCGGCCGGCGGCCCGGCCTCCGAGCGGCTCGGCGAGCTGCTCGCGGCCGACGCCAAGAGCAACGACTTCGACTCGTTCTCGGAGGAGGAGTTCGCCACCAGGGCCGCCCTCATCGAGGAGGCCGGCGGCCGGGAGTGGACCTCCCAGGAGGCCCGCCGCCAGCACGCCGTCGCCATCCGGGCGCTCCACGAGGTGGACCTCCCGGCCCATGTCAGGAGCCAGCTCACGGCTCTGGCCGATTTCGTCGTCGTACGGAAGAGATGATCACCATCACCCTGATATGAGTGCGCAGTCGCCGGCCGGTGCCCAGCACGGCACCGGCCGACGGCAGACCCGTTGAAGCAGAAGTACGCGAACCACGCGCTACATCGCCTGCACGAAGGGGAAGCCATGACAGCGACGACCGACGGAAGCGCCGGGGCCGTGGGACCCCGAGCAGCCGCGGCCAGCGACACCACCGCGCACCACCCCGGGACCACCGGAGCACCACCACCGCCCGACCCCGCGCTCGACGCGGCCGCCGCCCGCGCCGCCGAGCGCGCCGTCACCCACCTGCTCGGCCGCCAGGACCCCGAGGGCTGGTGGAAGGGCGACCTGGCGACCAACGTCACCATGGACGCCGAGGACCTGCTGCTGCGCCGCTTCCTCGGCATCCTCGACCCCGACACCACCCGCGCCGCCGCCCGCTTCGTCCGCGGCGAGCAGCACGAGGACGGCACTTGGGCCACCTTCTACGGCGGCCCCGCCGACCTCAACGCCACCATCGAGGCGTACGTCGCGCTGCGGCTCGCCGGGGACGACCCCGACGCCCCGCACATGGCCCGTGCCTCGGCCTGGGTCCGGGAACAGGGCGGCATCGCCGCCGCCCGCGTGTTCACCCGGATCTGGCTCGCCCTGTTCGGCTGGTGGGACTGGGACGACCTGCCCGAACTGCCGCCCGAGCTGATCTTCCTGCCGTCCTGGGTGCCGCTGAACATCTACGACTTCGGCTGCTGGGCCCGGCAGACCATCGTGCCGCTCACCGTCGTCTCGGCGCACCGGCCGGTGCGGCCCGCGCCGTTCCCGCTGGACGAGCTGCACACCGACCCGGCCCGGCCCCGTCCGGTCAAGCCGCTGGCTCCGGTGGCCAGTTGGGACGGCTTCTTCCAGCGCGTCGACAAGGGACTGCACCTCTACCGCAAGGTCGCCCCGCGCCGGCTGCGGAAGGTCGCGATGAACGTGGCCGCCCGCTGGATCGTCGAGCGGCAGGAGAACGACGGCTGCTGGGGCGGGATCCAGCCGCCCGCCGTGTACTCGGTGATCGCCCTCCATCTGCTCGGCTACGACCTCGAACACCCGGTGATGAAGGCCGGGATCGCCTCCCTCGACCGGTTCGCGGTCTGGCGCGACGCGGCCCCCGGCGGCCTCGGGGACGCCGGGGGCGACGGCGGGCCGGTCCGGATGATCGAGGCGTGCCAGTCCCCGGTCTGGGACACCTGCCTCGCCACCATCGCGCTCGCCGACGCCGGACTGCCCCCGGACCACCCGGCGTTGGTCAAGGCCGCCGACTGGATGCTCGACGAGGAGATCACCCGGACCGGCGACTGGGCCGTGCGGCGGCCCGGACTCCCGCCCGGCGGCTGGGCGTTCGAGTTCCACAACGACAACTATCCGGACATCGACGACACCGCCGAGGTCGTCCTCGCGCTGCGCCGGGTCCGCCACCCCGACCCGGCGCGGCTCGACGCGGCCGTCGCCCGGGGTGTGCGCTGGACCGTCGGGATGCAGTCCCGCAACGGTGCCTGGGGCGCCTTCGACGCCGACAACACCAGCCCGTTCCCCAACCGGCTGCCGTTCTGCGACTTCGGCGAGGTCATCGACCCGCCGTCGGCCGACGTCACCGCGCACGTCGTCGAGATGCTCGCGTACGAGGGCCGGGCGGACCATCCGCGCGCCCGGCGCGGCATCGACTGGCTGCTCGCCGAACAGCACCCGGACGGCGGCTGGTTCGGCCGCTGGGGCGTCAACTACGTCTACGGCACCGGGTCCGTGGTGCCCGCCCTGGTCGCCGCCGGGCTCGCGCCCGGGCACACGGCGATCCGGCGGGCGGTGCGCTGGCTGGAGTCGGTGCAGAACGAGGACGGCGGCTGGGGCGAGGACCTCCGCTCGTACGACGAGCCCGAGTGGATCGGCCGCGGCGCCTCCACCGCCTCGCAGACCGCCTGGGCGCTGCTCGCGCTGCTCGCGGCGGGCGAGCGGGACTCCGCGGCGGCCCGGCGCGGGATCGCCCATCTGGCGGCCACCCAGAACGAGGACGGCTCCTGGGACGAGCCGCACTTCACCGGCACCGGCTTCCCGTGGGACTTCTCCATCAACTACCACCTCTACCGGCAGGTCTTCCCGCTCACCGCGCTCGGCCGCTATCTGCACGGCGATCCCGTGCTGCCCGGCCGGAAGGCCGCCTGATGGACCGGGCACCGGGCGGCGGGCCGCCGCCGGAACCCGGCGCGGGGACCGGACCCGTACCGGCCGCCGGTCCCGGCGGGCCGCCGCTGGTCGTCGCCTGCGCGCTCGGCATCGAGAAACTGGCGCTGCGCAGCGGCGGCGGCCGGTCAGGGGCGGCCGGACCCGTCACCGTGGTCCGCACCGGCATGGGTCCCGCGCAGGCCCGCCGGACCGTCGCCAGGACCCTGGCGGCCGGGCCCTGGCGGGACGCCGCCGTGATCGCCTCGGGCTTCTGCGCCGGGCTCGCCCCCGGGATGCACCCGGGCGACCTGATCGTCGCCGAGGAGACCCGGGACGCCGAAGGGGTCACCGCCTGCGTCGGCACCGGCCCGCTGGTCGACGCGCTCACCCGGGCGCTGCCCGGCCGGACCGTCCACACCGGCCCGCTGACCGGCTCCGACCACATCGTGCGCGGCCCCGAGCGGGCCGCGCTGCGGGCCGGGGGCGCGATCGCCGTCGACATGGAGTCCGCCGCCACGCTGCGGACCGCCCTGGCCGCCGGAGCCCGCCCGGTTGCGGCCGTACGGGTGGTCGTGGACGCTCCAGAACATGAACTGGTCCGGATCGGCACGGTGCGCGGGGGAATATCGGCCTTCCGTGTTCTCCGTGCGGTCCTTCCCGCATTCTTCGAATGGCACCGTTCTTTGCTGCTCCCCAGGAGGTGAGCGAGTTATGGCCATGCCGCTCCGTCAGTCCATCCGGGTCGGGACCTATCTCTTCGAACAGAAGCTCCGCAAGCGGGCCAAGTTCCCGCTGATCGTCGAGCTCGAACCGCTGTTCGCCTGCAACCTCGCGTGCGAGGGCTGTGGCAAGATCCAGCACCCGGCCGGTGTCCTCAAGCAGCGGATGCCGGTCGCCCAGGCCGTCGGCGCCGTCCTGGAGTCCGGCGCTCCCATGGTGTCCATCGCCGGCGGCGAGCCGCTGATGCACCCTCAGATCGACGAGATCGTGCGTCAGCTCGTGGCCAAGCGGAAGTACATCTTCCTGTGCACCAACGCGATGCTGCTCCGCAAGAAGCTCGACAAGTTCACCCCCTCCCCGTATTTCGCGTTCGCCGTGCACATCGACGGACTGCGCGAACGCCACGACGAATCGGTGGCCAAGGAGGGCGTGTTCGACGAGGCGGTGGCGGCGATCAAGGAGGCCAAGCGGCGCGGCTTCCGGGTCACCACCAATTCCACCTTCTTCAACACCGACACCCCGCAGACGATCATCGAGGTGCTCAACTACCTCAATGACGATCTCCAGGTCGACGAAATGATGATCTCGCCCGCCTACGCGTACGAGAAAGCCCCTGACCAGGAACACTTCCTGGGCGTCGAGCAGACCAGGGAACTCTTCAAGAAGGCGTTCGCGGGTGGAAACCGGCGACGCTGGCGGCTCAACCACTCGCCGCTCTTCCTGGACTTCCTGGAAGGAAAGGCCGACTTCCCCTGCACCGCGTGGGCGATCCCCAACTACTCACTCTTCGGGTGGCAGCGCCCCTGCTATCTGATGAGCGACGGCTACGTACCCACGTACCGCGAACTCATCGAGGAGACGGACTGGGACAAGTACGGCCGCGGCAAGGACCCGCGCTGCGCCAACTGCATGGCGCACTGCGGCTACGAGCCCACCGCCGTCCTCGCCACCATGGGCTCCCTCAAGGAGTCGCTGCGCGCGGTGCGCGAGACCGTCTCCGGAAACGGGTGACCGGACCATGACGGGTGGGACCGACGGGACGGCCGGGGCCGGAGCCCCCGGCGGCTTCGATCTGCGGGCGCTGCTCGCCGCACGCGGCGCCGAGCGCTACGAGCTGCACGCCCGGCATCTGAACCACCAGCTGCCGCGGATGCTGCACACCATCGGCTTCGACAAGGTGTATGTACGGGCCGAGGGCGCGCACTTCTGGGACGCCGAGGGCAACGACCACCTCGACATGCTCGCCGGATTCGGCGTCATGGGCCTCGGACGGCACCACCCCGTCGTCCGCCAGGCCCTGCACGACGTCCTGGACGCCCAGCTCGCCGACCTCACCCGCTTCGACTGCCCGCCGCTGCCCGGCCTGCTCGCCGAGCGGCTGCTCACCCACAGCCCGCACCTCGACCGGGTGTTCTTCGGCAACAGCGGCACCGAGGCGGTGGAGACCGCGCTCAAGTTCGCCCGGTACGCCACCGGGCGGCCGCGGATCCTCTACTGCGCGCACGCCTTCCACGGGCTCACCACCGGCTCGCTCTCGGTCAACGGCGAGAACGGCTTCCGGGACGGCTTCGCGCCGCTCCTGCCGGACACCGCGATCGAGCTCGGCGACCTCGACGCGCTGGAGCGCGAGCTGCGCAAGGGCGACGTGGCAGCCTTCGTGGTGGAGCCGATCCAGGGCAAGGGCGTGACGGAGGCCCCGCCGGGCTTCCTGCGCGCCGCCCAGGAGCTGCTGCACCGGCACGGCGCGCTGCTGATCGCCGACGAGGTGCAGACCGGGCTCGGCAGGACCGGCGACTTCTACGCGTACCAGCACGAGGAAGGGGTCGAGCCGGACCTGCTCTGCGTCGCCAAGGCGCTCTCCGGCGGCTATGTGCCGGTGGGCGCCACCCTCGGCAAGGACTGGATCTTCAAGAAGGTCTACTCCTCGATGGACCGGGTGCTCGTCCACTCGGCCAGCTTCGGCGCCAACGCGCAGGCGATGGCCGCGGGCCTCGCGGTGCTCTCGGTGATGGAGTCCGAGGGCACGGTCGCGCACGCCCGCCGGATGGGCGAGCTGCTCATCGGGCGGCTGCGCGAGCTGGTCCCGCGCTACGAGCTCCTGAAGGAGATCAGGGGCCGCGGCCTGATGATCGGCATCGAGTTCGGCCGGCCCAGCTCGCTGGGCCTGCGCAGCCGCTGGACCATGCTGCAGGCGGCCCGCAAGGGACTGTTCGCGCAGATGGTCGTGGTGCCGCTGCTCCAGCGGCACCGGATCCTCACCCAGGTGTCCGGCGACCACCTGGAAGTGATCAAGCTGATCCCGCCGCTGGTGATCGACGAGCGGGACGTCGACCGCTTCCTGGCCGCCTTCACGGCGGTGATGGACGACGCCCACGGGGGCGGCGGGCTGATGTGGGACTTCGGGAAGACCCTGGTGAAGCAGGCGGTCGCGCAGCGCTGAGCCGGGCGCCCCCCGATCGGTACGGGGGCGCCGGACTTTTGCCTCTGAGGCAAGAAAATTGCCTCAGAGGAAAGTTCCTGGCGGAATGTACCCATGGACCGAGTCCCCGACGTCCCACCGGACGTCCTGCCCGGAGGACTGCCCGACGGGCTGCCCGATGTCGCCCCGCAGCTGCGCGCGCTGCGTCGGCGGCGCGGGCTCACCCTGGAGGCCGCCGCCCAGCGGGCCGGGCTCTCCCCGGCCCACCTCTCCCGCCTGGAGACCGGCAACCGGCAGCCTTCGCTGCCGATGCTGCTCGCCCTGGCCCGTATCTACGGTACGACGGTCTCCGAGCTGCTCGGCGAGGTGGCGCCGGAGCGCGACCCGGTGATCCGGGGCGCGCGGGCCGAGCCGGTCGAGGCCGACGGCTGGGTCTACCGGCCGGCCGGAGCCGCGGGCCGGGCCATGCAGGCGCTGCGGGTGCACGTGCCGTACGCCACCAGCGCCGACATCGTCCGGGTCCACCCGGGCGAGGAGTGGCTCCACGTCCTCGAAGGCCGGGTGCGGCTCGCGCTCGGCGACGCCGTGCACGTGCTCGAACCGGGCGACGGCGCGCACTTCGACTCGTTCACCCCGCACCGGATCGGCGCCGCCACCCGCGGCGGCGCCGAGCTGCTGTTCGTGCACACCCTGCTGCAGAGCCCCGTCGCCGAGCTGTGCCTCGGCGGCAGGGGCTCGACACACCCCGGAAAGGACTGACATGTCCGAGAAATCCGCACCGGTCACCGGCGAGGAGCGCGGCGAGGGCAAGTTCCCCAAGGGGCTGGTGCTCCGGCTCTTCGCCTATCTGGTCGCCGGCCACCTCTTCGCCGCCTTCCTCTACCTGCTGTTCGCCATGGGCGCGCAGAACCAGTAGTCCCGCCGGGGCGCGGCCTCGCTCACGCCTCCGTGAGCAGGTGCTCGCGCAGTCGCTCCAGGGTCTTCGGCGCGAGCTGGAGGCCCTCGGTGAGATAGGCGCCGACCGAGCCCCAGGTCTCCTCGATCATGTCGAAGGCGCCGCGCAGATACTCCACCCGCGCGTCGAACAGCGGCGCGAGCAGCTCCATCACCTCGGGCGACATGGCGTCCGGCGCGGTGGAGCTGCGCTGCACCTTGTAGCGCCGGTGCGGGGCGTTGGACTTCACGTAGTCCGCCTCGATCGCCGACCGGTCCACGCCGACCGCGAGCAGCGCGATGGCGATCGCGAGCCCGGCCCGGTCCTTCCCGGCCGCGCAGTGCATCAGGGCGGGGACGCTGTCCTCGGCCATCGCGTGCAGGATGCGGCTGTGCTCGGCCGTCCGCCGGACGACCATCTTCCGGTACGACTCCGTCATCCGGGCCGCGGCCTTGCCGTCGCCCAGGATCTCGCGCAGCTGCTGGATGTCACCGTCGCGAACCAGCCGCCAGAACTCCTTGCCGTCCGCCGGGTCGTTCAGCGGTATGTTCACGTTCCGCACACCCGGAAGATCCACGTCCGGACCCTCCACCCGGACGTCCGCCTCGTTGCGGAAATCGAAGACGGTGTGCAGGTCGAGGGTGGTGAGGAAGGCCGCGTCCGCGGCAGTGGCGTGGGCCAGGTGGCCGCTGCGGAAGAGCCGGCCCGGGCGGACGGCCCGGCCGTCGGAGGCCGGCAGTCCGCCGAGGTCGCGGAAGTTGCGTACGCCGGTGAGTTCGGGCTCGGTCGTGGCTTGTGTCACGGTTGCTCCTGGTCGCTCGATCGGTTCCTGGGGCAATCATCACGGCTGGTGAGCCCCGTCCGCACCCCCATCGGACTGGAATGGGTGATCTGTCCGGATTGGGTGATTGTGTATAAGCCGCCCTGTTTCCAGGGGAGATGAGCGCGGCGGCGTGAGGAGCGTCATAACCGTGACGGACCGTGGTTGATCATCTTTTCCAAATTCCCCCCGGCAAAGGGAAATCGAGGGACCGTCATCGACGGAGGGTGACGGGAATTCCGGCCGGAATTCAGCTGCCACCGAAAACCAGGCAACCCGTGGCTTGTTCCCGCCGTCCCGGCTCGTCTAGCGTCGCGCTCAATCCGGTCGGACCGCCGAATCCTGCCGCCGACCGGAATCCGCACCCACCCGTACCAGGCAGGAGCGGGGGACCCAGGTACCACGCCGATCCCTCGAAGCTGAGACCGAGAAGAACGGCTCGGGGTGAAGCCGCGCGACCGCGCGGCCGGACATCTCCAGTCCGAACCCGACAGCTCACCTCGCAGGCGACGGAGAGGAATTCGCCATGCCCGCGAAGGGTAAGCACCGCCGTCCCAAGGTCAACCCGATCACCCGCGGGTTCGTCGCCGCCGGTACCGGAGGCGCCGTCGTCGCCCTCCCGCTCATCGGCGCCACCGGCGCGCACGCCGCCGAGCAGGCCGCCCCGGCCGCCGCTCCCCGCCAGGCCGTCGCCGCCGCCGTGCCCGCCGCCGCCCCGAAGGCCGCGGCCAAGACCCCGGCCGCCGAGCAGTACACCGTCGTCCGCGGCGACTACCTGTCCAAGATCGCCGTCGAGCACCAGCTCACCGGCGGCTGGCACAAGCTCTACCAGGACAACCGCCAGATCGTCGGCGAGAACCCCTCGCTGATCCTGCCCGGCATGAAGCTCACCCTCGGCGGCAAGAACACCGCCAAGGCCCCGGCCAAGGCCGCCGCGCCGAAGGCCGCCTCCGCCGAGCGCTCCACCGCGTCCGCCAAGAGCGGCTCCGCGAAGAACGGCGACGAGGCCCCGAGCCGCGCCTCGCGCGGCGCCGACCGCTCCTCGGCGTCCTCCGCCGCGGACTCCGCTTCCTCTTCCTCCTCGTCGGCGTCGTCGAACTCGTCCGCCGCCGGCACGGCCTCCTCCTCCGGCTGGGTCGCCCCGGTCGACGGCGGCATCTCCACCCCGTACCGCGCCTCCGGCTCGATGTGGTCCTCCGGCTACCACACCGGCGTCGACTTCATCGCCTCCTCCGGCACCACCGTCCGCGCGGTCGGACCCGGCACCGTCTACTCGGCCGGCTGGGGCGGCTCGTACGGCAACCAGGTCGTCATCCAGCACGCCGACGGCACCTTCTCGCAGTACGGCCACCTCTCCTCGCTGTCCGTCTCCGCCGGCCAGACCGTCAGCGGCGGCCAGCAGATCGGCCTGTCCGGAGCGACCGGCAACGTCACCGGACCGCACCTGCACTTCGAGATGCGGACCGGCCCGGAGTACGGCTCCGACATCGACCCGCTGGCCGCGCTGCGCCAGCACGGCGTGGGCATCTGATCCCGGATCAGCCCGCCACGCGGACACCCCGGAGGCCCGGCACCCTGTGCCGGGCCTCCGGCACGTCCGGCGTGTCCCCGATGTATTCCGGCTTGGCGAAGTCTTTATCGGTGGCATATGTCACCCGCCGTCAACCCCTCCTTACGGTCGCGTAGGTCACATCCCGCGAGGAAAGATGTGCTCCCGTGGCAGACGATTCGAGATCAACAGACAGCAGCGCGATCGGGTCGTACGCGGCGATCGGTGACAGCTTCACCGAGGGCGTCGGGGACCCCGGGCCCGATGGGACGTACGTCGGCTGGGCGGACCGGTTCGCGGTCCTGCTCGCCGACGAACTGCCGGAGGCCGAGCACGACGACTTCCGGTACGCGAACCTCGCCGTGCGGGGGCGACTGCTCGACCAGATCGTCGCCGAGCAGGTCCCGAGGGCGAAGGAACTCGCCCCCGACCTGGTGACCTTCTGCGCCGGGGGCAACGACATCATCCGCCCCGGCACCGACCCCGACGACGTCGCCGAGCGCTTCGAGCGCGCGGTGGCCGACCTCAGCTCCGCCGTCGGCACCGTCATGGTGACCACCGGCTTCGACACCCGTGACGTGATCCTGCTCAAGCACCTGCGCGGCAAGATCGCCACCTTCAACGGGCACGTCCGCGCCATCGCCGACCGCTACGGCTGCCCGGTGCTCGACCTGTGGTCGCTGCGGTCCGTGCAGGACCGCCGGGCCTGGGACGACGACCGGCTCCACCTGTCGCCCGAGGGGCACACCCGGGTCGCGCTGCGCGCCGCCCAGGTCCTCGGGATGCGCGTACCGGCCGACCCCGAGCAGCCCTGGCCGCCGCAGCCGTTCCGCGGCACCCTCGAGGTCCGCAAGGACGACATCCACTGGGCCCGCGAATACCTGGTCCCGTGGATCGGGCGCCGGCTGCGCGGCGAGAGCTCCGGCGACCACGTCGAGGCCAAGCGCCCGGACCTGCTCCCGCTCTGACCGGACCGGCTCAGAGCAGGGGCAGGGTGCGGGCCGTCCCGGGCCGGGGGAACAGGCCCGGGACCGCCGCCGGAGCGGGCACCGGGACCCGCGCCGGGACGCGTTCGAGGACACCGCCCGCGAACACGTCGTACAACGGCAGCGTCTCCAGGTGCACATAGCCGATGTGGCAGTCGCACACCGCGAGCGGGCACGGCCGCGGCCGCAGCGCCGCACGGTACGAGCCGTCGTACAGATTGCCCAGCTCGGCCGGGACGAAATGGCAGCGCCGCACCGTCCCTTCGCCGTCGACGGAGATCACCGACTCGCCCGTCCGGCACGGCAGCCCGGCCGAGGCGTGCGGCTGCCTGCTGAACGGGAACAGCGGGTCGAGCTCCGTCCAGGCAGCGGCCTCCGCGTCGGTGTAGGTGTGCCCCTCCGCCGCGTTCACCCACAGGTACACGTGCTCCGGCAGCTCCGCACGCAGCCGCACGGCGTGCTCGCGGTGCTCCGGCAGACCGACCACGCCGACGCTGAACCGCACCCCGCGCCCGGCCAGCTCCCGGCACTTGCCGAGGAACCGCTCGTACGGCGTCTGCCCCGGATGGAAGGTGCACCACAGGGCCGCCTTGGTCAGGTCGGCCCCGTCCAGCCACTCCGTACGGCAGCTGAGATTGGTCTGGATCGCCACCCGCTCGACCTGCGGCAGGTGCGAAAGCTCGACGACCGTCCGCCGGTACCAGGACCGCACCAGGCCCTCGCCCCACGGCGTGAACAGCACCCGCAGCCGGTCGTCCGAGCGCTCGGCCACCCAGCCCGCGAACCGTTCGAGGGCCGCCCGGTCGGCGCGCAGCCGCTCCGGGCTGTCCCGCCGCTTGGCGAACGGGCAGTACGGGCAGTCGTAGTCGCAGGAGGCCAGCGGCCCCCGGTAGAGCACGGTCAGATCCATCCCAGGGCCCCGCTACTTCGTCTCGTACGCGGCCATCGCCGCCCGCACCGGCGCCGAGAACAGCTCGGGCCCGAGCCCGTCCGAATACGCCAGGCCCTCCGGGGACAGCCGCAGCAGCCCCGCCGGGGCGCCGGTGTCCAGCCAGCCGCGCGCCTCGAAGCGGGCCAGCTCCTCGGCGAAGTCCGTGAACGGCGAGCCGCCGCCGAACCGCTCCGCGTAGTCGGCCAGCGCCATCCCCTCCGCCTGCAGCAGCGACTGCAGCAGATGCCGGCGGCGCGCCTCGGCGGCGTCGACCGCGCGCCCCACCTCGGCCCGGGAGAAGTCGGCCGTCTCCGTGTAGGCGTCGACGATCGAGCGGATCTCCCGCATGTCGACGGCGTAGTCGAAGGAGTAGTGCAGCCGCGAGGTGTACGAGCGGGCGCCGCAGCCCAGGCCGATCATGCCGTCGGTCTGGCAGGCGTAGTCGTCGGCGCCGAGCGCCGGCGCGTCGGTGCGCCGGAACATCCGCATCGACACCTGGGTGTAGCCCCCGGCGAGCAGCCGGTCCCGGCCCGCGCGGTACAGCCGCAGCCGCCGCGCGTCCCAGTCCGCGTCGGACTCGGCGGCGGCGTGCGCCCCGTCGCCCTTGCGGCCGAGACCGGTGAGCGGCCGCACGTACAGCGGATACAGATACAGCTCCTCGGGCGCCCAGGCGAGCGCCGCGTCCAGCGAACGGCGCCAGGACTCCTCGGTCTGCCCGTCGATGCCGTAGATCAGGTCGATGTTCAGGACCGGCACGCCGACGTCCCGGATCCGGCCGAGCGCCGCCTCCACGTCCGCCCGGCGCTGCGGGCGCACCGCGGCCCGGGCCTCCGCCTCGACGAAGCTCTGCACGCCGATGCTCAGCCGGGTCGCGCCGCGCTCGGCGAGCACCGCGAGCCGGTCGGCGGTCGCCGTGGCGGGCGAGGTCTCCACGGACAGCGGCACCGCCCGCAGATCGGCGCCCATCCGCAGCTCGGCGATGTCGCACAGCCGGGTCAGCTCGTCGGCGGTCAGGAAGGTCGGCGTGCCGCCGCCGAAGGCCGCCGTCGCGAACCGCACCGGCGCCGCGTCGCCGAGCGCCTCGCGCACCGCCGCCGCCTGCCGGTCGAGCGCGTCGAGATAGCGGGTGGTCAGCCCGTCCGGCGCGCCGATCCGGGTGAACAGGTTGCAGAACCCGCAGCGCACCTCGCAGAACGGGATGTGCGCGTACAGCGACAGCGCGTCCTTCGGCTGGTCCGCCCACAGCCCGGCCAGCGCGGGCCGCTCGGGCAGCGGCCGGTAGGACGTCTTGTGCGGGTAGGCGTAGACATAGCTCTGGTACGGGCGGGGGTACGGGTGCGGGGTCGTCGTCACGGTGCTCACGCGGCGGCCTCCGCGTCCGGGCCGGACAGGGTGGCCCGGCCGTCCGGGCCGGGCAGCGTGAACTGCGCGTACGGCACGGTCCACACGCTCTCGTGGCCGAGCCGGTGGCCGGTGAAGCCGTCGTCCCCGTACGCCGTGCCGTGGTCCGAGCAGACGATCGTGAAGCAGGGCCTGCGGCTGCTCATCGCGGCGAACAGCCGCCCGATGTGCCGGTCCACGTACTCCAGGGCGGCGGCGTGGCTGGCCCGGGTGTCGCCCGCCTCGGCGGTGGCGCCGTCCTGGTGGAACCAGTTCGGCTGGTGCAGCGCGGACACGTTGACGAACAGGAACAGCCTGCGGTCCCGGGGCAGCGCGGCCACCACCTCCTCGGCCCGCGCCACCTGCGACTCGAACGAGGTCGGCGAGGCGACCCCGAACGACGGCTCCCAGTGGCTCTCCTGGAAGAGCCCGGGCAGCACGGTCCCGAGCGGCGGCTGCCCGTTGAAGAAGCCGACCCCGCCGACGCACACCGTGCGGTACCCCTCGTGCGCGAGCGCCGACACCAGGTCGGGCGTGTCGTGGAAGACGTACGTGCCGTCGGCGGTGGTCTCGCTGCCCGCGAACCGGGCCGCGAAGAGCCGGGGATGCGGGCCCTGCGTGGCGGGCGTGGGCAGGAATCCGGCGAACATCGCCTGGTGCGAGGCATAGGTGAAGCTGCCGGGCGCGTGCCGCCGCTCCCAGGTCCCGCCGGGCAGCCACCGGGCCAGGTTCGGTATCCGGCCCGCGGCGGCCAGCTCGACCGCCACGTCGTGGCGCAGCGTGTCGAGGGTGACCAGGAGCAGGTCGTGGCTGCCGACGATCTCGTTCATGTCGGGGTCGGCGCGGTGCGCGGCCGGTGGTGTGGCGGGGGAGGGGCCTTGGGGGTTCACGACGTGCTCGTTCCTGTGGTTCTTCTGTTTCCTGTGCCGTGGGGGCGGTGGGGGCGGTGGGGGCAAGTCGAAGGTATGGGGGTGGCGGCGGGGGTCCGGAGCAGCGCGGCGACCTGCGCCGCGTAGGTGTCCAGGCCCTCCGCGCCGCTGCCGGGCAGCCCGGACAGGCCCGGCAGCAGATCGCCGAAGGCGTTCACCTCGCCGACCGCGAACCGGCGCCAGCCGGTGCCGGGCAGCAGATCGACGCCCACGCAATGGGTGCCGGGGAACGCGGCGGAGGCCCGCTCGCAGACCGCGAGGGCGTCGGCGAACCGGCCGCCCGCCGCGGCCGTCGCCGCCCGCGCGGCGGCCAGATCGCCCCGGGCGCCGCCCAGCTGGAGATTGGTCAGCGGGGAGCGGCTGGTGCGGACCACCGCGTGGGTGGCCCGGCCGTCGACGACGACCACCCGCAGATCGGCCGCCCGCCCGTCCTGCGCGGCCTTCGGCAGCCACCGCTCGATGTGCAGCCCGTCCGGCGCGAGCGCGTCCACGATCGCCGCGACCTCGGCCTCGGTCCGATAGCGGCGCACCCGCAGCGAGTTGAACAGCCGCCCGTCCGGCGCCCGCTCCACCGAGGTGGTGGCCTGCACCCGGCCGCCCGGCGCCGTCTCCACCGCGAGCACCCCGGACGCCGACGAGCCGTGCGCGGGCTTCACGAACGCCCGCCGCAGCCCGGCCCCGGCCATCAGCGCCCGGACGTCCGCCCAGCCCCGTACCGCGGGCGCGTCCGCACCCGACGTGGGGGAGTCCGGCACCGGCACCCCGGCCGCCCGCAGCCGGCCGTGGGTCAGCCGCTTGTCGAACAGCACCGCCGTCTCCGCCGGATCGTCCACGAGCACCGCCCCCGCCCCGGCCGCCCGCGCGGCCAGCCGGGGCAGGGCCTCGGTCAACGCCTCGTACCACCGCCGCGAGCCCTCCACCCGGGTCGGGTCGGCCGCGCCCCGGAGCAGCCGGTCCACCACCGGATCCTCCCCGGGGGTGTCGACCCGCACCGTCTCGCCCGCCCGGAACCCCGCCCCGCCGCCGAGCACGTCCAGCCACGGCACCAGGCGCGCCTCGGGCAGCCCGGCGGCCCGCACCGCCTCCTGGAAGAGGCGGACCCGGCGGCTCGCGGGGATCCCGACGACGGCGAACCGGAGGCTCGCGGCGGAGGTCACTCGCCGACCGCCGTGTAGCGGTCGACCCCGCCCTCGTGGACGTCCGGCTCCTGCCGGTCGCTCACGTCGACCACGACCCCGGACGGCGTGAGCGCGTCCACGATCCGCTCGCTCATCTCCCGCGACAGGTAGTGGTACTCCAGGTCCAGCCGCTTCAGATGGGTCAGCGGCTGCCCGGCGAGCAGCGCCTCGCCGCCCACGTCCGTGAGCACCCCGAGCGACAGGTCGAGCTCGGTCAGCCGGGGCACCACGGGCGCCCCGGCGACCGCCGCCGCCACCGCGTCCTGGGTCACCGAGTTGCGCAGCGCCAGGGTGCGCAGCGCGGGCAGCCGCTCGCCCGACAGGATCGGCGCCAGGTCCTCGGGCGTGCTGTCGCCGCCGTACCAGTCGGTGCCCAGCCACAGCTCCAGGTGTTCGAGGGCGGGCAGCTCGCAGCCGCCGATGTCGCGCACCAGGGCGCCCGGCAGCCCGCCGGACTGCACCACGAGACGGCGCAGCGCCTCGTGCCGCACGGGCGGGAACTCCAGACCGGTCGCGCCGCGCACGGCCAGGGTCACCAGGCGCGGATAGGCGGCGAGCAGCTTGGTGACGTCGGACTGCACGATCCAGGAGATCTCGCAGTCCTCCGACAGCATGTCGCCGAGGAACACCGCCTCCAGGGCAGGCAGTTCCTCCCGGGCCGCGATCAGCGCGTCCACCACGGCCGCCGACGACGCCTCGTACGCGTCCTCCCAGCCGCCCACCACCACGGCCCGCACCCCGCTGGTGTCCACCGACTTCAGGAACCGCTCGAACAGCGTCAGCCAGGGCTCGTCGCCGTCGTCGCTGTACGTCGAGGCCGACAGCCGCCAGGCCGCGGCCGCGGGCTCGGGCAGCTCCGCCGGGACACCGGGCGCGGGGAACTCGAAGACGGGCAGCTCGTGGAACTCCCGCAGGTAATTCCCGATGGTCATGGACGCTCCAGACACCAGAGAGGGTCGCCGAACGGCGTTGATCGGCTGATGCGAGAAGTTGTACCAACCCGGACTGACAACGCCCGTGCCGGGCCCGGCCGGTGACCCTCGCGGGGCGGGCCGCCCGATGGGCGTGTCCGGAGCGGAACGCACCGGAATCCAATGGTTCGTCGGAATATCATCTGCCGTGCCCGCTCGATTCCTCCGGCCCGCTCGATTCCTCCGGCCCGCTCGATTCCTCCGGCCCGTCCGGTTCCCCCGGCTCGGCCGCCACCTCGGTGGCGTCGTACTCGCCACGGCCACCGCCCTGCTCCCCGCCGCCACGGCCACCGCCGTCGCCCCCGGCACCCCCGCGAGCGCCGCGGTCACACCCGCCGCCGAGGCCGCCACGCCCCTCCCGCTCCCGCCCGCCGTCACCATCCGCGGCCTCGACCTGCACGAGGGCCAGCTCCTCAAGGTCGACGGCCTCTACCACCTGTACGGCACCATGTACGGCTGCGGTTTCCGGTGGAACATCCGGGACACGCCGTGGTGCGGCCTCGGCGTCTCCGTCGCCCCCGCCCTGCGCGGGCCGTGGACCGCGCCCCGGCCGCTGTTCGACCCCGCCTCCACCGACCCCTGGACCGGCCGCACCTGGCAGGACACCTGCGGAGCCACCGGCCAGGGCTGCTTCAACCCGCGCATGATCCGCCGCTCCGGCTGGGGCCGCGACGACGACGCCTTCATCCTCTGGTTCAACAGCCCGCGCCACTACAACCTCGGCCACGCGCACGCGTACAACACGATGAGCTGCGCGTCCGCCGTCGGACCCTGCGGACCCGGCCCGGGCGCCGGCGGCACGTACCGCAAGCCCACGCTCTCCGTCTGCCACGGCAACGGCGACTTCGGCTTCATCGAATCCGGCACCCCCGGCGCCACGCCCGCGCTGGTCTGCACCCTCCCCGGCACCGCGCAGCTCAACATCGAGGAACTCGACGGCTCGGGCACCGGCGGCACCGGCACCGGCGTCCGCAAGGTCGCGGGGCTGAGCCGCGTCGAAGGCCCCGGCGGCTGGTGGGACCCGGCACGACAGCTGTACGTGCTCACCTACGGCGACCCCGCCTGCGGCTACTGCACCGGCACCCCGATCGGCTACGCCACCGCGCCCTCGCTCTACTCCGGTTGGACCACCCCCGGCAACCTCGGCTGGAACGCCCCCGCGCACGGCCGGCGGCTCTTCGACGCCAACAGCTGCGGCGGCCAGCCCAGGACCGTGAGCGTGCTCGACGGACGGCCCTGGCAGATCATCGACCTGTGGCTCGGCACCCGCAACGAGACAGCGGCCGCCACCCACCTCGTACCGCTCGCCTACACCCCCACCCCGGGCGTCGCGGGCGACGGCCAGGTCTGGCGGCCACCGCTCTCCCTGAACTGCTGAGCCCGCCCGGCCCCTGGTACGGAGAGGTGAAGCGGACGCCCGCACAGGAGTGGCGCGGCGGCGCGGCGGGCGACGGCTGGTGGGATGTGCCCGCCGGAGCACCGGCAGCCACCGCCGAAGGGACCGCCCATGACGCCACGTCACCCCGCCGCACCCGCCGCCCGCCGCGCCCGGCTCCGCACCCTCGCCGTCGGCGCCGCGCTCGGCGGACTGCTGCTCGGCGCCGCCGCGCCCGCCGTCGCCGCGGGCCCCGCGGCACCCCGCCCGGCCACCGCCGCCCGCGAGAGCGCACCCGCCACCGTCACCGTCATCGGCTCCGGCAGCGCGTCCGCCGCACCCGACATCGCCGTCCTGTCGATCGGCGTCGAGGCCACCCGCAAGACGGCGCAGGAGGCGATGGCCGCCCAGAAGACCTCCGCCCAGGCCCTGCTCGACGCGCTGCGCGCGCAGGGCATCGCCGACCGCGACATCCGCACCGAGAGCCTGTCGCTCTCCCCGGTATACAGCCAGAGCCCCGAGGGCGAGAGCAAGGTGACGGGCTACCAGGCCGGACAGAGCTTCTCGGTACGGGTCCGCGACATCGACAAGGCCGGACAGGTGGTCGGCGCGGTCACCGAGGCGACCGGCGACGCGGGCCGCGTCAACGGCGTCGTCTTCGACGTCTCCGACCCCACCGCGCTGCGCGCCAAGGCCCGCGAGGCCGCCCACCGCAACGCCCACGACAAGGCCGCCCAGCACGCCCGGCTCAGCGGCCACAAGCTCGGCCGCCTGGTCTCCCTGACCGAGGGCGAATCCGTCCGCCCCACCCCCGGCACCATGCCGAGCGCCCCCGCCGACGGCGGCGAGGGCGTCCCCCTCGCCCCCGGCGAGATCGAGGAGCACGTCACGGTGACGGCGGTGTACGAGCTCGTCTGAGCCCGGCGGGCACCCCGCGGGCCCCGGCCGCCGGCCGGACAGGGGAAGCCGCACCGCTAAGCGGCCGGCCTGGGGCCGTCCAGGTCCGGGAGGCCCAGCTCCCGGGCCAGCGCCTCGTCGGCCCAGGCCAGCAGGGTGGTGCGGGGCAGCGCGCCCGCGTACGAGGTGGCCTGGACGG
Organism: Streptomyces sp. NPDC090025; assembly: GCF_044748125.1. Taxonomy (NCBI): domain Bacteria; kingdom Bacillati; phylum Actinomycetota; class Actinomycetes; order Kitasatosporales; family Streptomycetaceae; genus Streptomyces; species Streptomyces sp. NPDC090025. The sequence goes on along the minus strand of NZ_JBIVFL010000014.1, from coordinate 2,010 downwards.
CCAGACCGTCCAGGAAGGCGGTGAGCCGCCAGGCCGACGCCGTCGGATCGGGGCACGGGAACTCCCCGGCCGCCACCCCCTCGGCCAGCACCGCCGCCAGTTCCGTCTTCCACGCCCGGTCCAGCGAACCCGCGACCTCTCGCAGCGCCGGATCCCGCAGCGCCACCGCCCAGCTCTCGATCCACAGCCGCCAGCCCTTGGCCTGCCCGGTCGGCGCGTACCAGCGCACCGCCGCCCGCAGCCGCCGCACCGCCGTCGTACGGCGCCCGAGCAGGGTGCGCAGCCGGGCCAGATCCCGCTCCGCCGCGTCCGTGAAAGCCGCCGCGACCAGCTGTTCCTTGGTGGCGAAGTGGTAGAGGACCAGCGCGTTGCTGACCCCCAGCTCCTGGGCCACATCGGCGATCCGCACCGCGGCCACGCCCCGGGCCTCGATCTGCGCGACGGCCGCCCGCAACAGCGCCTCCCGCCGCTCGGCCACGCTCAACCGCTCTCTCGCCACGCCCCGACCCTATCCGAGCGCACACCCCTGGGGCCTGTCCGGTGGATCATGGCCGGGGCCGCGCGCCGACACCGCGCCGTACCGGCCGCCCATAATGAAAGGACCCCTCGACCTCAGGAGGTCCTGTGACCGGCACTGGCTCCGACCACACGCTGCGGGCCCGCGTGCGCGCGCTGCGCCCCGCGGCCTTCGGCGCCGACCCGACGGGGGAGCGCATGGAGCGCATCCGCCGCTCCCCGAATTTCGCCGACGGGGTCTTCCAGAACCCCGAACCGGCCAGGAACCGGCCGTCCGGCTCGACGGTCGAGTTCGCGAAGGTCTACTTCGAGAAGGAGGCACGGGCGCGCCGAGCCCCCACCGGCACGATCCCCGTCCACCCCACCACCATCGCCGACCTGGCCAAACCCGCCACCAGCGGGCTGCGGATCACCTGGATGGGGCACTCCAGCGTGCTCGCGGAGACCGACGGCCACCGGGTGCTGTTCGACCCGGTGTGGGGCGACCGCTGCTCGCCCTTCCCCTTCGCCGGACCGAAGCGGCTGCACCCGGTGCCCGCGCCGCTGGCCGCGCTCGGCCCGGTCGATGTCGTGGTGATCTCGCACGACCACTACGACCACCTCGACCTGCCCACCGTCAAGGCGCTGGCCGGCACCGGCACCCTCTTCGCGGTGCCGCTCGGCGTCGGCGCGCACCTGGAGCACTGGGGCGTGCCCGCCGACCGGATCCGCGAGCTGGACTGGAACGAGTCCACCGAGGTCGGGGAGCTCAAGCTGACCGCGACCCCGGCCCGCCACTTCTGCGGCCGCGGCCTGCGCAACACCCAGCACACCCTGTGGGCGTCCTGGGTCGTCGAGGGCCCCGAGCACCGGATCTACCACAGCGGTGACACCGGCTACTCGTCCTGCTTCAAGGAGATCGGCGCGGCCCACGGACCGTTCGACGCCACGATGATCCAGATCGGCGCGTACGCCGAGTGGTGGCCGGACATCCACATGACCCCCGAGGAGGGGCTGCGGGCCCACCTGGACCTCCAGGGCGGCGCCCCGCACGGCGTCCTGATGCCGATCCACTGGGGCACCTTCAACCTCGCCCCGCACCCGTGGGCCGAGCCCGGCGCCTGGACCAAGGACGCCGCCGACGAGGCGGGCCAGCGGGTCGCGCTGCCGCGCCCAGGCCAGCCCTTCGAGCCCACGGGCCCGCTGCCCGCCGAGGAGTGGTGGAGCGGCATCAGCCACCCGCTGACCCGCCACTGGAGCCTTCCCCGCCCCGCGAGCACCACCCCGGACCCGGCGGCCGAGGGCCGCAGCGGCGAGCTGGACCTCACCGGCGGCCGCTGACCGCACCGGACCGCCCCACCCGCGTCGGGGCGGTCCGACCTGAAAAACCGATGCGACCTGACGTACCGGCGCGACCCTTGGCCCTAGGCAGTGTCTTCAAATGATCACCAGTGGTGGATCATGGTGTCGTGATTCGTCGCCATGAACTGTCCGATGCCGAGTGGGAGTTCGTTC